>NZ_JAKSXZ010000114.1 GCF_022829465.1 Methylobacterium sp. J-067
GTGCCTCCTCGTCCTCGGGGGCATCTGCCGACACCAGCGAGCGGAGGGCGATCACCGGCACCGGACGGCGCGGCAAGTAGGCAGCGAGCCGACCGGACGGCGCGGGCTGCGGCATCGGGGCGGGGCCGGTCAGCGTGCCGAGGTACAGGCCCAGGTCTGTCGGCCGCGCCATGGCGGTGCGGTAGGCGGGCTGATGGCCGGCGGACACCTCTGCCTCGTCCAGCACCCACCACGCCAGATGACTGAACAGGGCCAGGGCCTCGGGGGTGGTGGCGCAGGCAACCGCGACAACAGCCATGCTGGCGTCGTCGTAGGCGGTTTCGGCGCGCTC
>NZ_JAKSXZ010000117.1 GCF_022829465.1 Methylobacterium sp. J-067
TCATCGGGATGGTCTCGTCCTCGGCCACCGAGTTGCAGGCCACGGCCGGCACCATGAGCGGCACCGCCGCCGAGACCGCCGCGCAGTCGACGGCCGTCGCGGCCGCCGCCGAGGAGGCCGGCAGCAACGTCGCCACGGTCGCGGCGGCGGCCGAGGAACTGGGCTCGTCGGTCCAGGAGATCGGGCGGCAGGTGGACGGGTCCGCCAGCATCGCGCGGGAGGCGGTGATCGCCGCCGACCAGACGGGGGGGCTGGTGCAGGACCTGAGCGCCGCCGTGGAGCGCATCGGCGACGTGGTGGGGCTGATCTCCTCCATCGCCGGCCAGACG
>NZ_JAKSXZ010000119.1 GCF_022829465.1 Methylobacterium sp. J-067
CAGACGGCGACGCCGGTCGAGACGCTGAACGATCAGACGCAGGCGCGCACCAACCCCGATCTCGCCGCCAAGGCGACGTCGCCGGTGCGGGTCGGGCCGCTGGCCCCCTGGGCCACGGAGATGGCGGCGGCCGGCTTCACCTTCGACGTCAACATGTACGACTTCTACCAAGCCAACCCCTCCGCCGGCCTGCGCACCGGGCAGCAATCGAACTCCGCCTACTTCGTCCTCTCCATGACCGCCGACATGCAGAAGCTCGCCGGCATTGCGGGCGGCAGCATCAACTTCACCGAGACGTTCTTCGGCCTCGTGCGCAACCTCAACATGGCCGGCGACATCGGCGACACCACCGTGGGCTACCAGCCGCCCTACAACCCCAACAACAACCGCCTCTCGCTGTTCACCTACCAGCAGAAGCTGCTCGACGACCGCCTCGTCATCGAGGTCGGGCGCACCCATCCGGGCCGCTACTACGCCCTGCCGCCGTGCAACTCGATCAATTCCTGCTTCCAGGACCTGCTGTACTTCAACGCCGGCTGGACATCGCCCCTGTACGGCGTCTGGGGCGCCAACGTCGCCTACAAGACGTCGCCCACGACCTATGTCCAGGCCGGCGCGTTCAGCGTGAACCCCGGCACCAACGTGCTCTCCGGCTACGATTGGGGCTACGAGCGCCTCACGGGGGCCGTGGCCATGGTCGAGATCGGCCGCGTCACCGACTACACGCAGGAGGCCTATCCCGGCCGGGCCTCGCTCACCGGCTTCTTCAATTCCGCCGATCATGACGACAACTACAAGACCGTCTTCGGCACCGCGAAGGGGCTCAACCCCGGCGCGCCGGTCCTGCAGAAGGCGGGCACCTCCGGGATCGTGCTGACGGGCACGCAGACCCTGTGGCGCGCCGACGGCGGCCGCGAGGTCAACCCGCATCCGACGGCGATCTCGTTCTACACCGGGACCGGCTACGCGTTCGATCCCACGATTCCGATCCGCTTCAACAGCTTCGCCGGCCTGCTGCTGCAGGCGCCGGACCAGGGCCGCCCGCTCGACACCTACGGGATCAAGATCAACTGGCAGCGGCTGAACGACGATTACGCCCGCTTCCTGGCCGACGCGAACTTCATCTCCGGCGGGACCGGCGCGCCGTTCTCGCGGGACAAGTTCGTGTTCGAGGTCAACGCCCACTTCGCCCTGCCGGGGGGCGTCGTGCTGGAGCCCGTCGTCCAATATCTCGTGAACGGCAACTCCTACTTCAATCCCTTCACCGCCCGGCGGCCGAAGGACGGCTTCTACGGCGGCTTCACCCTCTCCGTGCCCCTCGGCACCCTCCTCGGCCTCGCGCCAGGCTGAGGCC
>NZ_JAKSXZ010000120.1 GCF_022829465.1 Methylobacterium sp. J-067
AGCCCGTCGTCCAATATCTCGTGAACGGCAACTCCTACTTCAATCCCTTCACCGCCCGGCGGCCGAAGGACGGCTTCTACGGCGGCTTCACCCTCTCCGTGCCCCTCGGCACCCTCCTCGGCCTCGCGCCAGGCTGAGGCCGACACCGTCCAGCGTGCTGGGCGTGCGTTTTGTGGCTTTCAGCCTTCACGCGAGGCCGTGAGCTACGCCGTCCAGCCCGTAAACGACGAGCGTCACCTGTTTTTTGACCGTTGTGTGGGATTGGTTGGCACCGAGTTTGCGACGCCTCCCTGCGTGCGGCCGGCCAGTGGGTCGGAGATGCGGCACGGAGAGGAGTCTGAGGATGAGCAAAGGGTCGATCGACCGTCGCGGGGCGCTGAAGCTGGCGCTCTCGGCTGCAGCCGGCACCGTCGCCATGCCGTTCGTCTCGCGCACCGGCCTCGCCGCCGAGCCGATCAAGCTCGGAAGCCTGCTCGACGGAACCGGAGCCCTCGGCCTCGAAGGCAAGCGGATGATCGAGACGACGGAATACACCGTCGATCTGCTCAACAAGGCGGGCGGCCTCCTCGGCCGGCCGATCCAGCTCATCGCCTACGACACACAATCCTCGATGCAGCTCTACACCCAGTATGCGCAGCAGCTCGCGCTCAAGGACAAGGTCGATGTCATCCAGGGCGGCATCACCTCCGCCTCACGGGAGGCGATCCGGCCGATCTTCGGGCGGTCCAAGACCCTGTACTTCTACAACACGCAGTACGAGGGCGGCGTCTGCGACCGCAACGTGTTCTGCACCGGCTCGACCCCGGCCCAGACCGTCAACCACATCGTCGATTGCGCCCTGAAGAACTGGGGCAAGAAGGCGTACATCATCGCGGCCGATTACAATTACGGCCACATCACCGCGAGCTGGATGACGAAGTTCATGAAGGACGGGGGTGGCTCGGTCCTCGGCACCGACTTCTTCCCCCTCGACGTCACCAACTTCTCCTCGGCCATCAGCCGCATCCAGCAGGCCCAGCCCGATCTCGTCCTGTCGGCCCTGGTCGGCGCCAACCATTCCGGCTTCTACCGGCAATGGGATGCCGCCGGCATGAAGTCCAAGATCCCGGTGGGATCTAGCGTGTTCGGCCTCGGCGACGAACTCACCACGATGGACCCCTCGACCACGAACGGGATCATCACCTGCTACGGCTGGTACAACAACCTCGACACGCCCGCGACCAAGGCCTTCGTCTCCGGGATGCAGGCGAAGTTCGGCGCGGACGTCACCGACCTGAGCGAACTCGATACCGCCACCTATGACGGCATCATGCTCTGGGCCGAGGCGGTGAAGAAGGCCGGCTCGATCGAGCGTGACAGGGTCACGGCCGCCCTGGAAAGCGGCCTCTCCATCGATTCGCCGACCGGAAAGGTCACGATGGACGGGGCGACCCATCATACGATCCGCAACACGTATCTGGCCGAGCCCGAGAACCGGAAGTGGAAGATCCTCGCGACCTTCCCGGATTCCTTCCCGGCCGACACCGGCGGCGCCTGCGATCTCATCAAGACTCCGCGCACCAACAAGCAGTTCACCCCGGATCTCAAGGGCTGAGCGCGATGGATCTCGTCGGCCTGCTCGCGTTCAACGTCCTCACCGGCATCGCCACCCTGATCCTGATCACGCTCGGGCTCGGCGTGATCTACGGGATGATGCGCATCATCAACCTCGCCCACGGCGAGCTCATGATGCTCGGCGCCTACACGGCGGTCATGGCGACCGGGGCGGGGGTGAACATCTGGATCGCCATGCTGGTCCTGCCGCCCCTCGTGGTCGGGCTGATCGGGTTGATCCTGGAGCGCACCGTCATCCGCTTCCTCTACGGGCGGATGATGGACACGATGCTCGCCACCTGGGGCATCAGCCTCGGGCTGATCGGGCTCGTCACCACCCTCTACGGCAACGTGGTGCGCGGGGTCTCGACCCCCGTCGGCAGCTTCGACATCGGCCGCTACGGGGCGAGCCTGTACAGCCTCGTCATCCTCGTGACGGCGTTGTCCGCCCTGGCGGCGATGTTTCTGCTGCTGCGGTTCACCAAGTTCGGGCTGATCCTGCGGGCGACCATGCAGAACCCGCGCATGGCGGCGGCCCTCGGGGTGCAGCCCAGCCGGATCTACATGGCGACCTTCGCCCTCGGGGCGGCGCTCGCGGGCCTCGCGGGGGGCGTGCTGGCACCGATTTCCGGCGTTTCGCCGGCCATGGGTGCGGCCTACATCGCCCGCGCCTTCATCACCGTGCTCGGCGGCGGCCCGGCCATCATCACCGGCACCGGTCTCGCCTCCACCCTGTTCGGGTCCATCAACGAACTCGTCTCGTTCAAGACCACGCCGGTCATCGGCGACGTCGCCCTCCTGACCGCCGCGATCCTGCTGATCCGCGTCCTCCCGCAGGGCATCACCGGCCGCTACCTGAGGCGCAGCCTATGAATCCCGCTTTCCCCTCGAACCGGGCCTCCGCCCTCGGGTTCCTCGCGACGCTGGCCTTCGGCCTCGCCATCCTGTTCGGGGCGCCGCACGTCCTCGACACGTTCGGCCTCGTCCAATGCACCGGCTTCGCGGCGCTGGCGATGTTCGGCCTCTCGCAGGGCTTCGTCTGGGGCTTCGCGGGGGTGATGTCCTTCGGGCAGGCCGCGTTCCTCGGTCTCGGCGGCTACGCCTACGCCGTCTCGGTGATCAACATGGGCGACAGCAGCATCCCGGTGCTGCTGTCGATCCTGGTGCCGATGGCCTTCGCCGGCCTGCTCGGCTACTTCATGTTCTACGGCCGCATCAGCGACGCCTATATCGGCGTCATCACGCTGACCGTGTCGGTGATCCTGTTCCAGCTCGTGAACGCCACCTCCGGCAGCCAGTACCGGATCGGCGCGGCGGAACTCGGCGGGTTCAACGGCATCCCGGCGATCCCGGCGCTCAACGCCCCGGGCCATCCCGACGAGCCCCTCGACCTGGAGGGCATCTGGTACGCCGCCATGGGCGCGCTGATCCTCGTCTACGCGTTCCTGCGGGCGGTGCTCGCCGCCCGCCTCGGCCAGGTGATCGTGGCGATCCGCGAGAACGAAACCCGGGCGCAGCTCATCGGCTACGATCCGCGGCTCTACAAGCTCATCGCTTTCATGCTCGCGGCGGGCGTCGCGGGCCTGGCGGGGTGCCTCTACGCCAATTGGGGCGGCTTCATCAGCCCGACCGTGTTCGCGCTGCCGATGTCGGCCCAAGTCATCATCTACGTGCTGGTGGGCGGGCTCGGCACCCTGGTCGGGCCGATGCTCGGCGCCGTGCTGATCCAGGCGCTGATCATCGCCGCCGGGAGCCAGACCCTGGTCGATTCCAACCTCGGCCTCGGGATCGTGCTGGTCGGCTTCGTCCTGCTCGTGCCCCAGGGGTTGCTGCCGGTGGCGCGGGGCGCGGCCCTGCGCCTCGTGGAGCGGGTCCGCGCGCCACGGCCGGGCAAGGCGGCCGACACCCTCGTCACGGAGAGCGCGCGATGACATCCCCCGGCGCATCCCTCCGCCCGCTCATCGAAGCGCGCGGCGTCACCATGCGCTTCGGCGGCGTCACCGCCGTGGCGGATGTGGACTTCACCCTCGGCGAGGTCGAGCTACGCTGCCTCATCGGCCCGAACGGCGCCGGCAAGAGCACGTTCTTCAAGATCCTCACCGGGCAGCTCAAGCCGAGCGAGGGCAAAATCCGCCTGCGCGACACCGACATCACCGGCGCCGAGCCCCATGCGATCGCGCGCCTCGGCGTCGGGATCAAGACGCAGGTGCCCAACGTCTTCAACGGGCTCACGGTCCACGAGAACGTCTTCGTCGCGGCCGGGCGGCGCAAGTCCGCCGCCCGCACCCGCGCCATCGTCGAGGAGACCCTGACGCGCCTCGCCCTCACGGGAATCGCCGGGCGGATCGTCGGCCAGCTTGCGCACGGGCAGCGGCAATGGGTGGAGATCGCCACCGTGCTCGCCCAGGAGCCGGAACTGATCCTGCTCGACGAGCCCGCCGCCGGCATGACCCATGACGAGGTCCACCGCACGGCGGACTTGATCCGCGAGATCAACCGCACCCATGCCCTCATCGTCGTGGAGCACGACATGCCGTTCATCCGCATGATCGCGAAGACCGTCACGGTGTTCAACCAGGGCCGCATCCTCGTGGAGGACAGTGTGGACAAGGTGCTGGCCGATCCCCGCGTGCGGGATGTCTATCTCGGCAAGCAGGCGGCCTGACATGGTGGCCGCCGCTCCGCCGCTCCTGTCCGTCGAGGGCCTGCATTCCGGCTACGGACGCATCCCGATCCTCGACGGCGTCGCCCTTTCCGTGCGGGCGGGCGAGTTCGTGGGCATCCTCGGCCATAACGGCATGGGCAAGACCACGCTGCTGCGGACCCTCATGGGCTACCTGCCGGCGACGGCTGGCCACGTCCGCTTCGAGGGCGCCGACATCACCCGGCGCAGCCCCACCGCGCGGGCGCAACTCGGTATCGGCTACGTGCCGCAGGGGCGCGAGATCTTCCCCGCGCTGAGCGTCCACGAGAACCTGCGCATGGGTTGCCTTCTCGCCAAGCGCGGCGAGGACGAGACCATCGCCGACATCCTCACCACCTTCCCCCGCCTGAAGGCCTATCTCAACCGGCCCGGCGGCGCCCTGTCGGGGGGCGAGCAGCAACTCCTGGCGCTGGCCCGCTGCCTGTGCGGCGACCCGCGCATCCTCCTCCTCGACGAGCCGACCGAGGGCATTCAGCCCTCGATCATCGAGGAGATCATCGAGACGCTGCAGCGGATCGGGCGCGAACGCGGCATCGCCCTGCTCCTCGTGGAGCAGAACCTGAACTGCATCGCCGGGCTCTCCGAACGGATCCTGATCCTCCAGAAGGGCACGATCACCCGCGAGGTGCCCCCCGAGGTCGCCCGCGACCGCGCCCTGATCGACGAGTTCGTCGGCATGGCCTGACGGGCCCGGCCGTCGCATACCCCCAACCACCCCAAACCCGGAGCCCCGTGATGGACGCCGCCGAGACCGATGCGCTCGCCCTTTCCGATCTGCTCGTGGAAATGACCGTCGCCGACGCCCAGGCCGCCTTCGCCCGGGGCGTGACCGCCGAGGCCCTGGCCCGCGCGTTCCTCGCGCGGATCGAGACCTACAACCCCCGCTACAATGCCCTGATCTTCCTCAACCCCAACGCCCTTGACGAGGCGCGGGCGATCGATGCCCGCCGGGCCTCCGGCGAGGCCTTGGGGCCGCTCGCGGGGGTGCCGGTCGTCATCAAGGACACGATGGACGTCGCCGGGCTGCCGAGCACGGGGGGCTGGCACTTCCTCTGCTCGAAGGCCGGCGGCACCGACCTGATCCCCGGCACCGACGCGCCCGTGGTGGCGCGGATGCGGGCGGCGGGCTGCGTCATCCTCGGCAAGACCAACGTGCCGGTGCTGAGCGCCACGGGCAGCCACGCCAACGACAGCTGGGCCGGGCCGACCCTGAACGCCATGGCGCCGGACCTCCTGCCCGGCGGATCGAGCGCGGGCACCGCGACGGCGGTGGCCGCGAGCCTCGCGGTGCTGGGCCTCGCCGAGGAGACCGGCGGGTCGATCCAGAACCCGGCCTCCGCGCAGGGTCTCGTCGGCATCAAGCCGACCTTCGCCCTGGTGCCCAATGCGGGGGTGATCCCGCTGGCCGGCAGCACCCGCGACGTCGTGGGGCCGATCGCCCGCTGCGTGCGCGACGCCGCGCTCACCCTGGATGCCCTGGCGGGCTACACCGCCGCCGACCCCAAGACCGTGGCCGGCATCGGCCGCCGTCCGAAGGGCGGCTACGTCTCCGCGCTGTCCGAGACCGCCCTGCGGGGGAAGCGGCTCGGCCTCTACGGGCCGGGCTGGCGCGACCGGCCGCTCTCGGCGGAGACGACCGCCCTCTATGAGCGGGCGCAGGGGGAGATCGCGGCGCGCGGCGCCACCCTTGTCGCCGATCCCTTCGCTGGCAGCGGCTTCGCGGCGATCGGCCAGCCGGTGCCGGACCTCGACCATTACGATGCCCGCGGCATCGAGAGCGTGCTGTTCGATCTGCAGGCGTACCTGCAACGGCTCGGCCCCGACGCCTCCCTGCGGACGCTCGCGGAGTTCACTGCCGCCACAAAGGCCGAGGACCCCTTCGCCAAGGGCGGCGTGCTCGACTGGATGAACGATGTCCCATCCTTCGCGCCCTGCCTCACCGACCCGCTCTCGCCCCCGGACCTGTCCGACTTCCTGGCCGCGCGGGAGGGATACCTCGACCTCTTCGCGGCCGTGATGGACGAGCATCGCCTCGACGCCCTGGTCTTCCCGCAGATGCGCGACACCCTCCCGTCCCTGCACGGGACGGAGACGATCCATGAGACGACCGTCAGCGAGATCAACATCGCGGGCCTGCCCGGCGTGGTGATGCCCGCCGGCACCTTCGCCTCGGGGGCGCCCTTCTGCCTGATCTTCGTCGGGCCGCTCTGGAGCGAGGCCGACCTCCTGGCGCTTGCCTACGATTACGAACAGGCGACGCGCCACCGCACCGCGCCGGCCCTGTCGGCCTGAAGCCCCTAGGCGCCGGGCAACGCGGCCTCGTCCCGCCGGAGCCCGACGCCGCTGAGTCGCTGCGCGAACATGGCCCGCAGCAACGCCTCCATCTGCGCGGCCGCCGCCTCGATGGAGAGGCCGTCCTGCCGGATGTTGGAGATGCAGTTGCGCCGGGAATCGGGCAGACCGGGCTCCGGCGAGAAGGTGACGTACAAGCCGAGGCTGTCCGAGGCCGAGAGGCCCGGCCGCGCGCCGATCAGCACCACCACCGCCCGCACCTGCAGCCGCGCGCCCTCGGGATCGCCGAGCGCCACCCGCTCCTGTGTCGCGACGACGAAGGGCGCGAGGCTCCAGCCGGCCCGCTTCACCCGCGCCGCCAGCGCCGCCGCCGCCGGCACCGCGTTGAGGGCGACCGCCGTCGCGGAGAGCCCGTCCGCGATGA
>NZ_JAKSXZ010000121.1 GCF_022829465.1 Methylobacterium sp. J-067
AGCCCGTCGTCCAATATCTCGTGAACGGCAACTCCTACTTCAATCCCTTCACCGCCCGGCGGCCGAAGGACGGCTTCTACGGCGGCTTCACCCTCTCCGTGCCCCTCGGCACCCTCCTCGGCCTCGCGCCAGGCTGAGGCCAGACCGATCCGGCGACTCTCCCGATGGATGCCGCCGGATCGTTTTATTCTGGATGAGCGGGGTTTCAGTTAGTGCCCTAGCTAGTCGTAGATGGTTCGACCCATGGGCATGGGGAAGGACGATATCTCCGGGAAGATCAATTCCTTCAATGACGTCTGCTTTGGAGCTCTGGCCATCTGAGGTCGAACGGCTCATATGGGCGCTTTGCTGCCGAACCGGTTCCGAAGCCCCTCGACACGAAAGCCGAGGGGCCGAACGCTCAAATCTCAGTTCCCTCTGCCAAGGTCAGAGCATCCTCGATGTCGACGCCGAGGTATCTGACCGTGCTCTCGATCTTGGTATGGCCGAGTAGGATCTGGACGGCACGCAGGCTGCCGGTTCGCTTGTAGATTAACGATGCCTTCGTGCGGCGAAGGGAATGGGTGCCATAGTCCTCGCTGCGCAGCCCGACGCCCGTGACCCACTCATCGACCAGGCGCGCATACTGCCGCGTGCTGATGTGCGTGACGCCGTCGAGCCGGCTGGGGAACGCATAGTCGTCGAGCGTACCACTCCTGGCCTCCAGCCATGCGAGGATGCTGGTTCGTGCGGTTTCGAGCAATTCGAACTGAACCGGTCGGCCGGTCTTGCGCTGGATGACGATAGCCCGGCTACGAACGCGACCGCCACTTACGAGATCGCCAATCTTAAGTTTGACGATGTCGCAGCCGCGCAGCTTGCTGTCGATGGCAAGGTCGAACATTGCCCGGTCGCGTGTGCGCCGTTCGCGGTCGAGCCAGAACCGGACGGCCCAGACCTGCTGAGGTTTGAGGGCCCGTTTGGCGCCAAGTTTGCGGCCAGCATTCCAGGCCGGCCGTCCTTTGACGGCCGGATCGTGTGCAGAATGTCCCATCGTCTGTCTCCTCGCCGGCCTATGCCGCATCGCGGACCATCTCGCCCGGCTCGACCTCGTGGTGCTGGACGAACTCGGATACCTGCCGTTCGCACAGTCAGGTGGGCAGTTGCTGTTCCACCTGATCAGCCGTCTCTACGAAACCACCTCGATCGTGGTCACCACGAACCTCGCCTTCGGGGAATGGCCAAGCGTGTTCGCCGGCGACGCCAAGATGACCACGGCGCTGCTCGACCGCCTCACCCACCATTGCGAGATCGTCGAGACCGGCAACGAGAGCTGGCGCTTCAAGATCCGCGCCTGAGGCCCGCACACTCGGCACGCCTGCTGGACCCCTGATCAGCCCGGCTGCGCTTCCCGGACCCGCTACGCCGGTCTGATCAGGGGCGTCGAGGCACACACGCCAGAGAGGTCAAAGTTCGACGCCGATCCAGGGTCAAAGTTCAACGCTGTTTGACAGCTAGGCCACGTGCATGGGCGCGACCCGACCCGCTCGCTGATCCAGGCGTCGGGCACGTCATTCCTCCTCAGCCTCGTCCTGGGTGATCTGACGGGTTCGACGATCATCATCGGGCTCGGCAACGCTTTGCTCTCAGCTGGCTATAGCCGCGAGGCGGAACGGGCCGCAGACACCTTCGCGGTCAATTTGATGACGAGAGCAGGTGGCAATGCCGCTGCCCTCGCCGAAATCCTCGAACGCATCGCCGAGGACGAGAAGGGGGGCTTGAGTGAAGCACTCGCCATTCTTCGCAGCCACCCGCTCACACGCGAGCGGGCCGCAGCAATCCGTGCGCAGGCTAGTCCGGGCGCACTGGGACGAGCGATCCTCTCAGGCGACGAGTGGACCGCCCTTCAAGGAATTTGTGCGTCAGAGATGCCCGCGCGCCACCCAAGGTAAGCACCTGCGCCCGCCGAAGGGCGCAAACCATCGGCCTTTCTGATTGCTCAACAAAAATCCGTTCGAAGGCATCGAATAGTCCAGTCATCTAGCCGCTTTCCACCCACAGCGGCTCTCCCGCTTCCGACCCAAGCCAGCCAATCGGGAGGTAGCTTGGGCTATTCGAAAGCGGACCCTGGCTTAGCCTCCGCTTCACTGCCGCGTTCGCTTCGCAGACCAAGGTAGGCGAGAGGTGGGCGACCGAAGACCCGCTTGAACATCGTCGTGAATGCGGCCGGGTTTTCGTATCCCAGGTCGATGGCGACCGTCGTCACCGGTTCGCCCGCCGCCAGCCGCGGCATCGCGCCAAGGAGACAGGCCTGCTGGCGCCACTCCACGAAACTCATCCCGGTCTCGCGGCGGAACAGGCGCGTAAATGTGCGCCGGCTCAGTCCAAGGTTCCCGGCCCAGTCGTCGATGGTCTCGTGGACGCTCGGTCGATCGATGAACCGCATGCACCGCGCCGCCAGGGGGCCCTGTGCCGGGTAGTGCAGCGAGAGCGGCAGGACCGGCAAGCACCGCATCTCGTGCTGGATCAGGTCCATCAGCACCCCGGCACGCCCCGTGAGATCATACGCGAGCGGAGCCTTCATGGCCTCGGTCATCAGGCTGCGCATGAAGGGGGAGATCTCGACCACATGGCAGCGGGTCGGCATGCCGTCCGTCGCGTCGGGTTCGAGATAGAGGCTCTGTAGGCTCACCGGGCCGACCATGCGGACGTGATGCGTGGTGGCTGGCGGGATCCACATGCCCCGCTGCGGGGGCATCACCCAAGTGCCCGACGCCGTCGAGAGAACGACGACCCCCGACGCGCCCGAGATGAGCTGACCGCGTCGATGGTGGTGGGGCGCGATGAGATGGCCGTCCGGAAAGTCGTTGCCGATGGCGACGATGGCGCGCGGCACATGGTCGACGCTGTCGATATGAAGCCGGCGTGGCATTGGCCCACTCACGGAGGTGCTCGGCCCGGCATTGGTGGCAGGCCCTACGCGCGGCGCTGTATGCAGCAACTCGACCGAATACAAGGCTTCCATCAGGGGCGGAGCGGACCGTGCAGACTTCCCCAGTCATCCCGATAAGCCCGACCAAGCCAAGGACCGTGTTTCCGGTTCTATTGGCGGCGAGCTTCTGCCATCTGCTGAACGATATGATGCAGGCCTTGCTGCCGGCCGTGTATCCAATCCTGCGAGGCGAGTTGGCCCTCAGCTTCGTGCAAGTCGGCCTAATGACCTTCGTCTATCAGATCACCGCATCGCTGTTTCAGCCCTTCATCGGCCATTACACCGACCGTCATCCCCTGCCGTATTCCTTGCCGGTCGGCATGGCGTCATCGATGGCCGGACTCCTGACGCTCGCCGTCGCGCCGAGCTACGGTGTGCTGCTCGTCGGCGCGATGCTGTTGGGTCTCGGCTCCTCCATCTTCCACCCGGAATCCTCGCGCATCGCGCGGCTCGCGTCGGGAGGGTCACACGGCTTGGCGCAGTCGCTCTTCCAAGTCGGGGGCAACTTCGGCTCCGCGCTCGGGCCCCTGATGGCCGCGTTCGTCGTGCTGCCCCGCGGCCAAGTCGGGCTCGCCTGGTTCGCCCTCGCCGCCCTCGGCGGGATCGTCATCCTGTCCGGGCTCGGCCACTGGTACAAGCGGAACGGACACGCCAAGCGTCCATCGGGCGCAGCACCGGCCCGGCATCCGACCTTATCGCGCAAGCAGGTGTCGACTGCCATGGCGATCCTGATCGCACTGCTCTTCTCGAAGTACATCTATCTGGCGAGCTTCACGAGCTACTACACGTTCTACATGATAGACCGTTTCGGCCTCTCCACCCGCGACGCGCAGATCTATCAGTTCGTCTTCTTTGCCGCCGTCGCAGCGGGAACCGTCGCGGGAGGCCCGATCGGTGATCGGCTCGGGCGCAAGCTGGTCATCTGGGTCTCGATCTTGGGCGTCCTGCCGTTCACGCTTCTCCTGCCCCATGTTGGGCTGACGGCCACGGGGCTGCTCAGCATCGTGATCGGGTTCGTGATCGCCTCGGCCTTCCCCGCCATCGTGGTCTACGGGCAGGAGCTGATGCCGGGCCGGGTGGGAATGGTTTCGGGACTGTTCTTCGGCTTCATCTTCGGCATCGGTGGGATTGGCGCGGCCATGCTTGGCGCACTCGCGGATTGGGAGGGCATCCGCTTCGTATTTCTGGTTTGCTCGCTCCTGCCAGCTCTTGGCATCCTGACAATGTTCCTGCCGAGCCAGCATGAATTGAAAGAGAGCTGATCTTGCGTCCGCGTCAGCCTCTTCGCGCGCGAAAGCGGACAGGCTGAAACCCACCCGACCTGGCCATTTCGTGACGACCGCCGACGTAAGAGGAACTGGCCGAAAGCGGAACGACTGCTTTGACCCGCTCCCCCGAAAAGGCGGACAAGCCTTGACGGATAGGCCTGGGGTCCCCCGGCTGGCCCATCGCTCGGGAGTAACCGGCGAGGCAGGGACGGCGTACGGTCTGTGGCAGCGGTCGGGACCGCTCTCGTGACCTTGCTGCGGACCGGCTTGGCGAGGAAAGTGGCGTGATGCGCCCGGTCATTCCCCTGTCCGCCATCCGGATCTTCGAAGCCGCCGCCCGCCGTCGTTCGTTCAAGGCGGCAGCCGAAGACCTTGGTCTCTCGACCAGCGCCATCAGCCATGCCATCCGCAAGATCGAGGAGGGACTGGGCGTCGCCCTCTTCGAGCGCACCGGCCAGGGCGTCGCACTCACCTCTGCGGGCGAGACCCTGTTCGACCACGTGGGGCGCGCCTTCGAGGTGCTGGACCGGGGGCTCGATCTCGTGACGAGCCGGGGCTCGCAACTGCTGCGGTTGCATTGTGCCCCGAGTTTTGCCGCTCAATGGCTGACGCCGCGTCTCGCTCGCTTCCTGCGTGAGCATCCCGGCATCGAGGTGCGGTTGGCGGCCGGGATGGACTATGCCCGCTTCACCAACGACGATTTCGATGCCGACATCGTCTACGGGCCACCCCGTGGCGACGGGGTCGTACGCATGCCGCTGGGCGAAGAGATCCTCACACCCCTCTGCGATCCGGTCCGCGCCGCCATCGCCAGCGCCGCCGACCTCATCGGCCAGACGCTAATCCAGAGCGACAACAAGCAATTGCGGTGGCCACACTGGTTCGAGGCGAACGGCCTCGCCGTCCCCGCGACGGCGGGCCTCCGCTTCGACCGGAGCTTTCTGACCCTGGTCGCCGCCGCGGATGGGCTTGGCATCGCTCTCGAATCGACCCGCCTCGCGGAACGGGAGCTCGCCTCCGGCCGCCTCGTGGCCCCCCTCGCGGGCCGGGCCGTAGACCTGCGCTATGTCGCCCATCACTTCGTCTTCCCGGCCGCCTCCCGACGCCGGGCGCCACTTCGCGTCTTCGCGCGCTGGCTCGCAGAGGAATTGTCGATCCCGCTCGATCCGAGCCTGACCTGACGCGAATTCATCGGTTTGGGTTGAGCCAGATTCATCTGCAGTTGCAGATTTCGCGTTTGCCATAGCCCGGCGGGCGGACGCAGTATTCGTTCAACAAAAGCGCCACAAAACAGCCGGGAGGACAGTATGAAACTGCTCGAGGACAAGGTGTGCCTGATCACCGGGGCGGCCTCCGCCCGGGGCATCGGCAAGGCCACCGCCAAGCTCTTTGCGGCCCATGGCGCGCGGATCGTGATCCTCGACCTCGATGCCGGCCAAGCGGAGGAAGCCGCCCGCGACATCGGCGCCGGCCATCTCGGCCTCGCCTGCAACGTCACCGACAAGGCCGCCTGCCAGGCGGCGGCCGAGGAGGCGACGGCCCGGTTCGGCCGGATCGACGTGCTCGTCAACAACGCCGGCATCACCCAACCGCTCAAGATCATGGAGATCGGGCCGGAGAACTACGACGCGGTCACCGACGTGAACCTGCGTGGCACCCTCTACATGAGCCAGGCGGTGATCCCCGGGATGCGGGCGCAGCAATCCGGGTCGATCGTGTGCATGTCCTCGGTCTCGGCGCAGCGCGGCGGCGGCATCTTCGGCGGCCCGCATTACTCGGCAGCCAAGGGCGGCGTGCTCGGCCTGCAGAAGGCGATGGCCCGGGAACTCGGCCCGGACGGCGTGCGGGTGAACTCCGTCACCCCCGGCCTGATCCAAACGGACATCACCGGCGGCAAGCTCACCCCCGAGCTGAAGGTCGAGATCGCCAAGGGCATCCCGCTCGCCCGCCTCGGCGTCGCCGACGACGTCGCCAACGCCTGCTTGTTCCTCGCCTCCGACCTGTCCTCGTACATCACCGGCGCGGTGATCGACGTGAACGGCGGGATGCTGATCCACTGACCGGGAGGCGCCGATGTCCACCGAACCCACCCGCGCCGGCTCGAACGTCTCCCTGAGAGAGCGGGCCTACCGCATCCGCCGCAACGCCCTGCTGATGGGCGAGGTCCAGGGCCAGGGCTACATCGCCCAGGCGCTCGGCATCTCCGACGTGCTGGCGGTAAGCTACTTCCACGCCCTCCGGTACAAGCCGGAGGACCCGGAATGGGAGGGCCGCGACCGGTTCTGCCTGTCCATCGGCCACTACGCCATCGCCCTCTACGCGGCGCTGATCGAGGCCGGCATCCTCCCCGAGGACGAGCTGACGAGCTATGGCGGCGACGACAGCCGCCTGCCGATGTCGGGCATGGCCGCCTACACGCCGGGCATGGAGATCACCGGCGGCTCGCTCGGCCACGGGCTCGGCATCGCGGTGGGCATGGCGCTGGGGCTGAAGCGGAAGCAATCCGACAGCTTCGTCTACAACCTGTTCTCCGATGGCGAGCTCGACGAGGGCTCGACCTGGGAAGCCGCGATGTCGGCGGGCTCGCACAAGCTCGACAACCTGATCGGCATCGTCGATGTCAACGGGATGCAGGCGGACGGCGCCTCGCGCGGCGTCCTCGATTTCGAGCCGCTCGCCCCGAAGTTCGAGGCCTTCAACTGGTTCGTGTGTCGGGTCGACGGCAACGACATCGACGCCGTGGTCGCGGCGTTCGACGCGGCCCGCAACCACACCGGGCCGCAGCCCCGGATCGTCATCTGCGACACCCGGATGGGCAAGGGCGTGCCGTTCCTGGAGCAGCGCGAGCGCAACCACTTCCTGCGCGTCGAGCCGGACGAGTGGCAGCAGGCGCTCAAGATCCTGGACGAGGGGAGGGGCCAATGAGGCGCTCGAAATACGAAAAGCCCGCGCCGCGCCAGGGCGGCGGCCTGAAGACCTCGGCGATGATCGCCTCGCTGGCCGGTCCCGATCAGCGCACCAGGGCGGCCCCGTTCGGCCACGCCCTGGTGGAACTCGCCAAGTCCCGGCCCGACCTCGTCGGCCTTTCGGCGGACCTCGCCAAGTACACCGACCTGCACATCTTCGCGCAGGCCCATCCCGACCGGTTCTACCAGATGGGCATGGCCGAGCAGCTGTTGATGAGCGCGGCGGCGGGGCTGGCACGGGAGGGCTTCACGCCCATCGCCACCACCTACGCGGTGTTCGCGGCGCGGCGGGCCTACGACTTCATCTGCCTCGCGATCGCGGAGGAGAGCCTCAACGTCAAGATCGCCTGCGCCCTGCCGGGCCTCACCACCGGCTACGGCCCGAGCCATCAGGCGACGGAGGATGTCGCGATCTTCCGCGGCATGCCGAACATGACGATCATCGATCCGTGCGACGCGCACGAGATCGAGCAGGTCGTGCCGGCGATGGTGGCCTACCAGGGTCCCGTCTACTTGCGGCTGCTGCGCGGCAACGTCCCGCTGGTGCTCGACGAGTACGGCTACACCTTCGAGTGGGGCAAGGCGAAGACGATCCGCGACGGGCGCGACGTGCTCATCATCTCGTCGGGCCTGATGACCATGCGGGCGCTGGAGGTGGCGCAGGCGCTGGGCGACGACCGGATCGATGTCGCGGTGCTCCACGTGCCGACGATCAAGCCGCTGGACGAGGCGACGATCCTGGCCGAAGCCCGCAAGGACGGGCGCCTCGTGGTGGTGGCCGAGAACCACACGGTGATCGGCGGCCTCGGCGAGGCGGTGGCCGGTCTCTTGATGCGCAACGGCGTGATGCCGGATCGCGGCTTCCGGCAGGTCGGCCTGCCCGATGAATTCCTGGATGCCGGCGCCCTGCCGACGCTCCACGACCGCTACGGCATCTCCACCGAGGCCATGGCCCGGAGCATCCGGGAATGGCTGTGAGCCGCATCGCCTTCGTCGGGCTCGGCGCCATGGGCATGCCCATGGCCCGCCACCTCGTCGCCGCCGGCTTCCCGGTGCGGGGCTACGATATCCGGCCGGAGAGCCGGGCGGCCCTGGTGGCCGCCGGGGCTGAGGAAGCGGAGACCGTCCCCGCCGCCGCCGCCGGGGCCGACGCCCTGCTGCTGATGGTCGTGAACGCGGCCCAGGCCGAGGAGGTGCTGTTCGCGCAAGGGGGCCTCGATGCCCTCGCGCCGGACGCGACGGTGGTGCTGATGGCGACCTGCCCGCCGCAGGCCGTCGTGGCCATCGCGGCGCGGGTCGCGCAGACCGGCCGGGCCTTCATCGACGCGCCGGTCTCCGGCGGGGTCGTGGGGGCGGAGGCCGCCACGCTGAGCATCATGGCGGCACCGGCCGAGGTTCTCGCGACCCTGCGCCCCGTCCTCGACCGCCTTGGCGACAAGGTCTTCCACGTCGGCACGGAGCCGGGGCAGGGGGCCACCGTCAAGGCGGTGAACCAACTGCTCTGCGGCGTCCACATCGCCGCCGCCGCCGAGGCGCTGTCGCTCGCCGAACAGGTCGGCGTCGACTTGTCCGTGGTGCTGGAGATCCTGTCCGGCTCCTCCGCGTCGAGCTGGATGCTGCGCGACCGGGGACCCCGGATGCTGGAGGACGAGCCCCGCGTCACCAGCGCCGTCGACATCTTCGTGAAGGACCTCGGCATCGTGCTCGAGGCGGGGCGCGGGGCGAAGGCGGCCCTGCCGCTCGCGAGCCTCGCCCATCAGCTCTTCCTCTCGACCTCCGGCCGGGGGGAGGGCGCCCGCGACGACAGCCAGGTGATCGGCGCCTACCGCGCCCTCAACGGCCCGACACGCTGACCCACGCGGGAGACCGGAAAACCGGCCCCGTTCCAACCACCAGGGAGTGAAACCATGCGGGACCTTCGCCTCAGCCGCCGTGCGCTCCTCGTGGGCGCGGCCACCGTTCCGGCCTTCGGCATCCTGACCCGGCCGGGTCAGGCGGCCGAGTTCACCTACAAGCTCGCCACCGGCCAGGATCCGACCCATCCGGTCAACATCCGCGCCCAGGAGGCCATCGACCGCATCCGCGAGGCGACGGGTGGCCGGCTCGAGATCAAGCTCTTCCCGGCGAACCAGCTCGGCTCGGACACCGACTTGCTGGCGCAGGTGCGCAACGGCTCGGTCGAGTTCTTCAACCTCGCCACCTCGATCCTCTCGACCTTCGTGCCGGCGGCGAGCCTGCCCAACACCGGCTTCGCCTTCAAGGATTACGACGCGGTCTGGCAGGCGATGGATGGTGGCCTCGGCGAGTATGTCCGCGCCGAGATCGGCAAGACGCCGATCACCACCATCTCCAAGGTCTGGGACAACGGCTTCCGGCAGATCACCTCGTCCACCCGCGAGATCAGGAAGCCGGAGGACCTGAAGGGCTTCAAGATCCGCGTCCCCCCGGCGCCGATGCTGACCTCCCTGTTCAAGGCGCTCGACGCGGGCGCCGCGCCGATCAACTTCAACGAACTCTATTCCTCGCTCCAGACCAAGGTGGTCGAGGGCGAGGAGAATCCGCTGCCGATCATCGCGACGACGCGCCTCTACGAGGTGCAGAAGACCTGCAGCATGACCGGCCACGTCTGGGACGGGTACTGGATCCTCGGCAACAAGCGCGCGTGGCAGCGCTTGCCGGAAGACCTGCGCGGTATCGTCTCGCGGGAGTTCGACCGCTCGGCCACCGACCAGCGCGCCGACGTCGCCAAGCTCAGCGTATCCCTGCGCCAGACGCTCACCGAGAAGGGCATCGGCTTCATCGACGTGGACCGCACCCTGTTCCGCGACGCCCTGTCCAAGACGAGCTACTACAAGGACTGGAAGGCGAAGTTCGGCGAAGCCGGCTGGAGCCACCTCGAATCCGTCTCCGGCAAGTTGGTCTGAGGGGGATGGCCATGGCGATCGACATCGCGGCGGTCGAGGCCTCCCCCGGCCTCGGCCTGGATGGCCCGCCCCTGCGGGCCCGGGGCTGGCTGATGCGCCTCGACACCGCCATCGGCTGGCTCGTCGAGATCCCCGCCGCCCTCCTCGTGCTCGCCGAGATCGGCGTGCTGCTTTCGGGCGTCGTCAGCCGCTACGTCTTCCACGAGCCGCTGATCTGGTCGGACGAACTCGCCGGCATCCTGTTCCTCTGGCTCGCCATGCTCGGCGCCGTCGTCGCCTTCCGCCGGGCCGAGCACATGCGCATGACCGCGCTCGTCGCCATGGCCGGGCCCCGCACCCGCGCCTTCCTCGAGACGCTGGCCCTCGTCGCGGGCCTCGTCTTCGTCAGCCTCGTCCTCCACCCGGCCTACGAGTTCGCCGGGGAGGAGGCCTTCGTCCAGACGCCTGCCCTCGAACTCAACAACGCGTGGCGCGCCGCCGCCCTGCCGGTCGGCTTCGGGCTGATGCTCCTCATCGCCCTCATCCGATTGCTGGAAACTGCCGACTGGAAGGTGACGCTCGCCGCGCTGGCCACCGGCCTCGGACTCGCCGGGGCGCTGGTGGCGGTGCAGCCCTTCCTGATGGACCTCGGCAACCTCAACCTGCTGCTGTTCTTCGTCCTT
>NZ_JAKSXZ010000122.1 GCF_022829465.1 Methylobacterium sp. J-067
CCGGGTCCAGCTATGCCGCGACCTCGAACGCCAGCCGGTGGAGGACCCCACGGTGGAGTGGAAGGAGGACGAGGCCCCGTTCCAGCGGGTCGGCATCATCCGTGCCCGGCCGCAGGATAGTTGGGACGCCGCCCGGGTCCAGGCGGTGGACGAGGAGATGCGCTTCAGCGTCTGGACCGGCCTCGCGGCGCACCGGCCCCTCGGCAACATCAACCGGGCCCGCAACGCCCCCTACCGTCATTCGGCCGAGTTCCGGGAGAGGTTCAACCGCTGCCCGATCCACGAGCCGGGCGCGGTGCGCTGAGACGGGAGGCGACGATGAGCAGGACTATTGCGGCGTTCGCGTTGGCCATGCTGTCCGGGATGGCCTCTGTGGGGGCGCTGGCGGACGGCTTGGCCAGGGCCGACCTCAAGCCCTTCAACGTGACCATCCGGGTGTTCGACCCCACCAAGGGCATCGGGAGCGGGCAGGACTACGTGCTGCCGGTCGACAGCCCCGACGCCGAGCATGCCATCGCCTCCACCACGGCGAACGCGGCCTCGTTCACGACGAAGACCTCGGGCGGCAAGGCCATCCCCGTCGCGTTCACGTGCGTCAAGGTCGAACCCCGCTGACCCGCGACCCATGAGGCGTCCCATGTCCCTCGATGCGAACAAGCGACTGGTCCGCGCGTACTTCGACGCGTTCCGCGACCGTGACGAGGGGTGGTGGAACGCCAACATCGCGCCGGACTTCGTCAGGCACGATCCGGGCCTCGATTTCGAGGTGCGTGGTCCCGATGGGAT
>NZ_JAKSXZ010000124.1 GCF_022829465.1 Methylobacterium sp. J-067
GCCGAACAGGCGCTTGTAATTGTCCAGGTGCTCCGGCGACGAGATGATCAGGATCTCGCGGATGCCGGCCAGCATCAGCACCGAGACCGGGTAGTAGATCATCGGCTTGTCGTAGACGGGCAGGAGCTGCTTGTTGATCGATAGGGTCGCCGGGTGGAGCCGCGTGCCGGAGCCTCCGGCGAGGATGATGCCCTTCATCGGATGGGTCCTTGCTGTCTGCGGCTCAGGCCCGGACGGGTCCGGCCAGCCTGTCCAGGATGTCGTCGAGGGCATCCTGCCACGGACGCGGGAGGATGCCGTAGGCTTCCCTCAAGCTGTCGGTGGACAGGCGCGAGTTGGACGGCCGCCGGGCCGGCGTCGGGTAGGCGGCGGTGGGGATGCCCTCCACCGGCACGTCGCGTCCGCCGCGCTTGGCGCCGCCGGCCACGATGGCCCGCGCGAAGCCGCACCATGTGGTCGAGCCGTCGTTGACGCAGTGGAACGTGCCCGTCGGCGCGGCGGGGTCCTCCGCAAGGCGCAAGGCCACGGTCGCCAGGGCGGCGGCGAGGTCGGTGGCGCTGGTCGGGCAGCCGTGCTGGTCGTCCACTACGGTGAGTCTGTCGCGCTCGGCCGCGAGGCACAGCATCGTCTTCACGAAGTTGCCCCGGTGCGGGCTCACCACCCAGGCCGTGCGCAGGATCGCGTGGCGCGGATTGCCGGTGCGCACCGCGATCTCGCCCGCCGCCTTGCTGGCCCCGTAGACGCTGCGCGGATCGACCGGCTCGTCGGGACCGTAGGCGCCCTCCGGCTTGGTGCCGGCGAAGACGTAATCGGTCGAGACGTGGACGAGGGGGATGCCCCGCGCCTTCGTCGCCGCCGCGAGGATCGCCGGGGCGAGCGCGTTCAGCCGCCACGCGGCGGCCACGTCGGACTCGGCCTTGTCCACCGCCGTGTAGGCGGCGGTGTTGATGACCGCCGCGTAGGCCTGCCCGTCGAGGGCGGCCTCGATCGCGGCCGGGTCGGTGATGTCGAGGGCATCGCGGGTGGGAGCGTGGACCCGCACTCCCGTTGGCCAGGCATGGGCCTGAAGCTCGGTGCCGACCTGGCCGGCGCCGCCGAGGACGAGGATGTCCATCAGCCGGCGAGCCCCAGGCGTTCGCCCTGGTAGCGGCCCTCGCGGATCGGGCGCCACCATGCTTCGTTGGCGAGGTACCACGCCACCGTCTCTTCCAGGGCCGCCTCGAAGGTCTTTTGCGGCGCCCAGCCCAGTTCGGCCTCCGCCTTGGTGCAATCGATGGCGTAGCGCCGGTCGTGGCCCGGCCGGTCGGCGACGAAGGTGATCAGCCGCTCGTGCGGCCCGGCCTCCGGGCGCAGCCGGTCGAAGGCGGCGCACAGGCCCTTCACCACGGCGAGGTTGTTGCGCACGGCGCGGCCGCCGAGGAGGTAGGTCTCGCCGATCCGCCCCCGCTCCAGCACGGCGACGAGGCCCTTGGCGTGGTCCTCGACATGGATCCAGTCGCGCTCGTTCAGGCCGTCGCCGTAGACGGGCAGGTTCCT
>NZ_JAKSXZ010000125.1 GCF_022829465.1 Methylobacterium sp. J-067
GAGCGCATCACCTGGGACGAAGCGCTCGACACCATCGTCACCCGCTGGAAGGCGATCATCGATAGCCACGGGCCGCAGGCCATCGCGCCTTACAGCTACCTCGGCAACCAGGGCCTCGTGCACGGGCTGAACGGCGGCGACGCCTTCTTCAACCGCATGGGCGCTACCGTCACCGAGCGCACCTTCTGCGGCGAGGGCTCCTGCACCGCGTGGCTGCTCACGGTCGGCCCGACCGCCGGGCTCGATCCGGACAGCTACATCCACTCGAAGTACATCGTGATCTGGGCCTGCAACTCGGTCAGCACGAACCTGCACCATTGGGCCATCGTGAAGGATGCCCAGAAGAAGGGCGCCAAGGTCGTCGTCATCGACGCCTACGCCTCGCGCACCGCCAAGGCCGCCGACTGGCACATCGCCCCGAAGCCCGGCACGGACGGCGCGCTCGCCATGGCGCTGATCAACTCGATCATCGCGCAGGGCCTCGTCGATCAGGATTACGTCGACAACTACACGGTCGGCTACGAGGAGCTGAAGGAGCGCGCCGCCGAGCGCACGCCGGAATGGGCCGCCGAGATCACCGGCGTCTCCGCCGACGACATCCGCAAGCTCGCCCGCGAGATGGCGACCGAACAGCCGGTCGGCATCCGCATCGGCGTGGCCCTGGAGCGGCACTACGGCGGCGGCCAGACCATCCGCGCGGTCGCCTGCATCCCGGCGCTGACCGGCGCGTGGCGCCATGTCGGCGGCGGCATCACGCAGTTCGGCGTGTGGGAGCACCCCTACAAGTTCGACGTCATCTGCCGCCCGGACCTGATCCCGGAGGGCACCCGCGTCGTCTCGAACCTTCAGATCGGCCGCGCCCTGACCGGCGAGATGAAGCTCGATCCGCCGATCATGTCGATGATGTGCTGGAACTCGAACCCGGTGACGCAGGCGCCCGAGACCGACAAGATCGTTGAGGGGCTGATGCGCGAGGACCTGTTCATGGTCTCGGCCGAGCACTTCATCTCGGACACGGCCTCCTACGCCGACATCCTGCTGCCGGCCACGATGGGCGCCGAGATGGAGGACATGATCCTCTCCTGGGGCCACCTCTACCTG
>NZ_JAKSXZ010000126.1 GCF_022829465.1 Methylobacterium sp. J-067
GAGCGCATCACCTGGGACGAAGCGCTCGACACCATCGTCACCCGCTGGAAGGCGATCATCGATAGCCACGGGCCGCAGGCCATCGCGCCTTACAGCTACCTCGGCAACCAGGGCCTCGTGCACGGGCTGAACGGCGGCGACCCCTTCTTCAACCGCATGGGCGCTACCGTCACCGAGCGCACCTTCTGCGGCGAGGGCGCCTGCACCGCGTGGCTGCTCACGGTCGGCCCGACCGCCGGGCTCGATCCGGACCGCTCCATCCACGTGACGTACATCCTCATCTTGGCCTGCAACCGGTCCAGCACGACCCTGCACCATTGGGCCATCGTGAAGGATGCCCAGAAGAAGGCCGGCAAGTCCGC
>NZ_JAKSXZ010000127.1 GCF_022829465.1 Methylobacterium sp. J-067
CGGACCTGATCCCCGCCGGCACCCCCCGGCAATGCACCTTCGCGATGGAGGCGAAGTCGATCATCACCCGGCCCTCCGGCACCAAGCGGATCGCCCCGTGCTTCCCCGAGACCACCGGCATCGCCTGGCCGGGGCGCAGCCGCATCCGGGGGGCGCAGATCACGACGGACCGGGGCAAGACCTGGCAGGACGCGGCCCTGCAGGAGCCGGTGCGGAACCGGGTCCCTACCCGCCTCTGCCTCCTCTGGACATGGTAAGACGCTCCCACGACACCGTCGAGCCGGGCCAGCGACGAACCCGGCCA
>NZ_JAKSXZ010000130.1 GCF_022829465.1 Methylobacterium sp. J-067
CGTAGACGTTCAGCTTCACGCCGAGACCGCCGCACGTCATCCGGTGGTGTAGGTTGACGCGTACGCCCTGGAGCTGACCGTCCTTGTCGTCGAACAGCATCGAGCATGTGTCGGGACAATCGTGCGGGCAGCCCCCGTAGAAGGCCTCGGTCAGTCTCTCGCCCTGGGCGCCGCTCAGGGAGCCCGGCTTGACGATCTCGTTCATGTTTCCTCCGCGGTCGGGCGTCCGGCCTTCTTGGCGTTCCGGATGGTGAGCCCGACCCGTTCCCAGGGTGCACTAAACCGCAAACAATTCCAAATTT
>NZ_JAKSXZ010000001.1 GCF_022829465.1 Methylobacterium sp. J-067
ACTAGCTAATCAGACGCGGGCCGATCTTCCGGCAGTAAACCTTTCCCCAAAAGGGCGTATCCGGTATTAGCTCAAGTTTCCCTGAGTTATTCCGAACCAGAAGGCACGTTCCCACGCGTTACTCACCCGTCCGCCGCTGACACCCGAAAGTGCCCGCTCGACTTGCATGTGTTAAGCCTGCCGCCAGCGTTCGCTCTGAGCCAGGATCAAACTCTCACGTTAAAGAGAATGATCTCAGCTGATCACGTATAAATCTCAGACGGAGCCTCACATCGAACGCAATCGCTTCACAGCGAAAGGTCCGGTGAGCTCAAAAGGAGATCCAACAGATCAGCGTCTCGTCTCTCACGATCCAGCAAAAGCCAGATCCGCAAGGACAGTCGAG
>NZ_JAKSXZ010000008.1 GCF_022829465.1 Methylobacterium sp. J-067
TGACGATCAACTTCAACGCGAAGGGCAACTCGAACCTCCAGGTCACGGCGACCGACGAGACCTCGAGCGGCCTCAACCTGAGCGCGATCACCAGCTCGTCCGCCGCCGGCACCGCCGGCCGTGGCAACTTCCTGCTCAACAGCGACATCAACACGACCCTGAACAAGTTGACCTCGGCTTCCAACACGCTGCGGTCGGATTCCTCGACCTTCGGCTCGGCCCTGTCGGTGGTTCAGAACCGCCAGGACTTCACGAAGAACCTGATCAACGTCCTCGACACGGGCTCTGCGAACCTGACGAACGCCGACCTCAACGCCGAGGCGGCCAACTCTCAGGCCCTCTCGACCCGCCAGTCGCTGGGCATCTCGGCCCTCTCGCTGGCGAACACCGCCCAGCAGGGTATCCTCCAGCTCCTCCGCTGATCCCAGCGACGGAACCGGAGACGACGACAAGACGGCCGGCGCATCGCGCCGGCCGTTTTTCGTTCGTGATCCATGTCCCCTCGGGGAACAACCCGATCTGATCTTGAGGACATCGTTTTAACGTTCCGGAAAGTATGACCGTGATTTCCTCGGGATAACGAGTGGATAGCTCGCGCTTCCATCGACCGGGGTCAGTTCCATGTCGTCCCAAATCACGCTCACCGCGGCGACCCGCCAGAACCTTCTTTCGCTGCAGGACACCGCCGCCCTACAGGCCACCACCCAGAACCGCCTCTCCACGGGCAAGAAGGTCTCCTCGGCCCTCGACAACCCGGTGACGTTCTTCACCTCGCAATCCCTCGACCAGCGCTCCGGCGACCTGTCGAGCCTGCTCGACGGCATCTCGAACGGCATCCAGACGATCCAGGCGGCGAACCAGGGCATCACCTCGATCCAGAAACTCGTGGATCAGGCCAAGTCGGTCGCCAACCAGGCGCTCGCGACGCAGATCACCACGACGGGCACCGCCTCCAGCGCCTACACGGTGCCGAACACGACCCAGGCCACGACGATCAACCTGTTCGTGAACGGCTCCTCGACCGCCGCGACGCTGCCGACCAACGCGACGATCGACCAGACCATCACCGCCCTCAACGGCGTCGTCGGCGCGGGCAGCTTCTCGAAGGACACGACCGGCACCAAGATCGTGATGAACGCCAGCTCGGATATCGAGTTCGCGACCACGGGTGACCAGACCAAGCTCGGCTTCGCGGCCGGCTCCGGCACGCCGACGACCTACGGGTCCACCACCGCGGTCGCGCAGAGTTCCGATCTCGTCGTGAACGGCGTCTCGTCCCGCGCGGCCCTGGCCGGCCAGTACAACAGCCTGCTCACGCAGATCGACCAGCTCGCCACCGATGCCAGCTACAACGGCGTCAACCTGATCGCGGGCAAGGGCACGAACAACAACCTGACGATCAACTTCAACCCGAAGGGCAATTCGAGCCTTATCGTCCAATCCATGGACGAGACCTCGAACGGTCTGGGCCTCGGCGCGATCACCAGCACGTCTGCGGGCAGCAGCACCTACGGGCAGGGCAACTTCCTGCTCAACAGCGACATCAACTCGACGCTGACCGGCCTGACCAAGGCGTCGAACCAGCTTCGCTCGGATTCCTCGACCTTCGGCTCCAACCTCTCGGTCGTGCAGAACCGTCAGGACTTCACCAAGAACCTGATCAACGTCCTCGACACGGGCTCGTCGAACCTGACGAACGCCGACCTCAACGAGGAAGCGGCGAACTCGCAGGCCCTTTCGACCCGCCAGTCGCTGGGCATCTCGGCCCTCTCGCTGGCGAACACCGCCCAGCAGGGCATCCTGCAGCTGCTGCGGTAAGCGGCCTAGAGCGCGACGGTCCGGAAGCCGGCGAAGACATCCCGCCGGTCCGGGCCGAAAAAGTTGCGGTACATCCCCGTCACCATGCGGGCGCGGGTCGCCCAGGCCCCGCCCCGCAGCACCTTCCGCGTGCCGAAGGACGGCTCGGAATACTCGCGGTAGGCGTCCGGCGCGAAGCCGGGGAAGGGGAGGAAGGCACTCTCCGTCCACTCCCAGACATTGCCCATCATCTGCCGGCAGCCCCACGGGCTGTCGCCGTCCGGACAGGCGGCGACATCCACCGTGCCGAGCCACGCGCCGTCGAGGTTGGCGCGGCGGGTATCGGGGGCCGCCTCGCCCCAGGGATAGGTGCGCTTCGTCCCGCCGAGGCTCCCGTCGGATGCGCGTTCCGCGAGCGCCGCCGCCTCCCATTCCGCTTCGCTCGGCAGCCGCCGCCCCGCCCAGCGGCACCACGCCCGCGCCTCGTGCCAGTTCACATGGATCACCGGGCGGTGGGGCTTCAGCGGCTCGTGGCGCTCAAAGATGCGGACCTCCCAGCCCGCGCTACCCCGCCGCCAATAGGCCGGATGCGTCGCCCCCGATTCGGTGAGCCATGCCCGCCCGTCGGCATCCCAGTGGCGCGGGTCGCGATAGCCGCCATCCTCCACGAAGGCCGAGAATTCGGCGTTGGTGACGGGCGCCCGCGCGATGCGAAACGGGGCGATCTCCACCGGATGCGCCCATTTCTCGTTGTCGAAGACGAAGCGCGTCGCCTCACGCTCCGCGCCGAGGCGCAGAATTCCGCCGCCGACCGTCACGTCGCCCGGCAGGGGCCCGGCCTCGTCGGGGGAGGGGGCCGCGAAACGGGGGCGGGGCTGGCCGAGCGTCTGCCGTGTATAGGTGAAGGCCTCGGCGTGCATGTCCTCGTGCAGGCCGGTCAGGCGGTAGAGATAAGTCTCGTCCGGCGTCGGCTCCCGCCCGGCGATCCGGGCGGCGAGGGCATCCTGCACCTGCTCCATGTAGGCGAGGGTGCCGTCGAGCGTCGGCAGCGGCAGGTCCCAGCGCGTTGCATGGGGCACGGAAGCCGAATCATAGAGAGAATCGGCATCGGCCCGCAGGGGCGGGCGCCCGTCGAGCCCGCGCAGGACGAAGTGCTCATGGAACCACGCGAGATGGCCGATCTCCCACAGGAGCGGGTTCACGATGGAGAGGCGCGGCCCCATCAGGGCCTCGCCGTCGAGGCCATCGAGCAGGGCGAGCGTCCGCGCGCGGGCATCGCGCAGCGGCGCCATGAGGTCGGTGTCCTGCACGGCCATGTCCGCTTCCCTGTTTCCGGCGTGGTCTCGGTGGCCTGACATGCGCATCGCCATTTCGACACCCCATGCCGCGACCCGTCGCACGGGAAACCGTGCAACGGCGACGCGGTGGGCCGGCTTCCTGAGGGAACTCGGTCACGAGCCCGCGATCAACCCCGCGCCGGACGCGGAGAGCGACCTGCTCATCGCCCTCCATGCGTGGCGCAGCGCCGAGACCGTTGCGCGCGTCCGCGCCGAACACCCGGACAGGCCGATCGTGGTCGTGCTGACCGGGACCGACCTATACCATTTCCTCGACGCCGATCCGGGGCCGACGCTCCGCTCCCTCGACCTCGCGGATCGCCTCGTCGGCCTGCACGACAAGGTCGCGGAGGCCCTGCCGGAGCGGTATCGCTCGAAGCTGCGAGTGATCCACCAATCGGCGCGGGGGCGCGCCGCGCGGGAGGCACCACTCGCGGACGTGTTCGAGGTGCTGGTCGTCGGGCATCTGCGGACGGAGAAGGACCCGTTCCGCGCGGCCCTGGCGGCACGTCGCCTGCCGCCCGATTCGTGGGTGCGGATCGTCCATCTCGGCGCGGCGCACGATCCCGCCTGGGCCGAGGCCGCCGCCGCCGAGAGGCGGGACAATCCCCGTTACGTCTGGCTCGGCGACCTGCCGGCCGCGCGGGTGCGGCGGCTGATGGCCCGCGCGAGGCTGATGGTCCTGTCCTCGATCATGGAGGGCGGGGCAAACGTGATCTCGGAGGCCCTGGTCTCGGGCCTGCCGGTCCTCGCCTCGCGGATCGACGGGTCGGTCGGCCTGCTGGGCGAGGATTATCCGGGCTACTACCCAACGAGCGACACCGCCGCCCTGGCAGACCTGCTCGGGCGGGCCGAGACCGAGCCGGCTTTCCTCGCCGCCGTTGAGGCCGCCTGCGCGGCGCGAGCGCCGCTGTTCACGCCGGAGCGGGAGAAGGCCGGGCTCGGCGAACTCCTCGCCGAGCTTGCGTAGCCCTACTTCTTGGACGCCTCATAGCGCGCCTTGTTCTCGGCGTTCGGCGGGTAGAGGCCCGGCAGGGCCGCGCCTCGGTTGACCTCGTCCATGATCCAGCCTTCGAACCGCTCCTGCTCCGGGGCGAGTTCGAGCACCGTCTCGATCAGGGCGGCGGGGATCAGCACGGCGCCGTCCGCATCGGCCACGATGATGTCGTCGGGGAACACCGCGACGCCACCACAGGCGATGGGCTGCTGCCACGCCACGAAAGTAAGGCCAGCCACCGAGGGCGGCGCGGCGCCGCCCTGGCACCAGACCGGCAGGCCGGTGCCGAGCACGCCCGCGAGATCGCGCACCACGCCGTCCGTCACGAGGGCGGCGACGCCCTTCTTCGCCATGCGGGCGCAGAGGATGTCGCCGAAGATGCCCGCATCGGTCACGCCCATGGCGTCCACGACGGCGATGCAGCCCTCCGGCATCGCCTCGATGGCGGCGCGGGTGGAGGTGGGGGACGACCACGATTCCGGTGTCGCGAGGTCTTCGCGCGCGGGCACGAAGCGGAGGGTGAAGGCCCGGCCGACGAGGCGCGGCTGGTCCGGCCGCAGGGGCCGGGTGCCGCGCAGCCAGACGTTGCGCAGACCCTTCTTCAGAAGAATCGTGGTGATGGTGGCCGTGGTGACGCCCGCCAGCGTCTCGACGATCCGCGCGTCGTTCGACATCCGCGATTTCTCTCTCGTTGCGGCGGGCTCGTCCTCAGCCGCCGGTCATCGGGGGGAAGAAGGCGATCTCGCCGGCTCCGGCGATGGGCGTCTCGGGCTTGGCGTGCACCCGGTCGATGGCCGCGCGCACGATCCCCGGATTCTCGAAGGCGTAGGCGTATTCCTCGCCCCGGCCCGCGAGCCAGCGGGTGAGGTCGGCCACGGTGACGACCTCCGGCGGGGGGGTGAGGGTTTCCTCGGCCTTGCCGACGCGCTCGCGCACCCAGGCGAAATAAACGAGCTTCATGCGGCCCTAGCGCGGATCGTTGATGACGTGGCGGATGCCGGCCCGCATGTAATCCCACCCGGTCCAGATGGTGAGGGCGGCGGCGAGCCACAGCAGTGCGAGGCCGATGGTGGTCGTTCCGGGCAGGATGAGTTCTCCGGCTGGGCCGGCGACGAGGAAGCCCAGCGCGATCAATTGCACGGTGGTCTTCCACTTGGCGATCCGGCTCACCGGCACGCCGACCTTCAACTCGGCGAGGTATTCGCGCAGGCCCGAGACCAGCACCTCCCGGCACAGGATGACGATGGCCGCCCAGACCGAGGAGCCGGTGATCGTGTGGTCGGCGGCGAGCATCAGCAGGCAGGCGGCGACGAGGAGCTTGTCGGCGATGGGGTCGAGCATCCGGCCGAGGGCCGAACTTTGCTGGTAGGTCCGCGCCACGTAGCCGTCGAGGTAGTCGGTCACGGCGGCGATAACGAAGACCACGAACGCCACGGAGCGGGCGGTGATCGAGTCGGGATAGAACAGCAGCGCGACCATCACCGGCACCGCGACGAGCCGCCCGTAGGTCAGGCAGTTCGCCAGGTTCCAGGCCTGTGAGCGTCGCCGGGGCAGGACCGCGTTCATTGGGGGCGTGAAATCAGAGCGCGGCAATCCCGTCAACGGCTCGGCCCCATTCTCGTGCTCCGGCTCAGGCGCCGGCATGGAAGAAGTCGTAAACGGCACGGGCCGTCGCCGCGTTGACGCCCGGCGCCTTGGCCAGATCCTCGTAGGCCGCGCGCTCGATCGCCTTCACCGTCCCAAAATGGTGGAGAAGCGCGCGCTTTCGAGAGGGACCGACCCCGGCGATCTCATCGAGGGGGTTCTTCGTCATCTCACGTTTGCGTTTGGCCCGGTGGGTGCCGATGGCGAAACGGTGCGCCTCGTCGCGCAGGCGCTGGATGAAATACAGGGTCGGGTCGCGCGGCGGCAGCTTGAAGGCCGGCTTCCCCGGAACGAAGAACGTCTCGCGGCCGGCATCCCGGTCGCGCCCCTTGGCGATGCCGACAAGGGGCACGTCCTCGACGCCGATGGCGGCGATGGCCGCGCGGGCGGCTTCCAACTGGCCCTTGCCGCCGTCGATCAGCACGAGGTCGGGCCACGCCGGGAAGGCATCGGCATCCATGGCGTCGGCCTCCGGCACCGGCTCGGGCGCACCCCCCTCGGCGGCGGCCACGGCCGCCTCCGGCGCGTTGCGGGGTGCATCCTTCACGAGGCGCTTGAACCGGCGCTGCAATACCTCGCGCATCATCCCGAAATCGTCGCCGGGGGTCAGCTCCTCGGACTTGATGTTGAAGGTGCGGTAATACTGTTTCATGAACCCCGTCGGCCCGGCGACGATCATCCCGCCGACCGCGTTCGTGCCCATGATGTGCGAGTTGTCGTAGACCTCGACGCGCCGCGGCGTCTTGTCGAGGCCGAGCGCCTGCCCCAGGGCCGTCAGCAGCTTGCCCTGCGAGGCCGTGTCCGCGAGGCGGCGGGCCAGCGCCTCCTTGGCGTTGCGCTGGGCGTATTCCACGAGGTTCTTGCGCTCGCCGCGCAGGGGCCGGTGGATCTCCACGCGATACTCGACCCGGCTCGACAGGGCGGCGCCCACCAGCTCCGCATCCTCGATGGCGTGGCTCGTGAGCACGACGCGGGGGGCGGGCTTGTCGTCGTAGAACTGGCCGATGAACGAGCCCAGCACCTCGTCCGCCGTCATGGAGCGGTCGGCCTTCGGGAAGTAGGCGCGGTTGCCCCAATTCTGGAAGTTCCGGAAGAAGAACACTTCGATGCAGAACTGCCCGCCCTGTTCGTCCAGGGCGAACACGTCGGCCTCCTCCACGCCCTGCGTGTTCACCCCCTGCACGCCCTGGATGGCGGACAGGGCGGCGATGCGGTCGCGGAAGCGGGCGGCGCGCTCGAACTCCATCGCCTCAGAGGCGGCTTGCATCTCGGTGCGCATCCGGTCCTTCACGGCGTTCGACTTGCCGGCGAGGAAGGCGCGGGCGGAATCCGCCATCGCGGCGTAATCCTCGGTGCCGATCTCCCCCGTGCAGGGGCCGGAGCAGCGCTTGATCTGGTAGAGCAGGCAGGGCCGGGTGCGGTTCTCGTAATAGCTGTCGGTGCAGGTGCGCAGCAGGAACGCCCGCTGCAGGGCGTTCACCGTGCGGTTCACCGCCCAGACGCTGGCGAAGGGGCCGTAATAATTGCCCTTCCGCCGCCGTGCGCCGCGATGCTTCACGATCTGCGGGGCGGGGCCGTCCTCGGTCACGAGGATGTAGGGGAAGGATTTGTCGTCCCGCATCAGCACGTTGAAGCGCGGCTTCAACTGCTTGATCAGGTTGGCTTCGAGGAGCAGCGCCTCGGTCTCGGTGGCGGTGGTGACGAACTCCATCGCCGCCGTCTGCGAGATCATCCGCGCGATGCGGTTCGAATGCGCCTGACCCCTGGCATAGGAGCCGACCCGCGCCTTCAGGTTCTTGGCCTTGCCGACGTAGAGGACGTCGCCCTTGTGGTCGAACATCCGGTAGACGCCGGGGGAGACGGGCAGCGTGTTCCAGAACCGGCGGATCACCTCCGTGCCGGCCTGCACCGCGCCCGGCTCGAAATCGAAGTCGATTTCGGCGGAGGGTTCGGCCGTCAGCGAGGCATCCGACTCGTCGGCATCCTCGAACGCGGCCGCATGGCCGTCGTCGAATGTGTCGGGGGGCAGGTCGTTGAGGGCTCTGCGGCTCATCCCGCGAATGTAGGCGCTTTCCGGCGCCTGTGCATCGCGGAGTTGCGGTTCAATCGAACAGCGCGTCGATATCCGACTGATCGACGTGGCCCGGATCGTCGGGCAGCTTCGGCCCGTTGAGCAGCCCGCGCTCCTCGTCCTCGGCCTGCGGCGTGCTCGCGGCCACGATGTCGCGGAAGCTGTCGAGGGCGGACCAGGCGGCGATGACGCGGTCGAGGTGCTCCTCGATGAACTTCATCACCTGGACGATCTTGCTGATGCGCTGCCCGGTCAGGTCCTGGAAGTTGCAGGCCTCGTAGGCGTTGACGACCCGGTCGAGGATCGCGTCCACATGGGGGCGGGCATCGGCCGTGAGGTTCAGGGAGCGCAGCACCGCCGCGTGGCTCTCCACGTCCTCGACCACGCTGAGGAGCGTCGTCGTGGCGCGCTCGGTGGATTCCACCACCGCGTCGAGTTCGTCGGCGGCCCGGCGCATGCCCTTGCCGTTCGACTCCGAGCGATGGAGCGCGGCGAGGTCCGCCTTGGTGCGGACGATGGCGTCCTTCATCGAGTCGAGTTCGCCGCGCATGGCCAGCGCGTCGTTCAGCTCCTTGCGGCAGGCTTCCACCGTCTCGCTGGCGCTGGACTGCATGATCCGGCGCAGATCGTTGATAGCCGATAGGATCTCGTCCGAGCGTCCAGGCTGCGGCAGTTCGATCGGCACCGGGGTCTCAAGGCCCAGGCTCTGCTCGATACGGTAGCGTTTGGTCTTCATCGTTCGGCTGACGGCCTGCGCTTGCTCGATTGGCCTAGGATTGTCCGAAAACCATTAGCGGACTGTCACCGCGCGACGAACTTGTTGCGCCAATGTCAGCGCCGCCCGGCGGCACTTGGCGCCGATGCGGGAAATCGCGACACGGGCGCGCAATTGACGGTTGATTCACGCTGAAATCTTCGACCCGTGGACGGGGGCCGATTGGTGAGTCGTTCACCATGAAACTCAACGGCATTGCGCCGATCGGGGGCCGATGCTTCGCGCCATTGGACGAGAGGTCCGCCGCGGAGTGGCTGCGATGAAGAGTGAGAGGGTCGTTACGGTTGCCGGTATCCTGCTGGCGACTTGGCTGTGCGGGCCGGCGTCGGCTCAGCAGGCGCGCTACGCCGAGGCCGCGCCGACCGGCGGCTACGGCGGCGGGCTGATCGAATATCTCGTGACCGGCCGGGCCGACAGCCCCGTCCGGGGCAACTGGCCGCGCCCGAACGCGGCGGTGCAGCGGCAGGCGGCGATCATCACGGGCGACCGGGTGCCGCCCTACGGCGAGTCCTCGTTCATGCCCTACGCAGCGCCGTCCGCGCATGCCGCCGCGCCGATGCCGATGCAATCCGCCGCGCCGGCCCCCGAGTATCGGGTGGGTCAGGAAATGGACCCGCAATATCTCCGTCAGGAGGTCGCCTTTGACGGGGCGCAGCGGCCAGGCACCATCGTGGTCGACACGGCCTCGAAGCACCTGTTCCTCGTCCAGCCGGGCCACAAGGCGATCCGCTACGGGATCGGCGTCGGGCGGCCGGGCTTCTCGTGGAGCGGCCTCAAGACGGTGAGCCGGAAGGCCGAGTGGCCGGATTGGATCCCGCCCGCCGAGATGCTGGCCCGCCGGCCCGACCTGCCGCGCCACATGGCCGGCGGCCCGGCCAACCCCCTCGGGGCGCGGGCGCTCTATCTCGGCTCGTCGCTCTACCGCATCCACGGGACGAACGAGCCGAACACCATCGGCCGGAACGTCTCCTCCGGCTGCATCCGCATGATGAACGAGGACGTGATCGACCTCTACGAGCGCGTTCCCGTCGGCACCCGCGTCGAAGTGCTCTGATCCCACGAAAAGGGCCCGGCTGCAGGCAGCCGGGCCCTCGTTCACGTCAGGTCGTGGCGGCTGGATCAGGTCCAGTCGCTGTCGTCGCCGCCGCCCAGGTCGCCACCGAAATCGCCGCCCTGGTCGCTCCAGCCGGCATCCTGGAAGCCGGCGCTGTCGTTGCCGCCGCCGAGGGCCGAGCCGAGATCGTCGGTGCCGCCGCCCGCGCCGTCGCCGTAATAGTTGTTCACCACGGTCTCACCGCCGCCGCCGAGACCCGCCGAGGCCGCACTGCCGAGGGCCGAGTGGCCGCCCGCGAAGGCGTTGGAGAGGGCGCTGCCGAGGAGCATGCCGCCCGCCGCGCCGGCCGCCATCGGCAGCGCGGTGGCGAGGAAGCCGCCGCCACGGGCCGGGGCCTGCTGGCCGCCCGCCCACGGACCACCCTGCTGCGGATAACCGCCCTGCTGGGGATAGCCCTGCTGCGGGTAGCCACCCTGCTGCGGGGCATAGCCCGGCTGCTGCTGGTTGCCCCAAGGCTGACCGGCCGGGCGCTGCTGCTGCGGGTAGCCCTGCTGCGGCTCCTGCAGACGGGACGAGCTGCCACCGCCGAAGATGCTCGACAGGAATCCGCCGCCACCCGAGGATTGCGAGGAGGTCGACTGGCGCTTGGCCTCTTCCAACTGTTGGTTCAGGCTCTTGATCGCCTCTTCCTGCACGTAGATCAGCTGCGCCATCGCGTAGGGCGCGTAGGGCTGCGCGCGAAGCTTCTCGGCGATGAAGCGTTCGGCATCCGCGTCGCGCGGCTGGCTCTGGGCCTGCTGCAGACGCTGGAAGATGCCGGAAATGATATCGCGTTCCTCGCTGTTCATCGGAACCTCCTCGGATCGGACACACGACCGGCGGCGCACCGCGCGGCTTGGGCAGGACATGGGATCGCGGTGACGCTTTGTCAGGGGCGCCTTGCAAAATTGTCATGCCGCCGAAAGCAGGTCCTGAAACGCAAAAAGCCCGGCCGACGGGCCGGGCTTCCAGTGCCGCGGCCGAAGCCGCGGCGGTCGAGGTCTTAGTACGAGCCGAACTTGTAGTTCACGCCGGCGCGGACGACGGCGAACTCGGTCGAGGCGCGGGTGTTGGCCGGGCCGGAGATCAGCGTCACGCCCGGGGAGGTCGTGGTGATGGTCTGGCCGAAGTTGTTCGTGGCGAAGGCGCCGGCCGCGTTGCGGCTGCGGTCCAGGTTCACGTACAGGCCTTCGACCTTCAGCGTGACGGCCGAGGAGCGGAAGAAGTTCAGGAACGAGTCGGTCGGGAGAGCGTACTCGACACCACCACCGACGGCGTAGCCGGTCTGGAAGTCGTCCGAGCGGACGCCGGTGCCGAACTGACGGCCACCGCCCGAGCCGTAGGCGAAGCCGCCCGTGGCGTACACGAGGGTGCGGTCGAAGGCGTAGCCGAGGCGGCCGCGCACGGTGCCGAAGTAGTCGAGGCCCGACAGGCCGTTCGGGTTGTAGACGAGGGTGCCGGGGATGATCGCCGAGCCACCCGGGGCGGCGAACGAGAAGCGGTTCCGCTGGGCGCCGAAGTCGGCGTACTGGGCGTCGGCTTCGATACCGACGACCACACCCGAACCCGGGGTGAA
>NZ_JAKSXZ010000011.1 GCF_022829465.1 Methylobacterium sp. J-067
GGTGAAGCCGGCCGCCGCCATCTCCGTGGCCCAGGGGGCCAGCGGCCCGACCCGCACCGGCGACGTCGCCTTGGCGGCGAGATCGGGGTTGGTGCGCGCCTGCGTCTGATCGTTCAGCGTCTCGACCGGCGTCGCCGTCTGCGACAGGGCCGGTGTGGCCATCAGGCCGGACCCGAGGGCGAGGAGGCCTGGAAGCGCTCCGCGCGTCAGGCCCGATGCGACACGTGACAAGTTAACGATCATCGCTGTCTCCATCTCAGGTCTGAGCCCAGCCGGCATCGAGACGCCGCACGGTCGCGCGACGGCGATCGGCGACGAGGCCGTCGAAACCCTTCGATCTGGCTGTGGTCACTGGCTGGCCCGGCGTTCTGCGCACCGTCTGGATGCCGGGCCGATCCCCCTTCGCCCGCGATGCGAAGCAGGGCGGCCCAAGGGCAATCGCGGTCAAAACGGGCCCGACATCGACCTAGGGCAAGGTGTCACAGCCATTCCGCCGTCGTCAATGGCCGTTTCTTGTCATTTGTGGCTTTCGCCGAGCATCGGCATTCCTGCAACAGTGGTTCGACGGTCTCGCCGCATCGGGTGCTGGTCGTGTGAGCCTATCGCTCGCTTCAGGATTTGGGGCGACTGCGCGGACAACATAATTCTACTCGCTGAGCGCAGAGGCGTTCTGCACAGTTCCTGGCCTTCCAGCCATCGAACGCGCCTGATCTGCCGCAAGGGCGGGCACAACGCTCGCGGTATGGCGCAACGTTCAGGCAGCGGCGACCCCCGGCCGCCCCTCGTCCGCCGGCTGGCACACGGCTTGCGATGTGGTTTTCGACCGATATGTGGACTTGCTGAGCCGGAGGGTGGGGGATGGATCGCAGGCACTTCTTGCAGGGGCTCGGTGCATTCGCCGCCTGGGCCCAGATCAATCCGGACGTGCTCGTGTCGCCGGCCTTCGCCCAGGCCGGCAAGCCGATGGTCTTCCTGTCGGCGGAGAACATCACGGGCAATTGGGATCCCACCGCCCATACGACACTCTCGCAGAAGAACATCGAAGGCTTCGTGATGGGGTTCCTCACCCGCACGCCGATGCGCCTCGATGATCCGGGCCAGGTGGTCTACGAGCTGGCGACCGAGATCACTCTCCTCGATCCGCACCGCCTGAAGATCACCCTCCGCGACGGCGTGACCTTCCACGACGGGAAGCCGTTCAAGGCGGAGGATGTGAAGGCGACCTTCGAATACGGCGCCCGGTCGGACCGGCCGGCGCAATGGTATCCCGGCCCCACCGAAACGCTGACCGTCACCACCCCGGACGACCGGACGGTCATCGTCGACACCAGCAAGGGCGGCTACCCGGCGCACCTCTTCATTTTCCTCGCTTCGTTCCTGCCGATCATGTCGGCCAAGGACATCGCGGAGGGGCCCGGCGGCGTCCTCACCCGGCGGCTCAACGGCACGGGCCCGTTCCGCTTCGCGGAGCAGCGCGGCAACACCGCTGTGCTCAAGGCCAACGACACTTACTTCAAGGGCAAGCCCGCCATCCCGGGCATCGACTTCACCTTTACGGCGGATTCGACCACGCGGATGCTCTCGCTCATGAACGGGCAGGCCTCCATCGTGGAACGCCTGGAGCCGGAGCAGGTGGAGACGGTCCAGGGCAACCCGAAGATCGCCATCAGTCGGATCGTCTCGGTCGAAAACAAGTACCTGTGGTTCCGCTGCTCGAAGCCGCCGTTCAACGACGTGCGGATGCGTCTGGCGGCCTGCCACGCCATCGACCGGAGCGTGATCCTGGACGTCCTTGGCTCGGCGGGACATGCCTCGGCCAACTTCGTCTCGCCGGTGAAATTCGGCTACATCGACCTGCCGAACTACCCCGCCTACGACCCGGCCAAGACGCAGGATCTGCTGGCGCAGGCGGGTTTCCCCAAGGGCAAGGGCTTGCCGCCCCTCGAATACATCACCTCGGTCGGGTTCTACCCGAAGACCAAGGAATACGGTGAGATCATCACCGCGATGCTGAATGAGCAGGGGTTCCCGGTCAGCCTCACCGTCCTCGAACCGGCCGCCTGGAACGAGCGCCTCTACCACCGCCCCGGCGGAGGCCCAGGCCACATGATCGATTGCGGCTGGTCGACCGGCTCGCCCGAGCCCGACCTCGTTCTGCGCACGCATTTCCACTCGTCCTCGCACCGCATCACGGGCCTGGAGGATGCGGAGGTCGATGCGAGCCTCGACGGTGAGCGCAACGCCCCGACCCTGGAACAGCGCAAGACCATCCTGCAGACGCAGACCATGCCGCTCCTGGCGGCCAAGGCGCCCGCGCTCTCCCTGTTCACCTCGGCGATGATCCACGCCATGCAGGCCGAGCTGAGGGGCCTGTACATCTACCCCGACGGATCCATCGACGCCTCGCGCGGAGCCTAACCGGCCCCGCGCCCCCCGGCGCGTTCGCGAGAACGCATCCGCCAGCGCCACCGCGTCTCACCGATGTTCGTGCTCAGCTTCCTCGCCCGGCGCCTCGCGCAGGGGGCGGTCATCATCTCCCTGGTCTCGCTCCTGATCTTCACGCTGCTGCGCGTGGTGCCGGGGGATCCGGTGCGCCTGATGGTCGGCGGGATGGCGCCGGATTCCCTGGTCGAGAAGATCGCGGCCGAGATGGGCCTGCGCGATCCGATCCTGGTGCAGTTCGGCCGCTATGCCGGCCATGTGGTGCGCGGGGATCTCGGCCACAGCTTCGTGCGCCCGGCGAACGGGGCGGCGACTGGCGGCGCGAACTTCGACGATACGACGCGCGGCGAGCGGGCGGCCGTCGCCGACCTGATCCGCGACGCGCTGCCGATGACGCTGCAGCTCGCGGCGCTGGCGCTGGTCTTCGCCCTGGCGTTCTCCGCCCTCGTCGGCATCGCAGCGGGGCTGAGGCCGGGCGGGGCGGCGGACAAGATCGCCTTCGCGGTCTCCTCGATCTTCATCTCGCTGCCGAACTTCTGGCTGGCGATCGTCCTCGCCCTGCTCTTCTCGGTGAAGCTTGGCTGGCTGCCCGCCATCGGTTACGGCGGCTTCTCCTACACGATCCTCCCGGCCCTCGTGCTGGCGGTCGAACTTTCCCCCGTGCTGATCCGCACCCTGTCCGGCGCCGTGGCCGCGCAGATGAGCGAGAGCTACGTCACCGTCGGCCGCATCCGGGGCCTGTCCGAAACGCGGATCGTGGTGGCGCATGTGCTGCGCAACGCCGCCGTGCCGATGCTCAACCTCCTCGGCGTCCAGTTCTCGGGGCTGCTCGGCGGGGTGATCATCGTCGAGTACATCCTCGATTATCCCGGTCTCGGCCTGCTCACCATTAACGCCGTGCTGCAGCGCGACTTTCCGCTGATCCAGGGCATCGCCATCGTCACCAGCGCGATCTTCGTCGTCATCAACATCGTCGTCGACCTCGCGGCCACGATCATCGATCCGAGGCTCGAATACTGATGGGTCTCGATTCCCTCGTCGCCCTCGGGCCCCGGCCCGCCGAGCCGGAGGCGTCGCGCTCCGTCGGGCGGCGCATCCTCGGGCGCGCCGCCCGCTCCGGCGGCTTCCGCATCGGGCTCGCGATCCTCGCCGTGCTGGCGCTCGCCGCCGCGCTCTACCCGGACCTGAGCGGCATCGACCCGAACAAGATGGACGTGCGCGCCCGCCTGCTGCCCCCACTCTTCGGCGGGGCGCATTGGAGCCTCGCCCATCCCCTCGGGACGGACCAGATCGGGCGGGACATGCTGGTGCGCTGCCTGATCGGCCTGCGCTACTCCTTCCTGATCGGGGTCGCCTCCGTGGCGCTCACCCTCGCCATCGGCTGCACCCTCGGCATGGTCGCGGGCTATTTCGGGGGGCGGACGGACACGGTGGTGATGCGCATCACCGATGCGCAGCTCTCCATCCCGATGATCATCCTCGCCATCGCGGTGCTGGGCGTCTCGCGCCCGACGATTCCCGCGATCATCCTGGTGCTCGGGCTGTCGAACTGGCCGGTCTACGCGCGAGTGATGCGCTCGGTGGTGATGGCCGAGCGCGGGCGGGAATACGTGCGCGCGGCGCAGGTCTCGGGGGCCTCGCACGCGCGCATCGTCGTGAGGCTGCTGGCGCCGCTCCTCGTGCCGCCGCTGCTCTTCGCCTCGGTCCTCGACATCGCGCGGATGATGATCTTCGAATCCACGCTGGGCTTCCTCGGCCTCGGCGTCCAGCCGCCGACGCCGACCTTCGGCAACATCATCGCCGACGGGCGGAAATACCTCCTCAACGCGTGGTGGATCGCCACCATGCCCGGCCTGTTCCTCGGCCTCACCCTCACCGGGATCAACCTGATCGGCGCCTCCTGCGAGCGTGCCCGCAACGCGATCCACGGGGGCGCGTGATGGACGAGGCGCCGATCCTGTCCGTCCGCGACCTCGGCGTCGCCCTCGCCCCTGCCTTCGGCGGGCGGCGGCTCCTCGATGGCATCTCCTTCGACATCGCCCCCCGCGAGATCGTGGGGGTGGTCGGCGCGACGGGCGCGGGCAAGACGGTGCTGGCCAAGGCCGTGGTGAACGGCCTGGACCGGACGCTCTCCGCCAGCGGCACCGTCCGATTCCGGGGCCGGGACATCCTCGGCCTCGACCCTCGCGCCATGCGCCCCCTGCGCCGGGACATCGCCTATGTCGGCGCCAACCCGATGGGCGCCCTCGATCCGACGCTCCCGGTCGGTCGGCAGATCGCCGAGAAGATGCGGGCCGTCACCCCCGGCGTGACGGAGGACGCGGCGCGGCGCCGGGTGATCGCGCTGCTGGAGGCGGTGCGCATCCCCTCCGCCGCGCGGCGCTTCCATGACTATCCGTCGCAATTCTCCGGCGGGATGATGCAGCGCGCCCTGCTGGTCGATGCGATGATCTCGGACCCGGCGCTGCTCGTCGCCGACAACGTCACCCAACCCCTCGACGTCACAGTGGCCGCGCAGGTCATCCGGCTGATGCGGGAGCTGACGGCGCAGTTCCAAACCGCGATCCTCTTCGTGTCGTCCTCCCTGCCGGTCGCCCGCGAGGCGGCGGCGCGGACCCTCGTCATCGATGCCGGCCGCCTCGTGGAGGAGCAGCCGACCGACGCCCTCGTCGCCCGGCCGGTCCACGCCTACACCCGCGAACTGGTCGCGCAGATCCCCACGATCTGGACGGGCGTGCCGGCCCAGCCCCGGTCCCGCGAGGCCGGCGCGGCGCGGCGCCCGATCATCAGCCTCGAGGACGTGTCCCAGACCTACCGGGTGCGCGAACGTGGCACCTTCGCCGGCACGGGCGCATTGCGGGCCGTCCGCAACGTCACCTTCGACATCGCCAAGGGCGACAGCTTCGCGGTGGTCGGCGAGAGCGGCTGCGGGAAATCGACCCTCATGCGCCTGCTGAGCCGGCTCGAACGCCCCAGCGCCGGGCGGATCCTGTGCGAGGGGCAGGACATCGCCCGGCTCTCCGGCGGCGAACTTCTCCGCTTCCGGCGCAAGCTCCAATTGGTGCTGCAGGACCCGTTCGACTCCCTGCCGCCGCGCACGGCCATCGGCGCGATGCTCGAAGCGCCCCTACGCATCCACGGCTGGCGCGACGCCGCCCGGATCCGGGACAAGGTGCGCGCGGTGATGAACGATGTCGGGCTGAGCCCCACCCTCTACGACGCCCTGCCGCTGGGCCTGTCGGCGGGCCAGCGGCAGCGCATCAACGTCGCCCGGGCGATGGTGCTCGATCCCGAGATCCTGCTGATGGACGAGACGCTCTCGGCCCTCGACCAGACCGAACAGTTCCGGCTGCTCGCGCTGTTCGATAAGCTCCAGAGCGCCCACGGGCTCACCTACATCTTCATCAGCCACGACCTCGCGATGGTCCGCAAGGCGTGCAACCGCGTGGCCGTGATGTATCTCGGCGAGGTGGTGGAACTCGCCGACAACGGGCGCCTGTTCTTCGATCCGGGGCATCCCTACACGCGGGCCCTGCTCTCGGCGATGCCGACCCTGGAGGAGCGCCGCTACCGCCCGGAGGATTGCCTCCTCGACGGCGAGCCGCCGAGCCCGATCGACCTGCCGGCCGGCTGCGCCTTCCGCTCGCGCTGTCCGCGGGCCTTCGCCCCCTGCGCCGGGCAGAGCCCCGCTCTCGTCACGCGGGGGGCGGGCGATTTCGCCTCCTGCCACCACGTGCCGGCCCCCGGCGCCGGGTTGGCCCAGGCGGCCGCCATGGGGTCAACAGGAAGAATCCGCAGGACGAATTGCGGCCTGCCGAAGGGCATGCCACCCCCGTCTCGGGGCGCGTCTCAGGTCAAGGGACGTGCAACCCGGGGAGAGGGACGCCGATGAGCATCACCGAGCAGCGCCTGCAATTGATCCTGGCGGAATTGCAGCGCGACGGACGCGTCTCGGTCAACGAATTGTCGGGCCGCCTCGGGATCAGCACCGAGACCGTGCGGCGCGACCTGCGGGACCTCGAAATGCGCGGCCACGCCCGGCGCGTCTATGGCGGGGCGGTGATCGAGCAGAAGAGGGGGGACCAGCCCTTCGAGGACCGGGCCCGGATCGGCATGCGCGAGAAGGCGCGGATCGCCTCGGCCGCCCTCCCCCTCGTGGAGGACGGGATGACCGTCTTCATCGACACCGGCACCACCACCCTTGCCTTCGCGCGGCAGCTCCTCGGCCGGCGGATCTCGATCCATACCAACTCCATCGGCATCGCGGCGATGTTCGCCGACGATCCGCAATCGCAGGTGACGGTGCTCGGCGGGGAGATGAAGCCCCATTACCGGGGCCTGTTCGGCCACCGCACCGTCGCCGCCCTGCGCGAGCACGTCTACGACCTCGCCGTGATGGGGATCGTCACCGTGCACCGCGAGCACGGCTTCATGGATCTCGGCCAGGAGGAGGCGGTCCTGCGCCGCGCCGCCGTGGAGCAGACCCGCCGCTCGGTGATCCTGGCCGACAGCGCGAAGTTCGGGCGCCTCGGCACGATCCGCACCCTCGGTCTCGGCGACGTCGACGTCCTCGTCACCAACGCCCCCCTGCCGGGCGACTTCGCCGACGCCTTCAAACGACTCAATGTGGATGTCCTTCATGCCTGAAACACCGACCGCGCGGATCGACGCCGCTCGCCTCCAGGCGATGATGGAAGCCGTGTCGGCTTTCGGCGGCGGCCGGGACGGATCGATGACCCGCCTCGCCCTCTCGGCGGAGGACGGCGCCGCCCGCGACGGGCTGGCGGCATGGTTCCGCGAGAACGGCTTCGTGCCGCTCGTCGACCGGATCGGCAACCAGTTCGGCCGCCTCGACCTCGCGGGCAACAACGCGCCGACGGTGATGGTCGGCTCCCATCTCGACAGCCAGCCCAATGGCGGCCGCTTCGACGGCGCGCTGGGCGTCGTCGCCGCCTGCGAGGCGATCCGCGCCGTCCGCGAGGGCCTCGCCGCCCTCGGCCAGCAGGCCGCCTGCAACTTCGTCGTGGCCAACTGGACCAACGAGGAGGGCGCCCGGTTCCAGCCGAGCCTGCTCGGCAGCAGCGTCTTCACCGGAGCGGCCGAACTGCCCTGGGCCCTCGAACGCCGGGACGGGAACGGCATCTCGGTCGGGCAGGCCCTCGACGCGATCGGCTATGCCGGCTCCGACACCGTGCGCGTCCCGGACGCCTTCATCGAGTTGCACATCGAGGGCGGCCCGATCCTGGAGCGGGAGGGCCAGCGCGTCGGCGCCTTCACCCGCTACTGGGGCGCCACCAAGTATCGCCTCGCCTTCCTCGGACGGCAGGCCCATACCGGGCCGACCCCGATGGCCGAGCGCCGCGACGCCCTGCTCGCCGCCGCCTACCTGATCGCCGACCTCAAGGACATGGCGGGCGATCACGGCCTCGACCTGCACACCTCGGTCGGGCGGCTCGAAGTCTTCCCGAACTCGCCGAACACCGTCCCGAGCGAGGTGGTCCTGTTCATCGAGTTGCGCTCCGGCTCGCCTCGGATCCTCGAAGAGGCCGAGGCCACGCTGAAGGCGCGCATCGCCGCCGCCTGCGAGCGGGCCGGCGTCGGATCGGAGGTGCGCGCCATCGACCTGCGCCCGGCCGGCGCCATGCATCCCGGCCTCGTCGGCCTCGCGGAGCGGGCCGGGGCCGGTCGCGGGGTCCGGACCCGCCATCTCGATACGATCGGCGGCCACGATGCGATCAGCCTCGCGGCGGTTTGCCCGTCGATCGTGCTGGCCGTGCCCTGCCGGAACGGGGTGATGCATCACCCGACCGAATTCGCCTCGCCCGAGGATCAGGCCTTCGGCACGCAGGTCCTGGCCGACATGCTGATGGCCCTCGCCACGAAGGGGCTCGCGGCCCTCGATGAGGGGGGAGACGGGCGATGAAGGCGACCGGCGCCCCCGACTCCCCCTACGAACATCTCGCGGAGGAGGCGCTGGCCGCGCTCTTCGCCGGGCGGCAGGTCCGCTACGGCGTCGCCTGCCCCGGCGCGGCATCGCCCTCCTATCACGGGGTCGAATCCGCGACCTACCTCGTGGCGGATTCGCCCGGCGCCGAGCCGGCCACGTTCCTCAAGGTCTCGGAGCCCGCCGCCGGAGCGTGGCTCGATCCCGCCGCCGCCTTCCGGGTGGCGACCCGGATCGCCGGCCTCGGCCTCGCTCCCGAACCGCTGCACCTGTCGCCGGACCAGGGGGCGATCCTGTTCCGGCGCCTGGGGCCCGAGTGGCGGCCGGCCACCCTCGACATCCTGCGCAGGCCCGACCGCATGGGCGCGGTGATCGGAGCCTTCGGCCGGATCGCCGAGGGGGAGCCGTTCGGCACCCCGTGGAGCGTGTTCGACGGCATCCGCCGGATGCGCACCCTCCTGGGCGAGGGGGCCGACACGCTGCCGCCGGATGCGTGGTTCCTGTTCGATTGGGGCGAGACCATCGCGGCGGCCCTCGGCGCGGCGGGCACGGATCGGCGGCCCGTCCACGGCGATCCGCACGCCTCCAACCTGCTGTTCGACCCGAACGGGGCCCTCCGCTTCGTCGATTTCGACATGGGCTGCGACGCCGACCCCCATTACCAGCTCGCCGCCTTCCTCAACGAGGCCTGCCAGTTCGAGAGCGACATGCGCCTCGGCATCGAAATTGCCGAGGGGACCTGCCGGCCGGCGGTGTTCAGCCGCTGCCGGGCCTATGGGGCGGCCGACGACCTGTACTGGGGCCTGCGGGCCCTGGTGATGGACAAGGTCTCCCCGCGCCGGAGCCTGGAGTTCCGCAAATACGCGAGCTGGCGGCTCCTGCGCTGCCGGATGCGGGTCACGCGGCCGGATTTCGAGGAAATCCTGAGGAGCCTGTGAGGAGCGCGGCATGATTTCCCTCGGCGCTGCGAGCAACGAAGCCGAACGGGCCTTCGAGGCCACCCTTCGCCGGGTCGCCCCCTGGCAAGGTCGCGATATGCGCTACCGCCCGGTGCTGGGCGGCATCAGCAACATGAACTGGCGCGTCGAGATCGAGGGCGAGGCCTGCGCCTACTTCGTGAAGATGCCGGGCCGGGGCACCGAGATGTTCATCGACCGGGCCGCCGCCCGCGCCGCCAGCCGGCAGGCGGAGGTGATCGGCCTCGGGCCCCGCACCTTCGACTACCTCGACGCCGAGGACGTGGAGATCGCGGAGTTCGTGGATGGCCGCCGCCCGTCCACGAACCGCGACTTCGCCGAGGCGGCCGTCCGCACGCAGGCCATCGGCCTCTACCGCCGCTTCCATGCGGCGCCGCTCCTGCCGCTCACCAAGACCGTGTTCGACATGATCGACGAACACGACCGGCAGGTGGCCGAACTCGGCGCGGCGGTCCCGCCGGATCACGCGTGGCTGGGGCGCCAGACCCGCCTCGCCCGCGCGGCGCTGGAGGCGTCCGGCCTCGACCTCGTGCCCTGCTTCAACGATCCGATGCCGGGCAACTTCCTGCTCGGCGAGGACGGCTCGATCCTGCTGATCGACTTCGAATACGCCTCGAACAACGACCGTCTGTATGACCTCGCGGTGTGGAGCGGCGAGATGTTCTTTTCCGAAGAGATCGACCGCACCCTGATCGAGACGTATTTCGGCCGGTACAGCGAAGCGCTCTTCGCCCGGCTCATGGTGCACAAGGCTCTGGCCGACGTGAAATGGTCGACCTGGGCCATGGTCCAGAACCGGATCTCCGATCTCGACTTCGACTTCTACAAATACGGCATCTGGAAGCACATGCGCGCCCGCTCGATCATGAACGACACCCGCTGGCCCGCCTTCCTGAGGGCGCTCTAGAGCATGGCCGCCCTCCCCTCGCCCGCCGAACTGCTGGCCTTCGCGGAAGACCTCGCCGACTCGGCGCGGCCCGTGGCCATGCGCTACTTCCGCACCGCCCTCGATGTCGTCGCGAAGGCTGATGCGAGCCCGGTCACGCAGGCCGACCGGGCCATCGAAGCCCTCCTCCGGGCGCGCATCGAGGCCCGCTTCCCCGCCCACGGCATCCTCGGCGAGGAGATGGGCCTGAAGCCCGGCGACGGGCCGGTCTGGGTCATCGACCCCATCGACGGCACCAAGAGCTTCGTGACGGGCCTGCCGCTGTTCGGCACCCTGATCGCCCTCATCGACGATGGGCGCCCGGTTGTCGGCGTCATCGATATGCCGGCGCTGGGCGAGCGCTGGACCGGCCGACCCGGTCAGGCTCTGTTCGGCGGCGCCCCCGCCCGGGCCAGCGGCTGCCGCACGCTCGCCGAGGCGCGGTTCTTCACCACCACGCCCGATGGCTTCATGGGCGCGGACGAGGCACGCTACCGCTGCCTCGTGAGCCGGGTCGGCATCCGCCGCTTCTGCGGCGATTGTTATGCCTACGGGCTGCTGGCCTCGGGCCATTGCGATCTCGTCGCCGAGACCGGGCTCCAGCCTTACGATTACCTCGCCCTTGTCCCGGTGATCGAAGCCGCCGGCGGCATCGTCACCGATTGGGACGGCGCCGCCCTGACGCTCGGTTCGGATGGTCGCGTCCTGGCCGCCGCGACGCCCGCGCTGCACGGTGCGGCCCTGGCGATCCTGCGGGATCGCGACATCTGATCCGAACCGTCCGCGCGGAGGCTTCGTCATGGCGTATGCGACGACGATCGAAGGGACGCGCTTCACCTTCCCCGACCTGAAGAGCCTGATGGCCAAGGCGACGCCCGAGCGCTCGGGCGACCAGCTCGCCGGCATCGCCGCCGAGGGGCCGGTGGAGCGACTGGCCGCGCAGATCGCGCTGGCCGACCTGCCCCTCAAGACCTTCCTCGACCAGGAACTGATCCCCTCCGAGGAGGACGAGGTCTCGGACCTCATCGCCCGGCGGCACGACCGCGCGGCCTTCGCGCCGGTCGCCTCGCTCACCGTCGGTGGGTTCCGGGAATGGCTGCTCCGCACCGAGGCGGACGGGCCGGTGCTCGCCGCGCTCTCGCCCGGCCTGACACCGGAGATGGTGGCGGCCGTCTCGAAGATCTGCCGCCTTCAGGACCTCGTGGCCATCGCCGCCAAGCGGCCGGTGGTGACGCGCTTCCGCTCGACCATCGGGCTGCCGGGGCGCCTCTCGACCCGCAACCAGCCGAACCACCCAACCGATTCCTCGGAAGGCATCCTCGTCTCGGCCCTCGACGGGCTGCTGATGGGCTCGGGCGATGCGGTGATCGGCGTGAACCCCGCCACCGACTCGCTGCCGGACTACATCCGCATCGTGGAGTTGCTGGAAACCCTGCGCCTGCGCCTCAACGTGCCGACGCAGCATTGCTGCCTCGGCAACGTCACCGTGGCGATCGAGGCGATGGGGCGGGGGGCGCCGGTCATCTGGTGTTCCAGTCGGTGGCCGGCTCGCAGAAGGCCAATGCCGGGTTCGGGGTCGATCTCGCCGTCCTGCGCGAGGCCGCGCAGGCAGGCCGGGCGCTGGGCCGCTGCCCGGCGGACGGGCGGTTCATGTATTTCGAGACCGGCCAGGGCTCGGCCCTCTCGGCGGACGCCCATTGGGGCGTCGACCAGCAGACGATGGAGGCCCGCGCCTACGCCGTGGCGCGGGAGTTCGATCCGCTCCTCGTCAACACCGTGGTCGGGTTCATCGGGCCGGAATACCTCTATGACGGCAAGCAGATCATCCGCGCCGGGCTGGAGGACCATTTCTGCGGCAAGCTGCTGGGCCTGCCGATGGGGGTGGACGTCTGCTACACCAACCATGCCGACGCCGACGGCGAGGACATGGACGCCCTCCTCACCCTGCTCTGCGCGGCGGGGGTGAACTTCGTCATCACCGTGCCGGGGGCGGACGACGTGATGCTGAACTACCAGTCCCTGTCGCACCACGATGCCGTCTTCGCGCGGCAGACCCTCGGCCGGGCGCCGGCCCCGGAATTCGAGGCGTGGCTCAGGGAGGTCGGTGTCACCGATGCGCGGGAGCTTCTGCGCGGCGGCGCGGGGGACCTGCCCGGCGCCTTCGCGGAAGCCTCCCGACTGCTGCCGGGGAAGGCCGCATGAGCCGGCCGCCCTCCCTGCGGGACCTGCGCTCCCTCACCCAGGCGCGGA
>NZ_JAKSXZ010000014.1 GCF_022829465.1 Methylobacterium sp. J-067
CAGGTAGAGGTGGCCCCAGGAGAGGATCATGTCCTCCATCTCGGCGCCCATCGTGGCCGGCAGCAGGATGTCGGCGTAGGAGGCCGTGTCCGAGATGAAGTGCTCGGCCGAGACCATGAACAGGTCCTCGCGCATCAGCCCTTCGACGATCTTGTCGGTCTCGGGCGCCTGCGTGACCGGGTTCGAATTCCAGCACATCATCGACATGATCGGCGGGTCGAGTTGCATCTCGCCGGTCAGCGCCCGGCCGATCTGCAGGTTCGAGACGACACGGGTGCCCTCCGGGATCAGGTCCGGGCGGCAGATGACGTCGAACTTGTAGGGGTGCTCCCAGACGCCGAACTGGGTGATGCCGCCGCCGACATGGCGCCACGCCCCGGTGAGCGCCGGGATGCAGGAGACCGCCCGGATGGTCTGGCCGCCGCCGTAGTGGCGCTCCAGCGCCACGCCGATGCGGATGCCCACGGGCTGCTCGGTCGCCATCTCCCGGGCCAACTTGCGGATATCGTCGGCGGAGACGCCGGTGATCTCGGCGGCCCATTCCGGCGTGCGCTCGGCGGCGCGCTCCTTCAGCTCCTCATAGCCGACCGTGTAGTTGTCGACGTAGTCCTGATCGACGAGGCCCTGCTCGATGATGGAGTTGATCAGCGCCATTGCGAGCGCGCCGTCGGTGCCGGGCTTCGGCGCGATGTGCCAGTCGGCGGCCTTGGCGGTGCGCGAGGCGTAGGCGTCGATCACGACGACCTTGGCGCCCTTCTTCTGGGCGTCCTTCACGATGGCCCAGTGGTGCAGGTTCGTGCTGACCGAGTTGCAGGCCCAGATCACGATGTATTTGGAGTGGATGTAGCTGTCCGGGTCGAGGCCGGCGGTCGGGCCGACCGTGAGGAGCCACGCCGTGCAGGAGCCCTCGCCGCAGAAGGTGCGCTCCATGACGGTGGCGCCCATGCGGTTGAAGAAGGCGTCGCCGCCGTTCAGCCCGTGCACGAGGCCCTGGTTGCCGAGGTAGCTATAGGGCGCGATGGCCTGCGGGCCGTGCTCGTCGATGATCGCCTTCCAGCGGGTGACGATGGTGTCCAGCGCCTCGTCCCAGGTGATCCGCTCGAACTGCTTCGACCCCTTCGGGCCGACCCGCTTCATCGGGTAGAGAAGCCGGTCGGGATGGTAGTGGCGCTTCTCGTAGTCCTTCAGCTTCACGCAGAGACCGCCGCGGGTCATCGGGTGGTCTGGGTTGCCGCGTACGCCCTGGAGCTGGCCGTCCTTGACGTCGAACAGCATCGAGCAGGTGTCGGGACAATCGTGCGGGCAGCCCCCGAAGAAGGTCTCGGTCAGGCTCTCGGCCTGGGCGACGATCAGGGAGTCCGGCTTGACGATCTCGTTCATGTTTCCTCCGCGGTCGGGCGTCCGGCCTTCTTGGCGTTCCGGATGGTGAGCCCGACCCGTTCCCAGGGTGCACTAAACCGCAAACAATTCCAAATTTTGGTCGTGCAAAAGGGCCAAAGTGGATGCGGCCCATGGTACCAACCGTTTTGTCGCGCCCCATTGGGTTGGGGCCGACCGGCACCGGCCCTGAAATCTCGTCCGTGCCGGGACGCCGCCTTACAATGGGGTAACGGGTGGAACTGACGCTCACGCTTGACGCATCCTCCGCCAAGCCCTTGCAGGTCCAGGTATTCGACCAGGTCCGGGAGATCATTCTGGAAGGGAAGTTGAAGGCCGGCATGGCGTTGCCGCCGAGCCGCCTGCTGGCCGAGCGCCTGGGCATCTCTCGCAATACTGTGAACGCAGCCTACGAGCGCCTTTCCGCCGAGGGCTACGTCAAGGCCCGGGGTACGGCCGGCCTGTTCGTGGAGCCCATCCCGCCGGACAGTCTCCTGCTGATCCAGCGTGGCGGCCAGGCCCTGACCAACGGACCGGTCCCGGACGCGGTCGGCGAACCCCTGCTGTGCTTCGCAGGCTCGCCGGGCGGGGGTGGGGACCGACCTGAACTCGACTTCTGGGTCGGGCGCTCGGACCCCGCCGGGTTCCCCCTCCGCATCTGGCGGCGGATCGTGAACCGCCTCCTGTCGCAGGAGACCGCCTACCTGACCGACTACTGCGACCCGGCCGGGCTCCCGGAACTCCGCGCCGCCATCGGCACGCACCTGCGGCGTGCCCGCGCCGTCGCGGTGACGAAGGACCAGATCGTCGTGACCACGGGGGGGCAGGACGCGCTCAACCTGGTGTTCAACCTGTTGAGGGGGCACACCCGGCAGCTCTGCATCGAGAACCCCTGCTACCTCGGGGCCTCCCTGATCTTCAGGAGCGCCGGCATGACCGTCCATCCCGTCCCGGTCGACGGCGACGGCCTGCGCACGGACCTCCTTCCCAAGGACCGGGGCAGCCTGCTGTACGTGACGCCCTCGCACCAGTTCCCGACCGGCGCGATCATGCCGTTGACCCGCCGGCTGGAACTGCTGCGCTGGGCCGAGGAGACCGACAGCTACATCGTGGAGGACGACTACGACAGCGACTTCCGGTACGACGGCCCGCCGCTGACCGCCCTCGCCGGCCTGGATGGGGGGCGGCGCGTCTTCTACGTCGGCACCTTCTCCAAGTCGGTGGGGGCGGGACTGCGGATCGGCTACGCGACGGTCCCGCGCCTGTTCTGGGACGAGGCGCGGATGCTCAAGGCCCGGATGAGCAACGGCCAGGCGTGGCTGGAGCAGGCCGCGCTGGCCGCCTTCATCGACGAGGGGCACTTCGACCGGCACCTGCGCAGGCTACGCCAACTCTACAAGGCCCGTAGGGACCACCTCGTCGCCACGCTGCGGCGGACGTTCGACGGCGCCTCGGTCATCGGCGGGGAGAGCGGGCTTCACTTGGTCTGGCAGCTACCGCCCGGGTGTCCCCCGGCGCGGCAAGTCCAGGTCGCGGCGAGGGAGCGTGGCATCGGCGTCTACGCGTTATCGAGCGGGGCGGCGTTCGACGTCGATCAGGGGGCCCGGGACGACATGCTGGTCTTCGGCTACTCGTCCCTGACCGAGGCTCAGATCGAGGATGCGGTCGGAAGGCTCGAACTGCTCTTGAACCGCTGAACCCGAGGCAGGCCGCCCATGACGGCCTCCGCCAATGGGTCGAGCGTATTCCCACGCCGACCCCACCCGGTGTTGCCGTGGCCACCCTCGGGCGTCGAACCAAGGCCGTGTTCCCGAAAGGCGCGCGGTTCGCCGGACGCCATCCCCGGGCAAAGGCACTGCGACGGCGGGAATGGTATGGCTAACGGACCCCCCGGGCCGGAACGACTGCTGGTGGCACTTTCCTTGCCGGGATGGGCCGGGCCCTGACCGCGGCCATCGCCTCGTCGGCGGCCCTTTGCCCACTGTCGTGGGCCCCGTGGGCGGTCGTGAAGTCAAAGAGGTGTGTCGCCTCGCCGGCGAAGAAGAGCCGGTCCTCGAACGGTTGGGCCAGCCTCGCCCGCGCATCGGATTGCCCCGGCAGCGCGCAACTATACGCGCCGCCGATGGACGCCATACGGCTCCACGAGGTTGCCGCGAGCGGATGGATAGCCGACGCTACGCCGCTGCCGAACAAGGCGGCCAACTCCGCCGACACGAAGTCGAAGCCGGCGGCCGGGCCAGCCTCATCAAGGATGCGGGCGCCCTCGCCACCGAGGAAGGCCTCGATGACGGGCCAGCCGTTCGGCCGGATCGAATAGGCCGCGGACCTCGGGTCTCTCAGGTTGCCGTAGGCATGCGTGTCCGGACCGAACGCCGTATCGCGCCCAATCTCCAGAAAGATCTTCTCGTTGCGGCCGAGGGGCAGTGCGGCGGCCGCCTCGCGCCAGGGGTCGACTTCGGGGGGAAGGCGGATCGCGTCGCCGGCCAGGACCACGGTCGAGACAGTGAGGATGGCGGCCTTTGCCCTGACGGCACCCGCGCGGGTGGTCACCTCGACGCCGTAACCCGTCAGATCGATCCGTTCGGCGGGCGTGGCCAGCCGGACTGTCGCCGAGGACGGTAGGCTGGCGGCGACGAGGGTGCCGTAGCCGAGCGGCAGGTGCCAGTTCTTGCCCGTCGAGGCATCGTCGTAGGCGAGGTAGTCGGTGGCCGAGATCCCTTCGGGTGCGACACCGCTCATGAACCCTGCGATGGCCCGGACATAGCCGTTCCAGGGCCCTCCGGGCTCCAAGGCATCACTCGCCCGGTCGGTGCCCCGGGCCACGGCACGAAGCCGCCCCTCCCAGTCGCCATAGGCCCTCCACGCCGCCTCCCGGTCGTCCTTGTTGACGTCCTGGGAAGGATGCGCCTTCGCCCATGGCGGGTCACCCCGGTCGACCGGGAAACCGGACGCCTCGGCGATGTCGACCCATGCGTTGCGGTCGCCCGAATGGAGCCACTCGCAGCCAAGGTCGAGCGGGTAGCCTCCGAGATCCTGCGTGTAGGCACGGCCCCCCAGCCGTTGAGACGCCTCCAGGAGCAGGCACGAGGTGCCGCTGTCCACGAGCCTCCGGACTGCACCGATGCCGGCGGCGCCGCCCCCCACGACGATCACGTCGAACTCGCTGGTCACGAGGTCCAAATCACGTCGTCGGACATTCCACCGGTGCCCGGCATGGGACGGCCTCAGATGCTGCGGGCCTTGTCCGGATGGCGCCCCTCGGCGAATTCCTCGACGATCTTGGCGCAGAAGGCCGGCAGGTCCTTCGGGTTGCGGCTGGTGACGAGGCCCTTGTCGACAACCACCTCCGCGTCGACCCATTCCCCGCCCGCGTTGCGGATGTCGGTCTTCACGGTCGGGAACGAGGTCAGCTTGCGCCCCTTCACGACGTCGGCCTCCACCAACGTCCAGGGCCCGTGGCAGATGACGCCGACCGGCTTGGCCTCCTGGAAGAAGTCCCGGACGAAGGCGACGACGGCCTCGCTGCCCCGGAGCTTGTCGGCCCCCACGCTGCCGCCGGGGATGACGAGCCCGTCGAAGGACGACGCGGACACGGCGTCGATGGTCTTGTCGACCGGGTACTTCCCGACGGGGTCGAGGTCGTTGTTGACCGTCTCGGCCTCGCCCGCCTCAAGCCCGACCACCGTGACGGTCGCGCCGGCCGCGAGCAGTGCGTCGCGGGGCTTCGTGAACTCCGGCTCCTCCGTCCCCCGGGGGGCGATCAGGATGGCGATGGTCTTGCCCTGAAGGGTCATGGTTGGCTCCTATGTGCGGGAAGGGGAAGGGTTCAGCCTCAGGCCGGGATGCTCTCCGGCGTGGCGGTATTCTCGGCGGTCACACCGTTTTCCCGGTGGCGGAAGTCGCTCAGCGCCCGGTAGACCTGGAGCCGCGCCCGCATCACCGAACCGAGCGGCCGGTGCGCCGCGAGGCTGTGCGCCGGGCGGAAGGTCATCACCTCGTCGAAGTAGTGGACCCGCTCGGGGGAATAGGCGTCCTGGCGCGGCAGGCGGATCGTCGCCACCGTACGGTACGGGCTGACCGCGACCGGCCAGTCGACCGAGGCATCCTCGATGGGCTGGCGCTCGGCATCGGCCCAGAGCTGCGCCTTCAACTCGTAGACCACCTCGTTTCCGCGGAAGAAGTCCGTGGCCGCATGGCGGAAACCGTCCTCGTCGCCGTGCGGGTCGAGACGCCATTCGGCCAGGTCCGACTGCGCCGTGGATGCCGGTACCGCCCCGAGCTTGGCCACATGGTCGCCGAACCGCATCGGGGCCTGGCTGAAATAGCTGTCGGCGAGCGGATGGCTGTAGGGATGGCCGAGGAAGTCGGCCATGGCGCTCTCCGTCCCGAACGCGTGCAACACCCGGTTGAGGTTGCGCGCGGTGGCGGCCACCGCGCTCTTCACGCCCTCCGGCATCCCGGTCGCCTTGCCGATCACGGTTCCGTCGCGCAGGAACCCGGCCGCGGTCCCGGACGGGAAGGTCGTGCCGGTGGCGAGCACGAAGTCCTGGGTCTCGACATCGTGGCCCGGCAGCTTCTCGCCGGGCACCCCGAACACCTTGATCGACATGCCGCGGTGGGTGGACACCCGGTCGCCCAAGGTCTCGCCCGGTCCCTGCGCGAAGCGCACCGCCACCTTGTGCGTACCCGGCTTGGCGAACAGGCCCTGCGCGAGCTCGGGCGGCAAGCCCTCCGGGACGATCAACTCGCCGACGACGCAGGCTGAGCTCTTGGCGTGGCTCGCGCGCACGGCGTGGCGCTCGCGCTTCTCCACGACCTGCGACTGCTGGGTCATGCCCTGGATGATGCCGTCGATGGACTCCTGCTCGTCCGGGGCGGGCTTCTCGATGTCGGGCGCGTAGCGGAGGTACGTCATGGGGGTCTCCTTGGCGGGTCTGCGCCCGCGGGTTTGTCTGCCGGAGGCCCGGATCAGGATGCGGGATCGACCTGCTGCTCCGGGACGGGGACGTCGAAGCCGTTGAGCGTCGTGCACACCATCGCGTAGAGGCCGACGAGGTGGATCAGTTCGGCGATGCCCCGTGGTCCGAAGGCCGCCTGGACGCGGTCGTAGACAGGCCTGGGCAGCACGCCGCCGGCGTTGAGCGCGGCGGCCGCGTCGTAGACGGCCGCCTCGTCGGGCGAGAGGTCGGCCGGGCGCTGACCGGCCGTGATCGTCGCGACCTTGTCCTCCGCCAAGCCCTTGTCGCGGGCCACCTGGACATGGGCGTAGAGTTCGAAGGAGGCCTTGAAGCGGGCGCCGGTGGCCAGGATGGCGACTTGGCGAGCCTTCTCGGGAAGGGCGCCGCAAGCCGAGACCGCCTCAGTCAGTTCCCACACCGCCCTGCCGATCCGCGGCTCGTGGAGCCAGGGGTTGAAGGGCCCGAGGAGCGCACCGTCCGCCCTGGCCGTCTGGAATCCCTGGAATTGCCTGTCGATGCCGGCCTTGAGCGTGTCGTAGAGACCGCGTTGCTCGTTGCTGAGTTCACTCGGAGGGATGGGAGGGAGACGCAAGGCGGTAACTCCGGGGCGAACAGGCGTGCCGCACCGCCGACAAGCCGCCCGCGCGACGGACGTTCCCTGCCTCGTTCATGGGCGATTGAATGTCGCGCAACCCGGAACGTCGCGCGACCGCCCCCGTTCTGTCACGGCCCATGCCAGGAGACGGACCGTGCAACCTCCCGTGCGATACAGTCCCGATGTCGAGGTGTTGCGGCCCGACGAGGGGCAGACCATCGAGCAGCTGAACCAGGCCTTCGACACGATCCTGACCAGGGTCGCGGAGCATTCGGGCCATGCCGTGCGCTCGGTCCACGCGAAGTCGCATGGCATCCTCGAAGGGACGCTGACCGTCGATGCGGGCCTGCCCCCCGAGTTGGCCCAGGGCCTGTTCGCCAAGCACGGCGAGCACAAGGTCTACATGCGGATGTCGACAAATGCCGGCGACATCCTTCCCGACGCCGTCTCCCTGCCCCGGGGGCTCGCCCTGAAGGTCCTCGACGTCGAGGGCGAGCGCCTCCCCGACGCGGAGGGCACGACCCAGAACTTCATCATGGTTAACGGCAAGGTCTTCCAGGCGCCGAACGCCGAGAGGTTCCTGGGCAGCCTCAAGCTGTTGGCCGGCACCACGGACCGGGCCGAGGGCCTGAAGGTGGCCGCCTCCACCGTCCTGCGCGGGGTCAACAAGGCCCTGCACGCGGTGGGCATCGACAGCCCCACCATCGGCTCGCTCGGCGGCGCGCCCAACGTCGATCCGCTCGGCGAGACCTATTACAGCCTGACCCCGTTCCGGTACGGCGACTATATCGCAAAATTCTCGGTCGCTCCCGTCGCGCCGGCCCTGACGGCGCTCACCGGTGCCGAGATCGACGCCTCCGGCCGTCCGAACGCCATCCGCGAGACGGTGCAGTCCGAGATGGTCGGCATCGCCGGTGAATGGGAGTTCCGGGTCCAGCTATGCCGCGACCTCGAACGCCAGCCGGTGGAGGACCCCACGGTGGAGTGGAAGGAGGACGAGGCCCCGTTCCAGCGGGTCGGCATCATCCGTGCCCGGCCGCAGGATAGTTGGGACGCCGCCCGGGTCCTGGCGGTGGACGAGGAGATGCGCTTCAGCGTCTGGACCGGCCTCGCGGCGCACCGGCCCCTCGGCAACATCAACCGGGCCCGCAACGCCCCCTACCGTCATTCGGCCGAGTTCCGCGAGCGGTTCAACCGTTGCCCGATCCACGAGCCGGGCGCGGTGCGCTGAGACGGGAGGCGACGATGAGCAAGACGATTGCGGCGTTCGCGTTGGCCATGCTGCCCGTGATGGCCCCCGTGGGGGCGCTGGCGGACGGCTTGGCCAGGGCCGACCTCAAGCCCTTCAACGTGACCATCCGGGTGTTCGACCCTACCAAGGGCATCGGGAGCGGGCAGGACTACGTGCTGCCGGTCGACAGCCCCGACGCCGAGCACGCCATCGCCTCCACCACGGCGAACGCGGCCTCGTTCACGACGAAGACCTCGGGCGGCAAGGCCATCCCCGTCGCGTTCACGTGCGTGAAGGTCGAACCCCGCTGACCCGCGACCCATGAGGCGTCAAATGTCCCTCGATGCGAACAAGCGACTGGTCCGCGCGTACTTCGACGCGTTCCGCGACCGTGACGAGGGGTGGTGGGACGCCAACATCGCGCCGGACTTCGTCAGGCACGATCCGGGCCTCGATTTCGAGGTGCGTGGTCCCGATGGGATACGCAAGCTCGCCGCCGTGCTCCATGGCGGGCTCTCCGAGGTCGCCATCCCCATCGATGAGGTCATCGCCGAGGGCGACCGCGTCCTGGCGCGGCTGCGGTTCCAGGGTCGTCACACTGGGGAGTTCCAGGGCATACCGCCGACCGGCAAGTCCGTGGACATCGTCGTCATGGACTACTTCAGGGTCGCCGACGGCATCCTCGTGGAGCATTGGGCGCTGATGGACAACCTCACCATGCTCAAGCAGATCGGCGCCGTCGATCCATGACGGCCGGTCGCAGGACGTCGGCTTTATGCATCCAATCGGTCCCGGTTGTCGGGCGGGGCCACCGGGATGACCGCCAGGCGGTGCCATGAGTGCCGGTCGCGTCGTCCCTCTCGTCGTGGTGTAGGT
>NZ_JAKSXZ010000019.1 GCF_022829465.1 Methylobacterium sp. J-067
CATCGTCGAAATGGGTCAGGGGCGCCGAAACCAAGATCCCTTCTCGCACGATGCGCAGCGGCGCGTTCTCCCGCCGCAACTCCGCCCAGCGGGCCACGGCCGCGTTGTTCTCGGCCTCGGTGAACGGCTTTCTCCTGCCCCGAGATCGGCCGCGACCATCTCCTCGGGACGCAACTGGGCCAACGACCAGACCGGTGAGGCGGTACCCGCTCGGGGGCAATCCGAGCCGATCACCTCGACGATGTCGAAGGGGCGCGAGGCTATGCGGGTTACGAACCTGAGGAAGCACGCGTGCTCCGCCGCGTCGGTCAGGCAGCCCCAGTATACCGGTTGGACGCCGGGGTCCGTCGCCTCCGCCCAGGGTGCCTCCGGATCGGTGGGCTCCCCTTCCGGTTCGTCGTCCGGCCGCGTGTTCTCGGCGAACCAACCCCGGCGCGCGTCGGGATCGAACGGTTCGATGGGCCCCACGTCGAGGACGTGCGTCAGCGCGATCACCCGTTCCGTGCGGCCCTGCATTCGTAAGGCCTGCCTGACGGAGTCGGCCCTTGCCGCGCCCCAGGCCACGTGGACGACCTTCGACGAGCCGGTCACGGCGTGCGGCCCGCGGCACAGAGGTCCGCTGGTAGCGGGCTCGACGCCTCGAACAGCTTGCAACTGCGCGCGATCTCCTCGCGGATCATCGCGCACGGGTTCACGGCGTTGCACGGCGGGTGCGTGGCCGGCGAGGCATCGAAGCACTGGGCGACGAGACGCTTGGCGGCAGCGGGCCCGATCTCGTCGCGGCACGTTACTGTCCCCTGGCCGGACTGGGCTCGTGTGGCAGGCGGGACGATGGAAGCGATGGCTACCGCGAGCGATGTCCCTGTCAATCGCAAGGCCTTCATCGGAACCTCCCGCTCGATGCCCGGTGCCGGACGCAACCAGCCTGGACTGATGGGCCCATCCGCCATGATCGGTTCGACATCGTTCCCGGGTGTGACCGCAGAAGCCACGGGCTTTTCGAATTGTAACCGTCGACCTCGGCGGCCGGAAGGCCGGCGACGCTGCCATCGGCGCCACCGCGGTGCGTGCCATCGTAAACCTGGACCGAATGTGATGACCTCGTTTGAACGGTCACGTCGAAGATCCGCCGGACAAATCGTTCCGCCGCCCGATTGCGACCACCATTCGACACCGCTGGCAACACAATCGAGCGGTTTCCTCCCGACATACGCAATAGTGGAGCCGCCGATGTCCGACCGAAACCTTCAGTTCTCGACCCCCGTCTCCACGGCCGGCCTCGTCGGCTTCCCGGACAGCCTATCCTCCGTGGCGGAAGCGCGTCGCGCCGTCGAGGACGCGCGCCTGCCGGTCGTGCGGTCGCGGCACGCCTGGCTCGACGTCGCCAACAGCCTCGTCCTCGCCGAGGCCGACCGTCGTCCCGCGCTCGTTGAGGCCGCCCGGGCCGCCCTGTGCCTCGCGGTCGCCGTCGAACGCCGTGGCACCCGGGTCGCGACCTCGGTCCGTCCCTGGGCGCTCGCCGCCTGACGTCGAACCCCCGACTTTCCCAAGGAGCCGACCATGACCCAGCTCGTCGAATTGTGCGTGCGCGTGAAGGAGTACGAGAACGGCAACCCGTACATCATGCTGGAGCAACAGGCGTTGCCCGGAACCGGACCGGCCGACACGATGAAGCCTTTCGCCTTCGACCTCAAACCGGGCATCCCCACCGCGGAGGTCGAGGCGCTGGTCGCCGAGATGCGCCGCGTGATCACGCACGTGCACTTCGAGGAGACGCCGGTCGTCCCGTGACGGGGACCGCGGAGACGGGTGCTGCGTTGCCCCGATGTCCGGCTCGTCAACGTACCGCCGGCAGGAGGAGACGAACGCATGTCCGACACGCCCCGCCCCGGCGACGATCCGGCCCCGCCCATCGGCGACCCGCCGCCCGGACCCTCGACCCCGGAAGGCGATCCACCGGCGGACGTGCCGGCCCCGCAGCCCCCGGGGCCCATCGACGCCTGGTGACCGCGACCGCCGCGCCTACTCGCGCGGCGGCTTCGTTTCCGCACCCAGCCGCCTCATGCAGGCGTGGTAGATCTCCGCGCCCAACGCGAACGGCGTCAGCCCCTGGGGGTTCGGCGCGGTGAACACCTTGTCCCGGGCCTCGTCCCGGCACTGGGCGTCCTGCGGGCTCGTGATCGGCTGGTCCTGGGCGACCGCACCGATGCAGCCGCCGAGGAGGAGCGCCGCCGCCATGAAGGTCCGGGTCCCCATCACTTGCCGCCCCTCGCCTGATAGGCCTCGATGGCCCGGCGACAATGCTCCGACAGCTCCTTCCGGTGCTTCTCGAAGCATGCTTCCATCGCCTTGCTGCCGGGGTCGACGTCCCCGCAAAACATCGTCGCGTCGCCGGTGCAGTACCGCTTGAGTTCCTTTCTGCCTTGCCCGGCGCAGAGGCCGGGCGTGGCCGACAGGAGCGCGATGCAGGCCGCGAAGCCGAGGCTGCGGGTCATAAATGTCCTCGTGGCGAAGGTTTCAGTCGATGACCTCGACGACGCGGCGCGTGCGTGGGTCGACGAGCACGGGATGGTCGTTGACGACGGTGTAGTTGTAGTTCGGCAGGGCGAACTCGGTGGGCACGTCGTAGTAGACAACACCGTCATCGGGCAGAACGGTCCCGACACGGACGGGACCGGCGTAGGCGAAGGACGGACGCCGCTCGCCCAGCGCGTAGACGCGGAAGCGCGCGCGGCGGTCGATGCCGAGGATGCCGTTGGCCGTACCGACCGCCGCGCCGACCGCGCCGCCAACCACCGCCCCGAGGGGGCCGGCGATCATCCCACCCCGGTCGGCACCCTCTTGCGCCCCGCGCTCCAGGCCCTGGGCCTGGACGGAGCCCGCCCACGCCAACGTCACCACCGCGACGGTGAGCCAGACATTCCGCGTCATCGTCTCATCTCCCTAGTGCCGGGGACATGGCCCCATCCAGACTGACCCGCCCCGGACGGTCAGCGACTGCCGGTGACGGCGCGCAGGGGCGCGGCGGCGAGGTTGGCCGTCGAGCCGACGGTGTCCTTGAATCCGCTGCCGACGTTCGAGAGGTGCTCGCCGTAGGTCTCGCGCGTCTGTGGATCGACGATGGCCACCGGGGCGGCCACCGCCAGCGCGGCGCCGGTCGCGACGGTTGAGGCCGCGCCGGCGGCCGTGCTCACGAGCCGGTCGCCGATACCAATTTGCCCGTCGGAGATCGGCTGCCCGTCGGCTAAGCGCTTGCCCAGCAACGCGACGACCTCGCCCGAGGCGAACTTGCCGTGGTTGAGTGGGTCGTCGCCCTTGACCGTCGACAGGTTCAAGACACCGATGTTCTGGCGTTCCAACTCGGACTTGTACGGCTCGGCGGTCGGGTCGATGGCCCCGAGACGGACGCTATCGCCCCAGACGAGGCGGGAGACCGCAAGCGCCTGGTCGTCGCCGGAGACCATCAACGTCAGCCGGGGCCGGTCCGACCCCATGTCACGGAACGCGGTACGGGCGAGGTCCATGTCGACGTCCGGCGCGGCCAGGATGACGTTGCGGATCTTCGGGGCGACGCGCCTGTCACGGATCGCCATCTGCCTCAGGCTTTCCAACGTCAGCCAATTGCCCATGGAGTGGGCCAGCACCGTGATCTCGCCGACGTTCGGGTCCTTGGCGAGATCCCGCAACAGCGTCTCCAGGCCATTGCGCGAGAAGTTGGTGCTCTCCCGGTCGTAGCCGTAGGCGAGCACCGACCCCTTGGAGGGCCACGTGAACAGCACCGGGGCGACCTCGGCGCCGGAATCGTGGACGATCTGCGCGAAGCGGAAGACGGCGTCCTCGAACTTGTTGTTGAACCCGTGCACGAACACCAGCACATGGCGCTTGGCCCCGCGACGGACCGCACGGCCGGTCCAGGCCGCGACCTTCCCCCGCTCGACCGGATCGGCGCGCAGCGCGACGAAATCCGTCGCCGGGTTACCCGGCAGGCTTTTCGCCCACTGCACGGAGCCTGGCTGGCGGATGGCGTCGGGCGGGATGGAGACCGCCAGGTCGGTGTAGGTCACGGCGTCGCCGCGTTCGCCCGAAAACAGCACGCCACGGTCGGTCGCCGACTTACGTGTCGTCGCGACGAGCATGTCGACGCGCGACGTGCCCGGCAGCTGTTCGGTCTGGGCAATGGGCAACAGCACCCCGGTCGGGCGCCCGGAACACGCCGGGAGCGCCAGGATCAGCGAGGCGACCACCAAAGCGCGGACGTTCCGTATCTTCTGCAACGACACCCGCACCACCCGACCCGCATCCCCGTATCGGCCGTGAACGGGCATGGTTCACGAACCGTCAAGGCAGGAAGGTATTGGCGGGCGATTGCGGCGTCAGGCGGGCTCGGCCGCCAAGCGGCGTGTCCAAACGGTGGCGCGTAGCGGATGCGGGGTCAGTTCCCGTACGGCGAGGCGAGGACCACCCTGATCTTCCTGGTAGGCTGCGTCTCGCCGGAGGTCGACCCGGCCTTGTCATCCTTGCCATCGGTCGAGACGGTCGTGGTGTCGACGCTACGCCGCAGGCTCGGCGCCGTCTCGGAAGCGGCAGCCGGAAGTATCGACGCGAAGGTGGTGACGACGAGGGCGGCGATGACTGTCTTCACGGCGTTCGTCCGAAGCGTTGCTGTTCTACGCCACTAACGGTCAAGCTCCATCCAAGTTCCCGCCCGCCATCTCGTCCGGGACCGGCTACATACCGGCGGATGCCGATGTGCCGGTGCTGAGTGGTCGAACGATAGGTTCTGCAACCTCACCGTACGATGTTAATCCGTGGAACATCGGGCGCGCAGGACGGCTTGACCGCTCGACGTGCCCCCCATGGGCATGTCGAGGCATTCGCAGCAGCACTGGACCGAGACCGATGGCCCTGGCCCCCGATACGACACGCACCGACCTCGACCGGCCCTACGCAGCCGGTGGGTATCCCGCCGACGACCTGCGCACCATCGCGGTCCACAAGGTGGCCTGGGGGGCGATCTTCGCCGGCGCGGTCATCGCGCTGGTCGCCCAGGTCATCCTCAATATGGTCGGGCTGGGCATCGGCCTGTCGACGGTCGACCCGGCCGGGAACGGCACCCCCACCGCGGGGTCGCTGTCCTCGGGCGCCGGGATCTGGTTCGTGGTCTCCGGCATCCTCGCCTCCGCCGCCGGCGGATGGCTCGCCGGGCGCCTTGCGGGCAAGCCCGTGCTCAACACCGGTGGCTTCCATGGTCTGGTAGCCTGGGCCGTCTCGACCCTCGTGGTCATATACCTCCTGTCGTCCGCGGTCGGCGGCGTGGCCAGCGGCGCCTTCAGCGCCGTCTCCAGCACGCTCGGCGGTGCCGGCAGCCTTGTCGGCGGTTCGGTGAAGACCGCCGCGCAGGCCGCTGCCCCGTCACTGCCGGGCATGGACAACCCGTTCTCCAACATCGAGGGTCAGGTTCGCGCCAACACCGGCAACGACCCCCAAGCGCTGAAGGACGCGGCTGTCACGGCAGTGCGTGCGGCGGTGACCGGCGACGCCGCCCAGCAGGCCGATGCCCAAGAGAAGGCTGCGCAGGCGCTGGCAAAGGCCCAGAACGAGCCGGTGGAACAGGCCCGCACCCAGGTCCAACAGTACACTCAGCAGTACAAGGACACGGTCGCCAAGGCGAAGGAGCAGGCCAAGCAGGCCGCCGACGCCACCGCCCGCGTCGCCTCGCAGGGTGCGCTCTACGGCGCCCTCGCGCTGATCCTTGGTGCCATCGCCGCCTTCCTCGCCGGTCGCGGCGGGGCCAAGGGGCCCCTGGCGGATCGCACCGTCGTCGCCCCGGTCGCCCAGCGTCGAGTCTGAGCGTCGGCACCGCCGTGTCGGCTTAAGCGTTGAGCCGATCCGAGACCGGAGCCCCGCGGCCATCCCAGCCGTGGGGCGGAACCACAACCCTTGAACCCAGGAGCGCAGCCATGGACGAAAACCGCATCACCGGCGCCGCCAAGGAACTCGGCGGCAAGGTCGAGGGCAAGGCCGGGGAACTGGCGGGCGACCGCTCGACCCAGGCTGAGGGCAAGCTCGACGAGGCCAAGGGCGCCGCCGAGAACCTGTACGGGAAGGCCAAGGACGCTGTCCGCGGCGGCATCGACGGCGACCGGGTGTCCGGCGCCGCGCGGGAACTCGGCGGCAAGGTGCAGGGGGCCGTCGGCAACCTGACCGGCGACCGCGAGACCCAGGCCAGGGGCCGGGCCAACGAGGTCGGCGGTTCCGTCGAGAACCTCTACGGGCAGGCCAAGGACGCGGTCCGGGACGTCGCCGACCAGGCCGGCGACCTTGCCCGCGGCGCCCTGCGGCAGGGACGCGAGAGCTATCCCGATGCCGAGCGCGCCTACCGCCAGGGCACTGACACGGTCAGCCGATACGCGAAGGAGTCCCCGCTGGGCCTGGTGGTGATGGCCGGCGCCATCGGCTACCTGCTCGCGCTCGTGATCCACGGTCGTCGCTGACCCTGGCAGCTTAAAGGCGGAGGCGTGACCGGCGTGGTACCGATCCTGGCGACGTTGGCGGCCGTCCTACTCTCGGCTGTCCATGTCGTGACGCCCGCCCTTCGCTTCCTCGACGGTTCGCCCCGTAGCGTCTGGCTTTCGGCGGCCGGTGGTGTCGCGGTGGCCTACGTGTTCGTGCACTTCTTGCCGGAACTGGCCGCCGGCGAAACCAGCGTCGGCCGGATGGCCGGCGACACCCTCGGCGGCTTCTCGGAGCGGCACGTCTACTTGATCGCCCTCGGCGGTCTGATGGCCTTCTACGGACTGGACAGGCTGGCGAAGGTCGACCGCTCCCGCCGAGCCGGCATCCCCGTCACGGATGCCCGCGATGCTCCGGCCGAGGTAGGCACGGGAGCCGGGGTGTTCTGGATCCACATGGTGTCCTTCGGCCTCTACAACGGCCTCGTGGGCTACCTCCTCCTCCATCGCGAGATGACGGGGCCGATCTCCCTAGCCTTCTTCACCGTGGCGATGGCCTTGCACTTCGTCGTCACGGACTACGGCCTGAACGAGGACCACAAGGCGGCTTATCGCACGATCGGGCGATGGCTCCTCGTCGTCGCCGTGCTGGCGGGGTTCGTGCTCGGGGCCATCACCGCCGTATCCGACGCGGCCATCGCCGCCCTGACGACCTTCCTCGGCGGCGGCGTGATCCTGAACGTCCTCAAGGACGAGGTTCCAAGTGAGCGCCAAAGCCGGTTCTGGGCCTTCGCGCTCGGGGGCGCCGGGTACTCCGCGTTGCTTCTCACCCTGTGACCCGACCCACGTCGACCAAGGCACGGCGCATACGAGGACCGAGGGTTCCCGCCGGCCCGGACGGGACGAGGTAACTGACGAGCACGAGGACGGGCATAAGGATCAGGGGCGGCTGCACCATCGGCGCTTCGAACGTTAGCGCTTCGGGGTACGCACGGCGGGCCATGGACGCACCGGATTGGCACTCGACAGGTCGCTCCGTCCCCTGGCGATCCTGCTCCGCGTTATGATGCCGGAGATGGACGGCTGGTCGGGGCTCGCAACCCTTAAGGCGGCCCCCGAGACGGCAGGCATCCCCCGTGGTCATGGACAG
>NZ_JAKSXZ010000021.1 GCF_022829465.1 Methylobacterium sp. J-067
CGTGATCGGCTCGCGGTCGTAGGTCTCGCCAACGGTCACGACGTCCAGAGAGTAGGGTATCTCGTAGCCACAGCGCCCGCCGCGAACCTTGCGGATCGCCATGCGGGTGTTGCTGATGCTGCCGGCCTCGTCGCGGGTGGCAAGCATGGCCAACACGACGTCGGCGGCAGCTTCCTTGGCTGATGAGCCCCGCGTACCGGTCTCCACGGCCTTGCCGAAGTGATCGACGCCGAGGACGAACGCTCCGGTCTTGTGGCTGATGGCTTCCAGGGCGTTCATCACCCGCTGCGCCTCAGCGGCGGAGTTCTCGTCCATGAACCCCGCGCCGGCTGCCACGGTGTCCACCACAATCAGAGCCAGCGGCAGGCCGAAGGTTTCAGTCATATGCTCGACAGCGAGCTTGGCCACGGCCACCAGCTGCGGCACCGCATCGGCGTCCAGCAGGCGCGGGCATTCCTCGATCCAAGCGAACGGCAGCCGCTCCGGTGCATCGGGCCCAAGCTTGCCATGAACGAGGCCCCGCAAGCGGATCGGGATCTCGTGGGCGCCCTCCGCCGCGATAAAGAGGACGCCGCCTTGTCGCAGAACCTTCCGGCCGGCGAATGGCTCTCCGGTCATCACGGAGGCGCCGAGATCCAGAACAGCGAAGGTCTTGCCGGCCCCCCACTGGCCGGACGCGAGCCCTTTGCCAGTCTCCGGGATCAGATCGCGGACGAGCCACGCCCGATCCGCATTCGGATCGGCGTCGCCATGCCAACGAAGCGCAAGTGTCGTTGCAGTCCGCAGGTTAGCGGCCGGCAAGCGCTCAACGCGCGGTCGGGCCTTCGGCACGGATTGAGGATCGGGACCCGGCCAACCACAGAAGCGGTCGGCCTCGTCGTTCGTGGGTTGGCCGAAGGCGCGCTCGGACATTACGCACCTCCTCGTCGCGGAGCGGGGCGCTGAAGCATCTCGGCGGCCTGAGTGGCGGTCAGCATGGCGGCGCTAGCGCACCGCAGGGCGTAGTTCACGCCGCGCGCATCGTTCACCGAAGCGAACCGAGCAGCCATGTCGGCGTAGGCTGCCGCGAGACCTGCCGCCTCGCCGATGGCGTCGAAGCTGAGACCGTCCATCGCGATCCGGTCAGGGCTGGGTATGGTCGCCTTCATGCGCCGCCTCCCTTCGCGAAGGTGTCTGCGGCGAAGCGCGCGAGCAGAGCGGCGTCGCTCCGGCCGTGGTCCTTCTTCCGGCTGAAGCTCTCGGCCGAAGCCGGGAATAACCGGAGGGCGAGCGCCCGGCTGGCCTCCTTCGGGTCGGCAGCGGCGAGGATGCCGTGATGCCGCTTCCAGACGGATGGCGTCACCAGATGGATCGGCAGGTGGCAGAGCGCGGCAACCGTCTTCACCGTGGCGAAGGCTGAGCCGATGCCGAACGCTTGTCGGCAGCCGTCGCGGGGCTGAGGGCCCTGCCGCTCGATAGCCGCTAGTGTGGGCCCGAGTTGCCTGATCCGCCGCTCCAATGCGTGTGGGTCCACCTCGCCGTTCACCACCGGCATGTCCTCGACGGACACCCGCTCGGGCAGGGCCGGGAAGTAGAAGGCGACCGCACCAGTCAGGCCGGGGTCAATCGCGACGATGCAGAGTTCGGAAGGCGTGCTCATGCCCGGCCTCCCTCGGCGATCCAGACCGGGAGATCGAAGGATGGCGCGCGGCCCTTCGCAAACTTGGCATAGTGCGGGTGGGCGGCTCGCCAGTCGCGAAACCATGTCTCCCGGAACGGCTCAAGCCAAGCGATACCAGCTTGGCGCCATTCGTCGTGCTCGGTCAGCGCGTACATCGCCGCCGCTTCAAGACA
>NZ_JAKSXZ010000024.1 GCF_022829465.1 Methylobacterium sp. J-067
GTTGCGCATGTCCAGCCGGGCGCTGGGGTGCTGGCGCTGCTCGGGCTCGCTACTGCCCGCGTCGGGTGCGGGCAGGTTCGGCGCCGGGGATCGCTCCTCGCCCAGCGGCTTCACCGTGTAGGGAACGCGCCGGGCCTTCGCAGCGGTGAGCGCTATCGTCATTGCCGAGGAAATCCCCGACATGTGGCTGATCCGGATGCCGCCGAACTGCACGCCGTTGTCGCGGTAGAGCGTCATCCGGCGCCCGACGTAGGCCGTGCCGCCCGCGCCCCAGTTCCGGAGCAGGACGTGCCGCATCGACTTGCCGGGCTTATACGGCTTTCGGCTGGCATGTCTGATGCGAGCCGTCTCCGAGCCCATGGTGGGCGTTTCCTCCCTACACTGGCCGGGGCTCTCGGGCTCCGGCCCCTTTCGGGAGCGCTCGCCCTCCTCGTCGTTGTGCCCCTCGCCGCCTGCAGGGCTGATCCCATCGGCGCACCGGCTACCCTCCAGGATTCGGGCTTCACCGGCATCGGCATTACCGCCGCGCCCGCGTTCGGCCGAGCCTGTTTGTGCGTAGCGGACCTCTTCTGCTCCCCGCCGATGCAGAATCGTACGAGCTGCGTTCCACCCAACCCAACCGTCCAGCGGCTTCTGCCAACTGGTCCGAAGTGTGCCGAAAGCAGAATGGGTGCTTGGGAGGGCGTCATCGGGGAAAGCGGACGGCCTCCTAGCGACCTAACGCAGTCACCCTGATAGTGATCTGCGTTTCCCATAATCAGCCTTTACCGGCAATGCATCTCGCTACCCTCTTTCGTGCGGTAGAAGCTCGATCCTCTTCCCCCTCCCCAACGGTGCGTGTGCCTTT
>NZ_JAKSXZ010000092.1 GCF_022829465.1 Methylobacterium sp. J-067
CTTCTGGGCCGGATCACCGGTCAGCACGGCGCGCACGGCCGCCACGGCGGCGTCCTTGGCGGCCTGCGGGTCCTGGCCGGCGGCCTGCTGGCGGACCGTCTGCTCGATGCCGTCGATGGGGTTCGAGATCTTCGACAGCGAGGGCGCGGCGGCCTGCGCGGCGGTCTGGACGGTGCCGCCGACGAGGTTGCCGGCGCCGCCCAGCGCGCCCGAGACGGTGCTCAGGGTGCCACCGACGAGGCCGCTGGCGGCGGAGGTGAGGAGGTACAGGACGACGAGGGTCGTCACCGCCCAGGAGACGAGGCCGTGCAGGGCGGCCGCGCCCGGCAGCGTCTTGCCGGAGAGGCGGCCGGCGATGAGGCCGCCGGCCAGCGAGGCGATGATGCCCGAGGCCACGAACCAGATGCCGGCGCCGGCCGAGACGGTCGAGGCGGCCGGGTTGTCGGTGGCGTTGACGCCGACACTGGCGAGGCCCACCCCGACGCCGACGAGGTTCACGATCACCTGGGTCACGAGGGCCGTGACGGCGCCGGCGAAGATGGCGCCCCAGGACACCTCGTTGAGCAGGACAGCCCGCGTGTGGGCTTCCGCCGACGGGGCGGCGAGGGGGGTACCGGTGGTCTGGATGGTGGTCACACTGTCACTCCGGGTGTTGGCAAACCGTGGTCGCCGGGGGCGGCGACTCAGTCGCGGGTCGTCTTGACGAGAAGGGCGAGGCCGAAGCCGACAGCTCCCGCGATCAGCAGGGCGGCGAGGGGATACTCGGCGACCTGTCCGCTGACGCCGCCATGGCGCAGGGCACGGCTGCCGCGTCCGTAGGCATCCTGGGCGTAGTCGGAGACCTCCCCGGCGGTGCGGCGGGCGGAGTGGCGGGCCCGGTCGAACTGGTCCTCGGCGGCACCCTGGGCGCGGCGGGCGCGGTCCTCGATGTCGTCGGAGCCGACGATGCCGCCGACGGTCTCGCGGATCCGGCCGCCGAGATCGCGGGCGGTGTCGGCGACCTGCTCGGCCGCGTCGCGCACCGTGTCCTTGGCCTGGCCGTAGAGGTTCTCGGCCTTGCCGGCCGCTTCGTGGGCGCGGCCCTCGACCGAGTCCTGCTTCGAGCCGGTGAGGTCGCCCACCGCGCCCTGCACCTTGCCGCCGAACTCCTTGGCGGCACCCGTGATCCGGTCCGTATCGACCATGTTCGTGCTCCTGTCTTGTCGTATCGCGATGGCAGCGTCAGCCGCCGTCCTGCCCGTGGGGCTTGGACCGGCCGACCCTGGAGGAGGGGGCGCCCCGTTTCTGGCGCCGGCCCTCGGCCTCGATCCGGCTGTCGCCGGTGAGCTTGCCGAGGGCTTCCTTGACCGAGCCCCTGAGGTGCTCGACGGAAGTAGAATGTCTGTCTTCGGCCATGGGCGCTCCGTAATCAGCAAGAAAACCCGGGACCGACTGTGAAATGAGGGCTCGTTACTGGAATTCAATAAGCATTCTATACTGGTAAAATGGTCATCTTGTTCCAGATCTGTAGGATCGAAATCCGCCTCCTTGCGGCGGGTACCGATCCCGCACGAGTCGCCGCGCGCCGTGCGTCAGCGAGCCTTGAACTGGTTGCGCGCAAGGCGGTTCCAAATTTTATGTTATGATCGTGGTACGCACGTATCACCGGTGCGTGGCGGTGCGATCACCGCGACCGTTCGCGGCGCCGCCATCGCGCCAGCACAGACAGGCCAAGCGTCGCAGAGGCTGTCGCCGTGCGCGCGGAGCGGATATCAGCCGCTCATGACCAAGCGCACCAAATCCGCCCCGAAGCTCCAGGGCTTCGTCCTTTTCGATGTCGTGTACGAGGATGGCAGCCGCGCCTCGAACCGGCGCGTGCCCGTCGAGATCCTTGGAGGCTTGGATGGGGACGCGCCCGCGCGCGATCTCATCACCGCCCAGGACAGCGAGGTCGCCCAGAAGTCCGGGCGTCCGGCCCGGGAGATCGCGAGCCTGACCCGCTCGCCGCTGCCGACTCCGAAGGTCGGCGTGTGAGCGCGACCCGGAACAGGCCGTCGTCCCTAGAAGAAACGGCGACTTCGTGTAAGTTCGGCGGATGATAGAGCCTAATCAAACCGCCTTCATCGTGAAGGTCGCGCTGCCGGACGAATCGGCACCGGAGAACGCGATTACGCTGTTCTATGCCGTCATTGCGGACAGTTCGGATCGTGGTGTCGAGATCGTCCGGGGCGCCGTCAAGGAAGGCGCCGAGGTGACGATGACCGAGGTGCGTCTGTCCCAGGCGACGGCCCAGGCGATCGAACTGCTTCCGGGCTACGCACGGGCCCTCTAGCGGGGACGGGGCAGAGCGCCCGTTCCCCGCACGCCCTCGCCCGGCGGGACGTCAGTCCTTCACGGGCGGCTTGCTGTTCTTGAAGCCCTTGGTCTTCACCTCGGCCTTCCGAGGATCCGGCTTGTCCGCCATCAGGCGCTTCACACGTTCGTTGAAGTCCTGGGTGGAAACGCCCTGAGCGCGCCCGGTGGTGAGTTCGCGTGCCATGTCGGCCTCTCGATCGTCGGCCCAGGCACGATATTGCGCGAAGGGTCCATCATATATCGGGTTATGAGGACCAATTACAATCGCTGAAAGCGCGGGTAAAACTTGTCGAATGCGCCAGGACGCGCGCGTCTTGCCGGCTGATTCACTGCCATTGTCGAGGCTGCAGGCAAATCGATCTTACCGTCGCCGCTCGTGGCGCCAGAGGGCGACCGCAACCCGGCGGGCCTCGTAGCTGCGGCGCAGATCCGTCCCGAGGTCGCCCTGTCCTTCCGGTGTGAAGCCGTGGATCAGGACCCCGTCGGGGCCGTAGCTGCGGCGCATCTCGGCGCGCCAGCGCCGGTCGGCCGTCGCGAGCGCCGCCTCCGTGAGGCCGAGCCGGTCGGGGTTGGGTGAGGGGAGGGAGGGGGCGTTCATCCCGGTCAACGCGCCGATCGGCGCCGGGGTCCCGCGGGAGCCACGGCGATCACGAGGCCTTGCCCCCGAGGACCATCCGCAGCGAGCGCGCCAGCTCGTCCCGGCGGTAGGGCTTGTTGAGGACCGGCAGGTCGCCCCGCCCGAGGACCTGGCCCTCGTCGAGGTTGGCGACGTAGCCGGAGGTGAGGAGCACCTTGAGGCCCGGCCGCAGCTTCTTCGCCTCGGCGGCGAGTTCCGACCCGTTCATGCCGCCGGGCATCATCACGTCGGAGAACAGGATGTCGATCCGCCCGATGCCCTGAAGATGGATCAACGCTTCGGGGGCGTTCCGGGCCACCACCACCCGGTAATGGAGCTCTTCCAAGCTCTCGACCGCCATCCCGAGCACCTGCTCGTCGTCCTCTACGAGGAGCACGGTGTCGCCGTCGGTCGCCCGGCGCAGCGGCAGGCTGCCCATGGCGCCAGGTCCCCGCTCCTCGCCCGCCGGGTCGCGCGACCGGGGGAACAGGAGGCGGAAGGTGGTCCCGAGGCCGATATCGGTCGCGATGCCGACGAACCCTCCGGCGCTGCGGGTGAAGCCGTAGACCTGCGACAGGCCCAGCCCCGTGCCCTTGCCGACCTCCTTCGTGGTGAAGAACGGCTCGAACACCCGCGCGAGGGTTTCGGGGGGCATGCCGCTGCCCTGGTCGGTGACGGAAACCTCGACATAGGCCCCCGGCTGGACTCCGTAATCCGCCACGGCGGCCGTATCGAGATGCACGTTCCGGCTCCGGATCTCGATCAGCGAGCCGCCGCCCTCCATCGCGTCGCGGGCGTTGACGACGAGGTTCAGCACCGCCGCCTCGAACTGCGCCGGGTCGATGCGGATCGGGTCCAGGGCCGGGTCGAGGTCGAAGGCGACCTGGATCGCGCCCCCGGCCGCCCGCTCGGCCAGGGGCCGGAAGTCGATGAGGAGCCGGTTCGGGTTCAGGGTCTGCGGCCGCAGCATCTGCCGCCGGGAGAAGGCCAGGAGCTGCTGGGTGAGCTGCTCGCCGCGCCGGGCCGCGCTCATCGCGGCCTCCCCCAGGCGCACGACCCGGTCGAGGTTGTCCGGCCGCCGCAGGATCATGTCGAGGCCGCCGACGATGACGGTGAGCAGGTTGTTAAAATCGTGCGCGACGCCCCCGGTCAACTGCCCGATGGCCTCCATCTTCTGCGCCTGCCGCAGGGCCTCCTCGGTGTTGCGCTGGTCGGTCCTGTCCAGCACGATCCCGGCCATGCGGACGGGCTGCCCGTCGGTGCGATACTCGGCCCGGCCCTTGGCGGCGATCCAGCGGACGCTGCCGTCCGGCCGGCGGATGCGGTATTCGAGATCGAGGGAGCCGCTCTCGACAGCGCGGGCGAAGGCGGCCTCGACGACGCCCTGGTCCTCCGGGACGGCATGGGTCACGAAGTCGGCCCGGCGCCATGACGGCAACGGCGCGTCGTAGCCGAAGATGGCGTCGTGCCGGCGCGAGCGCCGCACGGTGTCGTGGATGAGATCGAGGTCCCACGAGCCCATCCCGGCCGAATCGAGGGCGAAGGCCAGGGTCTCGCGCGCCGCCTCGACGGCCCGCGTCCGGTCCTCCACCCGCCGTTCGAGCAGGTCGTTGGCCGCCCGCAGCCGCTCCTGGGCCTCCTCGCGCTCGCGGATATGGGCCCGCGCCTGGTACTGGCGCCGACGGACCCGGAGGGCCGAGGACACAGCGCTGGCCAGGGTCTCGGCGTTGACCGGCCGCTCCAGCAGCACGACGTTGCCGAGCCGGTCGATGACGGTGGCCGCCCGCGCGGTGCGCCGGCCGGGCTGCCGGGTGGCCAGCACCACGAACGGGAAGTCCGACCAGGGCGGCTGGTCGGCGATCCAGGCATCCAGGGCGTCCTGGTCCACGTCGAGGAGCGCCTCCTCCGTGACGATGGAGGTCGCCGCCGCACCGCGGAGGCCGTCGAGCCACGCGGCGGCGTCCGGGCAGACGGCGACGGCGTGGCCGGATCGCGCCAGCAGGCTCGACACCACGGCGGCGTCCCGCCCGCGCGGGGCGAGGATCAGGATGCGGTCCTCGTCCATCACCGCGTCTCGGGGGGATTGGACCCCTGCAACGTCGCCCCGCCCGCGATGAGGGCACCGTCGCCCCCATAGGTCGGCACGCCGGAGAGGACGCCGAGGAAGTCGGTGAGCGCGTCGCCGACCTTCAGGCCGATCGGCGTGAGCGTCAGCTCCCGGATGGTGCGTTCGTGGGCGTTGACCCGGCTCTTCAGGACCGACAGGGCGGTGCGGACCTCGCCCTTCGCCTCGAAGTAGCGGAACAGCAGGATGCCGTCGCTGAGATAGCTGAGGTCGATGTCGGAGCGCACGTCGCCGACGACCCCGTGCTGGCCGAGGACCAGCAGGGTCGTGACCCCCTTCTGGTTCAGGTAGTTGAGGAGTTCGTGCATCTGCAGCACGAGGAATTCCTCGCCCGGCATGGCGTGGATGTAGGCGTTGAGGCTGTCGAAGACGACGAAGCTGGCGCCCCCGCTCTCGACCGTCCTGCGGACCCGGCAGGCGAATTCCCCCGGCGAGAACTCCGCCGGCTCGATCTCGTCGATGATCAGCGCACCGCTCGCGAGATGGGCATCGAGGCTCATCCCCAGGGAGCGGGCCCGCGCCAGCATCGTCTGGCGCCCCTCGTCGAACAGGAAGTAGGAGGCCCGCTGCCCGCGCTCCAGCGCTTCCAGCATGCAGCGGATCGCCGTCGTGGTCTTGCCGACGCCCGAGGGGCCGAGGAGCAGGGTGTTGGTCGCCGGGACCAGCCCGCCCCCCAGCAGCGAATCGAGCTCCCGCGAGCCGGTGGAGGCGGGCACCATCGAGAAGACGGCGCCGTGATCGTCGGCCACGAGGCTCGGGAAGACCTCGACGCCGCCGGTGTCGAGGGTGAAGTCGTGCATCCCGCCGTGGAACTTGACGCCGCGCATCTTCAGGACGTGAAGCCGCCGCCGCGCGGCCCCGAAGCCCCGCCGCGACTGCTCCAGCACGATCACCCCGTGGGCGATGCTGTGCAGCTGCGCGTCGGCGGTGCCGTCGTCGAGCATGATGACTGTGCATCCGCGTGCGGCGAACATCTGCTTCAGCGCCAGGATCTGGCGGCGGTAGCGCAGCGGGTTTTGGGCGAGGAGGCGCAATTCGGACAGGCTGTCGAACACCACGCGATCCGGCCGAAGGTCGTCGATCCGCGCGATCACCTCGCGGACGGTCTCGCCGAGTTCGACCTCGGACGGGTGCAGCACCGATTGTTCGCTGTCGGGATCGAGCCCCATCTCGTTGACGAGCTCGTAGAGTTCGAGGCCGTCCAGGCTCCAGCCGTGCGAGGCGGCGCTGGCCCGCAGCTCGTCGGCGCTCTCCGACAGGGTGACGTAGAGGGCCTTCTCGCCCCGGGCGACGCCTTCGAGGAGGAATTGCAGGCCCAGGGTGGTCTTGCCCGTGCCGGGCGTCCCCTCGAGGAGGTAGAGCCGCGCCCGGGTCAACCCGCCGGCCAGGATCTCGTCGAGGCCGGGCACGCCCACCGGGATGGTGTCTCGCGGGATCAACGGCGTCATCGTGTGGAGGTCGGCCATCGGGCACCCGCGGCTCGGTATCCGGCGGCCGTGTCGTCGGCTCGTGGGCACCTGGGAAAACACATTCGCAGGACAACGTCGCCCGGTCGGTTTGGTCCCCTCGCGGCGTCCGTGGCCGCGACGGGCTCGGCCGCGCGGAGTCTCGACCCGTCCGCATTGCCAATGTATCGCCGATTCACATATCCTGCCGCCGTGCTTGCGCGCGAGAACAAAGCGGATACAAGCGGCGTCTCTCGTTCACCGGTCAGGGGCCTGCCCATGGACTTCGACCCTTTGCCCGATTCGAACGAGGCCGAGAGGCGGGAATACCGCGCGATCACCCTTACCCATGACGGGCGCGTGAGGGAGGTCCGGTTGCTGTGGGCCGGGTCGGATGCGGAGGCCATCGCGCAGGCGGAAATGCTGGTGCGGGACTGTGCCCTGGACCTGTGGGACGGCCTACGCTTCGTGGAGCATGTCGCGGGACGGCCCATCCGGACGGGGAGCCTGCTCACCGTCAGCCTGATCGCCTGAGGTTGAACTCAGCCAGCGGAGCACGTGGTGCGGATGCTGGGGCACCGGGAACAGCATGCTCAACCCATCGGCGACGCCCCGTAGGACCGCATCGTCCGGCGCATCGCCCTGTCGCGTGGGTACAACTATAAATTTCATGCCGTCCCCCGGGGCGATTACCTGCGTCAAACGACCGGATTGCCTATGGTTCCCAGACGGTAAACGGATTTGGGGAGCTGTGGCCCGCATGCCGCACGCGCCGGCACGGGTTTCAATCTGGCGTTGAACAAGGCGAGGGCGTCGGCCCGATGCCACCCGCTAGATCGACCCGCTCCGCTGGGACACGAAGGCGAACACGCTCCCGACCAGCGAACGGGGTTCGCACGGCTTCGTCAGGAAGCGCGCGCCCTCCGGCAGATCGCTCACCCGTGGGCGGCTCTGGCCGGAGATGATCAGCAGGCCGACCTCCGGCCAGCGCATCGCGATCACCTGAGCCAACTGGAATCCGTCGAGGCTGCCGTCGCGCATGTCGACGTCGGTGATCGTCATGAGCACGTCGGGCTCGGTGGACAGCACCCGCAGGGCCTCGTCGGCGTTGCAGGCCTCGAACACGACGAAGCCGGCCTCGGTGAGGGATTGGGCCATGTCCATCAACACGATGGGATCGTCGTCCACGAGGAGCACGCCGATCTTCCGCGCGGACGAGGACACCTGCCGGTCGGGGCTGAGCGCGGGACTCATGACGAAGACCCTGTCCGGAGATGGCTTGAGAGCGTGCTGATCCGCGACCCGACCATCCACACGGCCTTGCGCAGCTGCGCTTCCGTGATCCCGTAGCGTTGAGTCCATGCCGAGCGCACCGCGCGGTCATGAATATCCATGTGCGTGGTGGTGCGGCTCACGAACGGAGACGGAGTGAAAGACATAGGTTCTGCCTCGCGACTTCTTGCGAAAGTCGCGCCTCATGCGGTCGATTGAGTAGATACTCACCAACGGACGCAGGAGATTTAGGTTGCATCACACCGGAAACGGCCGCCGGCGCCCGTCCGGCCGAATCGGCCCGGGCGCCGCTACTCCTTGAGCATGTTCGGCTGCTTCTCGTCGGGCATCGAGTCCCGCACGTGCTGCCGCACGATCTCGGCGCTGAACGGCTTGCTGATGAAGGTCGCGCCCTGGGGCAGGTCACCCGGCCTCGGCGCGGCGCGGCCGGAGGCGACCACGACGGCGATGTGGGGCCAGCGCTCGGCCGTCTGGCGGGCCAGGTCGAAGCCGTCCTGCCCGCCCGGCATCTGCACATCGGTGAAGAGCAACTGGACCTTGGGATGGTGCCGTTCGAGGACATCAAGTGCCTGGGCGACGTTCATCGCCTCCAACACTTGAAAGCCCGCATCTTCGAGGATGCTGGTCGCGTCCATCAAGATCAGGGCATCGTCATCGACGACAACGGCGTGGGGCGCATCGCGCGAATTTTTCTGTGTCACGTCATTCAACGCGCATCGCGGCCGAAAAAGCAGCCTGCCCGCATAAAATACATGGAAGGAGCGTCCGGCCGGCATTTGCGCCATCGGTCGCCCGCGGTGCCGTGCTAGGTTCGGCCGAAGGCCGGGACGTCCATGCCCGGCCACGGCAGATCCAGGGATGGTCCGTTGGTCGAGGTCAGCATCCGGCACCGGACCACCTATCGCTACCGCCAGCCGGTCAGCCTGGGGCCGCACCGGCTGATGATGCGGCCCCGCGAAAGCCGCGAGCTGCGCCTCCTGTCGAGCGTCCTCACCCTGACGCCGGAGGCCAACGTGACCTGGGCGCAGGACGTCGCCGGCAATGCCGTGGCCACGGCCCTGTTCGGATCGCCGTCCGAGACCCTCGTCGTGGAATGCCTGTCGCGGGTGGAGCTTTCGGCGAGCGCCTATCCGGTCTTCGACATCGCCGCCGCGGCGATCACCTTCCCCTTCCGGTACACCGACGACGCCTGGGCGGATCTCGGGGCTCTGACCATCCTGCAATATTCGGAGTGGCAGCCGAGCCTGCGGGACTGGGCCCAGGGATTCGTCGCATCCTGGCCCACCGACACCCTGTCCCTGCTCAAGGACCTGAATGCCGGGGTCGGGAGCGCGATCATCTATCAGGCGCGCGAGGACGAAGGCACGCAATCGCCGAGCGAGACCCTGTCGCGCGGGACGGGTTCCTGCCGGGACTTGGCGACGCTCCTCGCCGAGGCGGTGCGCAGCCTGGGCTTCGGCGCCCGGCTGGTCTCGGGCTATCTCCACGATCCGACGCGGACCCTGCTCGGCTCGGCCGACGCGGGCGCCACCCATGCCTGGGTGGAGATCTTCCTGCCGGGGGCGGGGTGGATCACCTTCGATCCCACGAACCGGGCCGTCGGCGGCGCGAATCTCATCCCGGCGGCGGTGGCCCGCGACATCCGCCTCGCCATGCCGCTGACCGGCAGCTACGCCGGACCGGCCGGCGCGTTCCTCGACATGGCGGTGGAGGTGAGCGTCGATTGAACGGTGCGGCTGACCTTGATGTGATGTGACCGATGTGCCGCTCCGCTGTCGATCCGGGTGAGGGTGGAGTTTGCCGGGTGGCGAAGAACGGCACTTCCGGCTACGAATACTCTCCGCCCTGGCACACACTTGATCGATGAATGACCCGAGCGGGCGCGCGCGCAAGACCGCCTTAACCAGCTACGACATCCTCCAGACCTCCGCCGAGCCCGGCTACGACGACCTCGTCGCCCTCGCCACCCAGATCTGCGATACGCCGGTCGGGCTGATCAGCTTCGTGTCCAGCGACCGGCAATGGTTCAAGGCGCGGATCGGCTTCGCCCCCTGCGAGACGCCGCTCAGCCAATCCGTTTGCGCCCACGCGCTGGCGGAGGGGGAAATCCTCATCATCCCCGACCTGACGCTGGACCCCCGCACCCGCGACAACACGCTGGTGACCGGCGAGCCGTTCATCCGGTTCTACGCGGGCGCCGTGCTGAAGGCCGCCAACGGCGTCGCGATCGGCACGTTGTGCGTGATCGACACCGTGCCCCGGCCCGACGGCCTGACCCCGCAGCAGAGGTCCGGCCTGCAGGCGCTGGCCCGTCAGGTGATGTCCCAGCTCGAGCTGCGGCGGGCCATCGGCGAGCGGGACCGCGCGCTCACCCTCTCCGACGAGGCCCGCGACGCCCTGCAGATCAGCGAGGAGCGGTTCCGGCTGTCCTCGCGCGCCACCACGGACGTGATGTGGGACTGGGATCGCGAGGGCGACGCCTTCCACTGGGACGGCGCCCTCACCCGCGTCTACGGCCACGTGGCCTCGATCGTCGCGCCCACGGCCGCGTGGTGGTTCGAGCGCATCCACCCGGAGGATCGCGAGCGCGTCCGCCGGAGGGTCCTCGGCGCCCACGAGTCCGGCTCCCGGTGGGCCGACGCGTACCGTTTCCAGCGGGCGGACGGCTCCTACGCCGACGTGCTCAATCAGGCGTTCCTGATCCGCAACAAGGCCGGGCGCGTGGTGCGCATGACGGGCGTCATGCTGGACAACAGCGCGCGGGTGGCGGCGGACGAGCACCAGACCCTGCTCAACCACGAACTCAGCCACCGGCTGAAGAACACGCTCGCCATGGTCCAGGCCATCGCGGCGCAGACCCTGCGCAACGCCGCGAGCCTCGACGACGCGCGCGACGCCCTGCTGCGGCGCCTGATCGCCCTCGGCAAGGCGCACGACATCCTCCTGGCCAGCAACACCGAGCAGGCCGGGATGGAGGCCGTGATCCGGGGGGCGCTGGCGCTGCACGACAACCAGCAGGCGGGGCGCTTCCGGATCGACGGGCCGGCCCTGGAGATCGGCCCGAAAGCCGCGCTGGCGCTCGCCCTGATGATCCACGAACTGGCGACGAACGCCGCCAAATACGGATCGCTCTCGACCGAGACGGGGCATGTCGGCATCCGGTGGCGGATCGAGGAGGCGGACGACGCCCCGCAGGTGCGGCTCGGCTGGACCGAGGAGGGCGGCCCGCCCGTGACGGCGCCGACGCGGGCGGGGTTTGGCACCCGCCTGATCGAGCGCGGCCTCGCCGGGACCATCGGCGGGGTGGTCAAGCTGGCGTATCACCCGAGCGGCGTCGTCTGCGATCTCGTGGCGCCCCTCGCAGGTTTTCAGGAAAAAGTAGAGATTTTAAATTGAACAAAAATAATTTGGGGCGCTTGCTCTAGGCTATGGGAAAAATAGTTTTGAAGCCAACCGCTCTGATCGTCGAAGACGAGAACATCACTCGGATGGAGACGGTCGACATTTTTGCCGATGCGGGGTTCGAGGTGATCGAAGCCTGGACCGGGGACATGGCCCTGCGCCTGTTGGAAAACTCGCCGCATATCGAAGTGGTGTTCACCGACGTGCGCATGCCCGGCCGGGTGGACGGCATCCATCTCGCGCAGCTGATCGCCCAGCGCTGGCCCGAGACCGCCGTGATGGTGTGCTCCGGCCCGGTGACCTTCCGGCCGCGCGCCCTCCCGGACAAGGCGCGGTTCTTTCCCAAGCCCTTCAGCCTGAGCGAGGTCTCGGCGACAGCACGCGCCTTGGTCGCCTGAATCCTGTCCTCACGGCCGCATTCGTCGCGAGCTGGGCAGTATTTTCAAGAGAGAAACAGGCGCAGTTTTATCTTTCTTTTCGGCAGTTTTATTATGCGCGGCGAGACGCGCTTTATCACAGCGCGGCGGCTCATTTTCGTCAAAACGAATTTAGTGCTTGTGATTGTCTCGCGGCTGGCGTACAACAAATACATCGAGCTTTGGCCAGATATTCGGCCGTATCGCCCCTGAGGGGCGAGCGCACTGCATCTCTCCCATCTTCGACGATCAGCGATTGAGCGCGTGGATCCCATGCGCTCGGCACATTCGTTCGCCTAAAATAGATACGGAATACCTATGACCATCGGCACCGTTAAGTGGTTCAACGACACCAAGGGTTTCGGTTTCATCCAGCCAGATGACGGCGGCAAGGACGTGTTCGTCCACATCTCCGCCGTTGAGCGCGCCGGCATGAACAACCTGGTCGAGGGCCAGAAGGTCTCCTACGAGATGGAGTCCGACCGTCGCACCGGCAAGCAGTCGGCCGGCAGCCTCCAGGCTGTCTGAGCCACGCTCGCCCGTTAGCGAGTCATTTCGAAGCCGCTCCGTCGGGAGCGGCTTCACCTGTTTTCGGCACCCCGGTTGAGCCGCGGTGCATAAAGGAATCCTTGTGGGTCAATCCAGAACAGACCAGCTCGTCGATCGCCTCGAAGCAACGGCCAAGGCGCGGGAGGCCACGCTGGCCCGCTTCCGGTCCCGTCCCGCCGCCGACGATCCGGCCGTGATCGCCCGCCAGGCGGCGCGTCGCGCCATCGTCGAGGCGCGGGACGTGCGGACGGCCGAGCGGGAAGTGGCACGGCTCGCCGCCGAAGCCGCGCGCGAGGCCGAGGCGCTCGCCGAGAAGGAGCGGGCCGAGGCCGAGATCGTCCGCCAGGCGGCCGAGAAGGTCGAACGGCAGGCGGCCCTCGCCGCCGAGCAGAAGGCCGCGCGCGATGCGCGCTTCGCGGCCCGCAAGGCGCGCGCCCGCCGCTAGGCGGCACCGCCCGCACCCGCCATCACCCTGGAGGACGAGTCATGTCTCACAAGTTCAAGATCGGCCAGCATGTCCGCCAGCTGGGGACCAGCTATGCCGGCAGCAAGAGCATCGTCGACGGCCTCTTCGAGGTGGTGCGCCTGACGCCGGACGACCGTTCCGGCGAGCCGACCTACCGGATCAAGTCCGCGACCGGCGAGCGCGCCGTGCGGGAAGGCGAACTCACGCACGCGAGCTGATCCATGCGGCCGGTCCCACGGGACCGCGCAGCGAGGACCACGCCGATCGCGAGCGAGACACGGGCCTGTGGCCCCTGCACCCTGTGCTGTCGTGTCCTGGAGATCCAGGTCCTCGACAAGCCGGCGGGCGTCCTGTGCCGCCACAACACCGGGACCGGATGCGGGATCTACCGCGACCGCCCGGAGGTCTGCGCGCGGTGGAACTGCCTGTGGCGCAGGATCGACGCCTTGCCGGATGGGCTCAGGCCCGACCGATCCGGCGTGATGTTCTCGCTGGAGAGCCGGTCGCCGGCGTCCGACGCCCCGGATGGGGCCTGCATCGTCGGTCGCGCCGTGCGGGATGCCGACGATCTCGACCGGGCGGACACGGCCGAAGCCTTCGCCATGTTCGTGCGGGAGGGTTCGCTGCCCGTGTGGAAGGTCTCCGAGCGGGGGGCGACCCTGGTGCATCCGGGCCTGCAATTCCCCGCGTAACGCCCGGCGGCGTCACTCAGGCGGCCTGCTCAGGAGGATCCGATGTCCATCATCCGGTGGCTGCTCGCTAGGACGACCCAGTTCTTTCTCGGCAGCGCCCACGAGCGGAAATCCGACGGGATCGCGAAGGAGAAGGAGGAGGGGACCTTCGAGGGCGCGTCCGCGCCCAAGGCCAGGACCTTCGAAGACAATTACGCGGCGGCCGCCCGCCTGTTGAGGACGCGGATCGACCGGCGGTTTCCGGATGCCTATTACGCGCGGCTGAGTCCGGGCCGGAACAGCGCCTACGATTACGGACAGGACCGGGCGCTGGCCATCGACACGATCTCCGTCGCCATCGCCATGGCGTTGCGCAACGGCGCGACCGTCCAGCAGGCCGCCGAGGCCGGCGCCGAGAGCGTCGGCATCTGAGGCACGGAGACGGGGCGGGGCGTCACCCCTGCCGCGTTCCCGCCATCTCGCGGGTCCGCTCGATCATCGCGCACAGCACCGCACGGAAGGCGTCCTGCTCCTGGGAGCGGGAGCCTGCGCGGTCGTCGCTCTGAAATTCGGCCAGAAGTGCGTCGAGGGCCTGGTTGCGCCGCTCCGCGCCGTCCTCGCGCAGGATCGTCTGCAGCAGGATGTCCTGGGCGGCGGCGAGATCGTTCCGGTCCGCCCTGTCGGCGAGCGTGCGAAGGGCGTCGAGCCCCGCGTCGCGTTCGTTCATGCTCTTGTCCATCAATGACCGCGCGGGAGCGACGGCCTCGGCATAAGGCTCCCGGCGCATCGCTTCAAGCGGGTGGCCCGGATCGCCTTAGCTCCGGCCGCCGGTCTTCATGACCGAGGCGACGGTCCCCTTGGCCGAGGGCGCCGCCGCGTTGCTCTTGGGCACGGGCTTCTTCGGCTTCTTGGTCTCGCGGTTCCCGCGCTTCTTTTCGATCGCCATGGTCTTGCTCCTCGCTCTGCGTGGCAGGCCGGTCGGGCCGTCGTCACGCCTCGGTCGCCGGTCGCTCCGCGAGCATCCGGATCGTGGCCGCGATCGGGAAGTCGAACGCGCCGAGCACGGCGACGAGGCGGTTGCTGGCCCAGAGTTCGGTGCGGTGCCCCGCGGTCAAACCCTTCGCCTGCCGCTGCGCGTCACCGTCGTTGCGGGCGGTGATGATGCAGGTCGTGATGACGCCGCCGCTCGGGGCGAGCCGATGCACCTGATAGGCGCGGCGCGCGTGCCGGGAGCGGGGTTGGGCGGGGAATGCGATGAGGTCTGCCACGCGCGCCTGTCCCTTGCAGGCGGGGGTACGGACCCTCAGCCACCGGAGCCTGGATCAACCGATCCGGTGATGCGGGCACTGTGCGCCTTCGCGGGACGCAAAGATAGCCCCGCCGGGACCTCATTCTTCGGGCGTGTCTGAGGTGATGAGCGCAATGAACCAGTAATCATGGGATCACGCCGGCACATCCGAAGAAAGGTGCAAGCTGATACAGGTGAGGGCGCCCGTCCGGGATTGAGGTCAGGCTCGTCCCGGTCGACGCCCCTCGCGCCGGCAGGGGGGCATACCAGTCGGACGGGACCGCTGATGCCGCGTTATTTCTTCAACACCGCGAGCGAACGGCTCGTCCTGGAGGACGAGGAGGGGACCGAACTGTCCGGCACGGACGCGCTGCACGACATGGTTCGCGCCACGCTGTCCAACATGTTCGATGCCGAGTGCAACCGCGAGGATGCGCTGCAGAGCTTCTCGATCCACGCCCTGGACGAGGACGGCAACGAGGTCATGGCGGCGACCCTGAGGCTGACGATCCGGACGGCCCCGCACCGCTAGGCTTTCGCGGGGCGCCCGCGATCACCGTCGGCCGGCGGCGGCCAAGCCCGCCCGGTCGACGATGGCGACGGCCCCGCGCCGGAGTTCGATCAGGCCCGCCTCGGCCCATTGCGCGAGGATGCGGCTCACCACCTCGCGCACGCTGCCGACATCGTCCGCGAGCGTCTGGTGGGTGAGCGCGGCGACGCCCCGCGGATCGGCCTCGGCCAGGAGGCGCTGGACGAGGCGCTGCTTGAGGGGGGCGAAAGCGACCTCGTCGATCAGCGTGAACAGGCCGGACATCAGCCGCGTGTAATCGTCCATGACGAAGCTGCGGAAGGCGGGGCTCTCGCCCATCAGGTGCTGGAACGTGCCCACCGGCAGGGCAGCGAGGACGGTCCGCTCCTCGGCGACGCTCTCCGCCGGGAAGGTCCCGCCGGACAGGAGGCATTGCGTGGTCAGGGCGCAGGTGCCGCCGGGGCCGACCTTGTAGATCAGGACCTCCCGGCCGCCCTCCGACATCCTGAAGATGCGCGTCCGGCCCTCAAGGCACATCAGGTAGTTGGCACACGCGCCGTTCAACTCGTATGCGATGGCCCCCGCGTCGAGCACCGGGAAATGCACCGTCCCCCGGGCGATCTGGAGATGCGCCGGGCTGAGCGCGCGGATCGGCGGAAACCGGTCGATCCACCGCTCGACCTTCTGGGCATCCGTCATGGCTGGCGTATCTCTCCCGGTGCGCCCGACTTGTGTGACCTGGGTCACCGACCGGCTGCAGCGGATCGGCATAGCATCGCCGCACATTGAAAACGATACGGAGGCCGACCCTGCCCGGCTCTCCGGGGGAGTGACACGATGCGCCGCCTCGCCCTGAGCGTCCTGCTCGCCGCCCTCGCCATCGGCCCCGCGACCGCCGAACAGGATCTCCTGCTCGGGGCGGACATGACGTCGCCCGCCATGACGAAGGCCGAGATGAGCCGCGCCGACATCGAGGCGATGATCAAGGCGGCGGACGGCAAGCCCCTCGACCTGCACGACAAGTCGCTCTCCGGCCTCGACCTGTCCGGGCTCGACCTGAAGGGCGCCAACCTGCGGACGGCGCGGCTCAACAAGGCCAACCTGCGCGGCGCGGACCTCACCGGGGCCAACCTGCAGCAGGCCTGGCTGCTGAAGGCCGACCTGTCGGGTGCCAAGCTCGCGGACGCGGCGATGTTCGGCATCACCGCGCGGGACGCGAATTTCAGCGGCGCCGACCTCAGCCGCTCCCTGCCCATCGGCGACTTCAAGGGTGCCAACATGAGCGGCGCGACCCTGGTGGACCTGAGGGGCGGCGCCGACATCAAGAACCAGTCCATGGGCCTGATGCGCGCGGTCTTCACCTCGGTGAACCTGTCGGGCGCGAATCTGAAGGGGGCGAATCTCGGCCGGTCGCGCCTGGAATACGCCAACCTCACGGACGCCGACCTCACCGACGTGGTGCTGATGGGCTCCGACCTGTCGGGCGCGAACCTGACGGGGGCCACCGTCGCGGGCGCGGATTTCAAGAACGTCGATGTCAGCGGCGCGAGACTGATCGACCTCAAGGGCGAGGACCGCGCCCGGGATTGGGGGAGCCGCGTCAACATCGACCGCGCCGTCACGCAGGCCTCCCACTGAGCGGTCGGTGAAACCGAAGCCGGTCTTCCGGCGAAAGGCCGACAGGTCCTTCCCGCCGCCGGGGGCGGGCGGACCCCCGCCGAACCTCATCCCCGGCCGCACACGAGGATCGACCCCATGACCAGCCGCCGTTTCCTCCTCGGGCTCATCGCCGGCGCACCGATGGTCTTCGGCACCGCCGCCTCGGCCGCCGAGCAACCCTACGATCCCGCCGCCTTCGCGGCCGCGCAGAAGGCCGGCAAGCCGATCCTCGTCCACATCACCGCGCCCTGGTGCACCACCTGCGCCGCGCAGAGGCCGATCCTCGCCAAGCTGGAAGCCGAACCGAAGTTCAAGGACCTGCAGGTGTTCGATGTCGATTTCGACAGCCGCAAGGATGTGGTCAAACAGTTCCGGGCGACCATGCAGAGCACGCTGATCACCTATCGCGGTGCGACGGAAACCGGTCGCTCCACGGGCGAAACCAAGCCCGCGGCCCTCTCCGCCCTCCTCGACAAGGCGATCTGACCTCCCTCCATGATCGGCACCCTCGGCCTCGCCTTCCTCGCCGGCATCCTGTCGGTCCTGTCCCCCTGCGTGCTGCCCCTGCTGCCGCTGGTGCTGGGCGCGGCGGCGTCCGAGCACCGGCTTGGGCCGGCGGCGCTGGCGGCGGGGCTGGCGCTGTCCTTCGTGGCCATCGGGTTGTTCGTGGCGACGGTCGGCTTCGCCATCGGCCTCGATGCCGGACTCTTCCGCCTCGTCGCCGCCCTCCTGCTGGTGCTCGTCGGCCTCGTGCTGATGGTGCCCGTCGCGCAGACGCGCCTCGCCGCCGCCGCCGGGCCGGTGAGCGACTGGACCGAGCGCCGCTTCGGCGGCTTCTCCTCCGCCGGGCTCGCCGGCCAGTTCGGCGTCGGCCTGCTGCTCGGGGCGGTGTGGAGCCCCTGCGTCGGGCCGACCCTCGGGGCGGCCTCGCTCCTCGCCTCGCAGGGGCGGGACCTCGGCGTCGTGGCGCTGACGATGCTGCTGTTCGGCCTCGGCGCGGCCCTGCCGCTGCTCCTGCTCGGCCTCCTCTCCCGCGAGGTGCTGATGCGCTGGCGCGACCGGATGATGGGGCTCGGCAAGGGGCTGAAGGCCGCCCTCGGCCTGATCCTCGTGGCCACCGGCCTGATGATCGCCACCGGCTACGACAAGGCGGCCGAGACCGCCCTGGTGAACGCCTCGCCGGACTGGCTCACCACCCTGACCACCCGGCTCTGACCACCGCTAGGAATATTCTTGCGGTCTTTACATCGGGCTCGGGCACGGCTCTCATGGGTTGCGGTGATCGAGCGGCCGGTAAGGCCGCCGCTGCCTCCGCAAAGGGGGGACGATGCGCGACTTCGGTTCGTCCGGACGCCGTTGGGAGGACGCTCCTCCTCGCGATTCCCACCATGCGGCGGAAGCCCGCCAGCTCTACGCACGCAAGCGGGCCGCCGAGGCCGCGCGCCTGCGCTGCTTGGCCCTGGGGCAGGTCGTCCGGGCCGAGATCATTCCGCAGCTGGTTCTCCGCCATCGCGATTCGCCGGCCGAGCGCGCCGAGCCGGCGGGCGACTTCGCCGAGGGCGAGGTGGCGGCCTTCACCGACCTCGCCCTGGCGGCGGACGATGAGCCCATCGTCGCCGCCTTCACCGCCCTGATGGCGGCGGGCCACTCCACCGACCGCCTGTTCCTCGACCTGCTGGCGCCCTGCGCGGCCCTCCTGGGCCGCCTATGGGACGAGGATCTATGCGACTTCATCGAGGTGACGACGGGCGTGGCCCGGCTCCAGCGCCTCGTCGCGCGGTTCCGCCTGGGGGAGGGGACAGCCTCCCCGGACGGGCGGCGGCGCCTGCTGCTGCTGGGCGCCCCGGACGAGCAGCACACGCTCGGCGTGCGGGTCGTCGAGCAATTCCTCCGCCGGGCGGGCTGGGACGTGGCGATCGGCCTCTCCGCGAGCCGGGAGGAGATCGCCGCCCGGGTCGCCGCCGAATGGTTCGGCGTGGTCGGCCTGACGCTCAGCAGCGTCACCCGCGTCGAGCCGGTCGCCGCGATCATCCGCGCCGTGCGGGAGGCCTCGTGCAACCGCGCCGTCGGCGTGATGGTCGGCGGCCCGATGTTCCTGCGGCACCCGGACCTCGTTCACCGGGTGGGGGCGGACGCCTCGGCGGTCGATGCGGCCACCGCCGTGCTTCTTGCGCAGCGGCTGCTTGATCTTGCCGCCGATCAGGCCAAGTCGTCTGGACCGAACGAAGGTCCGAACGCCTTCGGGGCAGGGACGGGCGGCGACGCGGGCCGCCCGAGGGCCTGAACGGCGGTGGGGGATCGAACCGGCGATCCAAGCCGCGCCAGTCACGATGTGCAGCGAGGACCCGACACCCATGAACACCGAGGAAGTCGAAGACCTGCGCCGGGCGCGCGGCGCCCTGGCCCGCCAGCGCAACTACATCGCCAAGCGCATGGGCGGGATCGAGTTGGCGCCGGTGTCCATGGCCGAGGATTTCAGGAAGATCCTGGGCGCGATCGAGGCGCTGGACCGCGCCCTCACGGATGCCGGGCATCCGCACATGGACGGGGCGGACTGACGGATCGCGGCCGATGCCGAACCGTGTCCAGTCGGCCTTCCGGCTTGCGGCCGAGGGCGGCGTCGGCCTGTGGGCGGCCTGCAACCGGCTGCGCCTGCCCGGCACGGCAAACCCCTTCGTGGTCGGCGTCCACGCGCCGATGCGCGAGGAGCTGGATCTGACGGATCTGCCCGTCACCGGAGCCATCCCGCCCGGTCTCGACGGGCTCTACCTCAAGATGGGGGCGAACCCCGTCGCCCCCACGACGCGGGGCCACGACTGGTTTCTCGGCGACGGCATGGTGCACGGTCTCGCCCTCCAGGATGGCCGGGCGCCGTGGTACCGCAACCGGTGGATCGGCTCCCGCACGGCCGCCGCCGCCCTCGGACGCCCGGCCGCGCCCGGGCCCCGACGGGGCGGCAACGACACCGTCAACACCAACGTCGTTGAGATCGGCGGGCGGATCTTCGCCGTGGTGGAGGCGGGCAGCTTTCCCGTCGAGCTCTCGCGGACCCTGGAGGAGCAGCGCTACAACCCGTTCGACGGGACGCTGGCCGGGTCCTTCACGGGGCATCCCCACCGCGACCCCCTGACCGGCGAGACCCACGCCATCGCCTATGACGGCCGCGTCTGGGACAGCGTCCGCCACGTCGTCGTCTCGCCGACGGGGCAGGTCGTGCGGGAGGTGCCGGTCGCGGTCGAGCACGGGCCCTGCATCCACGATTGCGCGATCACCGCGCGCTTCGCGATCGTGCTGGACCTGCCCGTCACGTTCTCGTTCCGCGCCCTGCTCGCGGGCTATCGCTTCCCGTTCCGCTGGAACCCGGCGCACAAGGCCCGCGTGGGCCTGCTCCCCCGGCAGGGGGAGGGCGGCGACATCCTGTGGTGCGACGTCGATCCCTGCTTCGTGTTCCACGTCGCCAACGCCTACGACGACGCGGACGGGCGGGTGGTCCTCGACGTCATCGCCTACGAGTCGGTGTTCACCGCCATCGGCGGCGGCCTCGACCGGCCGGGCCGGCTCGAACGCTGGACCGTCGATCCCGTCACGAGGCGGGTCGCGCGGCGCCTGCTCGATCAGGACGCGCAGGAATTCCCCCGCGTCGACGAGCGGCGTTTCGGGCAGCCGCACCGCTTCGTCTACACGGTGAGCGTCCCCGCCGACGGCAACACGCAACTCGCGGGCGCGACGGAGATCTACAAGCACGACCTCGCCACGGGGGAGCGGCAGGTTCACACGTTCGGCCCCGACCGTATCCCGGGGGAGTTCGTCTTCGTGCCCGCCCATGCCGGAGCCGGGGAGGATGAAGGCTGGCTCGTCGGGCTCGTCCTCGACACGGCCCGCGACACGACGGACTTCACCATCCTCGACGCGCGCGCGTTCGCGGCGCCGCCCGTCGCCACGGTGCGCCTCGCGCACCGCATCCCGCCGGGCTTCCACGGCAACTGGTTCCCGGCGTGATCCGGCCCCTCAGGGGGCCGGCGACCGGTCCCGGAGGGTGCGCCGGGCGACCGTGCCCAGGGTCAGCCCCTGGATCACGATGGTGAACAGCACCACCGCGTAGGTCGCCGCGAGGATGACCGACTTGGAGCCGCTCTCCGGCAGCGACAGCGCCAGGGCGACCGAGATGCCGCCGCGGACGCCGGCCCAGGTCAGGAACGGCACGTTGCGCGCCGAGAGGTGGCCGCCCCAGCGGAAGGCGAGGAGCGGCACGGACACCGCCACCAGCCGCGCGAGCAGGACGATGGGGACGGCGCAGGCGGCGAGCGCGAGCCCGCTCACCTCGAACCGGAGCACCAGCACCTCCAGGCCGATGAGCAGGAACAGGACCGAGTTCAGCACCTCGTCGATCAGCGTCCACAGGGCCTCGACATAGCCTTGCGTGCGCTCGCTCATGGCGTCGCGGGGCGCCCGGTCGCCGACGAGCAGGCCCGCCGCCACGACGGCGAGGGGTCCGCTGGCGCCGAGCTTCTGCGCCAGGGCGTAGGTGCCCGTGACCAGGGCCAGGGTGATCAGCACTTCCACCGGGAAGTCGTCGATGGCCCGCATGGCGCGGTAGGCGGCGTAGCCGGTCACGACGCCGAGGACCAAGCCGCCGCCCGCCTCCCGCAGGAGCAGCGTGGCGACGCCCCCGGCGGTGGTGGCCTCGCCCCCCGACCCCGCCGCGAAGGCGACGAGGACGGTGAACAGCACGATGCCGACGCCGTCGTTGAACAGGGCCTCGCCCTGCATCTCGACCTCCAGCGCCTCGGGGACCTGCACGTTCTTGAGGGTCGCCAGCACCGCGACCGGATCGGTCGGGCTGATGAGCGCGCCGAAGACGAGGGCCCAGCCGGGGGAGACCGGCCGCCCCAGCGCCTGCCCCGCCGCCCAGAACACGGCGCCGACGAGGGCGGTGGAGATCACCGTGCCCACGAGGGCCAGGGTCGCCACGGCCCAGGCCCGGTCCCGCAGGGCCTTCAGGTCGAGGCTCATGGCGCCCGCGAAGAGCAGGAAGGCCAGCATGCCGTTCATCACCACGTCGGTGAAGTCGACCTGCCCCAGCACCTGCGTGAGGTCGCGGTAGAGGTGCTGCGCCGGAAAGACGAGATCGAGGGCGACGAGGGCGAGCGACGAGGCGAGGCCCATCATCAGCAGGCCGATCGTGTGCGGCAGCCGCAGGAAGCGGCGGTTGAGCCAGCCGAACAGGGCCGACAGGACGAGGAGCAAAGCGGCGAGGTCGAACAGCGAGATCACGGGGTTCTCCTCGGCCCCGCCCGGATGGGGAGCGGACCGGCAATCCGGGCTCGGCCGAACCGGCCACGGGCGCGATCACTCACCCGAGGACGTTCTCCCCAGGGTCGCGCGATCTTTGCTGAACGTTTCCGGGGGCCGCACGTTGCAGGGTGCGGTTCGCGGCCGATGCCCTCGCGGAGGACAACACCCATGAAGCACACTCTGTTCGCCTCGGCGCTGCTCGCCGGCCTCGGCCTCTGCGCCACGACGCTGCCCTCGTCGGCGCTCCCCATGACCGCCTTCGGCGTACAGGCGCCCGCGAACGCCGACCTCACGCAGGTGCGGATGCATCGCCGCCACCGGATGCGCCAGGGCTCGGCCAGCCGCGGCAATGCCAGCATGCCCTCGCGCGGCGCGGCCGGCCAGCAATACGGCCAGACGACCGGCGGCCCACGTCGCTGACGCGCCCCCACGCCTTCGGGGTCTCGTCGCCCCGGAGGCAGCCAATTGAGATCACGAGCAGGATGACACGGGCATGAGGGCGCGCCTTTCGGCCTGGGTCGAGATCCTCGGCGACGTCTTCTGGCTGCGCCCGGCCCTGGTCGTCCTCGGCTGCATCCTGCTGGCCCAGTTCGGAATCTGGCTGGAGACGGCCCACATCGCGGGCTACGACGCCTCCTCGCCGGATGCGAACTGGGGCTATTCCGGCGGCGCCGAAGGGGCACGGGCGCTCCTCAGCGCCATCGCCTCCTCGAATATCGGGGTCGCCGGGACGACCTTCTCCATCACCATCGCGGCCTTGACCCTGGCCTCCGGCCAGATGGGCCCGCGGCTGCTGCGCAATTTCATCCGCGATGCCCGCAACCAGACGGTGCTCGGCATCTTCCTCGGAACCTTCGCCTACGCGCTGATGGTCCTGCGCACGGTGCGCACCGTCGAGGAGAACCCGTTCGTTCCGCACCTCGCCATCACCGGCGCCCTGGTCCTGGCGCTGGTTGCGGTGGGCACGCTGGTATGGTTCGTCCACCACATCGCCACGAGCATCAACATCGAGACCGTGGTCGATGCCGTGCAGCAGGACCTCTGCCGGGCCATCGCGACCCATACGCGGGACGAGGCGGGGGCCGCCCGTCCCACAGGGGCGCCGGGCGGGCGGGCCATCGCCGCGACGAAGGGCGGCTACGTCCAGGCCATGGATGCCGACTCGCTCGCCGACTGGGCCCGTGAGAACCGGGTGACGGTCACGCTGCGGGTACGGCCGGGCGACTACGTGCCGAGCGGATACGGGATCGCGTTCCTGTCCCGGCCGCTCGAGGGCGCGGAGGAGGCCATCCGGGATGCCATGACGTTCGGTCGCCGCCCCGCCGCGCTTCAGGACCCGGAATACTCGATCCGGCAATTGGTGGAGATCGCGGTCCGGGCGCTCTCGCCGGGCATCAACGACCCGTTCACCGCCGGCAGCGTGGTGGACCATCTCGGCGACGCCCTGTGCCGGATCGCCCCGCGCCACCTGCCGACCGGCGTGGTGCTGCGCGACGGCCGCCCCGTTCTCGTCCATCCGGTGACGGATTACGACGGGCTGTGCGATGCCATGTTCCACATGATCCGGCAGAACGCGGCCGGCTCGGTCCATGTCCTCGCCCGGATGCTCGACGTGCTCACCCGCGTCGCCGAGGTCGAGCGGCGGGAGGACAGGGTGGCCAACCTCGCCCGCCACGCCGCCCTCGTCATCGCCGCCGCCCGCCGCGACGTGGCGGACCCGTCCGACCTCACCGACCTCGAAGACCGCTACCGCCAGTTCTCCGACGTCGCCGGGGGATGATCCGGAAACAGAGCGTGGATCAGAGGGGCTTCTCGGACACTTTCCTCTCCGGTGATTCCTCGATCATGGCCAGAAGTCTGTCCCGAACCACGCGCGGATCGAGGTAGAAATCCGTGTTCAAGTCGGGCCCGACGTCGAGGGCGGCAGACCAGGGGGTGGCGCAGGGAGCAGGCGACCGCCGGTACGCCCTCGCGTCCCACCAGAAGGCTTGCGAGCCCACGGCGACCCCCGGCTTGTTGGCGATGAGAAACGGCTTGGTGGTGTTGGTGCCCTGCGCGCTCAGGTGACAGTCGGCGCGGCTGGCCGCGTACACGCCCTCGGACAGTGTGCGGCCGATCAGCGAGACGGTCTGGACGGAGTCGCTCAGGCAGCGTCTCACGCCATGGTAGAGGGCTCTCTCGCCGTCGATCAATGCGTCCGGAAGGGCGTCGCCCGTCGTCCCATGTCCGTCCCAGAGCAAGCCGAGCCGGGGATAAACGGCTGCAATCTCTTCGAAGAGCCGAGCCAACTCGGAACCCGGGATGAGCCAGCGCCGGTTATGGGCCCGAAGGGCAACGAACACGACCGGATAATGAGATCCGACAAAATCGTCGATCGTGCGTGTCCACTCGTCGTCGATCGCTCGCTTGCTATGATCCACGATGCGCGCCGCGACCCTCGGATCGGAAAAACCTCCGCTGACGCGAAAACCGAAGGCGTTCGAGTTCCAGAGGTGGCGGTTGATCCCCGCGATCTCCTCGATCGCTGTCCGCGCCAACCGTGTGCTGTCGAGTTCCGGGAACAGTTCTTGGAGTGGACCGAAGACTTCATTGGCCGTCACGAGCATTCGATCAATGGATCCGGCCAGGCCGGCCGAGATGACGGACTGTACGCCGCTGAGATCGGAGAAGTAATGGGTGCTGATGTATTTCAGCGATCCGATGAGCTGAACGTGAAGGCGAGGTGCCGCGGCGGCACTCAGATATCGGGAAAAGAGGTCGTATTCCGCGATGATCAGCGTCTTGAGTTCGGCGACCCGGTCGATCAGATAGGCCGTGTAGCCCGTCATTGAACGGTGATGGACGATGGTCTCCGACAGCGGATCGTACCAAGCGAGCGGCCAGAAATCCTCACCGTAGAAGAACACGAAAGTCGGTCGGGGCGTGTACGCGAAATACGCGACACATCCCCCGGCGGTCTTGCCCGCTTGCGTTCGGTCGTATTCCAGAACGAGGGACGTCGTGGACCTGAATTTCCCCCCGAAAGGGCAGGGGAGATCGACGGCCCGGGCTCGGATGATGGACAGTTGGAGGGCCAGAGCCGCTCCGGTCACAACGCAACGCTCCGCGACCACCTGATTGAGCGAGGCCAGCGCCTTGCGGTCATCCTCGACGCGATCGGGGAATTGAAAGCCTGCGGCCTCGAACGCGCTCGGGTGGGTCAAGGGCGCGCCCCGCGACCGGGCTCGCTCGACCTCGTCATGGCCCAGCACCGCCGGCGGAGGGCCTTCGAGGAACACGGTGCGGATGGTGTCGGCGGCGATGTCCGCCAAGGGGGCGAGCGGGGTCCGATCCGAGCTTGGGCGCGTCGTCCACGCGCGCCAGAACTGTTCGACCGTCGTCAGGGCCATGCACGCCTTGGTCACGCGGCGCAGGCCGACCTCATGCGGATGCGCACGCACCGCTGCCTCGAGCATCGTCGAGAGGGCGGGGGGAAGCGGCGCGCCGGTGCGGAGAACGGAGCGGGCATAGCCCTCGTAAATACTCGGCGGGTGAGTGCCCTCGCTCGCGAGAGCCCGCGAGAACGCCTCATGGGCCGCCGGCCAGTCATTGGCGGCGGTTGCCATCATCCCGAGCAATGCCGCCACATCCGGCGCGTTGGTGTTCAGCGCGTCGAGGCGTTGCGCTTCGGCCAGGGCTTCGGCCGCCCGCCCGCATTCGACCAGGGTATGGGCGAGGTGCAGGCTGGGTTCGACCAGCCCAGGCTCACGTCGCGTCTGCAAGCACAGAACGTCGATGGCCTCCTGCAACCGTCCGGCCCGGCGCAGTGCGGCCGCATAGCCCACCGCAAGATGGACCATCTGCGGCGCCGCCGTATACGCGGCGCGCAGGGCGCGTCGTGAACCGTGCTCGTTTCCGAGCCGGGCGAGGCAAAGGCCGAGCAGATAGGGGGCGTCCGGTGAGGAGGGGTCGGCCTCGGCGGCATCTCGGAAGGATGCACACGCGTCGTCCAGCCGGCCGAGCCGTTCGCGGCAGATACCCTGGTGCACGAGAGCGGAGACCGAGGGACCTTCGTGACGGATCAGCCATTCGAGCGTGGCCTGCGCATCCTCCACCTCGTTGGACAGCAACAATTCACCGGCGATGTGGATCGCCGGCCATGCCCGCGGGAGGACATGCGCAAGGGCCGTCTGGAAGTGAGCCAGTGCCCCCCGCTCGCCGGCCGTGCGCAACCGGAGTCCGGACGCGATCGCGAGGCCCGCCAGGGTCTCGTCGGGCGGCTCGTTCGCGTCGAGGCGCCGAAGGGCGAGGGCGATCGGTCCGTCCGGCTCGATGGGGCGATCCCGCAGGAGAGCCTCACGCGCCGCCGCCGCGTCGACGGACCACCAATCTCCGGCATCGCGCAGTTGCGTCAGTCGAGGCATGAGGGCCTATACCGTAGAGCTTGACCAGGGAAAAGCGTTGCCCGGCTGCGACTCACGGCCGGCGGTGAGCGTCCGCTGACCGGGTGGCGACCCGCGAAGCCCCGAACGTTTCCCGGGGGCATCACCCCTAAATTCCGGTTCATTCCGGAACGCCGGGGTGGGCCCGGCCTTCCTGTCTTCGCCCGCGGCCCCGATGGGCCGAGGCCGGGCGTGGACTTGAAACCGTGGAGCTTGAGTGACAGCCGATCTCACCTTCGATGTCGTGATGGTGCGTCTCGCGTTGAGTTTCGCCGCCGCGTTCCTGCTGGGCTGGAACCGGGAGGAATTGGGTCATCCGGCGGGCATGCGCACCATCGTGCTGCTCTGCCTCGCGGCGTGCACCGCGATGCTGCTCGGCAGTGTCCTCCTCACGGAAACCCGGGGCGACGCCGCCGGCCTGTCCCGCCTCGACCTGATGCGGCTGCCCCACGGCATCCTCGCGGGCATCGGGTTCATCGGCGCGGGGACGATCCTGAAGCAGGGCAGCACCGTCCGAGGCGTCACCACGGCCGCGACGGTCTGGCTGGCGACGGTGGTCGGCCTCTGCTTCGGGGCCGGCGCCTGGCCGCTCGGCGTCGCGACGACGCTCATCTCCCTCGCCACGCTGCAGGGGCTCGGCGTGGTCGAAGAGCGTCTGCGGCAGCGAAGCTACGGCACCGTCACGCTGGCGTTCGACGCCGGGGAGACATCCCACGCCGCCCTGCTGCAGCGCCTGCGCGCCGAAGGGCTCGCCATCCGGTCGAGCACCCTGGAGCAGGAGGCCGGGACAGGCACGCTGCGCTGCCTCGGCGCCCATCGCGGCGACGACCCGGACTGGGCGCTGTCCCTCATCGCCACCCTCCGGAACGCGGACGGCGTTCAGCGCGTCGCGTGGGAAGACATGGCCTGGACGCGGTCGGCCGCGTGCGACGTCCCAGAAAGTCTATCCTTCGCGACGTTGAGAAAATTGTGGCGATATTGTACTTCGCAAACCCAGCGAAGTGCATCGCCCCGCCTCGGCTCAAACCTGAGGTGGTAGCATGTCTGACCGAATCAGTGCGTACCAGCCGCCCCGAGACGACGCGATAAGGTCGTTTGCGAGCGGCTTAGCCTCGCACCAGCGCAAGCACCACCGGCTCGTCATGCTTCAAGCCTACTTCGATGATAGCGGGAGCAACGCCACCGACCCGGTGTTCGTGCTCGGCGGCTTAGTGTCCACCGTCGAGAAATGGGAGGCGTTCTCCGACAAGTGGCGAGGTGTGCTCGCTCAGGATCCGCCGCTGGCATACTTCAAGGCTAGCGAGGCCAGGAACCGCACAGGTGAGTTTGAGCGCGGCTGGACCCGTGACATAATTGACCAGCGCATTTTCGAGTTAACCGAGGTCATCTGCGAGCATGTTGAGCATCGGATCTCGTGCAAGATCCTTCGATCAGAATGGAACCATCACGTCGCCAGCTTAGAAAGGATTGCTGGCAGAGAACTCGGAATAGAATATACTTCGCCGTATTGGGTAAGTTTCTACTCAATATGCTTAGGCGTGGCGCATATTGCAAAATCCACTGATCAGACGCTACCTTGCGATTTCGTCTTTGACGAACAAGGGAAGCTTGGTGCGGAGACTGTCCAATGGTGGCAGAACCTTAAAACAAGTATGAGGCCAATGGCGAGACCATTTATTGGCAACGCCCCTTCGTTTCGTGACGATAAAATCGTAGTCCCTTTGCAAGCTGCTGATCTCTACTCATGGTTTGTCCATGCCTCTTATGTGAGGCATTTTAAGCAAGAGTTTGAGGAGCTATCGCATGTACATCAAATGTTTATGCGAGTGCCGACTGTAGCTGTTGAGTACGACCGTCAGAAACTGCGGCACCTTAGACGCATGGCCAAGCCTGCTTTCAAGGCCGGTCGTTTTGCGCCGCCTTCTTCGGACGCTTGGCAGGAGCAGCTTTAGCGAACGCCTGCTCAAAGGCCTCCCCCGTCTCATCGCAACCGAGTTCGCGGGCGGTTTGCTTGAAGCGGTCGAGTTGGCCTTTGTCGGCGTCGGCGGGGCGGTGTTGGCCCTTGGGTCCGGTGGGCATTCTAGTAGCCCCGCTTTTTTAGTTCGCGCTTGCACGTTTCGTTCGTCGTGGTTGCGCTGACAATCCTCCTCTCGGGCTCGCCCACCTGCGAGCAGGGAGCAACGCCGGGGCCGAACTGCTCGCCGCACCATGCGCACGCCGGGAATTGTTGTGGCATCCTTCACTCCTGCTTGGTGCCGAGCATACGCTAGCGGGAGGGAACGCGCGAGGGTACGGGACGGCACGGCGGACTGACGGCGCCGAACGATACCTACACGGCTGAGAGGCATCTGCGTCGCCTTAGGAAGCGCGATGGCCAACCACGATCCGTAGGCCGCCGCGATACATCAGATCATCGCTATTTATACTTGGAAAGTCCTGTTAGATCGGATAAATTCCGCGCTATTACATTCTATCCACAATAACAACGGATGTTGCAAAATTGCGATTGACGCGCCGCTATCGAGCCCCTACATCGATGAGGCTCACTTGCCCGGCCCTTAGGGACGGAACGACCTTATGGTCAGAAGTGGGTACCCAAAACGGCCCCTTCCTAACGGGAGGGGCCGTTTGTCGTCGGGGGAAGCACGATGGCTGAATGGGCCCCTTACCTTGATGAAACAGGTTCGGTAGACCCACACAAGGTTCCGGTTCCAACCGGGGAAACGCCTCTATTTACAATCGGTGGCGTTGCGCTTCCGCTAGATAGATGGCGTGAATACGACCGCAAGTACTTATACCTCAAGCGTGAATTTTTCTCTGCTGAAATTGATCGGTCATCCAAAACTGACTCGGCTTGGGAGGCCAAAGGGTCCTACCTTATGGGGCCCCACAACGCATCATCCAAACGCAATAAGGTGTTTTGCTATAAGGTTCTTGATCTCGTCAAGGAATTTAATGGACGAGTTATGGGCGTTTCTTTCGTGAAAAGCGTTAGGTCGCCCATGAACAAGACGTCAATATACACGAAAGGACTTCAAATCCTTGCGGAAAGATTTGATGTATTTCTACGAGAAAACGACTCATCGGGTATTTTCATCCTCGACTCTCGGATGGCGCATTCGCAGAAGGGTAAGGGACTAGATCGTACGGTGGCAATCAGTTATTTGAGTTTTGTATTTGGAAATAAAGATGGCCAGATGCTTCGTAGGATTATTGAAGCGCCGATGTTTGCAGACTCAGCGTTGACCGCTGGACTACAAATTGCTGATACCGTTGCGTTCATGATATATGGACTTACCTATGCGGAAAAACTATCTCCGCAAGGCAAGGTCGATGATTTAGGGTACTTGGATTATTTGCATTTAAAGTGCTATAATAGACCATTGAGAGACAGCGTTTTTAAAAGTCTAAACACTTACGCTGGTGGACAGCAGATGTATGGCCTTCGCACCATCAATCATCATGATGCCCCGGCTTCTGACCAAAGTCTACAAAAACTCAAACAGCGCTTTGCAAAGCAAGAGAAGCAGAATTAGAAACTATAGCGACGTTAGGTGTACTAGCGACGCGTTTTCCGCCTCGGCGCCACCGCCTTCCCCACCGCCTGCCGATCCGGCTAGCCACGTGGCTTGGAGCGCGGCCCCCGGTGCTTATAGCCCGCCACCAACCGTTCGATAGGTGAGCCGCTTACCGACCACGCCGCGCAGAATGTTATCGGCGCGGTCGCGGTCGTTGACGCCGAGGATCACGCGGTTGTTGTAGCGGAAATCGAACTCGGCCAAGTAGCGATGTAGGTGCTTCTCAGCGCAGTGCTGATAAATGCCCTTCATGCCGCGCTTGAAGATCGAGAAGTAGCCTTCGACGGTGTTGGTGTAGGCGTCGCCACGGACGTACTCGCCGTGCGAGTGCTTTACGGTCAGATGCGATCCGAAGTGAGCCGAGAGGCCATGATACAGGCGGCTCTCATCGGTCATGAAGCGGCTCTCGGCGGCAATGTTGTCCTTCACGATGCCGACGACGGCTTCCTTGGTGGCCTTCTCAGGATGGAACGAGCGGACCTTGCCGCCGCGCTGGACCAGTGAGACGACGGCACGCTTGTGAGCCGGGCCGGACTTGCCGCCCTTGGTGTAGGGCCGGTCCTTGCGCTGCTCTGAGGGGCGCACAGGGCCCTCCTTCTGGCCAAAGTAGGTCTCATCCGCCTCGACGGTCATGCCCTCGCCGCCGAGCGGGCCGAGATCGCCGGAGGTCATGGCCTCACGGATCCGGTGGGACATGAACCACGCGGTCTTGAGGGTGACGCCCAAGGTGCGGTGAAGCTGGTTGCTGCTGATACCCTTCTTGCTCGACGCCATGAGGTACATGGCCTGGAGCCAGAGGTTCAGCGGGACGTGGCTGGCCTCAAAGATGGTGCCAACAGTCACGCGGAACTGCTTCCGGCACTGGTAGCACTTGTACAGGCCGAGACGGGTCGCCTTGCCCTGCATCTTGGAAATGCGCTCGAAGCCGCCGCAGTGAGGGCACACCGGGCCTTCCGGCCACAGGCGGCTCTCAACCCAACCGTAGGCTGCTTCCTCGGAGGCGAAATGAGCGGCGTTCAGGACAGAGGTGGACATGGCGGCAAACCCTTGATGCCACTACCGTATCACACCCGTTGGGTTTGGCAAATATAATATCGCCAAAATTGTCTTTATGACTTTTGCCTGCTGAATACAAACTCAGCGCCATCAGTTGTGCTTGCGGCCAACGCGGTTTGCCACATTCGCGGATTGCGTGCATGGTCGAGGCGGCCGAGGGGCTGTCTCGTCTTGCGGATTCACTGAGGCTCGGAGCGTCACGATGGACCGCACGCGTGCAGACCGGTGCCTCGAAATCGCCCGCGCGTTGCGCGCGGCGGCCGAGGAGACGCGGCGGACTCTTCAGACCTCGCGCGAACTCCTCCGGCGCTCAACGGAACAGTCGCTCTCGGCGGCGGGACCCGCGCCGCGCCGCGGCGACGACCTCCCGCCCTCGAAGGACTTGGTCGAGTCCGTCATCGACGCCTACGAGACGGCGCAGGACGAGGCGGACGCGCAGACCTGCCTGCTTCTGGGCCATGTGCTCCAGCATCTGGGGCGGCGCGTCCTGAATACGGTCGGCCCGAACGGGATGGGTATCGCCGTGCACTGAGCGCACCGTTGCGGCCGCCAGCGAAGAGGGCACATGACCGGTGAAGATCCCTACGGCGAGGGTCATGCCAACGTGCTGGGCCGCATCGCCTCCACCCTCGGGGTGCCGGTCGAGGCTTTCCTCGCGGCCGACCCGGCGGCCGGTCCGGACATCGCGTCGGCCGGGATGGACCTGGACGCCTCGGCCCAGGTCCTGGCGCTGCTGCGCCTGTTCGTGCGGCTGAAAAGTCCCGAGGCACGGGCCCGCTGCCTGTCCTATGTCGTGCAGGAAGCCATTCACGACGGTTGATCCGCCAGGCCGTCCCCCCACACGTGGCCAAGCCTGGCGATGCTCGGCTCGATCGGCGCCGTGGCATCGACCATAGGTTTGAAACACGATCATGGACCAGGATCACTTCCCGATCATCGGCCTCGGCGCGTCGGCCGGCGGCATCGAGGCCATGCGCGGCTTCTTCCGCGGGGTGCCGGAAACGCTGACGGCGGCCTTCGTCGTCGTGACGCATCTCAGCCCGCAGCACGAGAGCCTGCTGCCGGATGTCCTGGCCCGCTTCACGCCCCTCACGGTCGTGGCCGCCACCGCCGGCGTCGCGGTCCGGCCGGGCCATGTCTACGTCATGCCCTCCGGCCATACCCTCGGCATCGCGGATGGCCGGCTGACCCTGAGGCCGCTCGGGCCGGAAGGCCGCGAGACGAAGCCGATCGACCTGTTCCTGACCGCCCTGGCGATCGACCAGGGCGAGCGGGCGGTCGGCGTGATCCTGTCCGGCGGGGACGGCGACGGCGCCATCGGCGTCAAGGCGATCAAGGAATACGGCGGCCTGACCCTGGCCCAGGTGGCGGACGGCTACGGCCCGGAAGCCGCCGACATGCCGATCAGCGCGATGCGCACCGGCTTCGTCGATTTCGGCGAGACGGCCGAGCGGATGGGAGACCGGATCGCCGCCCACATCCTCAAGGATCGCAGCGCCTCCCCGGCCTCGGAGGAGGGCCAGGCGAACGACGAGATCGACGCCGAATTCCTCAAGGAAACCTTCGGCATCCTGCGCCGGCAGGTCGGCCACGACTTCTCCGGCTACAAGCCCAGCACCTTCATCCGCCGGCTGCAGCGGCGCATCAGCATCATCGGGGCCTCCGGGCCGAGCGGCTACCTCAAGCTCCTGCGCGTGGATTCGGCCGAGGTCGGGGCGCTGTTCCGGGACCTGCTGATCGGCGTGACCAACTTCTTCCGCGACACCGCCGCCTTCGACGCCCTCGCGACCCAGGTCGTCCCAAAGCTGTTCGACAACCGCTCGTCGTCCGACGTGGTGCGGATCTGGGTGCCGGCCTGCTCCACGGGCGAGGAGGTCTACTCGCTGGCCATCCTCGTGCGCGAGCACATGGCGACCCTGGCCGATCCGCCGCGCGTGCAGATCTTCGCCACGGACATCGACGAACGCTCCCTCACGGTCGCCCGCGCCGGGCGCTATCCGCGGGCCTATCTCGACGCCGTCTCGCCCGAGCGGATCGCCCGGAACTTCGTGACCGAGGGCAACAGCGTGATGGTCGGCAAGGACCTGCGCGACCTGTGCACCTTCGCCCCGCACAGCGTCCTGCGCGATCCGCCGTTCTCCCGGCTCGATCTCGTCTCCTGCCGCAACCTGTTGATCTATCTCGGCGTCGAGGCACAGCAGCAATTGATGCCGGTGCTGCACTACGCGCTGCGGCCGCGCGGATACCTGTTCATCGGCATGGCCGAGAACGTCACGCGCTTCGAAGACCTGTTCGACACGATCGACAAGCGGCACCGCATCTTCCAGGCCCGCGACGCGGTGGTGCTCGCGCGGCTGCCGGCGATGTCCGGACCCGAGACGCCGAGCTTCACGAGCGTGGCACAGCATCGGCGGCGCAACGCGACGACGCACATGGCCCTGCGGCACGCGGTGGAGGCCCAGGTGCTGGCCGAGTTCACCCCGCCGCACGCGGTCGTGACGCGGACGGGCGAAGCCGTGCATTACTCGTCGCGGATCGGCGATCATCTGGAGGTCGTCGCGGGCCAGCCGACCCGCGAACTCGCCGCGATGGCGCGCAAGGGGCTGCGCCTGGAACTGCGGACGGCCCTGCGCGAGGCGATCGAGGGCAATACGCGGGTCGTGCGCGGCGGCATCGGCGTCGAACTGCCCGATGGCCGGCTCCAGACGGTCTCCCTCGTCGTCAAGCCATTGCCCTCGCCCGGCGAGACCGAGCCGTTGTTCCTCGTCGTGTTCAACGAGGTCGCCGCCCCCGTCACGCGGGAGCGGCAGCAGAGCCTGGAGACGGACGAGCGGGACAGCGTGATCCAGGGGCTGGAGCGCGAACTGGCCAGCATGCGCGAACGGCTTCAGGCCGTCATCGAGGAGTATGAGACCTCCCTGGAGGAGCTGAAATCCTCGAACGAGGAGCTCTACTCCGTCAACGAGGAGATGCAGGCCGCGAACGAGGAGCTCGAAGCCTCGAAGGAGGAGACGCAGTCGCTGAACGAGGAGCTTCAGACGGTCAATTCCGAGTTGGCGGCGAAGATCGAAGCCATCGACCAGATGACCGACGACCAGTCGTTGCTGTTCGAGGGCACCAACACGGCGAGCGTTCTGCTGACGCCCGATCTCCGGATCCGCCTGTTCACGAACGCGGCGGCGCAGATCTTCGGCCTGCAGCCGAGCGATGTCGGCCGCTCCCTGCGCAACTTCTCGGCGCCGATCCCCCTGTCCTGGCTGCAGGACGAAATCCCGGCGGTGCTCATGGAGAAACGGCCGTTCGAGCGGACGGTCGATGGGGCCGATGGCGCGCGATACCGGGTCCGGCTGATCGCCTCGACCCGGAAGGGCGACCGATTGCCCGGCATCGTCGCGAACTTCACCAATCTCCTCGAAGAGAAATGACCGGGGAGGGGCCGTTCGGCACCCTCCGACCCGGCTTTTTCAAAAAAGATTGCATTGCTGAGAAAACTATCTTCGCGGAGCAGCTTCAAAAGACTGGTAAAATAGCGGCGGCCCGCGCACAAAAACTCACTATTGTGAGTGAAAGCACGGAGAATCTGCTATATGGCTACCGTATCGCTGGCATCGTAATGAGGGCGCCGGCGGCTGGTAGACGGATGCGCTCCCGCCCCGAACAGCGGGAGAGGCATGCCTCGCTACTTCTTCGATATCCATGATGGGCTGTCGCTGAAGCGCGATGCGATCGGGATGGAATGCGATGGCTTCCGCGGCGTCCGCGTCGAGGCCATGCAGACGCTGCCGCAGATCGCCTGCGACCTCATCCCGACGGATGGCGACCGGCAGGCCTTCACCGTTCTCGTGCGTGACGAGAACGACAGCACCGTCTACACGGCGACGCTGACCTTCGCCGGCTTGTGGATGGGCGACACGCCGATCCCCGAGGTCGAGACGGACGCCTTCGGCTGACGGCCCAGCCTCACTCGATCCGCCGGCTGAGATGCAGGTAGTCGGGATTGAAGTCGCAATAGGCTTTCAGGCGATCCACGTCGGGAATGATGAGCCGGCGCCGGCGCAGGACGATCAGTCCATCGTCGCGCAGGTATTGCAGCGTCCGGTTGACGTGCACGGACGTGAGGCCCAGCACCTCCGCGAGTTCCTGCTGGGTGAGGGGGAACGGGTAGCTGTTCGCATCGCCCACCCCCGCCGCCCGGAGGCGGACCAGAAGCTCGCAGAACAGATGCGCGATCTGCTGCGGCGCCTCGCGCAGGGCCATGTTCACCAGCCATTCGCGCAGGATCGCCCCATCGACCAGGGTGGCCCAGTGGAAGGCGTGGCAGATGCGCGGATGGTTCTCGACCAGTTCGAGGATGGCCGTGCGCGGCAGTTCCGCGACGGTGCACGCCGACACGGCCATGATGCCGTGGTCCATCGTCCCGAGGACCGCGCCGTGCAGGTCGGTGAAGTCGCCGGGAACGAGCAGGGCCATGATCTGGCTCTTGCCCTGGCGCAGGACCTTATAGCGGCAGGCGAACCCATCGAGCACGACGTAGACGTTCTCGGGACGGTCGCCCTGCAGGACGATCTGCTGGCGCGCGCCGATCCGCCGGATTCCCGCGAGCCGCGCCAGCCGGTCGCAATCGGCTTCCTTGAGGTCCGCGCCGTGCCTGAGCTTGCTGATGAGGGGCCCGAACACCGCGCGCCCCGCGTGATCGCCCGCTTGCCCCTCCTCGTTCCCCTCGAGCGGGGCCGGGACGCTGCGCTTGACCTCCTGCCGGACGGTGCTCAGCACCCGGCGACGGCCCTGCACGTCCGAAATGCCGACATAGGCGCGAAGAAGACCGATCATCTCCTCCACGGCCGCCGGTGCTGTCTCGGCGTGGAGTTGCTCGACAGAGATGCCGAGAACGGACGCGATTTCCTTTGAATGCGTCCCAAACTGGGCTGCAGAACCAGATGCCTGGGACATGCCGCAGGGTAATAAGCTGAAGCCGCGACGTATACAACTTACTTTATTTCTATTGCCCAATCGGTCCCATCGCTAAGACAATTTGCCGTTATTTCTGGCTTTTGATGTGTGGCGATACCTAGTGCGACGTTCCTGTTGGACGACTGACGTCGCGCCGAATCATCCGGCGTCGTGCGGCGGGCGGCGGGACAAGCGGGCGCTTTTCGGCAGGCGCCGCGTGAGATCCTTGGCCGTGACGGCCGAGGGCCGGGATACTTGAGGGGTCGCGGTCGGTTGGTACCCTGGACCAAGAAGGGATGCCATGACCGAACTTACCTCGCTCAACGCCGGCCACGGTGGCGAGACCCACCAGAATGCCGACGCCGACCACCCCGTGCTGACCACCAACCACGGCACGCCGGTCTCCGATAACCAGAACCAGCTCAAGGCCGGGCCCCGTGGGCCGGTCCTGCTTGAGGATGAGGTCTATCGCGAGAAGATCAACCACTTCGATCACGAGCGCATCCCGGAGCGGATCGTCCATGCGCGCGGCTCCGCCGCCCATGGCTACTTCGAATGCACGGAGAGCCTTGCGGACGTCACCGTTGCCGACCTGTTCCAGAAGAAGGGCCAGCGCACCGAGGTGTTCACCCGCTTCTCCACCGTGGCGGGCGGCGCGGGCTCGATCGACACGCCGCGCGATGTGCGCGGCTTCGCCGTCAAGTTCTACACCCGCGAGGGCAACTGGGACCTCGTCGGCAACAACATCCCGGTCTTCTTCATCCAGGATGCGATCAAGTTTCCCGACCTGATCCACGCGGCCAAGATGGAGGCCGACCGGGGCTACCCGCAGGCGGCCACCGCCCACGACACGTTCTGGGACTTCATCAGCCTCATGCCCGAGTCGACCCACATGATCATGTGGGCGATGTCGGACCGGACGCTGCCGCGCACCTTCGCCAACATGGAGGGCTTCGGCGTCCACACCTTCCGGTTCATCAACAAGGAAGGGAAGAGCACCTTCGTCAAGTTCCACTGGAAGCCCAAGGCCGGCCTCGCCTCGACCATCTGGGACGAGACCGTGAAGATCGCCGGAGCCGATCCGGACTTCCAGCGCCGCGACCTGTTCGAGCGCATCGGGCGCGGCGACTTCCCGACCTGGGAACTCGGCGTGCAGCTGTTCGACGAGGACTTCGCCAACAGCCAGCCCTACGACGTCCTCGACGCGACGAAGATCATCCCCGAGGAGGTGCTCCCCGTCCGCATCGTCGGCAAGATGGTCCTCGACCGCTACCCGGACAACTACTTCGCGGAGACCGAGCAGGCGGCCTTCGTGCCGAGCCACGTCGTGCCGGGCATCGGCTTCTCGAACGATCCGCTGCTCCAGGGCCGGCTGTTCAGCTACACGGACACGCAGCTCTCGCGGCTCGGCTCCGTGAACTTCCACCAGCTGCCGATCAACGCCGCGAAGGGGCGGGCTGCGGCGGCGGGCTGCCCGTTCATGAACCAGCAGCGCGACGGTCACATGCAGATGGCGGTGCCGAAGGGCCGCGCCAACTACGAGCCGAACAGCCTCGCCCGCGCGGGCGAGCCGGGCGGCGCCCGCGAGGACGCCTCCAAGGGCTACGTGACCTTCCGCTCGGAGGAGGAGGGGCAGAAGCTGCGCATCCGGCCGGAAAGCTTCGCCGACCACTACAGCCAGGCGCGGCTGTTCTTCCGGTCCATGGACCCGGCCGAACAGGCGCACATCGCCTCCGCGCTGGTGTTCGAGCTGTCCAAGGTGAGTCTGGAGCACATCCGGCTGACGATGGTCGCCAACCTGCGCAACGTCGATGAGGATCTGGCGACCCGCGTCGCCGACGGGCTGGCGATGGACCTGCCCCCCGCCTCGCCGACCGCCGCGCCGGTCCTGGACATGGCGCCGTCGCCGGCCCTGCGCATCATCCGGGGTCCCCTCGAGCGGCACACGCTGGAAGGCCGCACCATCGGCATCCTGATCGCCGACGGGACGGATGCGGGCGAGCTGAAGGCGCTCAAGAAGGCGATCAAGGCCGCGGGCGGCCACGCGATGACCATCGCCCCGAAGGTCGGCAAGGTGCCGCTCTCCGACGGCTCGGCCATCGCCGCCGACGCGCAATTGTTCGGCCAGCCCTCGGTGACGGTCGATGGCTGCGCGGTGATCCTCTCCGAGAAGGCCGCCGGCAAGCTCGTGAAGGAAGCGGCTGCGGTGCAGTGGGTGATGGATGCCTTCGGGCACCTGAAGGCCATCGGCGCCAACGCCGCCGCCAAGCCGCTGCTCGACAAGGCGGGCGTCGAGGCGGACGAGGGCGTGACCGATCTCGGCGGCTTCGTCGAGGCGGCGAAGAAGCGGTACTGGGACCGCGAGCCGAAGGTCCGTACCCTGGCCTGACCGCACGTGGGGACGACCGCCCGGGATCATGATAGACCCGGGCGGTCGTCCCGTTCCGACCGCGCCGAACGCAATCGACGCTTCAAGGGTTTCCCGTGACCAGCCCCGAAACGTCGCGACGCGGATGATGCCGAGCCCTGACGAAACCGGTCAGACCATCGACCTCACCACCTGCGACCGCGAGCCGATCCATGTGCTCGGCGCGACCCAGCCGTTCGGCTTCCTGCTCGCCGTCTCGGCCGACTGGATCGTCACCCGCGCCAGCGCCAACGTGGCGGACCAGCTCGGGCACGCGGCGGAGGACCTGCTCGGCCTGCCGCTCGCCGCGATCCTCGACGGCGAGGCCATCCACCTCCTGCGCGGCCACCTTCAGACCCTGCGCGGGCCGGACGCCTTCGACCGGGTGTTCGGGGTGAACCTGATTCCGGGCCGACCGCCCTTCGACGTCGCCCTGCACCTGTCCGGCGGCTCCATCATCATCGAGGCCGAGCCCTGCGCCACCGAGCACCTGAGCGCCGGCAACCTCGTCCGCTCGATGGTCGCCCGTCTCCAGCATACGGCCGACTTCGAGCCCCTGTGCCGCGAGGCCGCCCGTCAGATGCGGGCGCTGACCGGGTTCGACCGCGTCATGGTCTACCGCTTCGCCCCCGACGAATCCGGGGAGGTCATCGCCGAGGCGGTGCGCTCCGGTCTCGACCGCTATCTCGGCCTCCATTATCCCGCCTCGGACATCCCGAAGCAGGCGAGGGCGCTCTACGAGCGGAACTGGCTGCGCATCATCGCCGACGTCGATGCCCCGGCCATCCCCGTCGTGCCGGCGCGCGACCCCACGGGCGAGCCCCTCGACCTGTCGCTCTCGACGCTCCGCACGGTCTCGCCGATCCACCTCGAATACCTGCGCAACATGGGCGTGGCCGCCTCGCTTTCCGTCTCGATCATGCGGGGAGGGCGCCTGTGGGGCCTGTTCGCCTGCCATCACACCGAGCCGCGCCACATCTCCCTGGAGCGGCGCACGGCGGCGGAGCTGTTCGGCCAGATGTTCTCCTGGATCCTGGAGAGCCGCGAACGGGAGGTCGTGGCCGCCCAGGAAGCCCTGTCGCGGGAGACGCACAACCGCCTGATGAGCGCCATGGCCTCGGGCGGCACGGGCCTCGACGGTCTGTCCGACTTCGCCGAGGAACTGTCCGGCATCGTCGCCTGCGATGGGCTCGGCCTGTGGGTGAACGGCGCGATCACCCTGCAGGGGATGACGCCGACCCGCGAGGAGTTCACCGGCCTCGTCCGCTTCCTCAACCGCACGGCCGCGAGCCGGATCTACGCCGTCGATGAGATCGGACGCTTCCACGAGCCGGCCCGCGACTTTACCGAGCGCGCGGCCGGGATGCTCGCGGTGCCGGTCTCGCGCACCCCGCGCGACTTCCTCGTGTTCTTCCGCAAGGAGGTGGCGCGCACGGTGACCTGGGCCGGCAACCCGGAGAAGCCCGCGAATCCCGGCCCCAACGGCGTGCGCCTCAGCCCGCGCAAGAGCTTCGAGGCGTGGCAGGAGGTCGTGCGCGGGCGCTCGCTGCCCTGGTCGGAGGCCGAGGCCCGCACGGCGGAGGCGCTGCGGGTCACGCTGCTCGAGGTGATCCTGCGCCTGAGCGATTCGGCGGAGCGCGAGCGCAAGGAGGCGCAGGAGCGGCAGGAACTCCTGATCGCCGAGTTGAACCACCGGGTCCGCAACATCCTCAATCTCATCCGGGGCGTGGTCACGCAGAGCCGGGCCGGCGCGGCGGACGCGGCGACCTTCACCGCCCTGGTCGGGGACCGCATCCAGGCGCTCGCCCGCGCCCACGATCAGGTCACTTCCGCCAATTGGGGGCCCGGCTCCCTCGCCGAGCTTCTGACCGTCGAGGCCGCCGCCTATCTCGGAGCGAAGGCGGATCGCGTGGTCCTCGACGGAACCGACGTGCTGCTCGAGCCGCAGGCCTTCACGACGATGGCGCTGGTGGTGCACGAACTCGTCACCAACTCGGCCAAGTACGGCGCCCTGAGCGACAGCGCGGGCCGGGTGGATGTGCGCTGGGAGCGGGACGCCTTCGACGCCCTGGTCATCCACTGGTCCGAATCGGGCGGCCCCGCCGTCACGGCCCCCCGCCGACGGGGCTTCGGCTCGACGATCATCGAGCGCTCGATCCCCTACGAACTCACCGGCGAGGCCGAGATCCGCTACGCCCTGACGGGGTTGACCGCGCGGTTCGCGATTCCCGCCACCTTCATTCGCGCCGCCCCGCCCCGGGCCGTGCGGACGGCGAAGGCCGAGGAGCGCGTGCCGTTCGCCCTGTCGGGTACGGTGCTGGTGGTCGAGGACAACATGATCATCGCCCTGGAGGCGGAAGAGGTGCTCACCGCCATGGGGGCGGAGACGGTGGACATGGCGGCCTCCGTGCGGGAGGCGCTGCGCCTGATCGAGACGTCGCGGCCCGACCGGGCGTTGCTCGACGTGAACCTCGGCTCCGAGACGAGCGTGGCGGTGGCGACCAAGCTTGCCGCCCTCGGCATCCCCTTCGCCTTCGCCACCGGCTACGGCGAGAGCTTCAGGGTCCCGGCCGAACTAGGCGACGTCCCGGTGGTCAAGAAACCGTACGGGGCCGACAGCCTGCGGGCCGCCTTCGCGCGGTAGGACACGCGCGGTGCGACCCGCCGCGTCGTCAGCGCAGGAGGTTCGAGGGCGCGGGCGGGCTCGCGTTGAGCAGGGTGATCGTCACCCGCCGGTTCGACGCGATGTAGGGATCGTCGGGGAAAACCGGCTCGGTGTCGGCGCGTCCCACCACGGACGCGAAGTTGTCGTTGGGCACCCCGGCACCCGACAGGATCTCCCGCACCGCGAGGGCACGCCCGGCGGTGAGGTTCCAGGGTTCGACGGCCGGCGTCGCGCCCGGACGCGCGGTGGCCGTGTGGCCGGTGATCGTCAGGCGGTTGGGCAGACGGCGCAGGGTCGGCGCGATCGTCTCCAGCACGCGCCGGGTGCGCTCGTAGGGCTGGACGGAGCCGTCCTTGAACATGGAGCGGCCGTTCTCGTCCATAAGGGACACGTTCACGCCGTCCTTGGTCGGCTCGATGACGATGTTGTGCGACAGCTCGTTGATGTCCGGCATCGTCTGGAGCGCCTGCCGCAGGCTGGCCATGGCGCTGAAGTTGGCCTGCGCGACGGTGGCCGAGCGGGTGGCATCGAGTTCGCCGGTGCGGGACGGCTTGGTCATGCGCGCCGTGTCGTCCGGTTCGTCGGAGCCCGTCTCCGTATCGCGGGGCGTGGACGACTTCTTGCCGGCCGAATCGAGGGCGGTGCCGTACATCATGCCGCCCGCGCCGCTGCTCGTGGGGCTCAGCGCCGCCGGCGCGAAGTATTCCGCCAAACCGATCTTCTGCTCCTGCGTCGTCATGCTGATCAGCCACATCAGCAGGAAGAACGCCATCATGGCGGTCACGAAATCCGCATAGGCGATCTTCCAGGCCCCGCCGTGATGGCCATGGGCGGCCTTCTTGACCTTCTTGACGATAATCGTGGCCATGGACGTCCCTGCTGAAGATGGAGGCCGGACTAGGCGGGCAGAGCGGCGGTCGCTTCTTCGACCTCGTTGAAGGTCGGACGGACTTCGCTCATCAGGGACTTGCGGGCGAACTCGATCGACATCACCGGCGGCTGGCCGCCGATATGGGCGAGCAGGCCGGCCTTGAGGGACAGGTAGTACTTGGCTTCGGCGGCGAAGAGGCTCTTCAGCGACTGCGCCATGGGCCCGAAGAAGCCGTAGGCGACGAAGACGCCGAAGAAGGTGCCGACGAGGGCGCCGCCGATCAGGTGTCCCAGCACCTCCGGCGGCTCCTTGATCGCGCCCATCGTCTTGATGACGCCGAGCACGGCGGCGACGATGCCGAGGGCCGGCGTGCCGTCCGCGAGCGACTGCATGGCCGACACGAGACGCTCCTGCTCCTCGTGGTGCGTCTCCAGCTCCTCATCCATGAGGACTTCGATCTCGTAGACGTTGTTGACGCCCAGCGTCACCATCCGCATGTAATCGCAGACGAACTCGACCGCGTGATGGTTCGCGGCGAAGGTTGGGAAGGCGTTGAACAGCGTCGACTCGCCCGGGTTTTCGATGTGCGGCTCGAGCGCCATCGCGCCCTTCGACTTCACGAACTTGAACAGGGAATACTGCATCCCCAGCAATTCGAGATAGGATTGCTGGTTATATTTGGGGCCCTTCACGAGGGTGAGCAGCATGCCGGGCACGGCCTTGAGCACCGGCCCGATGTTCCCGATGATGAACGCACCGATGGCCGCGCCGAGGATGATGACGAACTCGTAGGGCTGCCACAGGACGGCCAGATGGCCCCCCATCTGCGAGTAGCTGCCGAAGACGCAGGCGAAGACGACCAGTGTGCCGACGATCAGCCGCATGATGTGCCATCCTTGCGTGGCGGCAGAGACGGCCCGCGCGACGCTACCAGTGGGGAGCATCGTCCCACCGAGCTTCTAACCCACCCTTTCTCGAAGGGCGGGGTCATGCCGGTGCCGTGCCAGACCGAGTTTCACGCTACGGATTTCTCGCAAGCCGATTAAAAATCCGTTTGCGAGGGATGATCTGCAATCATCCATTTCTCGCAATGAGCAAAACAGAGGATGACGCCTCTAGACCGTCAGCCGATCAGTTTTGCCGCCGGCCTGCCCGAGGCAGGCGTCGGCGCTACGGCTTCGTCTGGCAGAACCGCTCGTCCTGCCACGCCCCCCCGCCCGGCTGCACCGCAGTGAAGCAGGCTCCCTCCGGCCGGTGGCCGTCCGGCAGGACGGCGTTCGACGGCCCGTGCACGATCTCCTCCCGCACGAAGCCTTCCGTCTCGCCGTAGACGACGCGGCACCAGCCCGCTTGGCACGACCGGACGTCGAGGGGTGTCTCGCGTTCGATCTCATCCAGCACCCGGGCGCTGCCGCGGGGGGCCGCATAGAAATACGTGTCCCAGCGGGCCGCCTCCGGCGCGGCCGACGCCGGCACCGCCGCGCCGCAGAGCAATCCGGCCGTCAGGGCCACCGACCAGATCCGTCCCATCGACCCGTCTTCCCACTGGCGCCGATCCCGTCGGCCCACCGCACGGTATCGCGTCGCCCCTCCTGCGGACTTGATAAATGTCATACCGAACTGACACCCATGCTGTCATTTCTCGATGACACATGGGGTGCCAGGGGCCGCAGGCATGGCGATGCTCTCGTTCGAGCGGAAATACCGGATCGCCGGCGGGACGCTGGTGGGCGGGAGCCTGTTCGACTTCTGGGTCGGGCCGTTCTACGTCGGCTTCTTCGGCGTCACGGCGGCGTTCTTCGCCCTGCTCGGCACGCTGCTCATCGTCTACGGCGCCGCCATCGGCCCGACCTGGGCGTTGTTCCAGATCAGCATCGATCCGCCGCCCATCGCCAACGGTCTGGCCTTCGCGCCGCTCAAGCACGGCGGCCTCTGGCAGATCATCACGGTCTGCGCGCTCGGCGCGTTCGTCTCCTGGGCGCTGCGGCAGGTGGAGATCTGCCGCAAGCTCGGCATGGGCTACCACGTGCCGGTGGCGTTCTCCTTCGCGATCCTCGCCTACGCCTCGCTCAACGTGGTGCGGCCGATCCTGCTCGGAGCCTGGGGCTACGGCTTCCCCTACGGCATCATGAGCCACCTCGATTGGGTGTCGAACGTCGGCTACCAGCACCTGCACTTCCACTACAATCCCGCGCACATGATCGCGGTGACGTGCTTCTTCACCACGACCTTCGCGCTCGGCCTCCATGCCGGCGAGATCCTGGCAGCGGCCAATCCCGGCAAGGGCAAGCCGGTGAAGTACGACGAGTACGAGAGCGCCTACTTCCGCGACACGATCGCGTATTCGATCGGCGAGATCGGCATCCACCGGCTCGGATACTTCCTCGCCCTGAATGCGGGGCTGTGGAGCGCGGTCTGCATCATCATCTCCGGGCCGTTCTGGACCCAGGGCTGGCCCTATTGGTGGGACTGGTACCTGAACCTGCCGATCTGGAGCACGGGCGGCAAGATCTGACTCGACCCCGTCCTCGACGACATCCTCACGGAGACCACCCGGATGCCGCAGTTCCACACCCTGTGGACGCATATCGAGCTGCGCGGCCCCGACGAGGCCGGCCCGCCGCTCCAGATCGGTTCGCCCGGCCGCATCGGAAAGCCGTTCCACTCGCAATGGCTCGGGCGCATCGGCGAGATGCAGGTGCTGCCGACCCATCTCGGGCCGACCGGGGTCGCTTCCCTGCTCTGCGGCTTCATCGCCATCGAGATCATCGGCCTGAACATGCTGGCCTCGGTGGATTGGAACCCCGTTCGGTTCATCCGGCTGCTGCCGTTCCTGTCCCTCGATCCGCCCCCGGCCAAGTACGGCCTCGACCCGTTCCCGCCGCTGCGCGAGGGCGGCTGGTGGCTGATGGCGGGGTTCTTCCTCACCGCCGCGATCCTGCTGTGGTGGGTGAAGATGTACCGCCGGGCGCGGGCGCTCGGCATGGGCACGCACATCCCGTGGTGCTTCGCCAGCGCGATCTGGCTCTACCTCGTGCTCGGCTTCATCCGTCCCATCGCCATGGGCTCATGGTCGGAGGCGGTGCCGTTCGGGGTGATCCCGCACCTGAACTGGACCGCGACGTTCTCGGTCCGCTACGGCAACATCTTCTACAACCCGTTCCACATGCTCTCGATCTCGTTCCTCTACGGATCGACGATGCTGTTCGCCATGCATGCCGGGACGATCCTGGCGGTGACGCCGCTCGGCGGCGAGCGCGAGACCCATCAGATCACCGACCGGGGCACGGCGGCCGAGCGCGCGGCCCTGTTCTGGCGGTGGACCATGGGATTCAACTCGAACTACGAGTCGATCCACCGCTGGCTCTACTGGTTCGCCACCCTCGTCACCCTGACCGGCGGCATCGGCATCCTCGCCACCGGGACGCTCGTCGACAACTGGTACCTGTGGGGCGTCAAGAACGGGCTCGCGCCGCAATACCGGCCGGCACCGGACCTGCCCGCCGCGCCGCCGGCGAAGGCGCTCAAGACCATGCAGGACAAGGTGCTCGGACGATGAGGATCGGCCCTCCCATCCTGGCGGTCGGCCTCGTCTGCGCCGGCCTGTTCACCCTGTTCGTGCCGACGTGGAACCTGCCGACGAAGGGCACCCAGACCGGCCCGAACGGGCCGTCCCTCGTGCAATACGCCCCGACGGGAAGCCCGCTGTTCCAGACCCGGAACGGCCCGCCCCCGGCCAATCCGACGCTGATCGAGGACACCCGCCCGGCGATGGAGGCGTACAAGAACGTCACCGTGCTGACCGACCTGAATGCCGGGCAGTTCATGCAATTGCAGCAGGCGATCACCAACTGGGTCGCCCCGCAGCAGGGCTGCGACTTCTGCCACGCGGGGGCCGATTTCGCCTCGGACGCGAAGCCGACCAAGGCGGCCGCGCGGGACATGATCAAGATGGTCCGCCACCTCAACGCGGACTGGACGGAGCATGTCGGCGCGGCCGGCGTGACCTGCTGGTCCTGCCACCGGGGCCAGCCGGTGCCGGCGGAGATCTGGTTCTCCCGCCCGCCCCATCCGCAGGGCGCCCACATGGACAAGCCGGAGAACTGGAACGAGTCCGGCGACAGCGTGCGCCAGTTCTTCCCGAATGCCGGCTATGAACTCTACTTGCTTCAGGACACGCCGGGCCTCGCCCAGTCCTACACGGCGCTGCCCAACGGGCAGGTGGCCGATCAGGTGGTGGTGAAGCGCCTCTACGAGGTGATGATGCAGATGTCGGCCGGCATGGGCGTCAACTGCACCTACTGCCACAACTCCCGCGCCTTCTACGATTGGGGTCAGAGCCTGCCCGCCCGCTGGACCGGCTATTCCGGCATCCAGATGGTCCGGGACATCAACCGCAACGTGCTGCTGCCCCTGGCGGTGCGGATGCCGCAGACCCGGGAGACGGCGGACGACCCCCACACGATCGTGCTGCCCGACCGGATGCGCGGTCCGCAGGAGGGCAACGGCTTCGTCCTGTGCGGCACCTGCCATTACGGGCTGCCGAAGCCCGCCGACCACGCACAGGAACTGCTCACGGTCTTCCCCGGCCTGAAGGGGCCCGGCCGCGAGCACGCCGCCTCCGCCGCCGACCAGGGAGGCCAGCCGTGAACGAGGGCGTCAGCCAGATCGCCGGATCCGCCGGCCACGGGATCGACCCGGCCACGGGCCTCATCGGCAGCACGACCGCCAGCGACGCGGTCGGGGCCTGGGGGTTCCACCTTGGGGCGGTGACGCAGCACATCGACGGCGTCGTCGTGCTGTTCTGGGCCTTCGCGCTCTTCTTCGGCACCCTGTGCTGGTACCTCCGCGCCGAGGACAAGCGCGAAGGCTATCCGATGGAGGACCCGACGCAGCCACCCCGCGCCCATCCCCTCGTCGGCTTCCCGCCGCCGCCCGCGCCCAAGACCTTCACCCTCCAGAAGGGCGGGACGGTCACCCTGCCGAACTTCATCTCACCCCCGGAGGTGCCGGCCCGCCATCTCCATCCGTTCCCCGGCTCGGCCTTCGTGCCGACCGGCGCCAACCCGATGCGCGACCCCATTGGCCCGGCCTCGTGGGTGCTGCGCGACGAGGAGCCCCTTCTGATGGAGGGCGAGAAGCTGCAACTCGTGCCCCTGCGCAAGGTCGGCGACGCATGGCACGTCCAAGGGGGCGATTCCGATCCGGTCGGGATGCCGGTGGTCGGGCGGGACGACAAGGTCGCCGGCCATGTCCGCGACCTGTGGGTGGACCGCGGCGCCAAGCTGCTGCGCTACCTCGAAGTCGAGCTGAACGACGGGCGCCGCCGGCTGATGCCGGTCTTCTTCGCCAACGTCAGCCCGAAGTTCCGCCGGGTGAAGACGCGCTCGATCTTCGCCGAGCAGTTCGCGGCGATTCCCGAACTGAAGGATCCCGACCGGATCACCGCCCGGGAGGAGGATCGGATCAGCGCCTACTTCGCCGGGGGCAAGATGTTCGCCGAGGGCGTGCGCCGAGGCGCGTTCGGCGGCGGGGCGGACGCCCGCGACGGGCTCGGCCGGAGACCCAGGGTATGACTATGCGCACGCCACACCGCGCCACTTCCCCCGGCGCTCCCCCGCGCCCCGTGGGCGTCCGCCTGGAGCCCGGCGAGCAGATCCTGTGGCAGGGCCGCCCGGAGGCGTCGGCCCTGCGCCGCCACCTCCTGAAGGGGCGCTGGCTCGCGGCCTACTTCGCCCTCCTGCTCGGGTGGAAACTCGCGCTCATCGTCGCTCTCCGGGGCCTGCGCCCCGAGGAGGTGTTCGACATAGCGGTGCTGATAGGGCAGGGCGCGGCCCTCATGGGGATCCTCGCCTACCTCGCCTGGGCGCTCGCCCGCAGCACGACCTACACCGTCACGAGCCTGCGCGTCGTGATCCGCCACGGCATCGCCCTCCAGGGCACGGTCGACATCCCCCTCCGGGCCATCCGCAGCGTCGCCGTGCGGATCCACGGCGACGGGACCGGGGACGTGGCCCTCGCCGTGAGGGACGGCGGCGGGGTCGGGTACAGCAAGCTCTGGCCGCATGTCCGCGGCCTGAGCCCGTCCGCGCCGGTACCGATGCTCCGGGGCCTTCGGGATGCCGCGCTCCTCGGGACCCGCCTCGCCCGGCGCCTCGACGGCCCCGCGCCCGCCCTGACCGCGCAGGACATCCGACCCAGGGCGACGCCGCACGCGACGGCGGCCTGACGGGAAGCAGCCATGACGACGGACCTCCTCCAGGCGCTCCTGGCGGCGCTGGTGCTCGGCCTCGTCGGCGCCGTCTCCCTCGCCGTGGGCGAGCCCCTGCTGGTGCCGAGCCTCGGGGCCGCGATCCTCCTGCAGGTCCACCTGCCGGACCTGCCGAGCGCGCGAGCCTGGAACACGGTCGTCGGCCAGCTCTGCGGCGTCGCCTGCGGTTTCGCGGCACTCTACGCGCTCGGGGCTGCGCATGACCCGAGCTTCAGCGGGATCCACCCCCTGACGGCCGGGCGGGTGGCCGCGACGATGGTCGCCGTGGCCGGGACCCTGCTGCTGCAGGCCCTCCTCGGTGCGGTCAACCCGGCCGGCGGCGCGACGGCGCTGATCCTCACCCTCGGCTCCGAGGCCGCCACCCTGGCCGGGGCGGTGCGCCTGACGACGGCCGTGCTGCTGGTGACCGCCCTGGGGGAAGGCGCGCGCCGGCTCTCCCTGATGCTTCGCCGCTAAGCCGAAGCCCGTTCGCCGGAGCGGCGCCGATCCTCGTCGAAATGCAGGTAGACGGGGTCGAACTCGGCCGTGGTCACGAGGCCGGGCCAGTCCCCGATGGTCAGGTTGCCGCCCTGGAGGACGATGCGGCACTGCGCCCGCAACGTCCGCAGAGACCGGTTGAAATGCACCGCCGTGACGCCGACGGCATCGGCGAGCTCCGCCTGCGTCGGCGGCAGCGGACAGCACAGATTGTCCGCGAGGCCCACGGCGCGCTGGCGCATGTACATCTCGCAGAACAGATGCGCCGTCCGGCCCAGGGACTGCCGTCGGCCGAGGGTCATGATCCGCTCTCGGTAGACCGAGGCATCGACCAGCGTGTCGCGCCAGAGCGCCGCCATGACCCCCGGACGGCCGACGACGAGGGCGCGCATCGCCTCGTGGGGGATGAAGGCCAGGGTGCAGGCGGTGAGGCTCGCCAGGGAATGGTCCATCACCGGCAGATAGAGATGCTGAAGGTCGGGGATATCCCCGGCGATGTAGAACGACAGGATCTGGCGGTCGCCCGCCACGGTGTAGCCGTAGCGATGCGCCCAGCCCTCCAGCACGAGGCAGCAATGGGCGGGCCGTTCCCCGACGGTGGCGACGTCCTCATGGGGGCCGACCTGCCGGATCGTGTGCGGCAGGGCGAGCACGGCCCGCCGCTCCTCGTCGTTGAGGCGGATGACGCTCTCGAGCTTGCGGAGGAGGGGCGTCAGGGTCTGGGGGTGGGGGCCCGCCACGGCTATGCCTCGGGCCGGCGCGACCACGCGGCCGTCAAGGTCAGGGTCACATCGAGCACGGAGGTTCCGGCCGCATCGCGGACGGCGACCGCGATCGTGTGCCGGTCGTGGAGGACGGCCTCTTCCGCCGCGATGCCCGTGAGCGTCCGCACCGCGATGGCCCGGACCTCGTCGAGGTCACGGCATTCCGCGCCCGTATCGTCCCGGTGCAGGCCGCCGTTCTCGATTTCGAAGAAGTAGCGGGCCACGGCGACGGTCTCGGGGCGGGAAGGTCCGGGCCAACCGGGCATGACCGGAATGGTTGCAGGTCGGCCGGGGCCATTCACGCGGCCGGTTGCACCGGCGACAGCAGGGCAGGGTCGGTGAGGCAGGCATCGGCGCCCCACAGGCCGGGCTCCGCGCCGCCCCGGGCGACGAGGGCGCCTCCGACGACGACGCGCAGCGCGGGATTGCGCGAGGCCCGGCGGATCACCGGCATCGCCCGCCGCAGGGCGGGCGAATGGGCGTCGCAGGCCAGGGAGAGGCCGAGGACGTCGTACCAGCCCGTCGCGAGGGCCGTCGTGAGGGCCGCCAGGGGATCGGCACCGGTCCCCGCGACCGTCGTCGTCGTCCAGCCCACATCGCGGAGCAGCCCGGCGACGTGGCAGAGGCCGTAGGTGTGGGTTTCCCCCGGCGCCCCGGCGAGGAGGATGCTGCGGCCGAGCCGTGCGCGGCCGCGCCCGACCTGGGGGCCGATCGCATCCCGCAGGACGGACTGGAGCCGTCCCATCGCCTCCGTCACGTCGAGGAAATCACAGAGATCATCTTCCCACATCACGCCGAGATCGCGCGCCACCGGAGCCAGCATCTCCGCGGCGAGGACGGGCCAAGGGGTCCCGCGAAGCGCCCGCCGCATGACCTCCGCCTGGAATCGAGCGGGCTCGTCGAGCAGGAGCCTCGCCAGCTTGCGCGAATCCTGATCGGCGGACTCGAGCTGTTCGCGATGGAGGCCGCGCAGCGTCGGCAGGATCTCGCGGTCGACGAGGCCCGAGAGGATCGCCGTCGATCGGGCGGGCGTGGGGCGCCTCATCCACCCGTGCGATTCTTCCGGAACTCCGCATATTCTTGCTGCGCCATGTCTCGATGACAGTCCTTGCCACCGGCTATCATCTTCTAAAAATGGCGTATGCATGGGAAGTATTAGTGCTCGATAGTGTGGCTAGACGCATTGATAAAAATCAAGCTCGCCTCACGCGGGTTCGGATGGCTCAGCGGTGAGGGATCCCGCGTCGCTCGTGTCGGGCCGTGATCGGCACGAACGGCACGGCGAAGCCATCCACAGCACGTCACCTGACCGTCACGAGCCGACTTTAATCCTTCGGAAACCGTGATTTTTTTGAGGTTGCTATGGCCGACGCCGCCCTTGCTCCGACCGGAGCGGTTGGACATTCGCCTGCGGGCAAGCCTCGCTTCGACCATGCCATGCATCCGGGGGGCGTGATCGCCTTCCTGCTCGTCCTGGTGGGGGGACTCGCCTACGCGGTCGTCAGCCTGGTCACCGACATGAACGCGGTCGGCGAGGCGCCGCTCGCCTACGGCGCCTTCGCCCTGCTGGGCCTCGCCCTGCTGATCGCCCTCGGCTTCGAGTTCGTGAACGGCTTCCACGACACCGCCAACGCGGTGGCCACGGTCATCTACACCCACTCCATGCCGCCCCTCGTCGCGGTGATCTGGTCGGGGACGTTCAACTTCCTCGGCGTGATGCTCTCCTCCGGCGCGGTGGCCTACGCCATCGTCACGCTGCTGCCGGTGGAGTTGATCCTCCAGGTCGGCTCGGGAGCGGGCTACGCGATGATCTTCGCGCTGTTGCTCGCGGCGATCATCTGGAACCTCGGCACCTGGGCGCTGGGCCTGCCGAACTCGTCGTCCCACGCACTGATCGGCTCGGTGCTCGGCGTCGGCCTCGCCAACCAGCTCATGGGCGGGCAGGACGGCACCTCCGGCGTCGATTGGAACCAGGCGTTCGGCGTGTTCAAGGCGCTCGCCTTCAGCCCGATCTGCGGCTTCGTGCTGGCCGCGCTGCTGCTGCTGGCCCTGAAGTTCACGGTGCGGCGCAAGGACCTCTACGAGGCGCCCAAGGGCGATGCCCCGCCGCCCCTGTGGATCCGCAGCCTGCTGATCCTGACCTGCACGCTGGTCTCCTTCTTCCACGGCGGCAACGACGGGCAGAAGGGCATGGGCCTCATCATGCTGATCCTGATCGGCGCCGCCCCCACCGCCTACGCCCTGAACCGCACCATGACCGCCGACGCCACGCCGGCCTTCGTGCAATCCTCGCAGGCCGCGAGCGGCGTCTTCGCGCCGCGGGCGAACGGCGCGGCCCAGCCGGATCCGGCCCAAGCCCGCAAGGTCGTCAGCGACGCGCTGAAGGCGAAGGAGCTCGATAAGCCGCCGGTCTACGCGGCGCTGGCCGCCCTCTCCACCGACATCGCCAAGGCCGTGCAGGGCTACGGCTCGATCCGGCAGGTCCCGGCGGCGGCGACCTCCAACGTCCGCAACGACATGTACCTCGCCTCGGACGCGATCCGCCTGCTGCCGAAGACCGGCGCCAGCTTCTCGGAGGCCGAGAGCAAGACCCTCAAGGGCTATACCGACCTGCTCAACGCCGGCACGCGCTACATCCCCGACTGGGTGAAGGTCTGCGTCGCCCTGGCTCTCGGCCTCGGCACGATGGTCGGCTGGAAGCGCATCGTCGTCACCGTCGGCGAGCGGATCGGCAAGACCCACCTCACCTACGCGCAGGGTGCGTCCGCCGAGATCGTCGCGGCGGGCACGATCGGGCTCGCCGAGCTCTACGGCCTGCCGGTCTCCACCACGCACATCCTGTCCTCGGGCGTCGCGGGGACGATGGCCGCCAACGGCTCCGGATTGCAGATCGCCACCGTGCGCAACATGGCGCTCGCCTGGGTGACGACGCTGCCGGCCGCCATCCTGATCGCCGGCACGCTGTTCTTCATCCTCCGCCACGTCTTTTGACGACCATGGAGGCCCTGGCCGGCGCGAGTCCCCGCCGCCTCTGCGACGAGCCGCCCCTGCCGGGGCTGCTCTGGGCGATGCGGTTCGATGAGACCGGCCGGGGTCATCCGGTGGACAGCGACGAGCCGCCGCTCCATCCGGGAGGCTTCGGCGAAGGCTTCACCTGGCTGCACTTCAACCTGAACGACGCGCGCCTGCCGGCCTTTGTCGCGGAGGGGCGCCTCGGCCCGCCGCATCTCGCGGCCGCGTCCTTCGCGAGCGATCCGCACCAGCGCATCGTCGTCGAGGCCGGTCACATCGGCGGCGTGGTCGCCGATCTCGTCCGCGAGGCCGGCGAGGGCCGCACCGTCGATGCGGGCGGGCGGCTGCACTTCGTGATGGGGCCGCGGCTCCTCGCCAGCGGCCGCCGCCATCCCGTGCTCGGGCCGGACCTCGCCCGGGACGCGGCGGCCCAGGGGCATTGCATCCTTGCGCCGGTCCACCTGCTGGAGGGGATCGTCGATCACGTCATCACCGCCATGGTCGGGACGGGCAGCCGCCTCGCGGACGAACTCGACGAGATCGAGGATCACATCCTCGACGAGCGCGTGCGCGGCGAGCGCCGCAGGCTCGGGCCGATCCGGCGGGATGCCGTGCGGCTTCACCGGCAATTGCTCGGCCTGCGGGCCGTCTTCCACCGCCTCGAAACCGCCGACGAGGACGTTCCGCCCGCCGCGACCGCTGCGGCCGCGCGGATCGCGCAGCGCCTCGATGCCCTGGACCGGGACATGGTGATGCTGGCCGACCGCAGCCGTCTGATGCAGGAGGAATTGTCCTCCTACCTCGCGCAGGCCTCGAACCGGCAGCTCTACACGCTGTCGGTGATGACCGCCCTGTTCCTACCCCCGACCCTCGTGACGGGTCTGTTCGGCATGAACACCAAGAGCCTGCCGCTCACCGAGGCCGAGGGGGGCTCCTTCGTGGCCATGGCCGTCGCCGGCCTCTCCGCGCTCGTGGCCTTCGGCGTGATCCGCGGCCTCGGCATCCGCCCCCCGCGGGATTGAACCACCCAATCAGTAGCGGGTGATGAAGCGCAGGCCGAACACCGTGGCGTTGCGCACCCGCTTGCCGTCCACATCGCGCGGGTTGGCGATCCCGCCGCCCGGATGGACGACGTATTGGACGATCGGCTGCAGGGCGATGCCGGGGGCGAGCACGGCCTGATAGGTCGCCTCCACCAGCGTCTCGGCGCTGCGGCGGGGGGTGGGCGCGTCACCCAGCACCGCGGCGATCGTGTCGAGGCGGCGCGCGGCGCGGGAGATCCGGGTGACGCCGACGGCGAGGCCCAGCGTATCGTCGGACCGGCCGGGGAACAGGCCGCGATAGGCGATGCCGGCGTCGAGATAGAGGTCCACGAGGTTGCGGTCGCCGGGGGAGGCGGAGGCGCGCAGGAAGACGCTGGCGCCGTCGTTGGGATCGTCCGGCTCCTGATAGATCGTCTGGTCGATCAACCCATAGAAACCGGAATCCCCCGAGACCCGTCGAGAGAGGCCGCTCGCCGGATCGGGCGTGAGGGCATCGACGCGGCCGAACCGGTGCCAGCCTCCAAGCGTCACGGTGCCCGGCCGGCCCGGGGCGCCGGGGCGGGTGTTGTAGGCGTAGGAGACCTCCCCGATGACGAGCGGCGGGTCGGAGACGGGGAAGCGGAGGCCGTTCGGGTTGCGGCGCTGCGGGTCGATTGCCGCACGCGGGTCGCCGCCGCCCGGCGTGCCGTCGATCAGGCTCGCCTGGAAGGACAGTTCCGGCGTCGGCACGTATTTCAGGCGCACGGCCGGTGCCGAGAGGGGATAGGCCGGGCCGCCATCCACCATGTTCGCCGCGAAGATCTCGGGCCAGCCGAACGTGCCGTTGCCGAACAGGATGCTGGTCTGGCTCACCATGTACTCGGTGTCGGCGGAGAGCTGGCCGATGCGCAGGAATAGCGTGTCGTCGAACAGGCTCTGCTCCAGCCAGATCTCCGACAGGCGCGAGGCGGGCAGGGCCTCGATCTCGCTTACGGTCATGAGGTTGCCGACCCGGCTGCGCGAGGTCCCGCTCCCCTGGATCTGGTAGAGCGTGGCGTGGGCCGTGGCTCCCTTCCAGCCGGCGAAGGTGTCGAGATCGACATCGACGTCGAGGTCGAGGAGCGTCAGGCCGGTGGGACCCCGCCGCAGGCCGCCGCGCAGGTTGCGGTAGGTCTCGGCCACCGCGATCAGCCCGAAGGTGATCCCGTGCCGTTCCAGGAAGGCGCGGTAGCCGCCGGGGTCGCCCGCCGGCCCCAGGAGCGGCTGGAACGAGGTGGTCACCTCCGCCGCGCGTCCCACCGAGAAGACCGGCTGGGCCACCGATGTCTGCGGATCGCCGCCCGCGCCGGTCGGCGCGCCGATGGCGATGCCCTCGGCGGCGACCCGGGCGGCCTCGGTCTGCGCGGCGGCGGGGCCGGGCTGAAGCCAGAGGCCAAGCGCGGTCAGCAAACAGAGGATGGTGCGGGACGCGGGACGCACCTCGATCTCCGGCCTGGGTGGGACGGGCGAGCAACGCCACAGCTTCATCACCGTTCGACGACAGGTCAGGCAGGCCGCGTGCCTCGCCGACACCGCCGCTTGGGCGGCCTGTCACCCGGGGCAGGGGCTGGTGACGTCAGCCGGCGTTCCAGAGCACCTGCACCTCCAGCCCCCCACCGGGCCCGACGCCAAACTCCATCCGCGCGCCCGCCGCCCCCGCCACGTCGCGGGCGATGGCCAACCCGAATCCGGTGCCCGGACGGCTTTCGTCCCAGCGTACCCCGCGCCCCAACCCCGCGAGCGCCGTCTGGCTCATCCCCGGCCCGTCGTCGCTGACGGACAGGCAGCCGCGTGACCCGTCCCCCGTGCCGGTCACACGAACGCGCCGATGAGCCCACTTCCGGGCGTTGTCGAGGAGGTTGCCCAACACCTCCATCAACTCACCCTCGTCGCCTGGATAGGTCAGCCCGGCCGGGATCGCGACATCCCAGCTCAGCGAGCCCCCCTCGGGCAGCCGCTGCATCGTCGCGATCAGCCGCTCGGCGACGGGCGACACCGCACAGACCCGTTTCTGCAGATTCGCCCGCTCCGTCAGGCGGGCGCGGGCCAGGGCGCGCTCGACCTGCCCGTTCATCGCCCGCGTCTGCTCCGCGATCTCCTCCGCCAGCACCGGCTCCGCGGCGGAGAGGCCGCGCCTCACGGCGTCGAGCACGGCCAGCGGCGTCTTCAGCCCGTGCGCCATGTCCGCCGCACCGGCGCGCGCCCGCACGAGGGCCCGTTCCTGGGCGTCGAGCAGCCGGTTGAGATCGGACACCAGCGGGCGCACCTCGTCGGGGAAGGCCTCGGGCAGCCGCTCCCGCGTTCCGGCATGGATCGCCGCGAGGTCGGCCCGGAGGGCGCGGAACGGCGCGAGCGCCCGGTGCACGAACACCGCCATCGCCAGGGTGAGGGCCCCGAACAGTGCCGCGAGCGAGGGCACCAGCAGGCTCAGGAACGTCGCCCGACTCGCGGCCAAGCTGCGCCGATCCTCGGCCACGGCGACCCGCAGGCGCGTCGCCGTCCCGCCGGCTCCGCCGATCTCGATGGACCGCGACAGGGCGATCAGCCGCCCCCCGTCCGGACCCGTCGCGTCGGAGACCGTCGCTGCATCCCCGCCGCGATCGTCGGGCAAGTCGAGCTGCTTGTCCCAGAGCGAGCGCGAGCGGAGCAGCTTCCGGTCCGGGGCCTCGATCTGCCAGTAGAGACCGCCATAGGGCGTCGCGAACCGGGGATCGGGGGGCTCGCGCGACAGGGTGGGGGCGCCGTCGGGGGCCAGCCCGACCCGTCCGACGAGGAGCTTGGCCGCGCGGTCGAGTTCGTCGGCGGTGCGCGCCTCCAGCACGCGGTCGAAGATGATCGTCAGTCCGAAGCCCGCCAGCAGCAGGGCGAGGCCGATCAACGCGGCGGCGGCGAGCCCGAGCCGCAGGCGCAGGGAATTTCCCCTCACGGGGTCGGTGCCTTCGGGTGATCCGCAGGCACGAGGTACCCCTGGCCGCGCCGGGTTTCGATCACCCCGGAACCGAGCTTGCGCCGCAGGCGCGTCAGCAGGGCTTCGAGGGCGTTGGCTTCGCGGTCGCTGCCCACCCCGTGCAGGTGGTCGAGGAGTTCGCCGGCCGGCACCACCTGTCCCTGGCGGTGCATGAGGAAACTGAGCAGGCGGTATTCCAATGCGGTCAGATCGACCTCGCGGCCGGCGACGCTGACGGCGCGGGTCCGGGTATCGAGCTCGACGGCCTGGGCGCGGAGGACCGGCGAGGCATGGCCTGCGGTGCGCCGCAGGATGGCGCGCAGGCGCGCGGTCAACTCCTCCATCCGGAACGGCTTGACGAGGTAATCGTCCGCGCCCGCATCGATGCCCTCGACGCGCTCGCGCCAGCCGTCACGGGCGGTGAGGATCAGGACGGGGATCGCCACGTCGGCCGCGCGCAGGCGGCGCAGGACGCCCAGGCCGTCGAGCCGGGGGAGGCCGAGATCGAGCACCATCGCGTCGTAGACCTCCGTGTCGGCGCGAAACCACGCGGCCTCGCCGTCGGCGACCACGTCGGCGACATAGCCGGCCCGTTCCAGGCCGTCCTTCACGTCCGCGGCGATGCGGGGCTCGTCCTCGACGATCAGCACCCGCACCGGACGGACTCCCCTGTGAGGTCAGTCATCGTCGTCCTCGTCGAGGATCTTGAGGGTGCGGGCTTCGACCTTCACGGTGCGGCGTTTGCCGTCCGCGTCCAGGATGCGCAGCTTATAGAGCCAGCGCCCGTCGTGACGCTTCAGGTCCACGGAGACGACGTCGCCGGGCACGGCTGTCCGGGCGGCCCGCAGGACCTCTTCGAGGGGCCGGATCTCGCCGCGTTCGAGGGCCCCCCGGGCCCGGTCGGCGTCGTCGTCCGCGCGCGACGGCGCGACCCCGGCGAGGCCGGAGCACAGGAGGGCGACGAGGAGGATTCGGCAGTGGGTCATGGGTCCAGGCGCTTTGGGACACTGAACCTGACGAGAGGCTGACAGGATCCGTCAGGGTGGCGGGTCTCGCATCCGGCAGAACGCTCCGCAGAAACCTCACTCGCGGAACTGACCAGCTATGTCCCTCATCCTCGGTATCCTCCTCACCGCCGCCGCCGCAATCGCCGGCACCCTCCTGTGCCCGTCGCCGCCGTCCTCGAACCGCCACCGGGTTCCCGGCCTCGCGCTGGCACTGGCCGCCGGCTTGGCTCTCGCCCTCGCCGGCAGGCCGGCCGAAGCCGGGGATCTGCTTCAGGGACGGGCCACGGTCGTCGACGGATCGACCCTCGTGGTCGGGGGCGTTCCCGTGACGCTCAGCGGGATCGTCGCCCCGGCCGCGAAGACGACCTGTTGGGATGCCCACGAGGCCCCCTACACCTGCGGACGCCGCGCCGCCGCCGAACTGACCGCGCATATCGGAACGGAAGGGCTGACCTGCGAGCGGTCGGGGCCTGCGGACGATCGATCGGCCGTGGCGGTCTGCCGGATGGGGGCCGAAGACCTCGGTGATTGGATGATCGCCCGTGGCTACGCGGTCCCCACCAGCGACGCGCCTGCGTCTTACAAGAAGGCGGCCGATCGTGCCTGGGGACAGCGTGTCGGCCTGTGGGCCGGGGTCTTCGACGATCCGACGAGCTGGCGACAGGCTGCCCGATAGGCCGGGGCATCGTGTCGCCACTGCCAAGTCGATCCGCAATGGACGCCGGGGAAGATCAAGCAAGGTCGGGTGAACGATCCCCGCAACGGAAGTAAAATCTACCGTTGCAGGGATATGTGCTCGGCTACACTTAACCCGCCGGCAACGCTTGGTCGCGCTCTTAGGCGTCGTCATCTCTCGGTTGCTTACGGACGCCCCATGCGCCTCACCCTTGGCCACAAGCTGACCGGCGTCGTGGGCCTGCTCGGCCTCGTCGCCATCGGCATCTCGGCCTTCGCCCTCCGCCAAGCCAAGGGCGAGAGGCGGCAGGCCGTCGCGACCGAGGCCACCTGGAACGCCAGCCTTCAGGCCAAGACGCTGGCGCAGGCGATCGAGCACGCCGTCGTCCAGGCCACCGCCATCTACATCGCCACCGACATCGACGAGGCCAAGACCCGGCTCTCCGCGCTTCAGGAGGCCCTGGCCGCGGTCGAGCAGGCCCGCGGCCCCTTCCTCGCGGCCATGGCTGAGCAGGTGTCGGCCGAGCGGAAGCGCAAGCTCGACCTCGCCGTGAAGGAGTTCATTGCCTACCAGACCGACACGGCCGAGATGGGCCTCACCCTGTCGCCCAAGGCCGCGCTGATCCAGGCCACCGACGAGGCCACGGTGAAGAACCGCGAGCGCATGGTGGCCGAGATCGGCACGCTCGGGCGCGAGACCCTGGCCCGTCTGGACGCCCAGCGCGCCGCCGCTGAAGAGGCCCGCCGCTGGACGACCCTGATGCTGCTCGCCGTCCCGGCCGTGGCGCTGATCCTTGGCCTCCTCGCCGCGTTCTGGATCATCTCCACGCAGGTTCGGCGCCCCCTCCATCGCCTCCGGGCGACGATGCTGGCGCTGGGGGCCAGCAGGCTTGAGGAGCGCGTGCCGTTCACCGGGCGTCGCGACGAGATCGGCGAGATGGCCCGCGCCATCGAAGGGTTCCGCACCTCCCTGATCGAGAAGCGCACGCTCGATGCCGACGCCGTGGCCCGCTCCGGCCGGGACGCGCTCAGGGCGGATGCCCTGGCCCAGGCGACGCACGCCTTCGAGGTCGAGACCGGACGCACGCTTGCGGACCTCGCCGGCGCGGCCGAGGCGATGCAGGGCGCGGCCGACACGGTGTCCGCCACCGCGCGGCGGACGACCGACGAAGCCGGCCGGGCCACCCTCGCCTCCGGGCAATCCGTGGAAGTCGTCAACAGCATCGCCGGCGCCGCCGAGGAGCTGTCCAGCTCCGCCCGGGCGATCGAGGAGCAGGTGCGCTATACCAGCGACATCGCGGGCACCGCCCTTTCCGACGCGCAGGCCCTCGAAGGGACGGTGGCCGGACTGGCGAGGGCGGCCACCGAGATCGAGGCCGTGGTCTCCCTCATCCGCAGCGTCGCGGAGCAGACCAACCTGCTTGCCCTGAACGCGACGATCGAGGCGGCGCGGGCCGGATCGGCCGGCAAGGGGTTCGCCGTCGTCGCCGCCGAGGTCAAGGCGCTCGCGGGGCAGACCGCCTCGGCGACGGATCGCATCACCGCGCAGGTGGCGGCGATCCAGGCCGCCGCCGATGGGACGGTCGAGGGCATCGGGGCGATCGGACAGACCATCGCGAAGATGAGCGACGCCGCCTCCACGGTGGCCGCCGCCGCCGAGCAGCAGGGCCAAGCCAGCCAGGAGATCGCCCAGGCGATCGCGAACGCGGCGGCCGAGGCCCGCACGATCTCGGGCAGCATCGGCAGCGTTCGCGAGGCGGCCGCCTCGAACGAGACGCAGGCCGGGACGGTGTGGGACGGGGCCAATCACGTCGCGGCCAGCGCAAACAACATGCGGTCCGCGATCGAGACTTTCCTCCACCGCGTCCATGCGGCGTGAAACCGTGAAGGGGGCGCCGTCGTCCCGACGGAAAACCGCGCCCGTGGGTCTTGTCCGCAGGCCAAGAATTCCCTAGCCCTCACCCGGGTATCCATACTTTTCGTTGCAAGCTTCGTTCTAAGTCAACGCAGCGTCATGGACGACTGCGCAACTGACCGTGGCGCACCCGCTTCACCGGACGGGCACCGTGCCCCGTCGGAGACCGTCCGCCATGCCCTTGCTTCGCCGGCACGTCTTACGGATCTCGTCTCTCGCGGTCCTCGTCGCGGCGGCGGCTCCCCCTCCAGCCTCCGCGCAGACCGTCTCCGAGATGGCCGCCCGCATGGATGCGATGCAGCGCCAGATGCAGGCGATGCAGCAGGAACTCGCGGCGCTCCGACGGCAGGCCGGGACCCAGAAGCAGGCCCTCGCGGGCGAGGCGCGGGAGCGCCGCACCCTGTCTCGCGAGCAGGGACGCTTGGCCGAGCGGCAGTCGCGGCAGCAGCAGGTCGCGCAGGCCGGCGGCCCCGGCGGGGCGCGGCCGGCGCCGAGCGAGCACACGCCGGCGATCCTGGCCAACGACCTCGTGTGCAATTCCGGCAGCTACGCCCTCGGATCGGCGATCTGCTTCACACCCGGCGGCTTCGTCGAGTTGGCGGGGTTCTACCGGAGCGCCAACACCGTCTCGGACGTCGCGACGGATTTCAACGGCATCCCCTTCCGCAACAGCCCACAATCGCGGGAGGGCGAGTTCCGCCTCTCCGCCCGCCAGAGCCGGCTCTCCGGCCTGTTCACCGCGCGCGTCGAACCGACGCTCCAAATCTCCGGCTACTATGAGATCGACTTCCTGGCGGCGGGCGTCACCTCGAATTCCCGCGAGAGCAACAGCTACGTCCCGCGCATCCGCCAGATCTTCACCACCGTCGATTCCCTCGATACCGGCTGGCACGTCCTGGCGGGGCAGGCCTGGAGCCTGATCACCACCGATCTCTCGGGGATCACGCCCCTCAAGGAGCAGATCCCCCTCACCATCGACGCCCAGTACGTGCCGGGCTTCAACTGGACCCGCAACCCGCAGATCCGGGTGGTGAAGGACATCGCGCCGGGCCTGTGGGCGGGCCTCTCGGTCGAGTCGCCCCAGAGCGTCCTGCCGCCGAGCCCCTTCGCGGCGCCCGGGACCGTCAACGTCAACAACAACGGCGACGCGGCTGGGCTGCTGAACAACGCGACGACCTACTCGAACAACAGCATCCCCGACATCGCCGGCAAGCTCGCCGTCGAGCCGGGCTTCGGCCATTACGAAGTGAAGGGGCTGGTACGCTTCTTCGACGACCGGATCGCGCCCGGCACGCTGACCGGCGGGCTTCGCACCGCGGGCCGCTCCGAGACGGCGGTCGGCTAAGGCGTCGGCGGCGCGGCGACCCTGCCGGTGATCGACAAGCGCCTCGACCTCCAGGTCAGCGGCCTCGTCGGCGAGGGGATCGGCCGCTACGGCTCGGCGCAGCTCCCGGACTTCGCCCTGCGCGCCGACGGCTCCATCGCGCCGATTCCGGTGTTCCAGCTGCTGGCGGGCGGCGTCTACCACGTCCAGTCCGGGACCGACGTCTATCTCTATGCCGGCTGGGAGCATGCCACCCGGACGGGCGCGCTCAACACCACGGGGTACGGCTCCCCGACCCTGGTCGTCACCGGCTGCGACGTCGAGGGCGCCGCGAGTGGAAGCTGCCAAGCCGAGACCCGCGACATCCGCCAGATCACCGGCGGCTTCTGGCATGACCTCTACAAGGGTGCCTATGGTCGCCTCGTCGCCGGCGCGCAGGTCTCCTACACCGAACGCGACGCCTTCCGCGGGGCGCAGGGCGTCCAGCCCACGACGCACCTCGTCACCGGCCTGACCTCATTGCGCTACTACCCGTTCTGAGCCACCGGCCTGGCGATCGCCTTGCCTGGACGATACCCGAAGTCGCCCTGGAATTCCTGGGCCTTGGCCGAAGCTCGGCCTTCGCGTTCCTGATCCCTCCCGCCACGGTTACCGGGAACTTGGGACCGAGGGGCGCCGTCGGAAAAGCCCCCGCAGGATTCGGAACGGCAGGAACGCCAGCTTCAGAACGGCCCGGGCGAGCAGGACCGCCATCACCGCGAGGATGGCCAGTGCCGTGTTGAGCATCGGGGCGTTCCCTGCCGGGGTTGATCGCCCGAATTGGACCTGGACCGACGGCAAGGCCCCATACGCCACGAACACGGCGATACGGAGGACGATCGGTCGACCTTCTTGCGTTACCTTGTCAGCTGGCCCGGAGCGTCACTCAGGGCTCGACAGAAATAGGGTACCCCCCTATATAATGTGCGGCAAGGGTGAACCGTCCGATGGCCCATACGATCAAGGACAAGACCAAGCTCCTGGCGCGGGTGCGCCGGATCAAGGGACAGGCGGAGGCCGTCGAGCGCGCCTTGGAGGCGGAGATCGGCTGCTCCGACGTCCTGATGCTGGTCGCCTCGATGCGCGGGGCCATCAACGGCCTGACCGCCGAGCTGATGGAAGACCACATCCGCCACCACGTCGTGAATCCGGACGCCGAGCCGGACGCCGAGCGCGCCCGGGGAGCCGCCGAGTTGATCGAGGTGGTGCGGACCTACCTCAAATAACGCAGGCCGCACCCATGACCGCACTGCCCGACCTGCTCCGGGAGGGGACCGCGCACGCTTGGCTTTTCGTGCCGACCGCCATCCTCCTCGGCGCCCTGCACGGGATGGAGCCCGGTCACTCCAAGACGATGATGGCCGCCTTCATCATCGCCGTGCGGGGGAGCGTGAAACAGGCGGTCCTGCTCGGGCTCGCGGCCACGCTCTCGCACACGGCGGTGGTGTGGGTCATCGCCCTGGGCGGCCGGTACCTCGGGCAGGAATGGGGGACGGAGGCGACCGAACCGTACTTCCAGCTCGCCTCCGCCGTGATCATCGTCGGCATCGCCCTCTGGATGGCATGGCGGACGTGGCGCGAGCAGCACCACCCGCACGACCATGATCATGACCATCATCATCACGACGAGGCGCATCGTATCGCGACGCAGGACGGGACCTTGACGCTGGAGGTGTTCGAGGACGGCGTGCCGCCCCGTTGGCGCGTCCGCGGCGAGCATGGACGGCTGCCAGCCGCTTCGGCGCTGACCGTGGAGACCCTGCGCCCCGACGGCGCCCGGCAGACCTTCGGGTTCGCGCGCAATGGCGACCATCTGGAAAGCCGCGACGAGATCCCGGAGCCGCATGCCTTTAGGGCGCGGCTTCGCATCGACGTCCCGGGCGGGATGGAATCGCACGAGATCGCGTTCGAGGAGCACGACCACGCTCACATGAACCTTGGCGACGAGGACGACGCGCATGCCCGCGCCCATGCCGACGAGATCCGGCGACGCTTCGCGGGCCGCAGCGTCACCACGGGCCAGATCGTCATGTTCGGCCTGACCGGCGGGCTCATCCCGTGCCCGGCCGCGATCACCGTGCTGCTGCTCTGCATTCAGCTGAAGCAACTGAGCCTCGGCTTCGCACTGGTGGTGTGCTTCAGCATCGGCCTCGCGCTGACCATGGTCTCGGCGGGCGTGCTGGCGGCGCTCAGCGTCAAGCACGTCGCCTCCCGCTGGTCGGGGTTCGGCGCCTTCGCCCGGCGGGCCCCCTATGCCTCGGCCGCGTTGATCGTGATGGTTGGCGTCTATACCGGCTGGCTGGGCTGGCAGGGCATCGACCGGCACCCGGCCGATCATGCCGCCGGCGCGGCTCCGTCCCGGCAGGGCTGAGGGCCGGTCCCCGGCGATGGGTCCGACACTGGTGGCGCGGCACCGGACGGACCGTCGAGGAGAAGAACGTACTCCACGGAACGGGTATCGAAGCTGAGCCGTTCCTCGAGCCTGGCGGATGTCACATCCGATGGTCCGCCGGCCATAACGATGTGAGGACGCTCATGAGGAAGTCTCTGTTCGCCGCCGCCATCCTGGCGACCCTGGGTGCCGCCTCGGTCGCCCCCGCATCCGCCGCCCCCGGCATGGTCGGCGCGGTCGAGGCACCGACCGCCGTGACCGAGGTTCGGATGGACGGCATGCACAGCCATCACATGATGGGCCACCGTCACATGCGTGGTCACATGATGCGCCACCATCGCGGCCACCACATGATGGGCCGTCACCACATGCGCGGCCACATGATGGGCCACCACCGCGGTCACCGCATGTGATCGTCATGCCGCCGGGACGCACGAGCCCGGCGGCGAGCTCCGGACAGGGTGGGACGCTCATGCGTTCCACCCTTTCTCGTTTTTGGGCCATTACACCCGGACGGGGCGGGGGATGTGCGCCACCTTCTCCTGACCGGTCGGCTGCGGCAGATGATGCATAGCAGCAAATTATGGGTTTGGAAGTGACCGGCCCAGGATTCTTGGTATGGGCCGAGGGAGAGTCTGCTGTTTCACCGTTGCTGTGGCCGGCCGGAGGGCAACGATCTCTGGTTGGATTGTGTTCGGGGTTCGACGGAGAGAGTGGGCCGCTTAGGCACTCACGCTTCTCCATGAAAGAGGACCAATCCCCGACCAGGGGATCGCACGCTCCGCTTTCGATCGACCTAGGGCGTCTCTGCTCATCACAACAGAATCGCCGTCGCCACCAGTATACCGCCCAACGGCGGGACACGTTTTATTAAACCATTACCGGCTTGCTTCTTTGAGCAAGCGCGTCAATTCCGCCTCTCAATGCAAGTGGCCTATAGCAGATTGAAATGAATTCGATGATTTAGTGAAGGCTTGGCTGGGGCGCCAGGATTCTCAGCCAAAACCGAAGGGGTACGACATCAAGTGGTTAGGCTCTCGATCCCCCCTCTCGCGCGGCATCGGACCTGGGGAATGGACCATCGGAGTGGACCCTGGTCAACGCTCGGCTTTAAGCGCTCCACAACCTATAAAAATTGATGGTAGATCCGCAAAGCGCCAATAGCTGACGGTAGGTGCCCGCCCGAAAGCAGACCTTCGCCGCTGACCCAGTCCAGCTTGCGAAAGAACTCATCGTCCCCGGCCGCGCGCTCGAAATCACTCATGCGATGGCAGAGACTGCCAAGGCCGACGTTTTCGGGATCCTTGATGGCATGGACAGTGCGCAAGGGCGGCGAGTTATATCTAGCTGACGCTCAGCCCCTATCGCCGCGAAGGGAGCCAAACATGTCGGACACGCTCCGCTCACTGGCACGCTCGTCGCGCCATCGCTCTTTGTATTCGTCCTGCATGTGATCGGCATAGGCGTCCTCACGCTCCTCGAATTCGCCCTTCGCCTCTTCTACTCGTGTCAATAACGACGACACATCGACGCCAAGCTCGTCGCGGAAGAGCTCGAGATCCTCAACGAGACCGTCAAATTGCTCACGCGAGCGGCATTCGCGCAGCTCTTCCTGAAACGTTTCTCCGCAATAGGCGTCGAACGCCGCGCGGGCAGCCGAGAGTGCTGAATCGGGATGGGCTTCGGAGGTGTCGATCACACTGATCAGCTCGCGCAATTCGTCAGAGCGGCAACCATCTTGAATATCTTCGAGCAGGGCAGCTTTAATTGCCGTCGTCATGCCATCCAAAGTAACAGGATCGACCGAATGAGTGCTCTCGAGTAAGCGAATAGCGTCAACCCCACCATTGATGTCGGGCCGCTCGGTGACCCATTCCTCTTGGAGACGCGCGAAAAGCGGCGCGATGAGGGACGCGATCGAGGGCGACGCAAGCCGATCTGCCACGTCGATGATGACCTTCAGTCGCCGTTCGAATGTCGGCCCTCGGTAGCCGACCGAGCCATTACCCATATCGATGCGCCGAGCTTCGGTCATGCAGCGCGCGACCGAGGCGGCAATCGGGCCATCGTTGTGCCGGAAAGCGTCCAGGACGGCGCCGCTGCTCCGAGCCTTTGCAAAGGACCAGACGTGTTCGATCTGATCGAAGTTCTGAGCTGCGGCCACCACGTCGATCGCATTCTCCGGGATTCGACGGACAATTGCGTTCAAGAGGTCGAGAACGGACGGGTCGATGACTTCAACTCCATGGGTGCCGAACGGCTTGATAAAGGTGCCTGCTATCTCTCGTAGCGCCGACCTGAAGTCCTCCGGACGGGTCGCAAAACCGTAACGCCTGGCCCGGTGCTCGTGCAGTCTGATGAACGCCGGCTTGAGCGCGACCCCCGCTGCTTTGCCGCCCATGGAGAAGAGAACGAGCAACATGGACCGTCCGGCGTCGGTGACTTCCTGCTCGTACGCATGACGCCAGATTTCGGAAGGATCGCGCAGCAGATTGTCGATGAAGGTCCGATAGTCGCGGACGGTGACGCTACGAAGCCTGCGGAAGCTGGACAACCATTCGATCAAACGCGGATTGAATTTTTCGTGTTTGATGATGCGAAGATAATAGTCGCCCCGAAGAAGCTCATCCTGATACTCGGCCGGCAGGTCGCTGAAATACAGGTGATTGTAGAGAATACGAGCCTTCTGCGCGAAGGAGTAGCTCGGCATCTGCAGGTAGACACGGAGATCGTCTATGTCGGAATGGCGCAACCGCTCCGACCTAATCATCGCAAGCGAGTAAATATGCTCACGCGTCGTGAGAACCATTCTCGCCGTCGGCGTCGAGCGTACCATCGCGACAAATTCTAGAAGGGCTTTGTCGCTGGTGCCGGTCAGCGCAGACGACCTGTCGCCGAGGAAGGTCGCTCCCATGAAATCATCAAAATAGAAAATCTGTGGCGTGCCGGGCTGAAAGAGGGAGAGCCCTTCTTCAATGTCGCGCTGGATCACCACGGCCTGGAAGCCGCGCGCAAGATGCTCGTAAAGCAGGAGATTGGCGAGCGTTGTTTTGCCAACGCCGGGCGGCCCTGTCACGACGACGACGCGCTGCTCATTGATCATTTTCTGCGCTTGCGGATATGCGCCACTTTGAACGTAGCGTCGGGCTTCCTCGTGAACCTGACGGGCCTTGAATTCGCTCCGCGTGACTGCGGCATTGTGCAGGACGCGGTCAAGAACGGCGCGACTGGCGAGCCAAAGCTTGTAGTGCTTGCCCTCGATCTCCGGGTGCTGACCGAGCAGATTGTTCAGCCCTTCCTGACCGATTACGTCGCTCGGCGTCAGCACGTCGGCACCAATAAGAGCGACGATCGCATCCTTGTTGACGGCCGATAGCGGAACCGACGTGACCAGTACATAGCGGGTTGGTTTAAGGCGACGGACCTTTGCTGCTTCTTTGGCCAACTCCCTCAGCAGACCCGCAAGGCCAGTTCTCACGAAGTGCTTCACTTGAACGATGATTTTGCCGCTACCGGCAGCGTATCGCAGATCGATTCCGCCGTCCTTGCCGGTCTTGAAGCTTTCGATCGTGACACCCCAGTGCGCTTGCAGCAGATCGCGCGCGAGGATCTCGAGGTCGTCTGGGGACAGTTGGTGAAAGTCGTAGTCGGCCATGGTCCTATGAGGCCTTTAGGCGCGTTGGCGCACGCGGTGCGCGACCTGGATGTCGGTGACGGCCGTGGCACGGGTTTGCAGATATTGGCGGAATGTCTGGAAAATCGGCTTCGTACCGCTCTCGTCTTCCAGCGTCAGGATCAATGCAAACGGGACGCCCTCGGCGGGAAACGTTGCCTCGGCGCGGGTGAGGCTGGAGATTTCCAGACGCCAGTTCGCGCTGGTCCCTTTTCCGTCGAGATTGGCCACGTATTTTTTGGTCGGCCACCATTTGAGGCCGTGATCGATCAGGGCGCGTTCGCGCACAGGCAGGCCGCTCGTCTGCGGCAATCCGAGCATCGTCGTTTGGTCCGAGAAAGACGGATGCCCGTCTTTGCGCGGGATGGGCTGCTGCTGCTTGAGCGCGGCGTCGAGATTGACGCGTGCGAACTCGGCACCGAAGGCTGGATCGAGTGGCGGATCGTAGACGAGCGTCATGCGGACGCGTCCCGAACAAGCCTGCGTCGCGGCATCGACGAGGGCTGCCGGCCAGGCAAATTCGTACCGCATGATCTGCGGACGATCGGCACCCTTGGGCAAGCTGCCTTCGAAGACCATGGTGATGCGGTGATCCGGCGTCTCCAGCATCTCGGCGGCTGAAGGCGGGCGACCGAAGCCGGTGAATTGGCGCGCGAGGTCCTTCAGGCCGCGCTTCGTCATCGGCTCCGGCGTTTCTGCGTGATGAATGGCCAGTGCTCGCAATGTTCGCGGCGTCAGAAAATGTGACGTCGAGAGGTCGAGTTCGGCGAGCGTGCGCGCAATGAGCGGGGCCGCGAACGATGTGCCACAGACATGCATGGCTGCGCCGTCGGCTTTGCTCGATATGAGCCCGGTCGGATGCCCTGCGACGAGTGCGCCGCTGCCGCCGTAATGCACGAGATCGGGTTTGATGCCGACTTGCAGACCCGGACCGCGTCGACTGTAGCGGGCGGGCGTCTCGGCGATCTGCGGCCCGCCAGGACAATTAAGAGCGCCGATGGAGAGACCACGCACCGATTCCGTCGGCTGACAGATTGTGTCGGGCGATGTGCGGGCAGCAAAATAGGCAAGATTGTCCCGTGGCGTATTCTGCCATGGCGTTCGAGCGTCGGCAGGTTTAAGATTGCCGGCGGAATTGACAATGATCACCCCAAGTCGATCTGTGATTGCATCGAGGCGTGCGGCGAGAGTCGAATAACCGTGGCGCTGAACGGCGTTCCAGGTGTTGATCGACATGTTAAAGACGCGGATGCCGTGTTCTTCCTTTGCCTCGCGGATGCCTTGCTCGACTTCTTCGAGGAAATCGCTGAAGCCGCCGCTGTAGACGAAGTTGAAGGGCAGTCTGGGAAAGAGCGCGATGTCGTAGACCTGACAGCCGTCGCGTTCGGGAGCGATGGCGGGTCCGTTGGCGGCCTGCCCGGCGATAACGATGCCGGCGACATTGCTGCCATGCGCGGCATCGACCTGATCACGCGTCAGGTGATCGAAGCGTCCGAGTGTCCAGGCGGCGAAGGCTGCGCCGACGCCGCTGTCGATGATGCCGATCTTGGGGTAGCTGCTGCCTGGGGCCGGAGCAGGCAGAGCGAAGGCGCGCGCTTCGGTTGGGCGAAGCGCCTGCTCCAAGGTGAGGCGAACAGGGGGATCAATCCGGCGCACCAGCGGGTGGCTGGCAAGCCGATCGAGTGCCGCTTCGTGACGGTCGAGGGATGTATCGACCTCGGGCACCGTTGTCGGCAAATCGGCGCTGGTGGTCACCAGTTGGCTGAGGTCGAGAAGCGCGGGCTCGTCGGGCGAGCGCGTCAATTGCACTTCCAGCATCGGAGTCCGGCCGACAGCGGGGAGCAGATAGCTGCGCGTTCCATTGCCGAGCGAGGTGAGGAGCTTGAACAGGCTCTCGAAGAGCTGCCGGCGCCCCCAGCGGTCGGTCTCGATCGCATTGAGAGGCGGAACTTCGAACAATTCGACCTGATAGCCGGGAAATGCGCTAGGATCGACGAAGGCCTGCACGGCTTCGGCAGCCGAGAACAGGCGCTTATCGTTTGCAGGCAGAATTTCGATGCTCTCAATCGCGCCGACTTCGGAGCGCAAGCGTGTGGTTGTGCGGTAGACGCGCCCCGTGCGGGACGTGGTGACGGGAACGGTCACTTCGGCTCTATGGATGCGCGCGACAAGCTCGGGAAACTGCACCTGAGGCAGGAAGAAAAAGATTTCGCCGATCGCGCCAGCGCCAACGCATGGAAACCGGTCGGGCGTGAACAGCGCGGAGTTTGGGCGGTAGGATTTTGCGAGTGCGGCTTCGCGCAAGGTCACACGCACATAGGTCGCTGGGCCATACCCGGCGCGCGTGATGGCTTGGTTGATGGTCTCCAACGTCTGCACAAGCACATCTTGGTGCGCTCGAAAATCGGCATCGCGATCCTCGAAAAAATCCTTCTCCTCGCCTTTGCGGCCAGGATCACGGTCCTGAATGTAGTCGTCACCGTTGGTGACGAACTGGACGGGATTATTGGGCATGACGCGCCTCCGACGGGTCCGCGCGCGCAAGCCAGCGGCTGACGGTTGCCTGGTTGACGTCGATGAGCGAGGCGAGCGGCTTCTGCTTCACTGGGAATGCCGCATCATGCATCGCAGAGGCGACGAACGCCTCAATGTCATCGATCATGAGTTGGGCGCGCGGATGGACCCGCATCGACGGCTCGCGCGCGAGCACTTCGCACAACGCCTTGAAATGATGGGTCGGAGAATCGTCCTCGCCCCGCAACGCGATCTGTCGCTTGATGGCGTTGGCGTAGCGTTTCAGATCGGCACCCGAGGCACCATCTGCCACATAGGTCATCAGCTGCACGAAGGCCTGATTGACGGCGAGAGGCTTCAGGAATTGCGCCAGCATCTCGGCGCGTGCCGGCTCGTCGGGTAGGCCGAGCTGCACCTGCGTGTCGAAGCGTCGCCAGACGGCGGAGTCGAGCAGCCGGTGATGATTGGTAATAGCGATGGTGATGCCGATATCGGCGCGTGCGTCGAGGCTTTGCAGGAGGCTGTTGACGACGCGCTTGATCTCTCCGACCTCCTGCGGATCGTCGCGAAGCTTGGCGATAGCATCGAATTCGTCGAGCAGCAGCACGCAGCGGTAGCGATTGGCGAAGGCGAACAGGTTCGCGATGTTGCGGGCCGTGGTGCCGAGGAACGAGCTGATCAGCCCATCGATCCGCGCGTCGATCAGCGGCAAGCCAAGCGCGTCCGCAATGTGAAACGCGGTCAAGGTCTTGCCAGAGCCCGGCGGTCCGAAAATCAGTAGCGACCGGCCGGGTGGCACGCCGAGCGCGTTCAAGCGCTCGAAGCTTTTCCATTCGTCAATGAGGTCGGAAACCGCCTTTCTGCTCCGCTCGCTCAAGACAGGATGTCGGGCCATCTCGGACGGTTTGAGCATGATGCGACACAGGGCCTGAGACGTTTCCCGATCAACGGGCGGATGCACCTGCGGTGTCAGCGGCTCGCCCGTGATGTGGAAGCGCGACAACTCGACCTTGGTTGGTTGCATGGCTGTCGCGGTCGCCGCGGCATTCAGCAGCCGCGCCAGCGTCTCGGCATCTTTCGTGTCGCCGGCCTTGACCAGCCGCTCGTGCAACCGCTCGACCTGTTGGCGAAAAGCCGGATCCTGGGCTTTCAGCCCAAGGCGGCAAAGCGACTGTATGACCGAAAAATGTTGCACCAACGGCAGACCTTATGCGCTTGTAGCCACCTAATATGCACGTTGGATGGAAATTATGCAACGAGGAACGGTTCGCCGGCGTCAAGGCAGGATTTGGTCAGGCAGTTCCTCTGCTTCGTTCCGCCCGGAGGTCAGCGCCCTCGTGAGCCTGCCCAAAGCTCAAAGCCGGACGGGGAGGAGGTCGGTCATGGTCATGTCGGCGGCTGGCGTAGCTGCCAATCGGCTCACCCTAGAGCGGACGCTCCCAAGGGCCGAAATGGGTCAGCAATTCGCATGTTGCTTGTTCGGCTTTACGTCAGAAGCCAGCCTGCAGACCCTAACCAGAATTGGACCATCGCGGCTGGCTTACTCACGCGCGCTTTCAACTACTAATTCACATTATCTGCGGACCAACCGGTAGTACCCCGCTTTCCCAGCGCTACCCGACCCTGTATCTGGTTGGTGGAGGGCTCGTAGACGAATCCTGCTTGGCGTGACTTCAAGCCTAATAGCGTGCGGACCTCAGACGCCATGGCGACTCGGAGGCCGTTCGGTGACACAACACCGGCTTCAATCCGGCATTTACCCTTGCGAAGGGTCACTGCTTCCTGAGCTGCCGCCATGACCCAGGTATCTTGTCGATCAGTGGCGCGGTTGACGCCGTCGAGCAGAGCAACAAGTGGCGCGAGACGCGGTGGAGCAGTATTCGTGGCGAACGTGTAGAGGATCCCGATTCCTGTAAGCGCGCAGATCCTGACATCCTCTGGGTGCACGGCTTGTCCACTCCAGCCGCACGGTTGGGCTTCGGCAGGTAAACAATATAATCCATGCGCGGCCTGCACGGCTTTCTCCTCGAGCATTAGCGCCCCAGAAACGCTGCTCGGCACGAGGAGGCGTTTCAACACGCGGCTTCCGGTAACGACGCAGCGGCCAAGCTCCGATGGGAGGGCGCGAGTTCCCGTGGTTGCGCAGGACTCCAGGATACCGGGGCGAACCAGATGTCCCGTCATGCCGCACCGTTCGCCCTCGCTTGGGGCGAGGAGGCCTCGCGTCTCGTGGCAGGCCACGAATTCGTCCTGATGACCAGTGCGCCCGGATACAGCCGACGACGCGGCCCGATCCTCCCGGAAGAGCTTGCCTGACAGATCACTCGTCCGGAGCTCGCTCCGCAACGCTTCGTCGCCTGAGAAGGCGCAGCGCCCAAAATAGTTGGCCTCTGCATGCTTGCCGCTGACTGCTGATGTTTTGAGCTGGTCACGTCCTACGAGTTTGCCGGACATTGCCGACCGCTCGACCTCATCGGTTAGTAGACAACGATCTGTCAGCGCACACCGGACCACGTACTCGGGCAGCGCGCGACGGCCACCAAGTTCCGACGCCTGCAAGCGATGCCGCAGTTCTCGCTGCCCGCTGATCGCGCACGCATCAAGGCAGGTCTCCGGTACGGCCTGCTGATTAGTGCCGCATGATGCGAGTGCCGGCGCCGCTAAAATGTGGCTAGAGGAGGGGACGATCGTCAGCTCATCCGCATAGCCGCCGTCGCCTACCCGGTAGCTGACCCGCAGCTGCACGTCCCGGAGAACAGCGCCTTCCGCGCCTGCCAGCACGAACGACAGGCGCGGTGTGAAATCCTCCTCCATCTTGGCACGCTTTCGGGCGTCCTGACCCGCCGAGGCCATCTCCTGTCCGCGCCGTTCCAGATAGAACCGCGTGAACTCCGCGATGCCGGGGTCCTGACGGGCCGCCTCCATGACTTGGTCGACGCTAAGCCCCAACGCTTTGGAGGCTGCGTCGAGAACTAAAGGGAGCGGAGCCAAAGCATCACGGGTGAATGGAAACTCTGTCCGATTACGCGGTGCACAACGCACCTCGAGCAGCCGCTCGTAGCCGTCGTGCGCAACAGTCGCCCGAACACGAACTAGAATAACGCCTTCGAACCAGCGGCGCGCGATGGCGCTTTCCGTGCCGACCAGTGCCCCCCCGAAGCTTTCGACCCATTGCTTCGCCGCTGCATCAGCCCCATGCCGCGGATCCGCGTCGAGGTCACGGACCGCATAGCGGCCGCTGGCCACCATCCGCTGCACCATCCGGCAGAAAGCAGGCGAGCCTGGCTGGCAAAGGGAGGACCGCGTCCCGCTCATCGCCTCGCGCTCGAAGCGGATCACTTCCTGGCCGCTCTCATCCTCAACCGCGAACAGACGATCGGCCAGTGGCGTGACCCGCGCGCCGAGCTGGCCCAGAGCGCCAAGAGCAAAGGGTTGGTACTCCATCGAACGGGTCTGCGGCGGCAGGCTCGGTGCCCGCGGCCCGACATAACCCTGGCCGTCCGTGTCCCCCAGCATCGCATCGATGCGCTTTTCTTCTTCAATGAGCGCCTGCTTAGCCGCCGCGATGCTCTGCTCGGCCATTGCCACGCTTGCTTTGACGTCCGCACCCTTGAGCGCTGCCACCACGAGTTCGCGGATCCGTTCTTCGAAGCCCGCGGCGCCATCCTCGCCCCCTACGGAGCCTTCCAGCAACGATTCGATGTCGCCTATGGCGCTCGTCGACATCTGCAGCTTCTCCATGAGCCGCCCAACGATGTACTCCTCGAAAGTCCCCTGCAGCGTGACATTCAGAATGCTGACATGGGCGTGCTGGGATGCGAGTCGTTGTACCCGGCCGATGCGTTGTTCCACGATCATCGGGTTCCAAGGTAGGTCGTAGTTCACCAGCACGTTGGCGACCTGCAGGTTCACGCCCTCTGACCCAGCCTCGGTCGAGACGATGACGCGGTAGCCGGGCGGATTGGCCCGGAAGCGTCCAATTGTCTCCTGGTTGCGCGCACCAGACGTGCCGTTGATAATCCCCACCGTCAGGCCGTGTCCCTCCAGAAATTCCTGGATGGTGGTCTGAGTCTCCCGCCGTCCCGTGAAGACGACCAGCCGCCAGCTGTCCGGATTCTCGTGTTTCAATTGGGTGATCAGTCGTCCGAGGCCGTCCAGCTTTGCGCTCGTCGTCATGCCCCGCACGACTGCCCTCACCGCGCCCGCAAAATCGGCCGCAATCGTGCCGTTGCGCTCCATGTTATCGAGCTGGGCGCTGAGCGCATGCGGGCTGCTTGTCAGCGCCTGGAGGATGCCGATCTGCGCCAGACGATTGAGCTTCTCGATACCCTTGGCGACGATTGCGATCAGTTCGAGCTCGGCTGGTGTCGGCTGCACCCGGTGCAGCTGCACCTTGCGGTCGGGGAAATGGAGCTTGGCATCGCCGCGACGCACCCGAGACATGTAACCATAGACGATCGACCGGAACGCCTCGGCCGCCTCCGGCTTCAGCTGGCGCGCCTGCTCTCGGTCACCTGCGATGAAGCGCCGGGCAAACTGGCCTTCGTTGCCGAACGGGTTCTCGTGTCCCCTCGCCACGGTGAGCAGATCGACTAGCGAATAGAGGTCCCAAAGCCGATTCTGGATCGGCGTGGCCGTTAGCATCAGCACGAACCGGAACCGCCGCGCCGCTAACGCACTCCGAATGACCTGCGCCACTTTGGGCGGCTCAGGTGTACCGTAGAGATTTCGTAGCTTGTGCGCCTCGTCGAGGATCAGCATCTCGAAGCGATCGGCAGGAAGTTTCTCCAAGTAGAGCCGCGCTGAATTGTACGTTGTGATGATCGCGCCGACGCCGTCCGGGTTTGCGCTTAGCAGGTCACGGCCCGTTGCGACCTCGGCCGGAATATCGAACTTCGTTTCCAGTTCCTCCTTCCACTGTGGTCCAAGGAGTTTGGGGCAGACGATCAGGGACCGCGACAGCCGTGAACGCGCGATGAGCTCACTCATCACCAAGCCCGCACTAATCGTCTTGCCTAGCCCAACATCGTCCGCGAGCAGCGTTACAGGCAGGCGGCGACAAAAAGTAATCAGGTTGCTGACTTGATGATGGAAAGGCTCGACCCGGTCACGCCACTGCGCTTCCGACTTCACGTCCTTACGTGACTCGATCACGATCGGATCGGTCAGGTCCCATTCAAGGGCTGCCTTATAGATCCGATATTCCTCAGGCGAGCGCACCGCGCGAAGAAGCTTTGTCTGCCATTCTGAATCAGCGGTTATGTGCTGCAAGGGATTTTCCTTTTCAAAGTTCATAATGCCGGGACCAGGGGGCTCACTCAAGATTGCAGGGAGCTTGATTTTCGTCCGATGGCAGTCATCAACATCCTCGCGCGCCGCGGCAGCGCAGCGTGCGATGTCATAATAATTTTTAGCGCGCCTCGACCCTCGACTTCGCCGTCATCCTCTTAGACAGTGTAGCTATCGCTAGCGTTTCTGGGCATGTCGTAGAGGTCGGCCTTAGGGATCTCCACTCGTACGGCTGGATGGCCGGACGTCGAACTATCACCTGTCGTCGGGGTCGGATCGGCCTGAGGCATGTATCCAGTGGACCGATGATTGGCTCGGCTCCGGTGCTAGCACTGCACCGGAGCCGCCACAGAGGCTCGGCGAGCCCATCGGCCTCAGGTCGACAGCGCGCCCTCGTGAACGTCGACCTCGTAGGCGGAGGCGTCGTTGCCGTAGCCTTTGGGCACCGCTTGCAGCCCGGCGCCCGACGCGAGCCAAGGACGTGTTGGAAGGAGCATGACGAGTTCTTCCCAAACCGGATGCAAAACGGGGTCAATGGGAATGCGACACCAGTCTTTGTAGGAAGCAAATTTCTCCTCAGCCTCCTCAAGCGTCGTCGTTCCGCCCGGGCCGCCCGTCGCTATTGCCAGAACCAACCCATACAATTCGAGGAGAGCGGGCCAGACGTGGCGTCGCGCCTGCTCGCGCCAGATCGCCTGCTGGATCGGCTCTCGGTAGCCAGCTCCCTCATCGGACAAGAGCCAAGTCAGCACTTCATCCTCAGCGACTGGCAGCGCAGACGAAGGCATGTCGCCGATCTCCGGGAGCAGCGGCAAGAGCTCACCGATATTGAGAGGGCCTAGCTCCCATTGGTCACCAATGCGCATCCCGCACAGCGGGAACCGCGCACTGACGCAGGGCGGCGGCGCGTCGACATCCAGCCAACCGGGTGTTGATGCGGCGACAAGCGCGTACAGCCCCTCCAGATCCAAGCGAGGTTCCTCCTCGTCCAGCTCGTCGGCGCGATCCATGATGGCAGCGAGACTGGGAACCTCGTAGAGACTGTCACAGTCGTCCTGTTCCCGAGGGTCCTCCTCAGGGTCCGGATCGTCCCAGGCTTCCCATTCAGAATGGCATCCGGAAAGCGAAAGATGCTCCGCCGAACCGGCAGATCGCGCCGATCGCATCCTGCGACCCGCGCGACGAGCACGCTCCTCGTTCTTGATTGCCGTGAAGGTCTCGACCTCGGCGAGATCGACCGCGTAGGAGATCTGCTTGTGCATCAGGACCTCGGAACGCTCGAGGAACTCCCGGAGAAGGGCCTCGACCTTCGCGTTCGTATCCGCGATGCCCTTCTTCAGTGCGGCCCGGCGAGCGCCGGCCTTCTGCTGGCCCCACGGGTGGGGGTCGGCGGGCTGAAGGGTGCGTGATCTCAAGCCGAGCTCGATCCGAACGGGTGCGAACGCCGTCTGAATCATCAGGGTGTAGGATAGGGGTTCCACGAGTCTCCAACCTCATCAATCGCCTCATGCGTGAAGGCGACAAGAGGAAGAGCGAACGGTCAAGCCTCGTGCCGGACCGCGCGTGCTCCGGAACAGCCCTTTGGGCAGCCACGGTGCGCGGCCTGAGCAGCCATCAAAACCCCAGAACCTGAACCCCAAAAGACACCCGCCCCGACGGGCAGCGGCCGGGCTTTGCCGTTCGTGCGGGACCACGAACCAAAGCCCGGCCAGGACCCCGGAAGGACAGGATCCCCCGGAAGGACGGACCCAAAAGAACTTCCCGGTTCACCTGCGTGCCCCAGCCGAACCGGGAACAGGGCTCAGCTCCCCTAATACGGAGCAGCCCGGCGGCAGCTCCAAATTAAGCGGCTCCTTCGAGCCGGCTTCGACTTCCCAAACGGAGGCGGGCTGACCGGGCCGTCACCCCAAGGATTGAGGTACGGCCGACGGCTCGACGCCGGGCCGAACCAACCTGTCCGACGAGGCCCTGCGGCCTTCCGCGGATGACCTGCCGCCGGGCTTTTTGCGCGCGTCCAGCGGCCGACAAAATGCAAGGGTGCGGCGGAAACACGCAGGTAGTCTGAGCGCACTCTGAACCGGCCTCTCAGTCTACGATGGTTAGCAATTTGCTACCCCTGGCAGGTCTCGGGTTAAATCCTGAGCATCGATTCGAGCTTCGAATCGCTACACTGACGATCGGTTTGCTCGAATCGAGCATAGCTGCCTAAGCTTGGCCTCCGTTACGAGACGTTGCTTCCAGGCAGCCACCGCTCATGTTCGATCAGTCCCACACGCACCTGTTCGTGCGCGGAACACTCGCGTCCGTTTGCGGCAGCGCGACCGACCGCGGAACGTCCGGCCACCGTCTCGACCCTCCTCGCGCGCTCGAGACGGCACTACGCTTCCACAAGCAGCCGGGCATCCGGTTCGCCACGCGCGAGGGCCGCGAGCGCCCTCTGTCGCGTGACGGGGCCGTGACGTGCCACTTCGCCCAGACCTCGATCTCCAAGACCTCGCCGATCCGGGCGATGATCCGGGCCGCCAGGACGGACCGGCGCTACAGCGGATCCGGGGCGTGCGCGCACGAGAGCTACATCGAGCGGCCGGGCGCCGCCGAGCGGCTTACCCTGCCACAGGGCCGCCCCGTCAGCGGACGCGACGGGCTTCAGCAGCAGGCCTATCTCGAGCGGGACGGGGCGGTCGAGGCGGACCCGGACGACAGCCTCGCGCTGGCCTCGTTCGGCACGATCGGCGACACGTTCGAGGCGCGCACGCACTTCTGGGACCTCGTCGAGGAAACCGAACGCTCGCCGCAGGGCGATCGCATCACGATTGATCCGGCACAGAACCTGGACTGGTGGGCGAAAGCCCGGGGCGCGATCGACGGAGCGCCGGAGATGGGCCGGACCCGGCTGCGGGCTGCGAGCGCGGGGGATCCGGCTCCCGTGGAGCTGACGCTGCCGACGCACGACGCCTTGGCGCTATGGCGCTGGGCCGAGGGCGTGGGTACCGGGGCGCCGATCAAGATCGCGCCGGGGCGCGGTGGGCGCACGCAGACCCGGATCATTGCCGAGCTGCCGCACGAGCTCGACGGCCACGCACGCTTGGCCATCGTGCGAGCGTTCGCGGGCAAACTCGCGGCCCGAGGCTTTCCCTACTGGGCCGTGGTGCACGCGCCCGACGCCAACAACGACCGGCGCAACTACCACGTCCACATCATCTACTACGACCGCCCCGCCCGGCGCATGCCGCACCCGGACACCGGCGTCGCCACTTGGGACTTCGCGATCACGCAGGAAAAGCGGCGCGCGAACCGCACCAAGGTTCTGGAGCGGCCCTATCGGCAACCGAAGGACCGGGCGAGCCATGATCGCGCCTGGATCAAGGATCTGCGTACGCACTGGGGCACGTGCTGCAACGCAGTGCTGACGGAAGCCGGGATCGGCAAGCGCTACGATCTGCGCAGTTACGCCGCGATCGGCATCGACCAAGCTCCGGGCGTGCACGTCCCGGCACGCCAATACAACAAGGAGCGCAAGGGCAGCCTGACGGAGGCGGGATCCGATCTCGCCCGGCGCCAGTGGCAGGCCGAGGCGGACCGGATCCTCGATGACCGGGCGCGGATGACCGGGGAGAAGCTCGGCCTGCTGCTGGTGCAGGGCCGTCATGCCGAACTCACTGCGTTCAGCCACGGAGGGACGGCGGACCGCCATGGGGACGGCGTCGCGGTCGGGCCGGTGCGCACCCTGATCCGGCGCGGCCTCGCCCTCGTCGAGGAGATTGGCCGGCTGGAGCTCGCACGGGATCTGGCAGCACTGGTCCTCACGCGGACCCTGTCCCGGCCCCGGCTGCTTCTCGCAGCGGACGCGGCACACGTGCACGGGCGTCATGCGACCGTTGATACCGCGCATCCCAAGCCCGCGGATCCTGCGGTGCCAGAAGGCGAGCGCTCCGGTGACGCTCATCGGAGCGACCTTGTCCGGTTCTGCGACGACCTTGAGCAAGGTGCCGTGCAGCTCGCAGCCGCCTACGAGGCACGGATCGCCGAGCGGCGCGGGCGACTAAATCTGATCCGGGCCGACCTCGCCGGGCCAGAGACATCGACCGGCCCGGTTCGGAGCTCAGCTTCGAGCATCGGTCGGATCGATCCGGCTCTGACGGGGGACAGCGATCCTGCGACCGCAGCCGATCCAGTCCCGGCGACGCTGTTCGCCGCCCGCGTGCGCGCAAGCCTCGATCCCGGCACCGCCGCGCTCTGGGCGCGGTTCGCCGCGGTCGAGCCGGAGATGACCGAAGCGGTCGCCGTGACGCCGTCGCCAGCGACCATTTTGCGCGAGAGGACGCCGATCGTCGTCCCCGCCGCCCGTCTTCCGCCCGACCGCTCTGCGGTCGAACGCGCCGCCTCGCACGCCCCGACCTGGTCCGACGCCGTCGAGCAGGCGGCCGAACGTCACGCCGCGCGGTCGACGCCCGCGGGACCGGCTGCCGGTGAACCGGCGCTGCGCTCGCGTCGACAGCCACCGTTCGATCTTACCCTCCGGTTCGGTCAGGCTCGCCGCTCCAACGGTGCGCCGCTGATCCCACCCGGGCATCCCGCCCCTCGCGGTGTTGAAGCCGCCTTTCCTGACAATCTCCGAGAGGACCTGCCGATCGCGTCCCAGACCGAGGCGCGTCGTCCAGCCTCGCTGCCCGCGTCGGCTATGGGCTCAGCACCGGCAGCAGCCTTGACTGAGAGCACGGCGACGATGGCTTCGGCCCCGATGCCCGCGTCGGCTGTGAGGTCAGCAACAACAGCGTCACCGACGGCCGTTGGGTTGACCATCACGGCGATCGCGAAGCCGCCGATCGTGCTGGCACCGCTGCAGCAGGAGGTCGAAGCCGCGTCCGTCGTGCCGGCTCCGGTCGCCGCCGCCGTCGAGCAGGCCGCACCGGCGCTGCCTGCTACGCGGATCATCGCCGAGCGAACGTCCGCGCCCGCGGCGTCCGCTGCGACCCGGCTCCCGCCGATCGAGCGTGCAGCGACTGCGATCGAACCGCATCTCCCGACCTCCGCCTCGGAGGGCGGAGCGGAGCGTGAAGCGGAGACGCCGATGGCACCTCGCAAACCTGTCGCGCTCCAGGAGCCCATCCAGACGGTGGAGCGCGACGACGCTGGCGACGCCCCCTGGCCATTCCCGCCGCGGGTCGAAGCGCCAGCCCCGGCCGTTCGGGTAGCGCCCCCGGCCCCAGCGCCGACTGAAGCCCCACCGCTGAGCGTGCCGATCTCGGCCGTTCACGGCGCGGACGTGCCTGCCTCACGGGCCAAGAGCCGTACGGACGTCCGTCGGCGCTCACCACCATCGCGAACCGGACGCGGCGGCCGCGAGATCGGAGACTGAGATGCGCACACCCCATCCCCTTCTCGCTGGACACCGCCTTCGCGCTGGACACCGCCTTCGCGCGCTGCGCGTGGCGAGCGGCCGGTGTCGCCCGGTGAGGCCGGACAGCACCACAGCGCTGCAGCCCTACGCCATCATGGCGCGACGGCGCCGTGAGGCTCCGATGCCGTGGCGCGATGATGCCGTGATGCCAAGGCGTCCAGGCGCGAGGATGCCATCGCATCGTGGCACTTCGGTGCCGAAGTGCTGTGATGGAACACCCTGGAGCTATCGCCCACGCGAGGGGATCGCGTGATGGACGTGCTCGCGATCGCAACCCAAAAGGGTGGTACCGGCAAGACTACGGTCAGCGTCAACCTTGCGGTCGCCGCCGCGGAGGCTGGACGGCGCGTCGCCGCCCTCGATCTCGACCCGCAGGCCTCGCTCGCCGGCTGGGCCGCCCGACGCGAGGCCGACGATCCGGCCGTCGACCATCTCGGGTTGGAGCGGATCGGGCAATTGCCCGAGATCCTCGCCGCGCTCGAGCGGCAGGGTTACGACCTCGTCGTCCTCGACAGCGCCGGTGCCCTGAACCCAACCGCATACCGCGCCCTGCGCGCGGCCAGCCTCGTCCTGATCCCCGCCAGGCCGACCTTACTTGATCTCTTGGCGACCGAGCCGACACTGCGCGCACTCGCTGAGATCGACCTCGCCGACCGCGTGGCCCTGCTGCTGAACCAGTGTCCGACGCAAGGTCAGGCGCGCGCGGGTACCTATGCCGAGCGACTTCGCCGCTGGGGGCATCTCGCCGAACCGCCGCTGACCCAGCGCGTGGACTACCAGGACGCGCTGCTCGGCGGGCAGGGCGTCACCGAGTTCGCACCGGCCGGCAAGGCGGCCGGGGAGATCCGCGCCCTGTGGGCTTGGATAGAGCAGCGCCTGAAGGAACCCTGCCCATGAGTGAGACGACCCGCCGTCCCCCGAAGCGCCTTAGCCTGCTCAGCGGCCTCGATCTGACGGGAGGGCAACCCGACGCCGGGGCCGCCGCCACTCCGGCCGGTTACGCCGCCATCCCGGCCGACCACGCCATGCCAGAGCCGCCTCGCGAGGTTCGGACCCCGGGCCGCCCCTCGAACACGACGCGGAGAACCTCGGTCTATCTGTCTTCAGCGATGCTGCGACAGCTGAAGCAACTCGCGCTCGCTCGCGACTGCAAAGTGAACGACCTCCTCGTTGAAGGGGCGGCGGCCGTCCTTCGCGAGAGCGGTTACCCGCTCACTTCGACCTCGCGCGACGTGCGCTGAACGCGTCAGCGCCTTCGCACCGGCATTACGGCGCCACGATGCAACAGCATCACAGCGCTCCGGCATCATGAGGGTCCGATGCCGTGAAGCGCCGGGTCCATCGCACTCCAGCATCACGGCGTTCCCGCGGAAGAACGCTGCGAATGCTCGATCCGGTCCCGGAAGCTCGGCACTGGGCACAGCGAGGATGCGTTCGTTGCCGTGATCACCGCCTGCGCGTGTCGGGTGCGCATCTGGGGCCATGCCTGGACCCGATACGGCTGGAGCGCGGCAATCCACGTGTTGCATCACGACGCGGAGGAGAGCGCTCGAGCGTTCGGTGGAAACTCGCCAGCGATATCGTCTGAGTCGAAGCAGGCCGTTGGGACATGCGAGCAGGCTTCCCGCCCGAGTTCGTTGATCGTGCGGTCTTGCCAGAGGTCGTGCCCGTGACCCCGGCAGGGCGCCGGAGGTTCGAGGGGGTACGACGAAGATGGGTAAGCGAAACGGCCAATCCCTGACGCATCGCTGCGCGGCCGACGCGGGGAGGAATAGCGGCTTCAAACATCAAGGCGAACAACGAGACGACGTGCTCCCGGGCCTCTGCGGCCGCGGAAGCGGAGGGGAGGGGGCAAGCAAAACGGATTGGCGAAGGCCCTTCGCCCCAAAGCCCAGGAGGACGGGGACGGCACGGCGCGACGCTCGGACAGCGTCGGCTGAGGTCGATGAGGCGCCCTCATTCCTCCCTCTGATCACGGATACCCAAGATGACACGAGACGACACGCCGCTCACCGGCGCGAACGAGACCGGTTGCGCTCTCGAGGCCACGGGCCTTTGGGTGCGCGCACGGGTCGATCGGCCCCGCCGGCACAAGGACGGCCTGCTGTTCGATCTCCGGCCGCTCGATCCCGGCCGAGCCGGGTGCCTCACCGCCTTCCTGTCCGCTGCGTTCATCCAGCAGATCCAGGACGCCAGCGGCGTGCTGCTCGATGCCGACGGCCTCGCCGGCGAGCACATGCTGATGCTGACCCTGGTGGTCGATCCGCTGCTCGGCGTCCGCGGGCAGATCATCGGCTTCGACAGGGGGGCCTTCCTGCCGGGATGGGTGGAACAGGATGCTGCGGTCCGCCAAGCGCTGAAAGCGGCCTACCTCTGGCAGCGCCAGCATGACCTGCCGCTGCCGCGCCGTTTGCGGCGGGTGTTCCTGATCGAGCCGGATGACGGCGCGCTGCACCCGCTTGGCGAGGAACTCGCGCGCTGGTGGGCGTGCGGGGCGATCGAGCTGATCCGGCACCCGGTCGCATTCGAGCAGCCGGGCTCGGTTGCGGCGCTCCGGCACGCGTTCGATTGCGCCATCGATCAGTACGAGTGGGGCTCCCTCGACCTCGTGATCGTCGAGCCGGGGGCAGGCTTCGCGTTCCGCGCCCTGTCGGACGACGGGCTGATGCGTCAGGTCGCGGTCCTGCCGGTGCCGGTCGTGACGCATCGTGCCGGCGCGCCGACGCTGATCGACGACCTGGCGTTCCGCAGCTTCGATCATTCGGACGAGATCCTGGCCTTCCTGTCCGGCATCCTCCGGGAAGAGCTGCGCCGGGCGGACCGGCCGCGTCTCGCGGCAATCGCCGAGCTGGTCGAAGCGCCTCCCGCTGCGGACGCGACGGCAGACACGCAGCCCTTCGTGCAGGGGCCGCTGTTCGACTGACGCCCTCCCCACGATCCGGCTGCCCACGGAGGCCGCCGGATCGCCTCATCCTTCCCGACGGACACGAATGACCCGATGCGACACCACAACTTCTTCAACCTGAGCGGAGGGCCGCCCCTGCGCTCGGCGCCATCGCGCGCGGCAACCCGTCCTCCCGGCCGCCCGGACGACACGGATGGGCCCCGGCGCGCCGACGGGACCTGCGAGCTCCGCGACCTGATCGGCTGGCTGCGTCAGCGCCTGCGCGGCGAGCACACGGTCCGGGCCTGCGTGCTGACCGTCGAACCCCTCGGGTCCGACGGCACCCTGCTCCTCCTCGGCGAGGCCGATGCCAGCGGCAGTGCCGACCCGCCACGGCTCAAGGTCCGGCTCGCCGCGGCCGACCTTGCCGCCTTCCGAGCAACGACAGGCGATGACCTCGATCCCGCGGCCCTGGTGAACCGGACCGTCGTGGTCAGGCTGCAGACCAGCCTGCGCCAGCGCTACGGGCGTGGGGCCGGGGTGCAGGCCCGGGTCACAGAGCTTCTCACGATCGGCGCGGTGCCGCTCGATGGCGAACTCGAGCGTGAGCGCACCCTGCAGCGCCTGCGGCGGGAGGGGCGCCGCTTTGGTCCCGGGACCTGGGTGAAACCGGACGATCCCCACCACGTTGCGCTCATCGTGTCCGAGTTCGGCGAAGCCCGCCGCGACGTCGAGCATGTCCTGCGTCCGCTCGAAGAGAGCGGCTTGGTCCGCATCCACCGGGTGTGGGCGACGTTCGAGGGGCCGGGTGCGGAGCGTGCGCTGGGCGAAGCGTTCGCCTGTGTACGAGACCGGCACCGCGATCACGGCCTGTCGGCGACCCTGGTCTGCCGGGGCGGGGGACCGGTCGAAGGGTTCCAGGCACTCAACGCCTATGCGACGGTACGCGCCGCGGTCGAGGCTCCGAACCTCATCGCCGGTCTGGGCCATGCCGGCACGCCTGTCACCGCCTTGGATGCGGTCGCGGCGCGATCCGAGCCGACCCCGACGGCGGCAGCCATGCTCGTACGCCAGCTGGTCGAGGCCACAGGCGTCCGGGCCGAGCGCGCGCTCACGGCTTATGATGCTGCCGTCGCCGACGATCTGGAGGCGGCCGGCCGCATCGCCGTGGCACGGGCAACGCAGGCGTTCGACCAGAGCCTGCGCGATCTCGCGGAGTTTGCCCAACAGCGGCTGCGGCAGCTGGATCGGGCGGTCGAGCAGAGTCTGCTGACGAGCCTTGCTGCCGCGACGGGGGGCGCGACCGGCATGGCTGCTGGCATCGGGTCGAACGCCGCGCCCGTCGACACGCTCGAACTTGGGGACGGGGATGACCACGACCACCCGCCCGTGGAGGCGGGCTGGGCCCTGGTGACCGCGGCCGGCACCGGCCTCGTCATCGGCAGCTACGACGAGCTCAAGTCCAACATGCCGCTGTTCCTGCACTTCCGCGACGGAACGATCTTCGTCCAGGTCGTGCCGACCTCCGTCGCCTACAACTGATCACACACCGAGGAGAGACATCATGACCGAGACCCACTTACCCAAGACGCCCAGCTTCCTCACGGCGGTCAAGCGCATCGAGGCCCTGACCCAGGAGATCCGCAAGGATGGCTTGGCCGCCTTCGAAAAGGCCGAAGTAGCCTATGTCGAGGTGCAGGAGCTGCGCGCCGTGCTGAATGGCCGGATCGCGGACTTGCGCCGCCGAGCAGCATAGCGCGACGATCTTGATATCCGCCGGTGCCAACGCATCGGCGGTGATCGCGTTAGACGTGCGGTCACGACTTAAGTCGCGGACGCCGCTGCAGTACAGGCATGAGTACTGATCCAAACCCCAAAAGGGCTCGAGAGCCCCAACTGTGGGCAAACGGGAGGCTGCCTTTGGATCCGTCACTCGAGGGCGCCGGTATACTACATGTGCAACTTCAAATCCTCGCCAGGCTCGGCCGCCTCGTCGGCATAGCGCCTTTCCAGGTCCGGAAGCGGACGTTCCGCACCCGACCCTACTCGGTCATAGAAGCAAGCCAATGGCGGCCTTGAAAGCAGACGTTGCAGCTGGACGCGCGCTGCGAACGCATGCTCTCGGATTCCCGCTTCCCGCGCTCGTGAGGCCGCCCGTTCAATCCACAGTCTGCATCTGGACGACGCCGCCGAGTTCACCGGGCTTGCCCGAGACCACCACGAGGTAGCGCCGGCTCGCGCCGGCATCCGTGCGGGTGATCTGGCGGATCGGGCCGATCGCGTTGACGATGGCCGCGCCGGCCGGGTTGGTCATGAAGGCGGCGAGCGGCTCCAGGCCTGCGGCCCCCTTCGGATCGGCGGCCAGCGCCAGCACGAACGGCATCTTCGAGGGCAGTCCCGTTACCGCGGCCTGCAGCGTCTGCAACACGCCCTGGTCGAACAGGGTGACCTGCGTCGCCGGCTTGCCATCGGTACCCGCGAGCGTCAGCGCGCTGGTCTTGCCGGCTGCGCCCAGCGCTTGGAGGTTTTGCATTCCGTCGCCCTCCGGCACGGCGTTCGGGACGTAGGCGACGCCCTGCGGACCCTGCCCGATCGGCACCTCGGCGATCACCGTGTTCGACGCGGTGTCGATCACCGCCGCCTTGTCGGCGTTCTCCAGGCCGACATAGACGCGGCTGCCGTCGCCCGAGGGCCAGAGCCCGTGCGGTAGGGCGCCGGTCGGAATGGTGGCGACCTGGGTGAAGTCGTCGGTGCGAAACACCTTGACCTGGTTCAGGCCGCCGATCGTCACGTAGGCGAACTGGCCGGCCTTGGTCGAGACGATGTTGACGTGGTTGGTGATCGGCCCGGTCTCGATCGTCTTCAGCGGCGCGAATGGCGGCGTCGCAGAGAACACCTGGGTCCGGCCGACATCCTTGAGGGTGAACCACACCTGCTTGCCGTCCGGTGTTGCGGCGATGTCGGGGCAGAACGGGCTCTCCTGCTTCACGCGCCCGACGATGGAGTGGGTCTTCGTGTCGATCACCACCGTCTCGGGGCTGAAGCTGGAGCAGACATAGCCGTAGGCGCCGTCCGGCGAGAAGATCGTCATGCCGGGCCCGTTCGGCACGGTGATTCGGCGCGTCTCCTTGGCGGTCGCGGCATCGAGCACGGCGATGTAGTCCTCGCCGCGCACGCTCACCCAGACCTCTCGGCCGTCCGGCGTGAAGAAGGCCTCGTGCGGCGCGCGGCCGACATAGGCGGTGTGGCGGACCGTGTTGGTCGCCGTGTCGATGAAGCTCACGGAGTTCGAGCCGATCGAGACCGCGAGCAGCGTCCTGTGGTCGGGCGAGAAGCCCATGCCGTGGACGAGGAGCTGGCCGCGATAGAGCGGGCTCAGGTTCATCGGCGTCGGGTCGCCGAGCCGGATCACGCCGAGCAGGACGTTGGCGGCGGGATCGACCACCGAGACCGTGTTGGAGAACTGGTCCGACGTATAGAACCGGTCCCTGCCGCTGACCGGCACGTCCGGTGCAAAGGCTGCACCCGGGGCCTGCCCGGCGAGAGCCGAGCCGGAGAGCATCGCGAGCGCGAGGAGGGTGAGGGCGGTCTTCATCGGCAGATCTCCGAAGGCATCTCGGCGGCAGGGGCCGTGCCATGGTGGTGAAGGTGGGTGGCTGCGGCAGACGAATCCGGCGCGGGAGGGAGATCGGCGAGCGCCCGGCGCATCACCGCGATCTCCTGGCCCTGTTCGACGATGATCCCCTGCGCGAGGCGGCGCAGGACCGGATCCTTGCCGTAGAGCAGCTCTGCCTGGGCCATCGCGATCGCGCCCGCGTGGTGCGGGATCATCATCGCAGCGAAGTCGCGGTCCGGATCGCCCGAGGGCGGGACCATCATGTCGGCATGCATCCGCGTCATCGACTGCGCCATCATCGCGTCGAAGGACGCGGAGACGATGGCCGGCGGCTCGGCGGCGGCCAGCGTCGGGGGCATCATCATCCGGCCGCCGACGAGGCCGCCGGCCATCACGGCGGCCGTGAGCGCAAATCCCAGTGCTCCGCGCATGGGCCGTCCTCCTCGTTCGTTGTCGATGGGAGAGATGCCGGGGAAACGGCTTTATTCCCTGGCCGGGGACGAATTGGTGGCCCTGCCGATGTGATCGATCTTTTCCAAATGTCAGTGGAATAGACGCGCCCGTTCGGCATCTCTCCCGATGCGGTCATGGTAGACCGCCGGAGACCTCACTCATGCGCACCATGCTGATCCGCGCCGCCTTTGCGGCCTTCGCCTTCTCCGCCGTCGCCGCCCAGGCCGCTGCGCCTGCGATAACGGCCGAGACTGCCAAGGGGCCGGCGCTCGTCGATTCCAAGAGCATGACCCTCTACACCTTCGACAAGGACATGGGCGGCAAGTCGATGTGCAACGGCCCCTGCGCCGCCAACTGGCCGGCACTGATGGCCGCCTCCGGCTCGGCTGCTAGTGGCGACTGGACGATGGTGACGCGGGACGACGGCACGATGCAGTGGGCCCACAAGGGCAAGCCGCTCTACACCTTCGCCAAGGATACGAAGCCCGGCGACATCACCGGCGACGGATTCCTCAACGGTGCATGGCACATCGCCAAGCCCTAATCGGTAAAGCCTCGTGGACGAGATCGCCGCCCTCATCGAACCGCAGATCCCAGCGTTGCGGCGCTACGCAGTCGCACTGTTGCGGGACCGCGAAGCGGCGGACGACCTCGTCCAGGACACTTTGGAGCGGGCGTTGTCCGCCTGGTCCGGACGTCGCCGCGACGGCGACCTGCGAGCCTGGCTGTTCACGATCGAGCGCAACCTGTTCCTTGGCACTGTTCGACGCCGGGGCCGGCGCGGCATCGATGTCGGCGCTGAGGCTTTGGAGCAGGTGCCCGATCCGGGTGCCGACCCCGAGGCCGCTATGGGGGCACGCGACGTGCTCACCGGGCTCGACACCCTGCCCGAGGAGCAGCGCTCGGTGCTGCTCCTCGTCGCGGTCGAGGATCTGTCTTATGCCGAGGCGGCCCAGGTGCTCGGGGTACCGCTCGGCACGGTGATGTCGCGGTTGAGCCGGGCCCGGACGCGGATGCGCGGTTTTCTGGAAACTGGCCGGACCGGACTCTTGAGGAGGGTGAAATGAGCGGGGATCCGCGCCCGGTCGGCGAGGACGACCTCCACGGCCTGATCGACGGTCGTCTCGAACCGGAGCGGCAGGCGCTGGTCGAGGCATGGCTCAGGGGAAACCCCGCGCGGGCGGCGGAGGTCTCGGCGGATCGCGCCCTACGCGAGCGCTTGCGTGCCCGCCTCGCGCCGATCGCCGAGGAGGCGATTCCGGCGCGGCTCCGGGTGGCCAACATCCGCTCGCGACATCGCCCGATAACCTACCGCTGGCTTCCGGTCGCGGCTGCGGCCGTGCTCTGCCTCGCGGTCGGCGGCGCCGCCGGCTGGTTCGGCCATGCCGCGCGGCAGGTACCCACGGTCACGCTCGCGCGAACCGAGCCAGCGACCGACGACGCGGTGGCGGCCTTCCGCACCTACGTGGTCGAGGCGGTGCATCCGGTGGAGGTGCGCGCCGACGAGAAGCCGCACCTTGTTACGTGGCTCTCGAAGCGCCTCGGCCGGGCGGTGACCACCCCCGACCTTACGGCGTACGGCTTCCGCCTGATGGGCGGCCGGCTGCTGCCGGCGGGTTCCGAATCCGCCGCGATGCTGATGTACGATGACGACCACGGCACCCGGCTGACACTCTACAGCCGCGTAGGCGATGCGGATGGCCGCACGGTGTTCCGCTTCGCCCGCGAGGGCGACATCGCCGCCTTCTCCTGGGTCGATGGCGGCATGTCCTACGTCGTCACGGGTCGCACCGACGAGGCGCGGCTGTTGATCGTCGCGCAGTCGGTCGACGCGCAAGTCCGTGGACTGCCGGTTCCGCAGCGGCAACCATGACCCTCGACCAACTCCGCATCTTTGTGGCGGTGGCCGAGCGACAGCACGTGACGCGGGCCGCCGAAGCGCTGAACCTCGTCCAGTCGGCGGTCAGCACGGCGATCGCCAACATCGAGGGGCGACACGCCACCAAGCTCTTTCACCGGGTCGGCCGCGGGATCGAGCTGACTGAGGCGGGGCGCATATTTCTCGTCGAGGCCCGCGCCGTGCTCGCCCGGGCCGAGGCCGCCGAACTGGTGCTCGCCGACCTCAGCGGCCTGCGGCGCGGGACGCTGGCGCTCTACGCCAGCCAGACCATCGCCAGCGACTGGCTGCCTCGCCACCTCGTCGCCTTCCGCCGGGCCTACCCTGAGATCGCTATCCGGTTGGCGGTGGGCAACACCACCGACGCCGCCGACGCGGTGCGCGCCGGGCAGGCCGAACTCGGCTTCGTCGAGGGGGCGCTCGACGACCCGACGCTTGCGAGCACCACCATCGCGCAGGACCAACTGGTCCTCGTGGTCGCCCCTGGCCATGCCTTCGCCGGGGCGACCGACCTCGAACCCGAAAATCTCGCCGGGGCCGACTGGGTGCTGCGCGAGGCGGGATCGGGAACCCGCTCGGCCTTCGAGGCGGCCCTGGGTGCGGCCGGCCTCGCAGCCGCCCAGCTTCGGGTCACGCTCGAACTGCCCTCTAACGAGGCGGTGCGCGCCGCCGTCGAGGCCGGGGGCGGGGCCGCCGTCCTGTCCGAGACCGTGGTCGCCGCCGCGCTTCGGACCGGAACCCTGGTGCGGGCGGCGTTCGCCCTGCCGAGCCGGCCGTTCCGGGTGCTGCGCCACAAGGAGCGCTACCGCAGCCGGGCCGCCGACGCGTTGCTCGACCTGATCGCGACGGCGGATGCCGGATGAGCGATCCTGCGAAACCCGTGCACCCCGACGATCCCCGGGTGAGGCTCGCCGAGGACCGGACGGTTCTGGCAGCCGAGCGTACGTTCGTGGCGTGGCTTCGCACCGGGCTCGCCTTCCTCGGCGTCGGCCTGGCCGCGCAGCGCTTCCTGCGGGAGGTGCTGGCGGTCTGGCCGCTGAAGGTGCTGTCGCTCACGTTGATCGCCTGCGCGCTTGCCTCGTTCGCCGGCGCCGCATGGCGGGACCGGGCGATCCGGGCGCGTCTCGCCGATGCCGAGATCCCGATGATGCCGCGCATCCTCACCGTCGGGATCGTGGCCTTGCTGATCGCGATCTCGGGCCTTGCGGCCACCGCCCTGCTCTGGGCGTGACGGTCAGGCCACAGTGACCCGTACCCGGTGCCAGGCGGCGCTGAGGTAGCCCTTGTAGTTCCAGGTGTCGTCGGGCGCGGCCGGCTGGGTCTGGCCGGCGGAGTCCCAGGCCCGCACCGCGAGTTCGTGCTCGCCCGCGGTCAGCTCGCGGTCGATCTCCCAGAACGTCCAGGCGTAGGGCGCGTCGGCATCGCGGTCGATCCGGGCCTGCGCCCAGCTGCGGCCGCCATCCGTCGAGACGTCGACGCGGGCGACCGCGCGATCGCTGGCGATGGCGTAGCCGCGGATCGCGTGCCGGCCGGGCTTCAACGCTGCGCCGCGGGCGGGCTCGCAGATCGCGCTGTTGAGCGGCATCGCCTCGATGGTGATGCCGTGGGCGGGGTCCGCGGTCTCGGCGGTCACGTCGGGCGGAAACAGCTTGTAGTCGTCGGCCTGCATCGGGTTGTCGGAGGGGTGGTCCTGCACCGTGATGCGGGCGAGCCATTTCGGGCTGCGGATGCCGGCAAATCCCGGCACCACCACGCGCAACGGATAGCCGTGCTCGGGGGCGAGAGGCTCGCCGTTCATCGCGAAGGCGAGCAGCGTCTCGGGCGCCAGCGCCTTGGCGAGCGGGATCGAGGCGCCGAAGCGTATGTCCGACCCCGCGATACGGTCGTGGCTCTCGAAGGCGACGTGGCGCGGACTGCCCGCATCGATCCCGGCGGCGTGCAGGACGTCGGCGAGCCGCACCCCAGTCCATTCCGCGTTGCCGATGGCGCCGGCCGCCCACGGGTCGCCGGCGACCGGGGCCACCGCCAGCATGTCGGCCCGGCGGTTGCCGGCGCATTGCATCACCGCCGTGACGGTGACGTGCGCGAAGCGTGCCTTCAGATCGGCGACGGACAATTCGAGGGGCGTCGCGATCATCCCGTCGACAGTCAGGCGGTAGCCGTCGGCGTCGAGGTCCGGGATGTCGCCGTGGCTGCGGACGTAGAAGTCGGCCTGGTCGGTGAGGAAGGCCGCCCGCAGGCGATCGAGCGGCGGCTCGGCATTGTAGGGCGCCTCGCCGTGCACGATGAGGCGGTCCTTGCGCTGGAACAGGCCGAGCATGGGGTTTTTGTCCTGCGTTCGTGACGTATCGACGACGAGAACGCGCCGGGGGCGATAAGGCCCCCGGCGCGCGTCGCCTCAGGGCTTCATCGTCGAGACCACCGCGTTCTTCGCCCGGTCCACTACGGCGACGCTGAGGTCGCGGTTGAGGACGTAGGCATGGGCGTTGTCGGCCGAGAACGCGATCGCCTGGCGCGGCTCGTTCAGGCCGGTCACCGTGGCGACGACCTTGAGGGTGCCGGTGTCGATCACCGAGAGCGAGTTGTCCTTCAGGTTGCCCGAATAGACGAAGCGCCCGTCCGGGGTCAGTGCGGCGCCGTAGGGGTCCTTGCCCACTTCCACTTCGGAGGTGACCTTATGGGCGGCGACATCGACCACGCCGATGGTATTACGGCCGCTGTTGGCGGCAAAAAGCGTCTTGCCGTCCTTGGTGATCGAGATGGCGCGCAGCTTGTCGAACCCGGCGATCTCACCGGTGATCTTGTTGGTGGCGGTATCGACCAACGTGATCTTGTCGCCAAGGAAGTTCGTGACGAACACGGTCTTGCCGTCAGGCGACAGCTTCACGCCCTGGCGCGGCTGCGCGAAGCCGGGGATCACGGCCTCGGCGAGCATGGTCCTGGTGTCGAACACGGTCAGCGTGCTCGCGGCCTCGTTGTTGACGTAGAGCTTGGCCCCGTCGGCCGAGAGCACCGTGCCGAACGCGCCGGGGCCGGCGGCGAGAACGCCGGCTTCCTTGCCGGTGGCGGTCTCATAGACCGTGATCCGGCCGGTGCCACTGTCGGAGACGTAGAAGCGGGCGCCGTCCGGCGCGAAAACGATGTTGCGCGGCGTGACGAAGCCGTCGAGGCGGCGCAGCACCGTGCCCTTGGCGACGTCGTAGACGATGACGGCGCTCTCCTCGCTGTTCGACACAGCGGCGACGGTCCCAGCGGCGTTCAGCGCCAGGGCGTTGTTCTTGATCGCGCCGTCGAAGCCAGCGGCGGACCCGGGCTGGCCCTGGGCGAGGAGCAAGGCGGCTCCGGCGAGGAGGGCGCGGAGGCTGGTGCGGACGTGGGTCATGAAGCGTGTCTCTCTGGCATGCGCGCTCGTTCGGCGGCCGGGGCCTGCCGTGAGGCATGGTTCTAATTCGGATTGCGTGATGCGAGACCGGTTTGGCCGTGCATCGCCCTGGGGAGATGCCGGAGGGCGCGGTCTATTCCCCGAGGCCGGCGAAAAAAACGCGGCGGCCTCGGGATTCGGGGGTTCAGGGCGTCGGCTTCAACGCCGTGAGGTAGTCGACGATGGTCTGCACGTCGGCCGGATCGACCGGCGCCTTGTAGACGTGAACCATCTTGTTCACGGTCTCGGTCCACTGCGCCTTCGTGAGCTTGGGCTGGGTCAGCACCATCCCGGCCGAGTGGCAGGCGAGGCAGTTGTTGTTGACCGCCTCGGCCCCCGGCCCGTCCGGGAAGATCCGGTCGGAAGTCGGGAATTCGATCGATTGCGAGGTGAAGCGCATCGGCTCGGGAGCCGAAGCGGCGAACGCCACCAGGGGAGACAGTATGAGGGCGGCGATGAGGGCCGCAGGGCGGATCGGGTTCATGGCTGTTCTCCTCAAGCGGCCTGGAAGGACACGGCCTCGATGCCGTTCTGCATGAAGCCGGCCCCGTTCCAGACCCGGTCCAGGGGCTGCGCGACGCCGTTGGTGTTGGTGCAGCGGACCCTGACCGTGTGGCTGCCGGCAGCCAATGCCGGCAAGCTGCCGTCGAAGCGGCGGAAGCTGTAGGGGCCTTCGTCCGCGCCGAGCTGCGCCGGGAACCACGTCGCGCCGCTGTCGCCTGAGAAGTCCACCGCCTTCACCCCGCAATCGCCGCCGAAGGCGATGCCGCGCAACGCCACCGGCGTTCCGGCCGCCACCTTGGCGCCATCGGTCAGGTTGGTGACGAACGAGCGCGGCACCATCCTGTTGATCGGCACCGTCTTGAAGCCGGTCTGACCGGGCTTGATGTTAGCGCCCGGCACGTCAGGAATGCGGTAAGCGGTCTTCATCCAGTACCCGTCGTCGGGCTTGTCCAGCACTTCGATGTCGGACAGCATCTTGACCCAGTAGGTCGAGTACCAGCCCGGCACCACGAGCCGGAGCGGGAAACCATTGAGCAGCGGCAATTGCTCGCCGTTCATCGCGTAGGCGATCATCACCTCACCATTGTTGGCGTGCTTGAGATCGAGCGACTTCTTGAAGTCGGGCGCGTCGTCGACCACCGGCTCGTCGAGGCCGTTGAAGCGCACCTGCACGGCACCGGCCTTCACCCCGGCCTTTTCGAGCACGTCCCTGAGGCGCACGCCGGTCCAGCGGGCGTTGCCCATCGAACCGTTTGCCCATTGCGCGCCGGTCACCCGCGGCTCGAACAACCCGCGCGAATTGCCCGAGCACTGGTTCACTGCGGCGATCTCGAAGCGCGGCAGGCCGGCGATGGCGTCGAGCGAGAGCGAGAGCTCCTTCTCGACATGGCCGTGGACCTTGAGCCGGAAGGTGCCGGCATCGACTTCGGTCGGGATCGAGGCCCAGTGCCAGCGGACGTAGAAGCGGTCGTTGGGGGTGAATACACCCTCGTCGAACACCGAGAACGGCGTCTCCAGTAGCGGCGGATGAGTGCGCTGGAGGATCATCTCGGCCTTGCCCGGAAAGGCCGTGGTCAGCGCCCGCTCGTCCGGGCCGCCGGGCAGCGGAAGCTTCACCGAGCCCGCCGCCCAGGCCGGTATGGCGGCGCCGAGGCTTCCGAGCCCTAGGCCACCCAGGACGAGGCGGCGGTTCATCGGTCTGTCCAGTCCGTGCATGGTCTCTCCCCTTGAAGGATGTCGGCGTCGATGCGTTCGAAGGCATCGGACCCGTGGCGATTCCTCGCGACCAGGGAGATGCTACGGGATACGATTTATTCCCACCAACGGTCTTTCGCGATACGAATGATCTCCAAACGCGATGATTTGAGAAGTTTCGATCTCCAATGGGACGATCAAGGACGCCGTCTCGGCGTCACGCCGCCGGCGCGCCGACGGGCGCGGTCCTGCGACACCCGAACAGGGCGTGACGCTCGGAAAAACCGCGCAAGGCGACGGTGCCGAGCGGTTCAAGGGCATGTGCCAACCCGTCGATGAAGGTGTCGGTGGCGATCAGCGGCGTGTTGTAGGTCTTGCACAGGCGCTCGACGCGGGCGAGCACGTTGAGATCGCGGCCGATCGCCGTGAAATCGACCCGGTCGCCGCCGCCGATATTGCCGTAGGCGACCTCCCCGACATGAAGTGCGACGCCGACCTCGAAGGCAGCCCTGTCACCGTCGCGCAGGTTCGCAAGCGCATCAAGCGCGGCCTCGGCGGCACGCAAGGCGGCACTGCGCGCCTCGGCCTCGTCGCGATCGGCATCGAACACGGCCAGTAGCCCGTCGCCGATGTACTTCAGCACCTCGCCGCCTTCCGCCTCGACGGCCGGCACGATGGCATCGAACATCCGGTTGAGGGCGGCCACGACACGGTCGGGGCTTTGCCGGTCGGACAGTTCGCCGAACCCGCGCAGGTCGGTCAGCATCATCGCGGCCCGCATCAAGCGTACGTCGCCGCGCCGCACCGTGCCGGCCAGGATTTGCCGCGCCGGGTCGCGTCCGACATAGGCGCTCAGCACCGCGCCTAGCATGTCGTCGAGCGCCTTGATCTCGAACAGCAGCGAGAACGGCTCGACCAGTGCCAGCAACGTGTCGATCTCGATCGGCGTGAAGCCGCTCGGTCTCGCCGTGGCCCAGGAGGCGGCGCCCATGCGTCCACGCGCGGCGCGCAGCGGCACGATGAGGTAGTCGGTTAGACCCTCGGTGCGAAGCTCGCCGAGCACAGGAAACGGCAGCGGCCCATCCCCGTCGAGACGGCATCGGAATAAGGTACGGGTCTCGACTACGCGCTCGACGGTGTTGCCGTGGAAGGTCGGCGTACTCTCGATGCCGTGGCGGCGACGCAGGGCTAGGCTCGACGCTCCTGGATGCCAGACGCGCATTACCCAGCGGAACGACGGATGCAGGGTCGGCGCGTGGGTGGTGGCGCGGGCCAGTGGCAGGCCAAGCCCCGAGAGGCACGCACTGAACCCGTCGAGAAGGGCTGCCGCGTCCGCCGCTTCGCGACCCGGCCCCATCAACCATCCCGTCGCCTGCGCGACCGCCTCGGACGAACATTGGGACGAACGTGTCACGGCAGTTCTTTCATCAAGGTGTTGGATCGATGCCATAGCGCGGATCAGACGAGGCCGAGCACGCGGATCAGGCCGAGGCTGACGGCGCCGAGGGCGAGGAGCGAGGCGACCACTGCGAGGGTCACCCGCGCCCCGGCCTTGGCGACGCTGCGCACGTCGACCCCGAGGCCGAGCGCCGCCATCGAGACCACGGTCAGCACGTTGGCGGTCTCCGACATTGGCGTGAGCGCAACCGGCGGGATCAGGCCCGTCGAGCGAAGGCCCGCGAGCGCAAGGAAGGCGAGGATGAACCACGGCACCAGGCGGTGGATCGCGAGGCCGCCGCGGGCCGGGCGGTCGCCCGCGGTGACGCCGGGGGCGGCCTCGTCGGTCTCCTCGCGCAGCCGGCTCGCGCCGAGCGAGAGCACCAGGACGACAGGGCCTAGCATCAGCACCCGGACGAGCTTCACCAGGGTTCCGACCTGGACGCTGAGCGCCGCGACCGGCGCGGTGGCGGCGAGCACCTGCGGCACGGCGTAGACGGTAAGGCCGGCGAGCACGCCGTACTGCATCGGCGACAGGCCGAGCAGCGGCACCAGCAGCGGCAGGCCGAGCACCACCAGCACGCCTAGCACCGCAGTGAAGGCAATGGAGGCGGCGACGTCCTCGCCGTCTGCGCCGATCACCGGTGCCGTGGCGGCGATCGCCGAGTTGCCGCAGATGGAGTTCCCGCAGGCCACGAGGATCGCCATGCGCGGATGCAGCCCGAGCGCCCGGCCGATGCCATAGCTCGAAAGTATCGCGACCACGACGACGCCCGCGATGCCGAAAAGCAGACCCGGACCGGCGGCGAGGATCGTCGTGAGGCTGAGCGAGGCCCCGAGTAGAACGACCGCGATCTCCAGTACGGTCTTGGCCCCGAAGGCGATGCCGGGAAAGAAACGTTGCGACGGGGTCCAGGCGGTGCGGATCGCGCTCCCGAGCAGGATCGCCAGCACCAGGGCTTCGAGCCAGGCGCGACCGAACAGATGCGCCTCGACGGCCTCGAAGCCGACCGCTGCGGCGGTGACCGCCATACAGAGACCCAGTCCCGGAAGGATGGCTCTCGTGCCGGCCAAGGCACGCATTGACCGAGCGTGGGAGAAAAGTCTGGGCGCGGACATGGGTGGCTCCGATGTGATGCCGGAGAATCCCATGTTCTTTTCATTCACTCCAACGGAATGATTAGATGCTTCCCATCACTGAAATAGATGAAATAAGTGCCCCTTCGCAGATCACGGAGACCCATTGTGAGACGCCGACAGGCGGATTCACCTTTCGATCCAGTGGGCCTTAATCGTCGTGTCCGCGGCAAGCTCATAGATCCTGACGGAGCCCGTCGCGAGTTCGAGGTGCTCGACCTCCGCCGGGCTCAGGTCTTCGAGCGCCATCACAAGCGCCCGCAGGCAATTGCCGTGGGCGACGACGAGCACGTCTCCGCCCATGACCGCCGGCTGGATGGTTCGGAGGTAGCATGGCACGATACGGGAGACGGTATCGCGCAGGCTCTCACCGTTCGGCGGCGCCTCGGCGTAGGAGCGGCGCCAGGTCTCGATCCGCTCCGCCCCCCAGCGCGCATCGGCGGCGATCTTGTCGAGCCCGCTGAGGTCCCCGTAGTCTCGCTCGTCCAGCGCGGCGAAGCTTTGGGGGACCAATCCGGGTTGCCCGAGCGCATCGAGGATAAGCCGGCCGCTCACGACGGCCCGCGTTAGCGTCGAGGTGAAGGCAGCGGAAAAGCGCCAGTTGCACTCTGCCAAACGCCGGCCGGCTGCCTCGGCTTCCCTCCGGCCCTGCTCGGTCAAGGGCGAGTCCAGCAATCCCGTGAACAGGCCGGATCGGTTGGCTACGCTCTGGCCATGCCGGACCAGCACGAGATGTCGCGTGACCGGGGCTTTGCAATCGTGAATCACGCTGTCTCCCGAGGCAGAGCACTTTCGTGCTGGTCGCATCGCCTCTGATGATGTCGGCATCCGACTTTAACGAACTTCGACCCTGCGATGGGTTGGACCGTCCATCCGGAGACGGCGGGTCATCCTAGGTCCGCTTATGAACGTCTTGCGACTCAAAGCAGCCAAGCTGCTTCCCACCCACCTTGGACATCGGTCCTAGCGGGTCTGATGTCGCGTACCCGGATCGGCGGCAAGGGCGTCGTGAGCATGGATTAGGAAGCTTGCGCTCAGCTTCCGGCGATTATGACGCCCGTATCCTACCGAGCTGCCTGGATACGGGAGACAGACCGTCAGCCTCGGCGGCGCAAGGCCTCGACCAGGACGGCGAAGACCGGCGCCTGCCGGCGGCGGCCGGGATAGTAGGGATGGTATCCCGGAAAGGGTTGGCACCAATCCGCAGGTAGCCCTTCGGGCGACAGGGATCACGGGGCCACTGGCCTCGTGATGACGGCGACCGACCAGCGCTCCGCCCCCTCGCGCAGGTCGGTCGCCGCTCACCATGATAGGTGATCGGCCGCATGGAACGCTTTGGCTTGGCCGTGTGATGGCACCACCTTCAATAAAGGCATTTTGGGGGGCGTCGCGTCGATCCCGAGGTCAGCGTACGCCCGGCCCACCCCAATCGGACATCCCGTCCGGACCCGTTTCCCCGAACGGGATCAGGCCGTCCGCCACCATGTCGACGACGCTTGAAACGTCACGGCGGGCACGCTCGCGCAGCGGGGCCAGATCGACGCCGTAGAGCGCGTGGATCTGAAGCGGTAGCAACGCCATTTCAACGATCCGAGTGGCGATGGGGATGGCCGCAGAAACCCGGTCCGGCGCATGGACGCCTCCGGCGATGGCCTCGGCGACGCATCCGACGCATCCCCCGAACCCGATTTCGTAGGAGGCCCGGGCCATGTCGGGGAAGCGCTCCGTCTCGACGATGGTGATACGCATCAGCGCGATGACGTCCGGAACGAAGGTCTCGTCGGCGAGCATGACGCACGCCCGCAGTATCCTATCCCTGACGGTACCGCCGTGGCCACCGTCCGAGATCCGCGCGAGCGAGAGCGCCACCCTGCGCCGGACCACCTCCTTGAACAACGCTTCCTTAGTCGGGTAGCGGGCGTACAGAGTCGCCTTGCCGGCATGGGCCAGCTCCGCGATTCCCTCGTACGTCGTTCGGTCGAAACCCTGCTGTAGGAAGAGACGGGTCGCGATGTCGAGCACCCTCGCCTCGACCTCGCCCGTTTGGTCAGCGCGAGGCCGCCCCCGTCGGCGAACCGACACGATGCCGGTCGGATCTTCGATCCGCTCACTCACAATTATCTCCCTGGCCCCGGAACAAGCAGACACCCCAAACGCTTCATTAAATGAACGCTACCGTTCATTTAATGATCCGGGATATTCGACATGGCAGAGAACGCATACGCCGACTGGTACGTCACGGGCCTGCAGGCAATCAAAAGCGCCGACGAGCAGGGCAAGGAGGCCGCGCAGGCGGCCACTAAGGACCTGAGCGATCCCGAGCTTCGGAAAATCGCCGAGGAAGGCGCCGCCGCCGCCGAACGGCACTCGGAGACGATCTCGCGCCTCCTGAAGGATGCCGGAGGCCAGCCGGGCGGCATGCCCAACGTTATCATGGAAGGCATCCGGGCCGGTACCATCCAGACGATGGACGCCGCTAAGGACCCCGAGGTGAAGGACGCCAGCGGCGTCGCCGCGGCCCAGATCTCGATCCACTACTACATCGCCGTCTATGGCACCCTTGCGTCCACCGCCAAGCACCTCGGTCGCGAAGAGGACGCCGCGGAGCTCAAGCGCATGACCGACGAGATGATCGCCTTCGACACGCGCTACACCGAAATCTCCGAGGCGCGGACCAACAAGCGCGCCAGCTAGCCGCTTCTTCGTCCCAAAGGTCGATGCGACGGCCGGCATATTCCCAACTCGGGTGTGCCGGCTCCGTCTCCCGACGATGTCGACACGTCCGCCGTCCGGCGGGCCTCGTTGCGAACCACCTGAGGGGGTGAGACGCATCAGGGTACCCTCAAGATGATCATCAAGTTCTCGACCTCGGTTTTTCTCCTGACCTGCCTTGCAGGTCCCGCGCTGGCCCAATCGGCGTCGCCGCCAAGCCCGATGCTTCACGGGAATTATTGCGGACCGGGCAACAACGCTCCGTTGGCGCCCGTCGATGCACTCGACGCCGCATGTGCCCGTCACGACGCCTGCACGCCGAACGGCGCTTTGGCGTCCAAGGCCTGCAACCTTCGCCTTCAGCAGGAAGCGGCACTGATCGCACGGGATCCTCGCCAGCCCGAGGACGTCAAGACGATGGCCGGCTTCGTCTCGGCAGGTGCGGCCATGATGCCGTCCGACGACTCGGCGCAAACTGAAACGGTCGCGATGCCGTCCCTGGAGGATCAGGTTCATCGGCCAAAAGCGATCCGTCGGATGGAACGCCATGTGGCGTTCCACCACTCGGCGACACGCGACTGAGGCGTCGGTTTGTCGACCGTCGATTTGGTCGACCGACCTACGGGTTCGGTGCCCGTCATCCCGACGGGCATGTCAGCACACCACTGAAAGCAGCCAGACTGCTCTCCACCCGACCCAGTCATACGTCTTTGCTTCGGGGGCAGCCTGTAAGCGGTAATTCAGGGTCGACGCCTTGCTCTGCAAACGACCCTATGCGGACGACTGGTCGCAGCCAGGCGTGATCGCTCATGGGACGCTGACAAAGCCATTTGTACAACCGCGATGGGCGGAGCGTAGAATGCGCGCTTGTGGGAACGGTTCAGCTTTTACAGCTCGCTTGAGCCCGTGCCGACCAAAGGCCAACACGAGCCGTTCTTTCGCACCCTATGCGGTCGACGACCGTCTTGGCTCGAACGAGGGGCGAGGTTGGCCAGTGGGCGCCGCATCCATCATTTTATTGATGTCAATCGGCAGAACAAGGTGGTCGATGACACCTTTGAGCATCATCAGGGTTTGACCTTTGTTGTAACGCTTGAGCTCGGACCGCCTTTCCTTGCTCTCATGGCCGATGAGCTCCTCCACGAATTCTCGTTGAACCCCGGCATTGCAAATGAGCGTCGTCACCGTGTGCCGGAAGGAATGAAAAACCACTTCATTACGCACGCCGTATTCCGATTTGAAGCGCTGAAACCACTTGCCAAAAGCGCTGCCGAATGACGCGTTGTCGCCGTCGGCGAGATCATCCTGTTGCTCGGGGCCTTCCTCGCCCTCCGGTAAGAGCAATTCATGCTCTCCTCGTTTCTGTACCAACGCTTCAAGCAAGCCCAGCTGCAACAGGTTTTGATGGAGGGGGACCCAGCGGGCACTGCCCTCCGCTTTCAGCTCGAGGGTCGGATCCGTCAAATTGAAGTACCAAATACCGGTCTCTGCATCGTGCACGACGTGCCGCACCCGGAGCTGGAAGATTTCGCCACGACGCATACCGCTGTGGCAGCCGATCAGGACGCCCCAGTACCGCTCGTCGCGCAGGACGTTCGGTCCCGCCCTTTTCCAGCTCCGACGACTTCGAACACCCGTGAACAAGGGTGCACTCAGCACGGCCACGAGTTCTGCCTGATCCCACATCGGCCGTTCGTCTCGCGCTCTGTGGAGCTTTGCTCGCGTGCGCTTCAGGTTGATGTGCAGACCTTCAAAGATCGATGGGAGACCCTTGGCGACGACTTCGTTGGTCTGGGCCCAAGGCCAGATGCCTGACAAGGCGGCCAAGTGCCGATTGAAGGTTTGCGGCTTCAGTCGATTGATCCCGGGCTTGCCGCTGCAATGCTCGATCAAGCCACCGATGCCGCGCGTGCGCTGGATGTCGCGCCACTCGGTGTTCTTGTCGTAGTTGGCCGGCAACGCTAGCAGAGCACGCTTGAACGCAGCCCCATCCGCCGGCCCATAGGCGCTGAGCGGCTTGTCCCCGCAGATCTCGACGAACATGCGTCCCGTAGACCGGGCTTGCCGTTCATTCGACGCTTTCCAGTTCCCGCTGTCGACGCGGTCCCGCGCATAAAGCGCCCAACTCTCGCTGAAAAGTTTATGTGCACCGCGCAGCATCGCGGTCTCTGGTGCTCCGGGCTGGGAGAGCGGAGCAGGTGCGGTCGTACGATGGGTCGTCGCGTGCCGAGGGTGATGGGGCAGGACGACATCGCGGAGAAAGGTCAGCTTCTCCTCGGTGATCGTGATGGCGGCGTCGAGCAAGGCGCGGCAAAGCGCGTTTTCATGGGGGTATGAGTCGAGGTCGATCTCGTTGCGCGCAGCGAGATCCTTTGCGGTATCACGAACGGCGGTAAAATTGTTGAGTGACCGGTCGCGTTTCAGGCCGTCCAATCGGCTCTCATAAAGGCCTAGCCATTCAGCTGGGTCATTGAGGGTCCCCTTTGGGGCGTCCGATGCGGTATCGCTGCTGTCGTCTATCTGGTTTTCGGAGGCTGGGCTGTCGGACGGAGGGAGATCCTCGAGTTCCGGAAAGTGCCCGATGGTGGCGAGCAGGCCATCGTGCTTGAGAGACTCGGATTCGAGGTACTGCTCCGCGAGCCGGGCGATATCGGTGCGCGTGAGCGACCGGTTGAAACGGACGAGGGTGAACAATGTCTCTGTCCCATCCCACAGGCGTTGCGCCATCCGACGAGCCTCGCCGGGTGTGGCGTGACCGAGTGAGCGCAGGATCTCACGCTGGCCGAACCGCTGGCGCAGATCATGGGGGATGATACGTCGAAAAAAGACCGTTTGTCGGCGATGGCGGAGGTGAGTACGAGGCAAGGCAGGAATCCCTGCCGTCCGGACAAGTGGACCTCCCGAGTGGACCTGGACGGAGCGGTCGGCCCGGGCGGGTCCGAAAACAGCCGAGAATTCAACGGTCGGCTGAGAATCGTGAGCTTTTGGCTGGGGCGCCAGGATTCTCACCCAGCACGAACACGGCCATTCATTCAGTACAAGTCATTGATTTTACACGCGCTTTAGCTTAGTGCGAACAGGCAGTTGATACGATCCTGCGCCCAGTGCCAAGGGCGCATTCCGCTGCTCCACAAGGGATCGTAGTGATCCGAAACTCGGAGGAATGGACGCTCGCTTTAAGCCACAGATATGAACGAGTCTTCGTCGGCAAAGCGCCAAGAGCCGACATGAGCTTGCTACCCGAAACCAGACGTTCGGCTTCGTGTCAGTCCTCGACATTCGGATCCGCGCCTAACGCGGACCTAACTTTGAAACGCCACAGAAGACATGGCTGCAGATAAGATCTGCTTGGATCGTCGCCGGCCCTTGGAGGATCACTCGAGCAAACGCGGGCGCTGGCATTTGGCACGAGATAAGCAGACACCCGACTGAGCTTAAGGAAGCCGAGCGGTAAAAAATTTTAGGGTGGTGATATCGATGCGGTTCGATGGTTGGCGACCAATTGTGGCACTGCCATCGCAACCTGAAATGCGATAGCCTGCCATCTTTACCCTGGAGGCGTAATGGACGGTACGAATGTACCTAACTGTCGCCCGGATATACCGCAATGCACATTAGCCGCCTCGTCATCAAGAATTTCAGGTGCATTCGGGATCTGGACATCTCCCTCTCGCCAACCTCAGTGATCATCGGGGAAAACAACGCGGGCAAGTCAGCGGTACTTGATGCTGTAAAGATCGCCCTCGGCCGGAAATGGGGGCGATCGGGGCAGACGGGCTTTTCAGAGTATGATTTTCCGTACCAACGCGACGCTGGCGTACCGAGGCCTGAAATCCTAATCAAGTTGTGGCTCGCCGAGGCTCAACCGGCGGAATGGCCTCAGCCGCTGATCGACGAGCTTTTTAGCATTGTGCGTACCGATCCGCACACCGGGCTAAACTCAATCTGCATGCAGGTCGTTTGCACGTTTGAAAGCGTCGCCAAATCGGTCGAGCCGGTCTGGCAGTTCATCAACGATCAGGACGTCCCACTCGCCGGAGCCGGCGCTTGAAACCAAAACCTTTCGCGCTTCTTCGACTACGTTCCGTGCTTCTCAATGTCCGCCATGCGTGACGCCAGCACCGAGTTTGGCGGACGCTCTCGATTTTGGGGCAGCCTACTTAAGACAATCGAAGTCGACGACGAAGTGGCCGCTGACCTTGAGCAACGCTTCGCTGCATTAAATGCTGAGCTGTTGGGCGCCGATCCTAAGCTTAATGTTATCAAGACCACGCTCCGAGCTATTAGTGCGGTGATCGCAAACGGCGCCGCCGGTAACGTGGACGTACGTGCTATCCCCGTAAATCTTTGGGAGGTCATCAGTAAGGCTGAGGTCGTGGTACAAGGCCAAGCTCAAGACCCCTGGCTGCCAATCGAAAAACATGGACACGGAGTACAAAGCCTTGCAGTTATTTTCTTGTTTCGGGCGTTCGTCGAAAATGCGCTTTCTGCCTCCCTCCATGAAGAGACCGAGCCGGTTCTCACGCTGGAGGAGCCCGAAGCTCACCTCCACCCGCAGGCCTGCCGATCATTGTGGGAGGCGGTCAAGGCGCTTCCGGGTCAGAAGCTAATTACGACGCATTCGCCCTTCTTCGTTCAGAACGTCCCCTTCAATGACATCGTTGTTCTTCGCCGGGCCCCCGGGGGACCTCGGGCCGCCGTCATCCCCCGGACGGCGTCGGCGCAGGTGCCGTACAATTCCGCCCTAGCCGACGAGATTGCGAACAATCCCGAAAGCTTAGCATGGGACCACGCGAAGGGGATGCTTGTCTGTTCGAAGACGCTGACAGAGGAACAATATCGGGCGCTGCTCCGCTGTTACACCGCCACAGATCGGCAGCCGCATCATGCCGCCTTAAGGGCCCTGCGTGAGGCGGGCCGGACCTTCATCGCCGATGAGGAAATCTCCAAGCTTGAGAGCTGGGCGAAGCGCATCCGCGGTGAGATATTCTTCGCGTCTAAGTGGCTGCTCTGCGAGGGCCAGGCCGACTATGCCATCTTAGGCGCCGTGGCGGAAAAACTTGGCTGTCCTCTTGATGCCCACGGTATCGCGGTTATTGACTATCAGAATAATGGGAGCGCCGGAGCATTCGCGGCTCTTGCGCGCGCCCTTGAGTATCCTTGGTCTATGATTTGCGACGGGGACGAGGGTGGGAATGATCACATTGGTCAACTTCGCAACCACAACTTTACCGATGCTGAGATCGCGGACCGAGTGACGCAGCTTCCTGCCGGTGTTGATCTCGAGCGCTTGATTCTCGCAAGCGCCCTCCGCCCATGTCTGTTAGCGGCAATCCGAGAGTTGGACGCGAGGGTCGCGGACACGGATCAAGCAATCCTAACGTATGCAGCGGCACACAAAGAGGTCGTTGCTGTCCGGGTTGGTGCGCAGATCCGGCTAACCGCACATCGGGATCATATCCCTGCGCAATTCCGGCGCATTTTTGTTCGGATCGGGGCATGCGAATGAGCGATCAGAACACTATCGACGGAGCTTTCGAGACCCTCAGCGAAATCCAGCGCGAAGCTGCAAGCTGGGGAGATGGAGCTTTCATGCTTCTGGCCGGGCCTGGATCGGGGAAAACGCGAGTTCTTACCTCCCGCGTGGCGCGGTTGTTCGCCAACGAGGCCGCCGCCAAATGGCGCATTTTGGCTTTAACGTTTACGACTCGCGCCGCTGACGAGATGCGAAGACGCATCGAGCAATTAGCGCCCGACGCCGTTGAGCGGCTGTACGTCGGCACGTTCCATGCCTTCGCCTGCGAAATTCTCCGTCAGTCCGGATCTCATGTCGGCGTTCAGACGGACTTCAAAATTTATTCAAATCCTGGCGACCGTGAATTGCTGCTGTCAGAAGCGCTACGCGTAGCCAAACTTGATCTCGGTGAACCCCTATCCAAGGCCTTCCCCGTGCTGGATGGTCTGCGTGAGCGGTTGGCGGGACCAGATAATTGCCTCCGGTTTTTCGCTGATCCAGATCGTGGCACCCGGTTTGCGGCGGCCTATCAAGCCTACGTGGACCATCTTGATCACGAGAACGCTCTTGATTTTCCCGCCATCCTCTACATGGCGCATAAGCTTTTCACCGATTTCCCCCTTATAGCTGAGCGATATCGCAGGACCTACCGATACATCAGTCTCGATGAATTTCAGGATACCAACTTGGCGCAATACGCCTTCTTGCGCGCTCTGACTGGGAATCTCTATAAAAACCTATTCGTCGTCGCGGATGATGATCAGGTAATTTATCAGTGGAACGGTGCAAGTCCACAGCGGCTGCAGCAATTCGCCAAGGACTACGAGCCAGCGCTCCTACAGATGCCGACGAATTATCGGTGCCCCGGCGAGGTCGTCGAAATGGCGAACCGCTTGGTGACCAACAATCGGCTCCGCACCGCTAACAAGCAGCCCCTTCTCTCCGGCAAAGCGATGCCAACGGCGCCGGATCGGGTGCGGATTTTAGTATTCGACGAGGACTCCCACGAGGCCGACGGCATTGCGGCCGATATCGAAGCCCGCCACGGCAACGCCCCCAGCAATATCGTCATTATCGCGCGAACCAAAGCAATTCTTCAGGCGACGAAAGGGGAGCTTGGGAAGCGCGGGATTCACGCCCAGCTCGCCCAGCGAAGGGACAGCTTCGCAAGCGTTCCGTACCAATGGCTCCATACCAGCCTTCAAGTGGCCAATCGCCGTTCCGACGAGAGAGAGTTCAAGAACTTCGTCGAAGTCGGCAACGCCATGTGGGGCTTTGATCTAGATACTTCTCAGCTGGCGGCAAGAGCAAAATCCACAACCGGAGACTTGCTGCGAACCTGGGCTAAGGCGGCCGCTGATCTGCCCCTAACTCCGCTCGGCGCTAGGATCATCCCGTTGTTGAGGTCCGACCTAGCAGAGGTTTTGGACTATCAGAAGTATCTAAGGGCAGCGAACGCGACCCTTAGCGCGGCTGTGCCAACGTTGCTCGAAGAATATCCTTCGGTCGACGAGGATGCGCGGGCGTGGAAAGAACTTTATAAGGAAATCACAGGCGCGGTCGGTCGTGCGGCGCCCCTCGAAGCATTTCTCCAAGAACTTGAACTGAGATCGAAGGAGCCGCCTTTAGAGGCTGGTGTTATTCCGCTTCTGACAATTCACGCGTCGAAGGGTGATGAGTTTGATCACGTCTATTTATTGGGCTTAGCCGAAGACGTTATTCCATCCTTCCAGAGCAAAAAACAGGGAGATAACAGTCCGCAGCTTGAAGAAGAACGACGGAATTGTTTTGTCGCCATCACCCGTTGCATGGAGACGCTGACGCTGTCGCGCGCCAAATCTTACAAAGGATGGACTAAGGCGCCTTCGAGGTTCCTAGCGGAAATGGGAATCTGAGGTTGCTCAGGCACACGAGCGGTTCTGTCGAAGATCTGCAAATGGTCACATCCGGCAGCCGGACCGCCCCACAATTGGGCTACCTTAGTGCAGACATCCCAGAGGTCGGCTAGGGGTCAGTTGTCCGCATTCCGCTGTTCAGCTGACGGTACGGAACTACGCGGTGCGCTCAGGAGCGTTTCGCCTGTCGTACCCGCGGTCGTTCTGTGCACTGTGCCGTTAAGCGAGGGCTTGTCACGGCCCTAGTGTCCTCATTGCGAAGTTTCTACGATCATTGGAATGATGATCGTAGAGACGGCGCGATGGGTAAGGCCGCGGTTGGCATCGACCCAACAGAGCCGGAACGGCGCGAACTGGAGTCGCTGGCCCGGGCTCAGAAGACCGAACAGGCGCTGACGCGGCGGGCGCGGATCGTGCTCGCGGCGGCCTCGGGGCTTGAGATTAAGGCGATCTGCACGGCGGTCGGTGTGGATGCCGACACGGTCTCGAAGTGGCGGCGACGCTTTGCTGAACGCAGGCTCGATGGGCTCTTGGACGAACCCCGTCCAGGCGCACCGCGCACGATTGGCGACGAAAGATCGCCGAGACCATTCGCCTGACGCTGGAGACGAAGCCGCCCGGCGCGACCCACTGATCACTGCGCTTCATGGCCGAGGCGGTGGGCTATGCCCCCTCGACGATCCATCGCATTTGGCAGGCTTTTGGTCTGCAACCCCACCGCAGCGAGACCTTCAAGCTCTCCACCGATCCGCTGTTCGCCGAAAAGGTGCGCGATATCGTCGGGCTCTACCTCAGTCCGCCTGACGGGCGCTGGTGCTGTGCGTCGACGAAAAGTCCCAGATTCAGGCGCTGGACCGGACCCAGCCCCTCCTGCCGATGCGGCCCAGTCAAATCGAGCGCCGGAGCCACGATTATACACGTCACGGCACGACCTCGCTGTTTGCCGCCCTCGACATCGCCACCGGCGCCGTCCTCGGCCGCTGATACCGCCCACTGCTCATCCGAGAGCCAGAACAGGTCTGGCATCGCCAGCTCCAGGCCGCAAAACGGCTGCCTGGAATTACAAAACTACAAACCTTGCAACAGCTTGGTGCGGTTCACACCCGAGTTTTGGCAGCCAGCTTCGCCGACGTAGCATGCTGGACTGAGCGGGTGCGGCCCAATTTTTTTAAGCGCAGTCGTGCTGATGCCTCCGAGGCTTTGAAGCCGGATCAATGATGTGAATGACCGGTGGATGACCTTCGTTCTCACCGGTGAGAGTCCCCGGCCGTTCGATGGGCTGTGGCCTACGCAGCCACTACTGAGCTCGATCCACCTGACTCTCCCGAGCGTTGCTGACTCACAACACCAAGTGTTGCCGACTCACAACGTTGTCGAGGACCGCGCACCCGATATTAAGTGCTTAAGTAGCGATTCGCGGTAGATTTTTGACCATTTTAGGCCGCTACAAGCCGAAATTTGCCGACGCATACAAATGGTTATCTCGTCAAGCCCTCGGTAAAAAGCAGGCGTATGACTTGCTAAACAATCCGGTGCTGTTCCAAAAATGGGCTGACGGCAATCGAATAGTCGATTCGCCGCCAAGAACGGCGAGATAATCCTGATGAACTGGTCCAGACCGGCTTCTTTAAGTGTGCCCATACCATCTCAAGCGCCACCCTCGGCGATATGCAGAGTGGCTGCTCAAGGTCCTAAACCTGCCATTCTCGGCGACGGTGGGGCGGCCATATGAGCCGCCGTTCAGAAACCCGCAGGGTCATCAAGATGATCCGTGCCGACGATCGCAGGCTGACGACCTGGATGGTGGATAACTTCCCCGTCCTTATCAAGGAGTACGGCTCCGCCAGGCTGGACCTGCGTGAACTCACAAAGGTCGTGCGCACGCTAGGACTGAACAACGATCATGGCGGACCGCTGAGCGAAGCGACGATCTCGAAGACCTGGGCGCGCGTCCGACAGCAAATAGCAGGGGGCGATAAACCTCCAACCGCCCCGAAACCAACGTTCCCGCCCGGCATCGTCGCGCTGGCCTCCTCGAGCAGAACTGCTTCTGAGAGGAGTGACCCTCACGGGGGTGTCTTCAGACCCTCAATCGCCCCGCGGCCAGTGCCGGCTCCCGTCTCGCCGCATGAGGCGCCGACACTGAGCTCATTTTCCCGATCCGGGCCGAGCCAGCCCGCTGTGAGACATCAAGCTCCGCCGCGTCTGAGCGCTGACGAGCAGATCGCAAGGTTCCGCCGCGATCAACGTGCCGGAACTCGGCCGATGCCCGGCACCATCGAAATTCCGACCAAGTGATAGAAGTACTCGAAAGGACAGTAATCATGACCAAGAATAATGGCGCTGCCAAGAGCGGCGCTGCAACCCAGATCTCCGATCCCGCCGCGGCGCGCCTGAATGGTAAGTTCGATGGGATGGGGGTCGCGCGAGACGATTTCGATCTCAAAGAGGATTTACTCAGCAGTACATGCGCCATCCCTCACGGTCGAGGAAAGTCGGGAAAGACATTGGTCAGCCGATTGATGGTAGAGTGCGCGATGGTCGCAGGGCGTCCCCTGAGCTTCAGCGACGCCGATCGCGCCAACGCAGGTCTGAAAGACGTCCACAAGCCTGTCGACGGCCCGGAGAGCGCCAGCCTGCAGGATCTACGAACCTTCGTTCAACGGAAACTCGAAACTCAGCTGGAAGGCAACGGATCGAGCCTGATCGATTTCGGCGCAGGCAATCCGGTTTTTGAAGGGATCCTCGACGAGGTCGATCTCTCTGGCCTAATGAGGGACTACGGCAAGCAACTGCTTATCTTCAGCATGATCGGTCCTGCACGGGGAGATGTCTCATACATCGAACCGTACCTGAACCATCCCTCACTGGCTTCAGCCGACTTCGTCATCTGCTGCAACGAGGGATTGACCGATCCCGGTCGCGAGATCTCGGCGTTCGATCCGTATCTCGAAACGCAACAGATCCGTGCTGCGCTCGAACGGGGTGGCCGCCTCGTACGGCTTCCGCGCCTGACGTCCGCTGAGCAGATCGAGACGCTCGGGCTAACATACATGGACGCAGCGTTGGGCCGGCCCAACGCCAACGGTCGTTGCCTGGCGCCGTTCGCCGCCGCAGCCACCGCCAAGTGGCTGCGGGCACTGCCCAAGGCGTTCGCGCCTATCGCCGACTGGATGAGCTTCGCACCGATCGGCGACCTCGTTGCCGTCCTCGACAGGGAACTGGCGGCGAAGGCCGCCGCCCGGTCGCACTGGAGGGTCGCGCCGTGACCTATCGTGAGCAGACTGCCGTCTCCCCGCTACCCCCGAGTCCTTTGGAGGCTCAGCTGGCCCGAATCCAGGCACAACTCGAGCGAGCTGGCGTCGTCGCTGGCGAGCCACTCCACGACGTCTTGGTCTCGACCAGCGCGCTCGTGCGAGTGGTCGACCACCAGCGCCGCGTGTTTGTGGCCGACATTAAGGCTCTCAAAGAATTCTTGGGGGTGTACAGCGGAGGCGTCAAAAGTCTCGGTGAAAGCATCACCGGCGCGGCGACGCAGATCGCCGATGATCTGAGGGCGATCAAGCGTTGTACGGCTCAGGTCGAGGAGGTTGCCCGGATGGATCTCCGGTCTCTCCTCGGGCGCGTTGGCTATCTTATGGCCGGCGTTGCCTGCCTCAGCAGCGGCATCGCGCTGCTGATCGGGTGCTTGGGCGGTTACGCGTTGGGGGACCGGCGGGCCTTCGGCAGTCAGCTCACACAAGCCGAGCAATTGCGACAGACCTTCGGGATCGACGTGCTCTCGGCGCAGACCTGGGCTCCTCTGATCGAGGGAAACGACCCGCGCCCATTCGTCCAAGTCTGCATAAGAAGCGGCTACCGTCGGATCGCCGATGGGCGTCGCGTCTGCGAGGTGACCCTCGTGTTTCCGCCACCTGCGATGCCATGAACATCGAAAGATGCGGACATCCCGATCGAACACAGAGCGATCGACCTTAGCAAATCATGCCATTGGAGATCGATCCTGTGCGCTGTCACGATCCTCTCGGCGACCTCTGATCCACGCGCGATGCCTCGGGCGTCACGGGCCGTTCAAAACCAATCTCTGAACGGCCGGCCACTCGCCCCCCAAACGACACTCCCAAACTTCGGACCCGCCCGCGAGGCGTAGGCGACCGGTGGCGGATCTGTGCGCGACCCGCTTCCAACCCGCCAAACCCACCCCAAGAATTCCACCCACAGACCAAGGCACCCCTTGGTGCAGATACGAAGGAGGCGATCGCGATGCCTGGCAAGACGACACCGATCCATCCGGGTGCCGCCGCTCCCTGGACACTCGAGCGCCTCGGCGACCAGCTCTCGGCGCTATCCCAGGCGATGGACGCCCTCATTCAAACCGCTGAAGATCACACCAAGATGCTGGAGCAGGTGCTGAAGGCCGCGGCGGCTCCTGCCGAGAGCAGCGACTTCAGTCCGCTGAACCGAAACCTCAATCAGATCACCCAGCTGCTGAAGCTCAACGGCGAGTTGCTCAGTGTGATCTGTCGTCAGGTCGGCGGAACATCACCGGCGACGCCCTAGTATCGCCCGTGCTCACCTACCTGACCGGACGGCTCGCCACGCCGGCGCTGGCGCTGGCGCGGCACTACATGCAGGTGACGCTGCCTCCCGATCTCAGGGCGGTCGCCGCCTACTATGGCTGGGCGCACGATCTCGACACCGGACCGGATGCCGGCCGTCCGGCGCCCCGGCTGCGGGCGGATCTCGATCCCCGCTTGGCACAACTCCTCGGCTTGGATCCGGTCACTCTGCTCGACCTAGAGACCATCGCCAACCTACTCGCCGGGCACCGCGCCGACGGCCGGCCGATACCGGGCAAGCGAGTCCAAGCCGGGGAGCGCCTGACTTTCATCGACCTTTGCTGGAGCGCGGACAAATCCGTGTCGATCGCCTGGGCGCTCGCCAGAACTCCTGCGGAAGCGGCGGTGATCGCGCTCGCCATCCGTGAAGCGGTTCACGAGACGATGGTTCGTATGGTCGCCCCCCTGATCGGACGGGCACGCCGAGGCAAGGCCGGAAGCGCCGGCTCCGAGACTGGCTCGATCGCTTGGATTGCATTTGATCACTGGACTAGCCGGCCGACCCCTGGCGCTGCAGGGGATGCCCAGCTTCATGTCCACTGCCCCGTCCTGAACGTCGTCAGAACCACGGATGGTCACGTCGGCGGCCTCGACCTGCAACGGCTGAATGGACGCGTCCACGAACTCGGTGCCATTTTCCAGGCCAACCTCGCGCGGAACCTGCGTCGCGCCGGGATCGCGGTCGCGCTCGATCCCACGCTCGGCTGTGCCCGGATCACCGCGATCCCGGACGCCGTGCGCTCCGCCTTCGCCAAGCGCACTGTGATCGGCACGGCCGCCGCCTATGCTCAGGCGGGCGAGCTGGGCCTCGATTGGGACGACCTTGAGGAGCGCTCCCGCATCGCCCTGCTGAAACAGGGTGTGCAGGGCGATCCGCGCGCGGCCAAGCGGGACGACCTCGGCGATCGTGCGAGCTGGCAGGCCGAAGCGGCGAGCCTGGGCTACCGGCATCTCGGCGTGCTCGGCACGGAGCCTGTACAACCGATGCCGACCCGAGAGCAACGCCTGGAGCGAGCCTATGCGGTCGCCCTCGACCTGCTCGAGCCGAAGCTGGAGAACGTGGCGGTCCTGCCGGAGAGCCAGGTACGGCTGGCCGCGGCGCGCTCGCTGATCGCCGCCGGGATCGAGGAAGTGGGCGATGTCGAAGGGGTCCTCGAACTCATCCACACCCGTGGCGTCCGCCAGGAGGGCCGTATCGTCACGCTCTTGCCCGGAGCTCCTGGCCCTGACGCAGACGCGACAGGCTGGCAGCGCGGGGCCCGATCCTACACCACCGGACTGCACATCGAGCGTGAAGGCGAGCTGATCGATCTCGTCCGCGAGGCGGCCGCGGAGCGGCGCGGGGCGCTCAGCGCGAAGGCGATCACCGCGGCGATATCGCGCTTGGGCCGGGACTTCTCCGGGACGGCGCACGGGCGCACGCAGCGCGAGGCGATGGACCGGCTCGGGACCGGTGCGGCCTTCACCGCGGTGATCGGCGTGGCGGGCAGCGGCAAGACCACCCTGCTCCAGCCCCTGGTCGACGCCTACACCGCCGCAGGCGCCACCGTGTTCGGGACGTCGCTCGGATGGAAGCAGACGCGCGCGTTGACCGAAACCGGTATCCCGGCTGAGCGCTGTCTCGCCCTGGCCAAGCTGCTGGAGGATTGCGAGCGGGGCAAGATCGTCCTCGGGCCGGACACGGTCGTCGTCGTCGACGAACTCGGGCAGGTCGGCACCCGCGACCTGCTCCGGCTGATGCGGTTGCGCACCACCAACGGGAGGTTCCGGATCCTGGCGGTGGGGGACCCGCGCCAATGCTCCTCCGTGGCGGCCGGCCCGGTCATCGAGCTGCTCCGGGAGGCGTTGGGGTCGGAAGCGATCCCCGAAATCCTGACGACCGTTCGTCAGCGCGAGCAGGACGAGCGTGAGACGACCGGCATGTTCCGGCAGGGGCGGGCGGCGGAAGCGCTGATGCGCAAGCGACGCGACGGAACTGCGCGGCTCGTGCCCGGCTCGCCCGCCGCGGTTGCTGAGTTGGTCGCCAACCTGTGGACCGAGCGGCACGCCGAGCACGCCGACGATCCGACCTACAGCCTGTCGGTGAGCGCCCCGACCAACGCCGATGCTCTGATGCTGGCGGGTGCGATCCGTGCCCGGAGGAGGAAGGCGGGAGAACTCGTCGGCCCGGATCACCTCGTCCAGGCGACCGACAACGTCGGACGCAAGTTCGAGGTCACCCTAGCCGTGGGCGACAGGGTTCGGCTGTTCGCACGCACGCCGGCCCGGAGTTCCAGCGGGCAGACCTTGGAGATTGGGGTCAACGGCAGCGTGCTGGAGATCGAGACGATCGGGCCGGAGGGCGTACGCCTGCGCGACGCCGGCGGCCGCTCGGGGTCGGTGGCCTGGACGACGCTGCTCCATCCCGACGGCGATCCCGCCGAGCCTCGCTACCGGCTGGGATATGGTGACGTCCTAACGATCGACAGCATCCAGGGCGTGACGAGCGAGGAGAGCATCTTCGTGATGCCAAACGGCTCGGCACCCGTCGATGCTTTCCGTGGCTATACCGCGGCCAGCCGGCACCGGGCGCGAAGCTACCTGATCTGCGGTGAGACTGCGGAGCGCGTAGCGATCGCGGGCCGACGCCCGATCGGTGCCCGGCGCCCCGTGACCGACGACGAGATCTGGGACCGTGTGGCAGCCAACCTCTCACGCGAGCCTACGGTCGTGACGGCAACGGCCCTGGTCTCACGGGCGAGAGAGGTCGCTGCCGACGCTCGGCGGACGTTGCCTCTGGCGCTGGCACCCCTGGAAGCCTGCGCGCAGCGCGGCCTCACCCGGGTCAGCCTGAGACGCGGATTCGCGCGCGGCTGGGAGGTCGCAGCGCTGACGGACTGGGCCGAGACGATCGCGGAGCCGATCGCCCGTCAAATCACCGACACGGCCGCGTTGGCGGACGCGCTGCCCCACCGACAGGAGGGCGCCGTGTCCCGAAAGGCGACCGACGGGCCGGAGCTAGGTGGCTTCGTTCGCGGACGCATCCTGCGACGACTGGAGATATGGGCGGAGGGAATCGGCGAACTGCTCGAGCGGCAATGCGCCGAGATCATGGGTTTGACGGCTGGTCTCTCCGACCCGGACCGCGATGTCATGGTGAAGCCGGGACGTCTCGCCCGGCAATTTGCCCGATGGCGGGAGATTGAGCGCCTCGACGGTTGGGGGCGCTCACTCACCGACTGGCTGGATTTGCAAGTCCGAACGACCCGCGCAATCCTCACGGCGATCTCGGCGAAGTCCCTGAGCAAAGGGAGCGGCTCAGCCGCTGAACAGGCCCCTCGACCGATCGAGGTGGGAGAAACGAGGCATCAGCGCAAGCAGGCGAGACGGCGTCGGGGGACGAAAGTGGACTCCGGATTAGAGATCTGATGGGGCCACGAGCCGCCGCTCGTCGCCCAATCTCGCGATGCTCGATTGGAGTGAGAAGGGGACCGGAAAGATAGGGGCGAAGGCACCTCCGCTGAAAACCCCGGGAAGAACGGGACGAAGACCTCTGGCAGCGCTCGAAGAGCACCCGCCTGATGTCGACGAGGCTCCTTCGATCCTCTCTCCAGATTACGGACACCCAAAATGACAAATGATCACGTGCTCTCGGGCGCGAACGAGCCCGGCCGCCCGCACGAGCCGCCAGGCTTGCAGGTTCGCGCCCGGGTCGAGCGTCCGCGCCGGAATAAGGACGGCCTCGTCCTCGAGCTTCAACCCGTCGATCCCGACCGTACCGGACGGCTTCACGCCTTCCTCTCCGGCGACCTCATCCGCCAGATTCAGGACGCGACCGGCATCCTGCTCGATCCCAGTGCCATCTTGGGCGAACACGAACTCAAGCTGACCTTCGTGGCCGAGCCGCTGGGGAACCTCACCGCGGGGGTCGCCGGCTTCGTGCGCGACGCCTTCCTGACGGGATGGGCCGAGCAGGACGCTGTGGTTCGGGATGGCCTGGAAGCCGACTATCTGTGGGTCCGGCAGCACGACCTGCCGATCCCGCGCCGGCTCCGGCGGGTGTTCCTAATCGAGCCGGATGACGGCGCTCAGCACCCGCTGGTCAATGCCCTCGCCCATTGGTGGGATCAGGGCGCCATCGAGCTGATCCGACATCCGATCGCGTTCGAGCAGCCGGGCTCGGTCGCCGCGCTTCGGCATGCGTTCGATTGTGCGATCGATCAGTACGAGTGGGGTTCCCTGGACGTGGTGGTCGTGGACCCGGGCTGTGGGTTCGCGTTCCGCGAGCTGTCGGACGACGGGCTGATGCGTCAGGTCGCCGTTTTGCCGGTGCCGGTGATCACGCGCCGCGCGTCGTCGCCGACGCTGCTCGACGGCTTGGCCCACCGCTGTTTCGATCACCCGGACGAGATCCTGGCCTTCCTCGCCGGCATCCTTCGGCAGGAGCTGCGGATGGCCGACCGGGCGCGGCTCAATGCGATCGCCGAACTGATCGAGGCGATCCCCAAGCCCACGCGCAAGGCGAAGACGCCGCACGGCAAGCCCGGGCCGCTGTTCGACTGACGCCACCCTCGACGATCCGGCCGCCGGCATGCTGGCCGCCGGACCACTGCCCCATCCCGACCTAAGCGAAAGACACCGTGCGACACCACAGATTCTTCCATACGACCCGTGGGGGGCCTGTACCCCCAGCTCACCCGGGGGATGTCCGTCCTGCCCCCATCCCGATGGACGATGCACAGTCGGCCCGGCCCGCCGACGAGGTCCGCGAGCTGCGCGACCTTCTTGGCTGGCTGCGCCAGCGCCTGCGTGGCGAGTACACGGTGCGGGCCAGCGTACTGACCGTCGAGCCTCTCGGGTCCGACGGTCACCTGCTGCTGCTCGGCGAGGCCGATCCCGGCGGCGGCGGCGAGCCGCCCCGGCTCAAGGTTTGGCTCGCCGCGGCCGACTTCGCCGCCTTCCGGGATGCGATCGGCGAAGCCCTCGATCCAGCTGCCCTGGTGAACAGGCGGATCGTGGTTAGGCTGCAGACCAGCCTGCGCCAGCGCTACGGGCGCGGGGCTGGGGTGCAGGCCCGGGTCACCGCCGTGATCTCGGTCGACGCGGTGTCGATCGACGGCGAGATCGAGCGCGAGCGGACGCTCCAGCGCCTACGGCGCGAGGGGCGCCGCTTCGGCCCCGGGACATGGGTGGAGCAGGAGGATCCACGCCATGTTGTGCTGATCGCCGCCGAGTTCGGCGATGCCCGTCGCGACGTCGAGCACGTCCTGCGCCCGCTTGAGGAGAACGGCCTGATCCAGCTCCATAGGATCTGGGCGACGTTCGAGGGACCGTCGGCGGAGCGCTCGTTGAGCGAGGCGTTCGCCCGAGCGGGCGAGCTGCACCGCGAGCACGGCCTGTCGGCGACCCTGGTATGCCGAGGGGGCGGTCCGGTCGAGGGGTTCCAGGCCCTCAACGCCTACGCGACGGTGCGCGCGGCCACCAGGGTTCCGAACCTCGTCGCCGGACTCGGCCATGCCGGGACGCCGCTCACCGCCCTAGACGCGGTCGCGTCGCGATCGGAGCCGACCCCGACGGCCGCGGCGATGCTGGTGCGCCGACTCGTCGAGGCCACCGGTGTGCGGGCCGACCGCGCGCTCGCGGCGTTCGACGCCACCCTCGCGGAGGATCTCGAGGCGGCCGGGCGCATCGCCTTGGCGGAGGCCTTGCAGGGCTTCGCTGCGAGCCTGGGCGATCTCGCGGAGCTCGCCGATCGGCGGCTGCGACAGCTTAATCGGGGCGTGGAGCGCAGCCTGCTGACCGGCCTCGCCGCGGCAGCTGGCATGGCGACCGGCGCGACGGCCGAGATTGAGCCGTCCGCCCCTCCCGTCGAGGTGCTCGGCTTCGGCGACGGAGATGACGACGAGGACCCACCCTGGGAACCGGGGTGGGCGCTGGTGACGGCGGCCGACACCGGCCTCGTCATTGAGCGCTATCGAGAGCTCAAGTCCCACATGCCGCTATTCCTGCACTTCCGCGACGGGACGATCTTCGTCCGGGTCGTGCCGACCTTCGTCACCTACAACTGATCATATATCGAGGAGTTAGACCATGACCAAGACCCGCTCACCCGAGACGCCGAGCTTCCTGACGGCAGTCCGGCGCATCGAGGCGCTGACCCAGGAGATCCAGAAGGATGGCTTGGCAGCCTTCGAGAAGGCCGAGGCCGCCTATGTCGAGGTGCAGGACCTGCGCGCCGTGCTGAACGCCCGGATCGCTGACCTACGCCGCCGGTCGGCATAGCCCGAGGATCCGCGCCACCGCCGATGCCATCGCATCGGCGGTGGCGCCTGAGGGAACACATCCGCGGCGCCCGTCGCGGAAGCCGCCTCGGGAGAGGCATGGGTACCGATCCAAACCCCGGAAGGGCCGATTACTTCTGCCTTGGACAAAGCGTGCAGCTATGGTCGGACGCGTCGCCTAAAAACGCCGTTCCGGACATGCTCTTGTTGGAACGGATGACAATCTTCGAGAGCCACCGGCCGTATCGGGAATTGGCAGACGCAAATGCGGACGGACTGATTGCGACCCAACCCGGACGCGTGAGCAGCCATCCGCCTCTCCTAAAAGCAGCCATTAGGCGGTCCCTCAGCTGCCCCTGCCTGATGTCACAAACTGTACCTAGTGCTCTGACGCCGACAAAACGTGCACAGACTAACTTGGTTTTCCAAGCCATATCAGCGCGTTAGCGAGCTAGCACGTGGTGCGTTCGTTCGCGTCTATGCAGTAGCTCGATGCTCAAACCGGGAGTAGCGAATGTATCCTTTTCTCCAAGCATCGAGCAATGCTGCCTGCGTGATGAGGGTCATTCCCAGCTCGATCCCTAACGATAATGCGCTCTCGGGAGAACACACCCTGTCCCGCAATCCCTTGATTAGAAAAACTTCAGATTTGAACTGCTGTAAATGTGTGATTTTTAGCACTTTTCTGGCTTGATCGCTTAGTTGTGAACGTCGATGACGTCGGTACTGCGCCGCTTATGGCGCGTGCCTGCGTGATTCATGTCCAATCGCTTCTCGCTCCTCCCTATCCTCCTCGCTTCCACCGCTCTCGCCAGTCCAGTGGCGGCACAGGAAGCCGTTCAACTCAATGAACTATCGGTTGTGGCAGCTGCGCCAGGCAACTCCTATCCAGTCCCTAGTCCGGGCGGACTCAATCTCAGCGCAGGCGATGGTGGCACGGCTGCCACCAGTGGAGGTGGCGGCGGGCCCTCCGGGGTCACCGGCTATACCGCTCGCGTTTCTACGGCCGCGACGAAGACCAACACGCCCCTGATCGAGGCCCCACAGTCGGTTTCGGTGGTCACCCGCGAACAGCTCAACGACAGGAACGTCCAGACTTTCACCGACGCAATCAACTACGTTCCCGGCGCTATCTCCGCCCGGTCCGGCTTCGACCCGCGCTTCGACCAGATCTTCATCCGCGGCTTCGATGTTCTGACGAATCAAGGCATCTACCGTGATGGTCTACGGGTGATCGGCAGCGGCTTCGCCTATCCGAAGAGTGAACCTTATGGCGCCGAAGCGGTAACCATCCTGCGTGGCCCGGCCTCGGGCCTGTACGGCCTTGGCTCGCCCGGCGGTATCCTCGATATCACGAGCAAGCGTCCCGTTTTCGTGCCGTTCGGCGAGGTGCAGTTCCAGGCCGGCAGCTTCGACCGCTACCAGGGCAACTTCGACTTCGGCGGTCCGGTGGCGGGCTCGGACGGCACGATGGCCTATCGCCTGACCGGCGTGCGGCGCGAAGCGGGGACCTTTATCGGGCTCGGTACGAACAATGATCAGTTCAACATCGCCCCGGCCTTCACTTGGAAGCCGTCGGCCGACACGACCTTCACGCTGCTCAGCGAATTCCAGATCACCAACACCCCGGCAACGACGTTCTTCTACAACCAACCGGGCTTCCGGGCGACGAACTACTACATGGGCGATCCGCGCTTTGCCGGCCTTGACCAGACTCAGTACAGGATCGGCTACGCCTTCGAACATAAGTTCACCCCCGACCTGATCTTCCGCCAAAACTTCCGGCATTACGGCCTGAACCTGAGCGCGAAGTACGTGGACATCTCATCCTTCAATGCCGACGGCGTCACCGCCGCCCGCGACAATGGGTATCTGAAAGCCGGCCTCGTGCAGCAGACGCTGGACAACCAGCTGGAAGCCCGCTTCGCCACCGGCCCGATCGCCCATACCGCAGTTGCAGGCGTGGACTATGCCCGTTACAGCCTGACCAGCCGGTTCGGAAGTTACTTTGGCGATAGTACCGCCGTGCCGGACCTAAACCTCATCACCCGGAACTACGGCCAACAGTTCATCGCCACACCGCCCTTGGGGGATGCCTCTCGCCAGACACAGGACCAGGTCGGCGTCTACCTGCAGGACCAAGCGAAGTTCGGTGATTTTATCCTGACCCTGAACGGTCGCCATGACTGGGTCTTCCAAGACACCTACGCGACACCTGCCAGTGCGGTGTCGTCTCAGAACGACTCCGCATTCACCGGCCGCGTCGGCCTCGGCTACATTCTCGCTCCCGGCCTCGTGCCCTATGCCAGCTATGCCACGACGTTCACGCCGCAGGTCGGCTTCAACCGTAGCGGCCAAGCGTTCAAGTCAGCGACCGGCGACCAGCTCGAGGCAGGGGTGAAGTATCTGATCCCCGGTACGAACATCCAGACCGCCTTCGCCGGCTTCGAGATCAATCAGTCGAGCATCCTGATACCGGACTCGGCCAACCTTGCCTTCCAGACCGCAGGCGGCGCCGTACGGTCGAAGGGTTTTGAGGCGGAAGCGACCGCGAACCTTGCTCCGGGCACGAACCTCACCATCGCCTATACGCATGTCGATATCAGGTTCGTGAACTCAATCGACTCCACCGGTCAGTCGATTGCCGGAAACCTAGTCTCAGGCATCCCTCAAGACACCTATGCCTCATTCCTGACCTACGCGTTTCCGCCGTCCTCGCCGTTGCGCGGACTGCAAATCGGCGGCGGTATCCGCTACATTGGTGCGAGCTACGCAGACGATCAGAATACGGTACGCAACACTGCCGTCACGCTCTACGATGCGCTTGTCGCCTATGATTTCGCTGCGCTTGATCCTAAGTACAAGGGCTTCCGTGCACAGCTTAATGGTTACAACATTTTTGACCGGAACTTCCAAACCTGTTCGTTTGGCTTCTGTAACCGCAATCAGCCAGCTACAGTCATTGGTAGTCTTATCTATCGGTGGTAAGCGGTTTCGCCGATCATCAAATGATCAGGCGTGGATTCAATCAACGAACAGAACAACCGCGACCCGCGTGATGGCGGGTCGCCGTGGAATCAAAGCAAATTTGAGCCAACTGTGCGCGAGATCGATCTGACCCCAAGCTATCAAGACGCTTTGCGTCTCGCAAAGCTCCGTATCCAGGCGAAGAGCCTGGGACTGAGACTATCGAAGTCGCGCTGGCATCAGCCATACCTTAGAAACCGCGGCGGCTTGGTTATTCTGGATAGCCAAGACACAATTGTCGCAGGTGCTGGCTACAGCCTTGATCTCGCCTCCGTCGAAAAGATCCTTTCAGTGATGGCGGATCAAATGCCGCAATCAATGCTGCAATTGAGCGAGCGTATGGACCGATAAGAACTCAAACTGCAGATAAACCTTGCCACTGATAGAACGACCTTTCGGGCCGGAGAGGGGTTGTGAGTGGGCGGAGTGACAATGTCCGCTTTGATGCCACGATTCCTCGGAAGCGGACGGGAAGAAATCCACCCCCAGCAGTCATTCCGCGTCCGACCCATACCAGCCGCCCGGGTAACTAACGCGGGTTCCAGTAACCAGACATTCTGAAGGTACCTGATAGGGGTAGGGGATCAACGGCGAAGGAGCGGCGCGTGCCTTTTCTGCTTCCCGAAACAGAACGCCCAAGCTTCAAACAGCGCACAAAGTGGGGGGCGATGGCACTATTTGCCTTGGCAGGCGCGCTACTGTTATGCTGGTACACTGTAAGAGTTGGCGACAAAAACTGGAAAAGCGCGACCTCAGCGTTGAGTTACCAGAATAGTTGGCCTCCGGCTTGGCGACAATTCGGCTGTGCACTATCGGCAACGTTGCCTTCCTTCTGTAGCATCATCAGTTTCTGGAAAGCCATCCGCCCATTCACGCCGAGGATGCGCGGCGACGGCAATTCGACTTGAGTGGTTGCGCCGCTTTCGACCCAGGGTATTCAAATTTCACCGCTTTTGAACTATCCGGAAGCGGACATCGAAGCGTCAAATCACCCGCTTGTTGGAAATCGCCTCTTCAACTTTTGGCGCAGCTTTGTTTCGAAACCAATCGATCATCCTGCGAACATCAGCTTCTGTCGTGGCAGAAACATTTGCATCGATGAGTTCAGCGCTGGCTTGCGCCATCGCGATCAAGATGCGTGCCGCCTCTGGGACGTACGGTAGATCGTTTTGGTTATCATGGCGTGAGCGGATAATTTGGTATCGAATGTTTTCGGGATAAGTCCACGCGCTGACGAGCATTTCATAGACGCTCACATCTTGCCCGGCCAGGACGGTGCTCGCGTCTCGATCAGTCTCAGAGTAGCCGCAAGCCTCGATCCGTTCGCATGTATCGATGGCTGCGCTCATCATATCGCGGATCAAATTCCAGTCGGTCTTCATGATCCCTCCGAACGGTTCGCTCGGCAGCTTACCTCGAACTTTGGCGCAAAGCGGACTGGCGAAAATCCACCCAGAGCAGATCTCCTGCTTGCGACCCAACTTGGGCGAAGAAGTCCATCAAGGTGATGCCCGTAAGCTGACCACCTGATCGTTGGGCCGGATAATCGAGGTTCGATGCGTGACGGCCACGATGGTTAAACGGTCGGCAAGGTCGCGCAGACCGTCCATGATCTGCCGCTCGGTGTCGTCGTCGAGGGCCGAACTTGCCTCGTCGAGGACGAGGATCGCGGGGTCGCTGTAAAGGGCGCGGGCGATGGCGATGCGCTGGCGCTCGCCGCCCGAGAGCTTGAGCCCGCGCTCACCAACCACGGTCTCGAACCCCTCCGGCATGGCGTCGATGCGTGCAAGGATAGAGGCCTGCGCGGCGGCATCGCGTAGGCGCGTCGCGTCGAACGAACGGCCGAGCACGATGTTAGCACGGAGCGTGTCGTTGAGCAGGGTCACGTCTTGCGGCACCACGGCGACATGGGTGAACCATTCGGCGCGGCTCACCCGGGCGAGGTCGGTGCCATCGGCAAGGATGCGGCCCGCCTCCGGCTGCAGCCCCTTTAGGAGCAGCCGCAGGACGGTCGACTTACCCGATCCGGTCTCACCGGTGATGAAGGTCGGTGTTCCGCGCACCGCAACGAAACTGACGGCTGAGACGCCTCGTCCGTTCGCATAGCGAAAGTCGACATCCTCGAAGGCGATCGCTCCTTGCGACGGCCGGTAAGGCAAGGGCTCCGCCGGCTCCTGCTCCTCGGGTGCCATCCACATCGCCGCCAGGGGGCGGAAGCGGGCGGCGGCCTCCACCGACTCCTTGATTGCCATACCAATCAGGTGGAAGGGCTCGTTCAATTGGATTAGCAGCGTGTTGAATAGCACGATGCCACCGATGGAGATCGCTCCAGCGTCGTAGCGCGGCACCAGGATCAGGACGGTGACGGCTAGTTGCAGGGCGGCCGCAACGCCTAGGACCGCGCAGAAGCCGCTGCTCACCAAGGCATAGCGCCGCCAGTGCGCGAAGCTTTCGCCGGCGCTTGCAGCAAAACGCTCGGCGATCCAGCTCTCGCCCCGCGTCTGGCGCAAGGTGTCGATGACCGCGACGGCGTTGCCAACCAGCTGTGCGTTCGCCTGGCTGCTCGCCATCGCCCCATCGAGGGACGGCTTCACGCGGCCGATGCGGACGTAGTCGAGCCAGATTACCACAGCCCCGTAGGCCAGCACGACCAGCGCAATATCCCAGCTGACAAGATTGCCGAGCAGAGCCACGCTGACCAGGATTTGCATGCTGCCCGGCAGCAGCCCCCCGAGCGCGAGTTGCGTGACGAGGTTCAGGGTCTGGGTGCCTTGCTGGCGCGCGGTGCCGATCTCAGCGGCGTTGTGCGTGAGGAAGAAGGCGGGCGTCTTGTGGAGGAGGCGCGTGAAGAAGGCCGTGCTGGCGATGAAGGAAAGGCGTTCGGCGCAGAGGAAGATGAGGAAGCGAGCCCCGTAAGCGAACGCCTTCGCGCAGCCGAACAGCAGCGCGTAGAGAAGTAGGAGGCGCAAAGCGCCAGCGCGATCGACGCCGTGTGTGAGTTCATCAATGGCTCGCGCGAATAGGTAAGGCGCAGCGATCCCCGCAAGCGCGCCGACCGAGGTTGCCGCAATGACCACGATCGTCGTTATGCGATCGTCCTGCCAATATGACCTTAGCAGTGGATTTATAATCGGGATCATTTAGATATACGAACTTTCATATATATTTTTAGAAAAAAATTCGAAGATTATATAATCGGTCTTGCCTAAGTTGCACGTATTGACGGTCACGCCAGCGTTTCCGCATATGTGCCGGAGAGCAAGCAGGCGAAAATCTTACCCCAAGGTGTCCTCACGGTAGAGACCCATGCCGGGAATGCAGTTCGTAATAAGAAACTCCCGGAAGCAGTTATCCCACGAGCGCACACAGTCGTGGATAACTGACAATCGGCTGATGTAGCATTACAATCGATATAATATCTCTATGTATTCCGGTGATTCATCCCAAATAAGCTAAAATCACGAGATCTCCAGGTTTGGCGCGACGGTACTATCCGGGATGCAAATCTGCCTTGAGGTTTTTTGCTTTGATGGGCGACTGGCGAGAGCGTAGGCGGCGAAACCAAATCCGGCTCCGATGCCGAGGACGATGACGTCGAAGGCGACCGATACGGTACCGCCCTCGCGCAGGCCGCCGACGAGGGGCACGAGGAGATACGCGATGGCGACCGTCGCCAGGGCGACGATCCAGGCGCGGCGCGGGGCGAGGCCCAGGCCGAGGAGAGCCACCACCACCCACCCGCCGAAGAACGCCTGGATCTCGGCCTCCGCGCGCCCCGGCATCGCGACGGGCAGGAGGCGGTTCGCCAGGAAGTAGCATGCCACCGCGAACGGCAGCCCGGCCACGGTGCCGACGTTGAGGGTGTGGACGAGGCGGTGGGACAACGGCATCCGCGAGGGGGCGCGCCCCTTCGGCAGTCGCGCCACCGACCACAGCACCAGACCCGTCGCGACCATCGCGCAGCCGAGGAGGCCCGAGAGGAAGAACAGCACCCGCAGCGCCGAGCCGGCGAAATGCGCCTCGTGCAGGCCGACCATCGTGGTGAAGGTCCTGGTCGCGGGGCGGAGGTCGCCCGCGCGGATCTCGGCGATCTCGCCGCTGGACCCGTGGAAGGCGACCTGCGGATGCTGGTGCGACAGGCCGTGGGGCTCCTCGAACACGGCCACCACCACGGAATGCGCATCCCGGGGATTGACGATCGTCAGCCGCTCCAGCGGCTGCGGGATGCGGCTCAGGGCCTGCACCACCATGGGGCCGACGGGGGCCAGCGTGCCGGCCGTGCCGGCGGGCGGGCGCGGCACGGTGATCTGGCCGGATTCGACGTAGTAGCGCTGGGCGTCGCCCCGGTAGGCGGTCTTCACGCCCCACGGCATGTAGAGGGACGCGAGGGTCACGAGCCCCGTGTAGGTGATCATCACGTGGAAGGGCAGGGCGAGGACGCCCGTCACGTTGTGCGCGTCGAGCCAGCCGCGCTGGTCGGCGCGCCGCCGGAACGTGAAGAAGTCCACGAAGAGGCGCCGATGCGTGACGATCCCCGAAACCAGGGCGACCAGCATGATCATCGCGCACAGGCCGACGATCCACCGGCCCCAGAGCGGCGGCAGGCTCAGTTCGAAGTGGAAGCGGTAGAGAAAGTCGCCGCCCCGGGTCTCGCGGACTTCGGCGGGCGCCCCGCTGTCGGGATCGAGCAGGACGTGGCCCGGCGGACGGCCGGGTCCCGTCCGCCAGAACAGCTCCAGCAGCGGCATCTCGGGCCGTGGCAGCGTGATGAACCACGTCCGCGCCCCGCCGGCATGCTCCCGGAGATAGGCCACGCCGCGCTCGGCGGTCGCCGCCATCTCATCGGGGCCGAAGGACCGGCCATACCGCAACTCGGGGCGCATCCATTGCGAGATCTCGGCGCGGTAGTAGCTCGCCGTGCCCGTCACAAAGACGGCGAACAGGATCCAGCCGACGACGAGCCCGGACCACGCGTGCAGCCACGCCATCGATTGGCGGAAGGTCTTGCCCATCGTATGGACCTCACCAACGATATCGCAAGGTCGCATAGACCGTGCGCGGCAGGCCGTAATAGCAGCCCGAGTAGCCGAAGCAGCCCGTCACGTAGCGCTCGTCGAGGAGGTTTTGGACGTTGACCTGCAGATCGAAGCCCTGCAGCCGCGGGTCCAAATGCTTGAAGTTGTAGGATGCGAACAGATCCACGAGGACGCTCTCAGGGACCTGGAAGGTGTTAGCCGGATCGCCCCAGGACGGCCCGAGATAGCGCACGCCGCCGCCGATCCCGGCCCCCAGAAGCGGCCCCCCGGTGAAGTGGTAATCGACGAACAGTGCCGCGGTCGTGTCGGGCACCTGGACGGGACGCAGGCCTTGAAGGGAAACGTTCGTCAGCCCGGTCAAGTCGTTGGTTGTCGTGGCGGTGGTGCGCGTGTTGCGGATGTCTAGCAGCGAGAAACCGCCGATCAGGGTCAGGCCTTCGCTGAGATTGGCCCGCGCCTCGAATTCCACGCCCTGCACGCCGACCTCGCCGTTCTGTAGGACGAAGCCGGGATTGCGCGTGTCGGTAGTCGTGTTGTTCGACTGTCGGATGTCGAAGGCTGCCGCGGTGAGTAGGATGTCGGTGCCGGGGGGCTGGTACTTGATGCCCGCCTCGTACTGGTCGCTGGAGACCGGGTCGGGGATGCGACCTGCGGTGCCGAACGCCGGATCGAAGATGCGGCCGTTGACGATGGGCTCAAAGGCTTGGCTGTAGGAGACGTAGGGAGCGACGCCCGAGTCGAACAGGTAGAGTAGGCTCGCCCGGCCGGTGAAGGCGTCGGCCGGCACGTCCTGGAGCGTCAGCGTGCGGTTGGCGAAGTTGCGGGTGGGACCGGATTGACGGGCGACGTCGTAACGGCCGCCGAGGGTCAACACGAGGCGGTCGAACTTCGCTTGATCCTGAAAGTACACGCCGGTCTGCTGCGCGGTAATCCGCGAGGTGGTGTTGAAGGCCGGGAAGGCGAGAAGTTCATCGTAGTTCGGCGCCAGTACGTTGAGGCTCATCGTGTTCAGGAACGGGCCGCTCGTCGTCCGCGTGCTGAAGGTCCGGTGGTCCACGCCCAGAAGCGCTGTATGTGCGATGAAGCCGGTGTCGAAGTTGGCCACGAAGCTGTTGTCCATCGTGTAGGCTTCGGCGGCAACATTGGTGCCGCCGATCTGCCGGGCGATGGTCGGCCCGTTGGCGAACGGGCCGTTGAGGGTACTGAAGGAGCTGTAGACGCTGCGGTAGTCGCCCTGCGTGCGCAGGTAGCGCCCGGCCGAGTGGAAGCGTAGGTTCTCGTTGAAGCGGTGGTCGAGGAGGTACTCGAGCGAGGCTTGGGTGCGGTCCGAGCGCTCGATGGTGCGGTTCCCGTCGTAGAAATCCGCCGGCAGGTAGCCGATCCGCCCGTTGCCGAAGTTACGCGGGAACACCGAGCCCACCGACGGGACGCCGCCGTAAAAGCCCGAGTAGGGGTCGCGCTGGTAGTTGCCGATGAGCGTGAACGACGTGTCCGTCGAGGGCCGCCACGTGATGCTCGGGTTGATCAGCGCGCGCTCGATCCGCGTGGTGACCGCCGGTCCGTCGGCGTTCCAGCCGAGGCCGATGACGCGGTAGGCGAACTGGTCGGCGAGCCCCGGAATGTCCGACTCGATCGGGCCGCCGACGTCGAAGCCGGCGCGAGCCGTGCTGTAGCTGCCCCCTTGCAGGAACACTTCGCCGAAGCGCGTGAACTGCGGCACCTTGGAGACGAGGTTGACGAGGCCGCCGGGCCCCGCCTGCCCATAGAGCACCGAAGCCGGCCCCTTGATGATGTCGACGCGCTCCAGCCGGTAAGGATCGACCGTGGCGTTGGCGTCACGCCCGCCAATCAATGCCATCCCGTCAAGGAAGACCGGGGCGGAGAAGCCGCGGATGTAGAACTGCTCCAGGCGGGTCGAGCCGGCGCCGCCGCGCTGCTCGGTGGTGACGCTCGGTGTATACCGTAGTGCTTGATTGATGGTCAGAGCGTTTTGATCTTCGATCTGCTTGCGGCCCACGACCGACACCGACTGGGCCGTTTCTAGAATTGGCGTATCCGTCTTCGTGCCGACAGTGCTGCGGGTCGCGACGTAGCCCGGTACCGGACCGCTAGCGCCACCCCGTCCATAGAGATCGCTGTTTAAGCTACGCCCGCGCGCCTCGCCGGTCACGCTAAGTTCGGACAACTCGATTTCCGTGGTGTCGGCGGTCTGGGCTGTCGAGCCGCCCGCCAAAGCGAACACCCAAGCTGTCGTCAAGATACATCTCGATATTTCGAGATTATGAGCGCGCACCGCGCTGCCGGTACGCAAGACATTTCGGCGATTGCGCATCTTGTTGCCCCAAATGATCTGACACCTGGTCCGATGTCCCATCGAAGGACTTCAATATCACGAATTCGTGATGTCGGAATAGTAAATTTGCAACAGGCTACAGGGCCCGAACTCTGGAATTATTAAAAATATAGATACGGCGATCGCCTGGTTTAGTATCTTAAGGTATGGGGCGCCACCTTCCCCCGACCACCGGAGTAGCGGACTGGGCAGGTCATCCACATCGTGGAGGTCAAGTAAGTGGACTTTCCAGCAGCGAAGAGATGCAGACCAAAAACCAGGCGATCGCCTATCGTGCTCCGCGCGACTGTCTGCTTATGGCGAGATACATCTCGAAGCAGCCGAGCTGCTTTCCACCCATCTGAGACGCTCATGCAGGCGGTTTGCGGCGGCTGATGGCCGTAAGCGGAATGGCCGCATCGGAGCAGCCCCGCCGGAAAAGCGGACTGGCTCCTACCGACCGAGGCTGTGTCAAAACTCGGATGTTCTGGGAAGCCGTAGAACAAACGTCTCCGCAGCGGCCGGGAGGGATCTCCGGCGACACCGACTGATGGCAACACAAGGCCCCTTAGGCCGATGTCGCCCAGCTACGAGAGAATATTTTTCTACGAAGGCTGATAGCATTCGAGTTTTGACACAGCCTCGACCCAACCCAGTCGTTCAGACTACAAAATCAGATACTCCGAAGCGGACGTTGAGATGGCTTCCACGCCAATGTGCTGAACCATCCTCGCTCCCTGCTAGACCGTGAGGTCCCTGAGCCTTTCGGCTAAACTCGCCGACGCCAAGTCGCCACGATTAAGGATCTGGCTGGCGCCGCGAAGCTTGCTCCGGTCGTCCGCCGAGAACTCCCGGCCCGTCAATACGAGCACCGGGATGTCCGCGCAGCCGGGCACGGCCCGAACGCCCTCCAAGAAGCCGAAGCCGTCCATCACGGGCATGTTCAGGTCGACGATTACCACGTCCGGCTTGATCTCGGCCGCTTGCTGCAGGCCCTCCTCACCGTTCGAGGCTTCCACGACCAACCAACCGTCCTCCTCCAAGGTGGAGCGCATCGCCATGCGGGTCATGGCCTCGTCCTCGACCAGGAGCACGGTGCCGCGCCGGTTCGGCTCCACGAGCCTGAACTGGTTCACGATCTTGCCGAACCGAACCCAGTTGACCGGCTTCAGCATGTAGTCCGAGGCGCCGAGGGACGCCGCCAGCTTACGTTGGTCGACGGACGTCACCATCACGACCGGGATCGGCGCCAGCATTGAGTCCGCCTTGATCTGGCTCAGTACCGACCATCCGTCCACGCCCGGCATCATCACGTCCAGCAGGATGGCTCGCGGCCTCAGCTCCCGGGCAAGGTCGAGCCCACTCCTACCGTTCGTGGCCGTCCGTACCTGGAAGCCCTCGCGGTGGAGGAACCGCGTCGTGAGGGCGAGCTGATCCGTATCGTCGTCGATGACCAGGATGATGTCGCCCTCCGCCCCGCCATCGCAGATGACGTCCGGATCGGGCGAGGCCTGCTCGTCGACGGGTGGAACGTAGATCGCCGGGACGGTGAACGTGAAGGTGCTGCCCTGGCCGGGCACACTGGACACCGTAATGGTCCCAAAGAGGATGTCTGCGAAGGCACGCGTGAGCGAAAGCCCAAGCCCGGTTCCACCGAAGTTGCGCGTGGTAGAGGCATCGGCCTGTTCGAAGCGCCGGAACAGGCGTGACACCTGCTCGGCTGTCATGCCTATTCCGGTGTCCGAGACGGAGAACGATAGCTGGTCGCCGCCTGAGGCGTCCATGATGCGGGAGGCCGCAACCGTGATGGTCCCCTTGTCCGTGAACTTGGCCGCGTTGCTCAGGAAGTTGAACAGCACTTGTCGCGTCTTTGTCAGGTCTGAATGCATCCGGCCCAGCCCAGGTGCGAATTGCACCTCCAGGGTGTTGCCCTTCTTGCCGACCAGCGTCGCGACCGAACCTGCGACGTCGCGGAGCATGTCTTCCACCGCGAAATCCTCGGCGTAGACCTCCATCTTGCCGCTCTCGACCTTTGAAAGGTCTAGCACGTCGTTGATGAGCCCGAGCAGGTGGCGGGCGTTGCGCTCAACCTTGCCTATGTCGGGCACGAGGTCCGACGCCGCACAGCCGTCCGCGATCTCCTCGCCCATCATCTCGCTGTAGCCGATGATGGCGGAAAGCGGCGTGCGGAGTTCATGGCTCATGTTCGCGAGGAAATCGCTCTTTGCCGCATTGGCTTGCTGGGCCGCTTCCTTGGCGGCCTCCGCCGCGGCATTGGCGTTCGTCAATGCCGCCTCTCTGTCGACTAGGATGTGGTTCGCTGCGTTGAGCCGCTCCAGGGTGGCTTCGTTCTGAACGACGGACCGGCGCAGCGCGTGGCAGATCCAAACCATGGTCGCGCCGACCGTCGCGTACTGGCACAGCAGGGCGACGTCGACACTGCTGAGCATCCCGTCGCGCGTGTAGAACCACGCGGCGATCAGGGTGGACAATGACAGTGCCAACGTCCCGGCACCCCAGCCGAAAGCAAGGGTGACGACCAGCAGGACCGGAATGTACAGCAGAAACGGTGCGACATGGGCCGGGGCCATGAACCGGGCGAACGTCATGGCGCCGACCAGCAGCAGCGTGACACCATAATCTGTGACCGGCGAATGACGTCGGCGGGCGACCGACCCGATCAATTTGTGCAAGCTGCTCATGGAAGGGGAGTGTCACGACGCGGATGCGTTGGAAAGCGACCGGTTCGCGTCGCTGTTGTGTATCCGACGTCCGATTTGCATATCAGCCCTTGGGAAGAAGACGGGCGGAAGTCCATCCAATCCCGTCGTACTCACAGCCCTAAGGGCAATTCCTTCGCAACAAGGGCCTTGCGCATGTCGAGATGTGCCATGACCAGCCCCGCTAGGACCTGCAGGCATTCCCGTTGCTCCTCGGTCAGCCCTTCAGGGCGCGGCTTGGTGTCGATGACGCAAAGCGTGCCCAGGCCGTGACCGTCCGGGGTCACGAGGGGTGCTCCGGCGTAGAAGCGAATGTGCGGCGCGCCGGTGACGAGGGGATTGGTGCGGGTGCGACCGTCGCACGTCAGGTCGGGGATCACGAGCATGTCGCTCCTGCCCAGGACATGTCGACAGACCGATGCGTCGAGTTCCGTCCCGCAGTCGACGAAGCCCGACCGTGCCTTGAACCATTGCCGTCCCTCGGCCACCAGGCTGACCAGCGCGACGGGCGCCGCGCACACGGCGCGGGCCAACTGGACGATGGCGTCGAAACCCGGTTCGGGCGGCGTATCTAGGACGGCGTATGCGTCGAGGACGGCAAGCCGTTCGCGTTCCCCGGTCTCGGCCGATGGCGGCGGGCACTGCATTATCGGCCTTGGTCCTTGGGATCGGCGATTGAGAGCGTGGCACTGATGACCCGGTGCAGGACCCAACCGACCTGCGCGGCCGAGTAAGGCTTGTGGAGCAGCTCAAAGCCGTGGCTGTCCTCGCGGGCGAGGACATGGCTGTAGCCGGAGGCAAGGACCACAGGAAGGGTGGGAATGCGGATGCGCAATGCCTTAGCGAGCTCGATGCCGCCCATGCCGGGCATGACGACGTCGGAGAACACGGCCCGGAAGCCCGCGCCGTCCGTCCCAAGGCGTTCGAGCGCCTCCTCCGCGTTGACGACCCATTCGGGCGCGTATCCGAGATCCTCCAAAATCTGCGAGCAGAAGCTTCCAACCTCCAGGTTGTCCTCGACGAGCAAGATGCGCTGGCCGAGGCCCGCAGGCGATAGGTCCGCGTCAGGGTCGGACACGACGGCCTCGGTCGCCAGGGACGAGACCTCGGGCAGGTAGAGAGTAAAGGTCGTGCCCTTGCCGATCTCGCTCGTCACGTCGACGTCGCCGCCGGACTGCTTGGCGAACCCGAACACCTGCGAAAGCCCAAGACCGGTGCCGCGTCCGACGTCCTTGGTCGTGAAGAACGGCTCGAAGATGCGTCCGAGCACCTCCGGGAGAATGCCCGACCCCGTATCGGTGAGGGAGACCGCGGCGAACGGCCCGCGCGAGCCGGCATGGCCACGGATCGTCGGCAGGGCCCGCCCGGCTGCCACCCGCATCGTCAGCGTCCCGCTGCCGTCCATGGCATCGCGGGCGTTGACGGCGATGTTCACCAAGGCGGTCTCGAACTGGTTGAGGTCGGCGCGTACCAAGGCCGGCCTGTCCGAAGCCTCGACCCGGACGTGAATACGCGCGCCGGTAACGGTATCGAGCATCTCCGCCACCCCACGCAGGCGCTCACCGACCTCGAATACCTCCGGCTTCAGGGATTGGCGGCGCGCGAAGGCAAGAAGCTGTCCGGTGAGCTTGGCGGCGCGGTCAACGGTGTCAGAGACGGCATCCATATAGCGCTTGCGCCGGTCTTCCGGCAGGTCCGGGCGGCGCAGGAAGTCGACCGACGAGCGGATGATGGTCAGCAGGTTGTTGAAGTCGTGCGCCACGCCGCCGGTCAGCTGCCCGACTGCTTCGAGCTTCTGCGATTGCCGCAGGTCTTGTTCCATCCGCTCGCGCTCGACCGCCTCGGCCTGGAGCCGGGCGTTCGCCTGAGCGAGTTCCGCGGTGCGGGCCGCCACCTGGCTTTCGAGGAGCGCCCCCGCCTCCCGCAGAAGAGCGGCCTGCGCCTCAAGCTCGGCATGGAGCGCGACGACGCCCCGGTTCGTCTCGGCGAGCTCGCGGTTCAGGCGCTGGGCTTCATCCTCGCGCTCCGCGAGTTCGGCGAGGCTGCGCAGGAGCTCACGGTTCTGTTCGCGCAGGGCGATCGCCGGTTCCTCTGCCCGGGAGCGGGCGACGTCCTCGGCCATGGTCGTCAGGGTACGGCCAGAGAAGGATCCAGAGCCGTACGGCAACCGCATCCCAAACGTCACGAGCGTTCCGCGTCCGACCTCGGACTCGATCTCGAAGCGATCCATGAGGCGGCGGGAACCGGTGATGCCGATGCCGAGCCCGGTGGTGGAGCGGTAGCGCCCTTCCAGGATCTCGTCGAGACGAGGGATACCCGGCCCCCGATCGAGGATGCGGATCACCAGGACCTGACTACCGTTCTCGTCGTCGACGCCGTACTCGACCCGGCCGCCACCGGCGTAGCCGTAGGCGTTGCGTGCGATCTCAGACACGGCCGTGGCGATGCGCGTCTGATTCTGGATGCCGAAGCCAAGGCGCTCCGCCAGCACGCGCACGCGCTGGCGCACCACGATGATGTCGTCCTCGTGCTCGACGGAGCTGGTCAGGAGCGGCCACCTCACGCTGCATCCCCGCGTACGACGAGCACGGTTGCGTCGTCCCTGACCCTTGCGAAGTCGCGATAGATCACTCCGGCTAGCAGCGTCGGATGTGCCCATGCGAGGCCGGGATGGGCGTCGAGGGACCAACTCGTCGCGATGCCGTCAGAGCACAGCACGAACACGTCTTCCGGACGCATGGGGTACTCGTATTCCTGGATACGTCGAGCCGCGTGGCCCGCGGTCCCGGCGAGGCTGACCGTTCGCTTGATCGTCGTTCCGGAGATCACCGCCCCCGCAACATTGCCGATGCCGGCGAGCGCGAGCGTGGCGCGGTCCCTCGTATAGCGCGCGACCGAGATCGCTCCGCCCCGGGTCTGGGACAGGCCTGCGTGGATCGCAGCGAGGATCGCGGCGGGTGGCTCGTCGCGACGGCGCCGGAATATCTTGAGGGCCTCCTCTGACGCCCTGGCGGCCTCCGGTCCGTGGCCGAGGCCGTCCGACACGATGGCGGTCCAGCCGTCGGCGCGCTCGCGCACGGCGTAGGCGTCGCCGTTGGCGGTCTCGCCTTTCAGGGGCACCGTCACCGCGCCGAAGCTGGGACCATCGCCGGACGTGCTCCCTCTGACGGACGACAGGCGCGCCAGCACCGCGGTGCCGAGGCCGGGCCGGGACACGATGTCGAAAGCGTCGGAGAGGCGATGCACCGCGCCCAGGCCCTCGCCGGCGCTGCCGCCGGTGGAATGCCCATCGCGCATGGCGGAGCCGGTGTCCGAGAAGCCGGGTCCCTTGTCCAGCGCGAGAATCTCGACGCCCGAGCCGGTCCCATCCTCGTAGGTTCCCACAAGAACCTCGCCCGGGACGCCGTACTTGACGACGTTGGTGGCGAGCTCGGTAACGACCAGGGCCACCCGTCCGGCCGCGGTCTCGTCGAAGCCGATGGCCTGCGCCACGGCCACGGCCCGCCGCCGCGCCTCGGCCACCTGGCTCGCTTCCGTGACGGGGACCCGGACCATGCTCACTTCCACCGCGCGATCGTCACGCGCGTGCCTGCTCCGGGCGTCGACTCGATGTGGAACTCGTTCGAAAGCCGCTTTGCTCCGCCGAGGCCAAGGCCAAGACCGCCGCCGGAGGTATAGTGGTCGGTCATCGCCTGCTCGATATCGGCGATGCCGGGGCCCTCGTCCTCGAAGGTCAGGCACAGGCCCTTGCGCATCCCGGCCTGGACGATCTCCGCCCGGACCTCGCCGCCGCCGCCGTAGTCCAAGGCGTTGCGAGCCAGTTCGCTCGCGGCGGTGACGAACTTGGTCTGATCGACGAGCCCGAGCCCAATCTCGATGGCGAGCGCGCGGACCCGTTGGCGCACCCGCACGACGTCGTCGCCCGACCGGATCGGGAGTGTTTCAACCTTCGTGGGCTTCACGGTCGCCCCCGAAACCGTCCTCCTCGGCGAGCCGCGACTGGATCAGCGCCATGCCGCGCTCGACGTTGAGGGCCGTCTTGATGCCGGTCAGCTCCAGGCCGAGCTCGACCAGGGTGATGGCCACGGCGGGCCGCATCCCAGCAACAACCGTGTCCGCGTCGAGGACGCGCGACACGGCGGCAATGCTCACCAGCATGCGGCCGATGAAGGAATCGACGATCTCCAGAGCCGAGATCTCGATCAGGACGGCACGTGCGCCGGTGCGCACGATCATCGCCGTAAGGTCTTCCTCCAGCGCGAGGGCGAGGCGGTCGTGCATGTCGACCTGGATGGTGACGATGAGGACGCCACCAAGCTTGAGGATTGGGATGCGGTCCATGGTGTCAGCGGCGCCCCTCGGCAGAAGCCTGTTGGCGCACCACCTTTCGACCCGTTTGCCGAAGGGCGAGCGCAAAGGCATCGGCTAATGTCGCCTTGGAAACGACGTTCAGTTCGACGCCGAGATGGACCATGGTCTGGGCGATCTGCGGCCGGATGCCGGATACGAAGCAGTCGGCGCCCATCAGCCGGGCTGCCGCGACGGTCTTCAGCAGATGCTGCGCCACAAGGGTGTCGACGGTCGGGACGCCGGTGATGTCGATGATGGCGATCTCGGCCTCCTCATCGACGATTGCCTGGAGCAGGTTCTCCATCACCACGCCAGTCCGGGCGCTGTCGAGGGTGCCGATGAGCGGCAGCGCAAGGATGCCATCCCAGAGCCGGACCACCGGTGTTGAGAGCTCGGCGATCTCCTGTCCTTGGCGCCCGATCACCTCCTCGCGGCTGGCCAGGAACACCTCCATGGTGTGCAGGCCGAGCCGATCGAGGACCTTGCTCGCGGCCCAGGTCCCCGCCGCCAGTGTGGCGGCGTCCGTCCCATGGGCCTTCCCGATGGCCGCGAAGACCGGCGCCTTGAGCGAGAACACGAAGTTGGCGGTGTCGGTCGGCGTGAAGCCCTGAATGGCACGTGAGCGGGAGATGTCGGCGAGGGCCTCGCGAAGCAAAGTGTATTGCTCGCCATCAGCGTCGACCCCGCCGTTGGCGAGCGCGTCCCGAAGCTGGCCGTACACGGCTTTGGCCTGGGTCTGGAGCTCGGCCTCGCGAATGCGGCCGCTCTGCAGGGAGGTTCCCTCACGCAAGGAGGCGTACCACGCGTCGAGGATGGCGGCCTCGTCTTCGATGAGCGTCCGCTTCAGGACCTCGGCGCCGTCCATACTCATCGGGTCCCTCTCATTGCTGTCGCGCAGCCTCTATCCCGATCTCGACCCTTTCGATAGGCGGTATCGCTCAGGCTGAAGTCGCCAGCATTCGATCTCTGAGCCAACGTCAGGTTTCGCCACCTCACTTCCCGGAAGCAGACTGGCCGAAATCCACCCTCAGCAGCCCTCCCGCTCGCGACCCAACACAGTCGTAGGGACCGCCATCAGCGCTTCCCGAAAGCGGCCATTCGCCGGCCGTCCGGCAACTTCGGCTCGGGGTGGGAAGCCGACCTTGGCCGATCGACCTGAAGCAGACGTTCTTTTTACGACCCACCCACGCAGTTCTGTTCGATCAATTCGAGGACCGTATCGACTAGCGGGTTATGATGCGCTGTGGACCAGACTAGCGCGGTGACAACAATCTCAACGCGCTCCTTCAGTGGCCGGAAGACGACGCTCGATGGAGCAAGCCTCTCGGACCTCGACGGGACGAGGGCGATCCCCTGACCGCAGCCCACAAACGCGATCTGCGATGTGACGGAGCGGACCTCATGCAGGATGCGGGGCGAGAAGCCGCCATCCTGGCAGGCGGCCAGCACCCTGTCGAAGTAGACCGGGCTCGAACGGCGCGCGAACATCGCAAAGTCCTCCTGCGCCAGCATAGCGAGGGGAACCTCGGGCATTGTCGCGAGGCGGTGTCCCTCGGGAAGGACCACCGCAAGCCTGTCCTGCGCCACCGGCCGCGACTGGATCGTCTGACCGAGCACCCCTTCGAGCCGAGCGAAGGCCAGATCGATGTCACCAGCTTCTAGGGCCGGGACCGCCTCGACGCTGTCGATCTCTCTAATGGCTACCGTCAGGTCGGGATGCGCGGTCCGCAGAGCGGCGACCAGGGGCGGTATGTCCTCGACCAGCGCCGCGTTGATGGCGCCGATGGTGAGTGTCCCGGTCCGACCGGCCACGGCCTCCCGTACCGCGAGTTCCAACCGCCCCGCCTGATCGACGAACTTGCGCACGGCCGGGAGGATTGCGGCACCTGCCGCCGTGAGCCGAACACCACGACGGTCACGGGCGAACAGCGTTGTGCCGAGGGCCTGCTCCAGCGCCTTGATCTGCTCGGTGAGGGGCGGCTGTGACATCCCGAGCCGTTGGGCTGCACGCCCGAAGTGGCGTTCCTCCGCGACGGCCTGAAACAGCCAGAGATGCCGAAGCAGGCGGAAGTTGACCATCGGCGATAGGCTCAGCGGATCACAGACATTCGATCTTCGTATTTTACCTATCGAAGTGGCGGTGAGAAGAAGCGCTGAACCCGCGCCCTGCGAGGCCCCATGCCCGATACATCCACCCTCACGGCCTACCTCATCGTCATCCTCGGCTTGGCGGTCACGCCAGGGCCGAACATGATCTACCTAATCTCTCGCTCCATCGCCCAAGGGCGGACGGCCGGTATCGTCTCGCTAGGCGGCAGCGCGCTCGGCTTCATCGTCTATATGGCCTGCGCTGCCTTCGGCATCACAGCGCTCCTGATGGCCGTGCCACTCGCTTTCGATGCGCTTCGCGTCGCTGGGGCGGGCTACCTCATGTTCCTGGCTTGGCAGGCGGTACGGCCCGGCGGACGCTCACCCTTCCAGGTGAACCGGCTTCCGAGCAGCGGCAAAGGCAAAGTCTTCACCATGGGCTTCGTAACGACGCTCTTGAACCCGAAGGCCGCGCTGCTCTACCTCGCGCTGCTACCGCAGTTCGTCGTTCCGGGGCACGGCAGCGTGCTGGGCCAGACCCTTGTTCTCGGGCTGATCCACATTGCCGTGAACCTCAGCTTCGGCGTCGTCATCGCGAGCACGGCCGGCGCCCTCGCAACGGGTTTGGCAAAGCGTCCATCTTGGTTATTGGCCCAGCGTTGGGCTATGGGCAGCCTACTTGCCGCCTTCTCGATCAAGCTGATCTCAGAGGCGTAGGGGGCGCTCTCCGAAAGTATGTCCGCTTCGATGCATCCGCGTTCGGAAGCGGACAGTCGCAAAACCACCCCAAGCGGTCGCTCCGCTGGCGACAATGTCAGTTATCCTGACGGCTGCCAACGCAATCCGAAAGCAGTCATCTGCGAGCCATTCTGAGGACTGTTTACGCCAGAGGAGATGGCCCCTGTGGAAGCGCAATAGTCGAAGTCCCTTCGGCAATCTGCTCGGGGCCTCCCTCAGGCGGCCATACACCAGCACCATAGGCCCAAGAGCGTAGATCGGCCCGCTCCTTCAAGTTCGTGAAGCCCCAGATGTGTGTGATCCGCGGTGCTCCATCGAGGGCGTACATGTTCGTGACAAGATGCTCGGTATACTCATGTGCCGGTGTGATAGCGGCTTCCCAGCCTGCGAGCGTTGGCAGCAGCCCGCCCGGCTTCAGGTGGTAAGTCCGGAACTCGTACACCCCACCCCGGTCCCCGGTCCGGATCGGCGGCAGAAAGGCAAGTGGCGCGTAGCTGTCCATTTCCAGCGCCGTCACCACGCTCCCCGCATTGAACGGGTTAGCGCTCAGAAGCGCCCGGCGGCGCTCGGCAGTCATATCCTCCGGTGCCTCGAACCCACGCAGCACGATCAGGCGACCGAGTGTTCCTATCTCGGTCCGCCAGCAGCCAAACAGTTTACCCTTGGCCTCTGCGTCGTTCACCCAGTCATAAACGCCCTCGGATGCTCGACCGACAGCTAGCAACGGGCACGAAAGGGTAGTGAGTTCGTAGAGCATAGGTACCTCGGCGCTGCACTCTCAAGCCCAGAGCGCGCCATTCGTTTCAATGGGCCGAATCTGCACCTGCCATGGGTCGGAAGCGGGGAATATCGCTACGTCCGCGCTCGTCCGTTGCCGACCGAACCTGGTCGTGCGAGCAGTCGTCGGCGCTTCCCAAAAGCGGTCATGGGTCAACCGTCCGACAGCTTTGGCTCGCGACGACAAATAATCCACGACCCTCCATCCTGAAACTGACGTTTCACAGTCGGCGAGCTACGGCGTACCCCAAAACGGACGCTCATCCTCACTGCGCCGGTTCAGGTGAAGGTACTTCGGGTCGAACTCGGCGAAGGCCCTCAATCGCTCCACGTCGGGAATGCGCACGCGCTTGCTCTTCCACTCAACCAACCCCTGGGCTCGCAGATCCTGAAGAACCCGGTTTACATGCACATTGGTGATACCCAGTGTGTCGGCAAGATCCTCCTGAGTAATCGGGAACTCGAAGCTGTCATTGCCCGCTAGGCCAACCACCCGCAGTCGCACGTGCAACTCGCAGATGAGATGCGCCATCTGACGGTCGGCTTCACACTGGCCCATGTTGACGAGCCACGCCCGCAGCGTGCCCTCATCGACCAGCGTCGCCCACCAGAGTGCCCGCGTGATGCGAGGGTGGTGGGCCGTCAGATCCTCGATGGTGGAGCGTGGAATGTCCACAATGGTGCAGCCCCAGCCGGTGCCGATGCTATGATCCATTTCGCCGAGGATGGCCACGTGCAGGTCGCAGAAGTCGCCAGGCGCCAGGAAAGCCATGATCTGGCGTCGCCCATCTCTGAGCGTCTTGTAGCGGCAGGCGAAGCCCTGCATAACGAGATGCACATCCTCAGGGCGCTCGCCTTCGGGGCTGATGTCCATATGCCGCGCAACGCGCCGGGTCGTACCGGTAAGGTGCTGGAGGACAGCGCGGTCTTCGTCTGTCAGTTGCGCTCCGTGTTCGAGCTTCATGATCAGCGGATTGGACATTCACCCCCCCCCGTAATTCGGCCGCCCTTATAAAGGGAAGTAGCAGGGCATCTTTCAGGTTTCACCGAATCATAATCCCACAGTTAACATAGAGCGATACTTAGTAGTTCCCAAAACTTTTTTACGACCAAAGACCAACAGATATAAGACGAAAATTTCTCTAATCGATTGATGCACGGCGGGATTTTAGTTGAGAAAATTCGGGCATCGAGCGTACTATTAAAACATAAATTATACCGCTTGTAGATTGTATGTGTTTTAGTTGAGTATCGCTGGCTGGTCGATTGTAGGCGCTAGCGGCTGGGTGAGGCGAGTGCTCCCGCCTGCGACCCGGAGGGTTTGATGCCTCGTTTCTTTTTCGACACCTACGACAGCATCATCGTCATAGATGATGTCGGCCAAGACTTGCCCAATGAGGACGCGGTGCGGGAGGTTGTCCGCAAGACTTTGGCCAGCATGCTCAGAGACGAGCACAAGGGTCGACCTGCCGCTCAGTTTCGGGCCGAAGTTCGCGACGAGGCCGGCATGAGCGTACTAACTGGGTCGGTGCTCATCGTCATTGATAAGTCGCCGGAGCGTAAAGGGGCAGAGGCTGCCCAGTAGCCGATCCTCAACCGAGCATCTCCGGGTCACGCATTGGGTCATGAGAGGGCGTGACGTCGATATCCGCCCTGATACATTATCGCCCGAAAGCGGACGGTCGCAGTTCCACCACGAGTCGCCATTCCGCACTCGACCCAAACAGCCATCCCGGGGACGGAACGGATACCCTGAAAGCAGTCGCTCTAACCGCGTGAGAGCACCTCTTGGCGTGAGGCGGCCAATGCGTCCTCTGGTGCTACCGTCCATCTAATACCTATTGTAACCTTAAATCTTACGCTCGTCCGTTGCGCGCAGGGCAATCATTTTTCAACAGTGAGGGTGGTGAGCTGGGAACAGAAGAGCGCCTCGAAGCTTCCCGCCAATATACCCGCAGCGTGTGATTGCGGGCGAGCGGGATGTGCACGTGCTCTTGCGAACTCTTATCGTTGTCACCGTAGTGAGTTCCGCTATGGTCGGTTCAAGCAGAGCTCAGAGTCAGGAAAAACAGGCCTTGGCCCTTCTCCGAGCCTCCAGCGCGCAGTCGGCGATCATCACCTTCTGCACGAAGCATTTTAAGATCGACAGCACGACCGCACTCAGGATCTCTCAAACTGCCCGCGATGTTGCGACGGAGATACTCGGTAAGGAGCAATCAGAGGCCGCTTTCAAAAGCGAGTTGGCGCGCCGCTTCGACGAGGTGAAGGCGGTCGGTGAGCAGCAGTGGTGTGCCGATCAGCGGATGGCGCTTGCAGGCGATGAGGTGCAAATATTCCGAGAATGAATATCCCATCTCCGGTAGATCTTTTCAAGATAATTCTGACGCATTACAGCCCAATGCAGCCGTTTATGTTGCCATGATCATGTTCATAAGCTGATGCTCGTCAGCTTCAGATTGGGATAAAGCAGACACTTGCTATTGCAGAGCCCTCAATCGTTGTTAATACAGTGTGCGACGACCCGCTCGGCCAGTCGAGCACCAGTGAGAGATGCCTCTGGGTGATCGAGCTTCATCGCTGCTAGCGGCATCTCGGGGTATTCAGCCTCGGCTAGATCTTGCACGAGACCAAGGCCACCGCATGCCGTGATTGCACGCATACCCTCAGCTCCGTCGGCATTGCTGCCGCTGAGTACAATACCGACGACACGTTTGCCGTAGGCTTCCGCCGCCGAGATAAACAGCGGATCGGCAGCCGGGCGAGTGAAGTGAACCTTTGGACCCTGATCCAGGCAGATCGCGCCGAAGCGCAGTCGCATGTGATGGTCAGGCGGAGCCACGTAAATCCGGCCAGCTGCAATGGCCTCACCGTGCCGAGCGAAAGCTGCTGGGAGACCGCCACACGCGTTGAGGAGGTCGGGGAGATGGCTCGGCTTCGCGCCGATGTGCTGGACGATAAACATGGAGGCGTTGCAGGGAGTTCGTAGGGCTGAAACGATCTGCCTGAGCGGATCAAGGCCACCAGCGGAGGTGGCAACGACAATGATAGCTCTCATTCCATCACATCAATCGCTGATATTAGATTTTGCTCATCTTCTTTACTCATAGTTCTTAGGAATATTTGTAGATTGTCAGCGCAGATGTGTCGACTCATAAATCCTCTATATGGCTATAATACCTCGAAAATATTCTCATTGTCATCTAAGCTGCACAATGTTTGCCCATCATAAGCCGGAATAAGCTGTCTATAAGGTATCAATCCGAAACCAAGGCGCTGATCGAGCCTTCCTTGAGTATTATAAATCAGCTAGAATCCTATCTATATCATTTTTTCGCTTTTTAAGTAGCCATGTTCGTCGAAAATGCCCTCCCAAACTGAGTTGGCAACCTTTATCGTCACACGAGTCTTGCCATTATCCGCGTCAAATCCTTCCTCAACTCGGCTTGTTACTAGGCCGAGTCTCATCTTTTGCCGCATGATGCCTGGATTGATCATGAGGCGGGAGTGAAGCTGTTCGGGATCAAGCATCCAATCTCCACGTTCGTTGCGCTCTAACCGCATTGGGTGATCCTATCCAGCTTGGCGTCGAATGTGGCGCCGTGATCAATGTTAGCATTATTAAGCGCCACCTACATTGATTATTATGCAAATCAGTAGGAAGCCACCTAATCGGCAAGGGCTACCCATCGCATGACCGGAGCGAATGTCCCCTTCCCCTATGGGACAGTTCAAGACTGGGCAGTCAGGATACCAACCTAAGCAGTCATTCCGGTCGGGACCCAACGTGGCAATTAATGAACGTTTTGTCGATGCTTCGAAGCGGACAGCATAGGGGGATTGTCGCAGAGAATTCAGACGATCTTACCGGGCGCGATGCACGCATAATCAAACGCCAAAGTGGGCAAGCGCGAACCTAATATAAATCAATCTCGAATACTGATCTGTATTGTGTTTGATTAATTGTCGCACCCGCTTCTTAGATGTAGAATTTCGAAACGATGATACGCTATAAATTCGATCCACGTTAGTTTTATGTGGTTTGTCAAATGAACGCGGAAGCTGAGCGGCTGCATTCTCTCACTCAACTCGAAATTCTGGGCACGCCCGCCAGCGAGAGTTTTGACCGTATCACTCGCTTGGCCAGCAAGATCTTCAATCTGCCAATAGCCGCGGTTTCTCTGACTGATAGCGATCGGCAATGGTTCAAATCAAGGGTCGGCGTGGAGCACTGGTCTATCCCACGCGAGAAGGCCCCGTGCAGCCAAGTCGCCGAGACTTGTGACGTGGTCATAATCGAAGATTTCCTTGCAGACCCTTTTTATAGTGACAGTCTTTTGGCCAAGGCTGGTATACGCTTCTACGCTGGCGCGCCCCTAGTCACACGCGACGGCTTCGGCCTCGGGGCCATGTGTGTGTTGGGAATGACGCCGCGAAGGATACATCGGGAAGAATTGACGGCACTTCGTGACCTCGCTGCTACGGTCATGGCGCAGATCGAGTTGCAGCATGCTTTTGGACGGATAGACCCGATTAGCGAACTGCCGAACCGAACGCAGTTCATAGAGGACCTCAGCGACCTCGCGCGGGATCAAACGCCCGGGCAACGGCGGACGGCGGTTTTAGTGGACCTAATCGCCGTGGATCAAATGAATCACGTCGTCCGTGTGATGGGACAGGCTGTCGTAGATGACATGGTCAAGACAGCCGGACGGCTCTTTCGTCATTTGATTGGTCCGCAGCAAAAGGCCTACCACGTCGGCGCCACCCAACTCGCGGCATTAACTCCCGATGGGATGGATGAAATCGCCTGCAGTAATTTCTTGACCGCCCAAGCTGAACGCCTGCGCAAGCTCGGGGGGCCACATGCCCTCGGTTCGACGGTTGTCGGCATTGCGCCATTCCCATTAGGCGGCCTGCCACCCATCGACATACTAAGGATCGCTCAAGGGGCGGCGCTGGACGCCCGTTCCATGAACAAGTCGTTTGAGATCTACTCGCAGGCCCTCGATACGGCCTCGCAGCGAAGCTTCATATTGCTTCGGGATTTCGAGGCCGCCCTGAAAAATCCAGTCGAATTACGATTGGTCTACCAGCCCCGTATCGACCTCGCGACCGGACGTTGTGTAGGTGCCGAAGCGCTGATGCGTTGGACGCATCCAACCCTTGGATCGATCTCACCGGGCGAATTTATCCCGCTCATCGAACGCATAGCTTTGGCCACGCCAGCAACCGCTTGGGTACTGGAGACGGCAATCTCACAAATTGCTCGGTGGCGTAACCACGGCATAGACTTTGTCGTCTCGGTCAACATCTCGTCCACCAATTTGCATGAAACGGATTTCGCCTCGCGTGTCAGCCAAATTCTGGTTCGACATGGCGTGGAACCGGAATGGCTCGAACTCGAAGTAACCGAGACGGCGGTGATGACCGATGCCGCGCAGGCGCTCGTCCAGCTGAGTAAGCTTAGAGCGGCCGGCATCCGTTTGGCGATCGACGACTTTGGGACTGGATATAGCAGTCTGGCCTACCTACAGAGGCTGCCCGTTCATGTTGTGAAGATCGACCGCGCCTTCATGATGGGTCTTGACGTCGACCCTCGTCAGCTATCGCTCGTGACAATGATGGTGTCGATGGCTAAACATCTTGGCTACCGAGTGGTTGCAGAAGGCGTGGAAACTCAGCAAGCGTTAAAGCTTTTGCGAACGACAGGCTGCGATGAAGCACAGGGTTACCACTTTGCCCGTCCGATGGCTGCGGATGAGCTTGTGAGGTGGGTCGGTAGAGACCCAATTGCTCTCTGAAGATATTTCAGAGGCAAGATGCGAGTGGGCGATAGAGACGCCAACAGGCTTAGCTCTATGCCAGAGTTTCTCTGGAGTATAATCGGGATAAATTGGCCGCCTCTATGACAGCTGCTTAATTTGTCTAGCTTTGTAAAAACGGACCGACTGAAATCCGCCCGATCCAGACGTTCGCCAATCGCCAGCGGATTTCCCCTCCGCCAATCGAACGCCACAGCGTCAAGGCGCAGCGAGTCATTCGCGCCGCTGCGAGAGTCGAAATTACGTTTGCAAAACGGGCGAGAAGCCGAATGAGATCAATGCTGGCCGGGTTGTTCCGTTTGCAAAATTATCGTCGCGCTTCAACGACTGTGACCAAACTGGGGGACTAGGGGTCGTGGGTTCGAATCCCGCCACTCCGACCATTTATCGCATATAGATCATAAGCTTAGGCCATCAGCGCATGCCATTTTGGTCTGCAAAATCGTGGTTAATTGGCTGCTTTCGACCCAACTCTGCCACTTAATCCCTGCTTCGCTTTTCCCGGGAGCGGACGCCGTTTCGGAGAACCTTCGTTGCAAGCCGCTCGTCGTGCTGATGGAGTGTGCATGGGATACGCGAACGCTGCTGGCAGATGATGCAAGACACTGACGAATTCCGTATGGAGCAGCGCCGGGTAGCCGTGGGAATGGCGTCGGGCCTAGCAATCACTGCCCTGGCATTGACGCTGGCTACTTCGTGGGAGCCGGTGGGAATGCCGGTGAGACCGCTTGCTGAACGTCTGCAAGCTGCACTGCGAACAGACCTGTTCGTCATCGTCTGGCTTGCTGCTGCAATCGCGAACGTCGCGCGACTGAGGTTTTTCTCACTCGATGATATCGCAGGAAGCAAGGCAGGGCCCGGATCAAAACCCGTGCAAGATGCCGTTGCAGTTCTACAAAACACTCTAGAGCAGAGCATTCTAGCAATCCCAACACACCTCGCGTTCGCGACGGCCGCAGTCCATCCGATGAGCGTGTTGATGACGGTCACTGCGCTGTTTTGCGTCGGCCGGGCAATGTTTTGGATCGGCTATCAGCGTGGTGCACACGGTCGTGCGCTCGGGTTCGCGCTGACTTTCTACCCAACTGTTGCGTTGCTGGGGATATCAGCAGTCGACGTCGTTATAGGATGAGACCAGTAATGCCCCGTCGCCTCGTGCGGTGGAGAGCGGGACGGCGCAATCTCGACCCGAACAGCCAGTCTGATAGCGACCCAACCCAGCTGTACAGACGCGGCTTCGAGGTTCCCAAAAGCGGACTTACGTTTTGCCGCTACTCCAGTCGCACTGCGTCACGTTCGCCCCCAGTGGAAGCTGAGGACTATTCAATCAGCCCGAATTAAGCGACGCGCTGAGGTGATCTACGATCGCACGGACTTTCGCTGACGGCCTCGGGCCCGCCGGGAATACGGCGTAGACTTCGGCAGGATCGAGCCGATAGGGCTCAAGCACCTGGATAAGCTGGCCGGCGCGCAGTTCATCCCCGGCCATGACGCGGGTCGCCAGCGCGATGCCCATGCCCGCCACCACAGCGGCTAGGATCCCCGGCGCCGAATTGATCCAGAGGCGCGCGGGGGCATCGACGGAGGTAACGGTCCCGTCGCGTGTGAAGCGCCAGCTCTCGCGACCGAAAAGGCCGTGCTGCACGATGCAATCGTGTTGGGAAAGCTCGGCCGGGCTGGCGGGCGTGCCACGGGAAGAAAGATAGGCCGGGGCGGCGACCACCAACCGCTCGACCGCCGCGAGCTTGCGGGCCCCGAAGGTGGAGTCCACCAGCGGGCCGACGCCCAGGCGAATGGCGACGTCGACCCCGTCCGTGACGAGGTTCTGGCGCGCATCGCTCATGGTCATCTCGATCCGGAGGTCCGGATGCCGGGCTAGGAACGTCGCGAGTGCGGGGACGACGGCTCGGGAGCCGTAGAGCACTGGCATCGCAAGACGGATCAAACCCTGTAACGAGTCCACCCCCCGGGCCGCCTGCTCAGCCTCCTCAAGCTCCGCGAGGAGGGATCTCGCGCGGTCCAGATACAAGCTGCCGGCCTCCGTCAGGGAAATGCTGCGAGTGGTGCGCAGCAGCAGCGTCGAGCCCAGCCGCGCCTCCAGCGCACCGACGATGCGCGACACGGAAGGTTGCGAGAGCATCAGTTCGCGTCCCGCGCGCGAAAGACTGCCGGTCTCGGCCACACGGACGAACACGGCCATTTCCTGCCAGCGGTCGCTCATTCGAAATACGGATAGATGTTCTTCGTACGGAATGGATACATGGAATATGGCGGATGGCCTACCTTCTGTTTCGAGGGGTCGCCGCGGCGTCAAGGCGAGCGGCGATGAAGCGTCAGGACAAGCTCGACGCCTCGTATGAGGTCTTCGAGAACGGACGCTTGCCCTTGGTTCCGGGCTAACCAGCCACCTCATCACTCGACTGAAAAAGTATCTTGCAATGGCAATCAGGATCTACGGCGACCCCGGTTCCGGCAGCCGGCGCCGCGTTACGACGGCGGCATCAGCCATGGGCATCGACATCGAGATCGTCGACATCGATCTTTTCAAAGGCGAGAGCCACACGCCCGAGTTCCTGAAGTTGAACCCGCACGGCCTCTCGCCCGTGATGGTGGACGGCGACTTCGTCCTCTACGAGGCCGCGGCCATCAACCTCTATCTCGCCGAGAAAGCGGGAAGCGACTTGGCTGGACGAACGACGCACGAGCGGTTCGAGATCCTCCAGTGGATGTTCTGGTCGGGCGAACAGTGGCGCGTCTTCGCGACGCTCACATTCGACGAAGTGCTTGCAAAGCGTTTCATGGGGCGGGCCCCAAACGAGGCCATCGTCAAACTGGCGGCCGACAAGATACGCGTGGCCGCCGCCGCGCTGGACGTCCACCTCGCGCAGCACAGCCACATCGTGGGCGACCGGCTTACGCTGGCCGACTTCGACGTCGCCGGCCCGTTCTCGCAGAACGCGCGGACGAGGATCCCGCTGAACGAGTTCCCCAACCTCGTGGCCTGGCAGCAGCGCTTGCTCGCCACGGTGCCCAGCTGGGAGGCGTCAAAGCGCGAGGTCGACGCCCGCATCGACGGCGCCCTGGAGGCGGCGGGCATCAAGCTCTGAAGCATGGCGCCGACGTCACCGAGGACGGTCCGCGACGTTCCCGGCCGTTCGACAGGGTCACACGCACGCCTCCCCTCGGCGACGCGGCGAGCGGCCTGTGATCCGCTTGAACGCCGCACCGAAGGCGCTCACGGAGTTGTAACCTACCGAGGCCGCGACCTGCGCCAACGACGTCGCCGTGTTAGCCAGGCGATCCGCTGCGAGTGCCATGCGCCAGCGGGTCAGGTAGGCGATCGGCGTCTCGCCGGTCACGCTCTCGAACTGCGCGGCAAAACTCGATCGCGACATGCCCGACACCTGCGCGAGATCGTGCAACGTCCAGCGGCGGGCGACGTCACCGTGCATGGCGGCGAGCGCCCTGCGCATCGTCGGGTGGGCTAAGGCCGCGAGCCAGCCGCCGTGCGCTTCGCCGTCAGCCAGGTGAGCGCGCAGCGCCTCGACCAGCAAGGCCTGTGCGAAATGGCTCGCGAGCAGGGCGCCGCCCGGCAGCGGCTCGCTCAGTTCGCGCATCAGGCGCCGCACGCCGGCCAGCAGCGCGTCTCTGCCGTTGTCGGAGCGGACGTGGACGACTGGTGGGACGGCAGCGAGCAGCGCACGCACGTTCGACCCACCGAGCTCGAAGAAGCCGCCGACGCCGCGGCATTCGCCCCCTCCGTTGAGCGATGCGACCCCGCCCGCCGGCGCCGACGAGAACAGCGCAAAGGCGTCGCGTGGCTCGGCATCGGCGCGGGAGTAGAGGCGGACGGGCTGGCCGCCCATGACGAGCGCCACGTCCCCGGTGCTCAGAAGCGTCGGCGTGTCGTCGTCCGAAGGCTGAAGCCAGCAGGACCCCGCCTCGATGGCGAAGCACCGGATGCCATGCGCCTCGCGGAAGTCGAGCGCCCAGTCGCCGGCGGTGTCCAGCCCCCGGAAACCGTAACCAGTTGGCCGAAGGAGCGTGAGGATGTCGGAGAGAGGATCCATCAGGTCTGGACGATCGCGACGATATTCGCGACGTTCAAGCATGGCTGGTCCAGAGGAACAACCATAGTTCGGTCCCATCGCTACGGCGAAGGAGCATCGAACTTGTCCGACCATGTTGCCCTTTGGCTTCCGACGAAGCGCGCCGACCTCGTCCAGCGGGCCGCGCCCGACGTCGCGCCGGGACCCGGTGAAATCACCGTGCGGGCCCGCGCCGTCGCGGTGAACCCGTTCGACCGCTACGTCCAGGCGATCGGCGACGTAATCACGAGCTATCTGCGCTACCCCGTCGTCTTAGGCACCGATGTCGCCGGCGATGTTGTGTCGGTCGGTGCGGGCGTCACGCGCTTCAGGATCGGAGATCGCGTCCTCGGCCACGCCGCCGGGTTGGAGAAAGGCCGCAACCGAGCGGCGGAGGGAGCCTTCCAGGAAAAAGTTGTGCTGCTCGCGCACATGGCGACGCCGATCCCTGACGGCATGCCGTTCCAAGACGCCGCGGTCCTGCCGCTCGGCCTATCAACCGCAGCGTGCGGGCTATTCCAGCGGGATTTCCTTGCTTTGCCACCGCCGCGGCTCGATCCTGTCGCCACGGGCGAGGTGATGTTGGTTTGGGGCGGCTCCACCAGCGTCGGCTGCAACGCGATCCAACTCGCACGCGCGGCCGGCTACGAGGTCGTCACGACCTGCTTGCCCCACAACTTCGACCTCGTTCGCCGCCTCGGAGCTAAGCAGGCGTTCGACTACCACAGTCCAACAGTGAAGCGGGACATCCTAGCCGAGTTGCAGGGGCGGCGGTGCGCGGGAGCACTCTCCATCGGCAAGGGGTCGGCCGCGGCGTGCATGGACATCCTGGCGGCCTGCGATGGCAGACGTTTCGTCGCGCAGGTCACGCCGCCCGCGTCGTTCGACGACGTTCCGCCGGGCCGTGGCCGGATGCGCAAGCTCGCGCCGGCCATCGCCCAGATGATGTTCGGCAATCTGTCGCTGATGCTGCGCGCTCGGCGCCTCGGTGTCGCGACCAGGATGATTTGGGGTGGATCGCTCATCGACAACGAGGTCGGGCCGCTGATCTACGAGATGTTTCTACCGCAGGCGCTCGCACGGGGGCGCTACGCGGCGGCGCCGGAGCCGCTGGTGGTCGGCCACGGCTTGGGCAGCGTCCCCGAAGCGCTCGAACGGCAGCGGGTCGGTGTCTCGGCGCGCAAACTCGTCATCACCCTGTAGCATCGGACCGCAAGGAGTCGCGCATGTACTGGTTTTCGATGGTCATCGCGCTGCTAGCCGCATTCGGCATCATCGCAATTGGCATGATGTACTTGTCAGATCCAAAGGCGGCCACACGAAGCTTCGGTCTGCCGTTACCAGAGGCGGGTGCGAACGTCGCTTGGTGGCTTCGCCTCAAGGGGGTTCGCGACGTCGTCTCCGGGATAGTTGTCCTGGCCATGTTGGTGTGGGGCGGACCGCGCGTGCTCGGGATCATCCTACTGGTAGAGGCACTAATCCCAGCCGGCGATATGTCACTCGTCGTGGCCGCGCGTGGCTCGACCGCGAGGGCGCTCGGCATCCATGGCCTCACCGCCATGCTGATGATCACCGGCGCCGTCCCTCTGATCCTGGGGGCGGCCTGAGATCCCGACCCTTCCGTTCGAGCGGCGCAATCATCACGCTCAGCGGATCTCAAGCGTCAGGAGACCCAATCATGTCCAAACGCGACGTTGTTTTCCCCGCCTCCCGTCATGCCCTCTACGATATGCATCGATATTCGCCTGCCGTTCGGTCAGGGGATCTGCTGTTCGTGTCGGGTCAGGTTGGCAGCCGCGAGGATGGCTCGCCGGAGCCGACATTCGAGCTGCAGGTCCGGCGTGCGTTCGCCAATCTGCGTACCGTGCTGGCAGCGGCGGGATGCACCTTCGACGACGTCGTCGATGTCACCACCTTCCACACCGATCCGGAGGCGCAGTTCCCCACCATCATGGCGGTGCGCGACACGGAGATCGGGCCGCCCCCCTACCCGAACTGGACGGCTGTCGGCGTGACGTGGCTCGCTGGCTTTGATTTCGAAATCAAAGTTATCGCGCGTATCCCGATACCTATTGCCTAGAGCTCCGACGATCCAGCGCCGCTGTTGTCGGCAAGCTGCGCCCCATGATGGTTAGGGCGATGTCCGCTTCGACCTGCTGACCGCTTCAAAGCAGACCGTCGCAAATCCGCCCAACTCAGCCACCGAGGTACGCCCCGCATGGGACCGGATCTGGCCGAAAGCGGAACGACCGCTCTCAAATCGGGGAGTCGTCGAAGGAGACGTCGACATCATCGTTTGCTGAGACGAGTTAGATCGCATCGGCCAGTCGGATCTCCAGATATCTTTCCCGCAGCTGCCTAGAGATCGGTCCGGCTCGGCCGTCGCCCACCGGCGTGTCGTCGATCCGCGTGACCGGCAGAACGAAGTTCGTGGCCGAACTGACGAAGGCCTCCGCGGCGGCTTTCGCCTCATCGGGGGTGAAGGCCCTTTCCTCCACGGGGATGCCTTCGGAGTGGGCAATGTCGAGGAGGCTAGCGCGGGTGATGCCGTGGAGCAAAGCGCTCGAGAGGCCCCGGGTCACCAAGGTCCCGTCCCGGGTCACAATATGCGCTGTGGCCGCACTCCCCTCGGTGATAAAGCCGTTCTCGACGAGCCATGCGTCGTCGGCGCCCCGCCGAACCGCTTCCATCTTGGCCATAGAGGCTGGCAGGAGCTGCACCGTCTTGATGTCGCGCCGGGCCCAGCGTTGGTCCGGCAGGAGGGCGATCGTAATTCCTGTGGCCACGCGGGGGTTCTCCAAGACTGGCTTGGACTGCGTGAACAGGACCAAGGTCGGATCGACTCCGGTCGGGTAGGCGAAATCACGGTCGGCCACTCCGCGGGAGATTTGGAGGTAGATGAGACCTTCGCGAAGGTCGTTGCGGCGCACAATCTCCTGATGAATCACCAGTAGCGCCTCGGGTTCGAGGGGACAGGAAATACCGAGCTCGGCCATGGAGCGCTGCAGTCGTGCGGCGTGGCCGTAATAGTCGATCAGACGGCCACCGATCACCGCCGTCACCTCGTAGATCGCGTCGGCGAACAGGAAACCGCGGTCGAAGATCGAGACCTTCGCCTCGGTCTCCGGTAGCCAGTCGCCGTTGAGGTAGACGGTCCGGGGCATCGCGCGATCCTTGTTGTCGGAATGAGTCTCGCCTCACCGCAGCGTCAGGGCGCGGGGCAGATCGGAAAGGGGTTCGGCGCCGTGCGGCGTCACGATCACGGTCTCGGAAGCGCCGACCGTCCAGAACCCGTAGCAGCGCAGGGTCGCGGGCAGGTGGAACACCATGCCTGGCTCAATCGGCCGGTCGATCTCGGTGAACAGGCTCAGCAGGCTGCCCTCTCCCCAATCCGGAGCGAAGGCGATCCCCATCGAGTAGCCGATGCGCTTGCGGAAGGCCGGGCCATAGCCCGCCGCGTCGATGACGGCCTGGGCCGCCTCGTGCGGCGCGGAGCAGGGTCGGCCGGGCCGAATTGCGCTGAGAGCCGCGTCCAGCGCGCGCAGGGCGCAGTCCATCATTCGCTGCGCCTCGACCGGCGGCGCGCCGATCCAGACACTGCGCATCAGCGCCGCGTGGTAGCGCGCATGGCTGCCTGCGAGTTCGAGGAACACGGCATCCCCCAGTTCCAGGCGGCGCCGACGCCACGTCATGTGCGGCAGCCCGCTACGGGGCCCTGACGAGACCAAGGGCTCCATTGCCATTGCCTCGGAGCCGGCCGTCGTCGCGGCGGCGAGCATGGCCGCGGCGACGGCGTTCTCATCGGCACCTGCGCCGCAGGCGGCGACGCCGGCGGCGAGCCCGGCCTGGGCGTAACGGGCGGCCTCCCGGATTGCCTGTAGTTCGGCCGCCGACTTCACGATGCGCAGGGGCCCAAGGAGCCCCGATCCATCGGGCAACGGGTCGGTGCCGAGCGCCGTGCCGATCCGCGCAGCGAGGGCGGCCGAGACGAACCAGCCGTCCCGCTCCATCGCCGGGCGGACGAAGCCGCGCCGCCGCACCAGAGCCGCCAGGGCGTCGGCCGGGTCGGTCCCGTCCGGGTAAGCCTGGATGTCGTCGAGCCAGGTATTGGCCGTCGCTCCAGGCAGTTCGAGTTGGCGCACCAGCAGGGAGAGCTCGCCCTCGGCAGGAACGAGGAGGGCCTGGAAGGCGAAGTAGCCAGCAGTCTGGCGGCCGGTCAGCCAGTAGATCGTCTCTGGGCCGGTCACCACCAGGGCCTTGTGGCCGGCAGCGGAGATCGCGGCCCGGGCCGCCGCCTGCCGGACGGCGAATTCTTCCAGCGGGAAGGCAGCCTCGCAGCCACGCAGGTGGGCAAACTCGTGCATGGCTTGGGCCCCCGCCTCAGAACTCGCTCAGGCGGCGGATGATGCCCTGCTTGAAGTTCTCGAGGTGGGCCGCGATGGCATCCGCCGCCGCCGCCCCGTCCCCGGCTCGCAGGGCTGCGACGACCGCGAGGTGCTCGCGATGCACCGCCTCGAACCGCTCTGGCATCCGGCTCAGGTTGAACATCTGCGTCTTGAGCCGCAGGTCCTTGATCGTCTTGGCGAGGATCGCGTTGCGGCTGCTGTCGGCGATCAATTCGTGGAATCGGCGGTCGACCTCCCAGTTGCCCGGCGCATCGGGATCGCCCGCCGCGAGCAACGCCTCGCTGTGCTGCTCCAACTCCGCCAACGCGCCATCGGGGATCCGGCCGGTGGCGAGCATCACGCTCTCCCGCTCCAGGAGGCGGCGGACATGCAGGATCTCGATCAGCTCGCGCAGGGAGAACTCCTTCACGACGAGCATCCCGCCGGGCTGCCGCTCGACCAGCCCCTCGGTCTCTAGGCGTGACATCGCCTCGCGGGTCGGTGTGCGCGAGATGTCGAGGAGTTCCGCGAGACGGCGCTCGTGCAGCACGGTCCCAGCGGGAAGATCACGACGCACGAGCATGTCGAGCAGCCTATCGTAGGCCATCTGGCCGAGGCTCTGCTCCCGACGGGCGCCGAGCGCGGTTGTGTAGGACGAGGCGTCGAGGGTTTTCATTGGTGTCCTCCCAGGACGGCCTACCGGGCCGCCCCCGCTCATGTCTTGTTGTGCCTTCCCCTATCCACTCACATCGCGGGCGTCTTGATCGGCTCCTTCGGCGCCGGGTCGTAGCCGATCAGGGGGGTGAGCAGCTTGGCGTAGGTCCCGTCGGCGACCATCTCGGCCAGCGCCTTGTTGACGGCGGCGTGCAGGTTCGGCTTGCCCTTCTTGATCGCGAAGCCCTTCTGGATGGTGCTGAGCGGGGTCTCGATCATCACCAGCGGCAGCTTGCGCGCCTTGATCGCGTAGTTGCCGGCGACCGCGTCGTTGATCACCGCATCGATGTTGCCGCCGACGAGGTCCTGCATGGCGTCCGCGGCGGTCTTGTAGCTCTTGAGGTTGGCGCCGTGCTCTTCGGCGAGCTTGCCGAAGGTCGAGGCCGAGAGGGCGCCGACATTGCGGCCCTTGAGGTCCTCCGGTCCCTTGATCCCGGTATCCTTGCGGGTGACGATCCGCGCACCGGACTCGAGCCACCCGTCCGCGAAGGCGACCTGCTTCTGCCGGGTGGGGGTGATGTCCATCGACTCGCTGGTGATGTCGTACTGATCGGCCATCAGGCCCACGAGCAGGGCGTCGAACTTGACGTTGACCGGGCTGTATTCGACCCCGATCCGCCGGCAGATCTCGCGCATCACCCGGACCTCCAGCCCGTCGAGTTCGCCGCTCGGCGTGCGCATGCTGAAGGGCGCGAAGGTGCTGTCGGTGGCCACGATCAGCTTGCCGGGCTCGATCAGCTCCAGCTTGCCCTCGGCCGCCCGTAGCGCCGGAGCGGCAAGCAGGCCGGTGCAGAGGGCGGCGAGGGCGAGGAGGCGGCGGCGGTTCATGGCGATCTCCGGTACGGGCGAGGGGGCGGAAGGTGTCGGCCGCGGCCCGTCCCGCGGCGGGGGAAGCTCACGACAGGCGGGCGTAGCGCCGCTCGAAATAGGCGGAAAGTTGCGACAAGATCGACGTCAGGCCGAGGTAGATCAGCGCCGCCGCGATGTAGAAATCGAATGGGCGGAACGTCGTGGCGATCATCAGCTGCGCGTAGAGCGTCAACTCGACCACCGTGATCGTCGACAGGAGTGAGGTGTTCTTGACCGCCGAGATCGCTTCGTTCGTCAGCGAGGGCAGGATCATGCGGAAGACCTGCGGCAGGACGATCCGGACCATCATGATCCGCGGGTTCATGCCGAGCGCCAAGGCCGACTCGAGCTGACCGCGAGGGATCGCCGCGAGGCCGGCGCGGATGGTCTCGGCCACGTAGGCCCCGCTGCTGACGCCGAGCGCGATGATGCCAGCGGTGACGGGGGAGAGCTTCACGCCGATCTGCGGCATGCCGAAATAGACGATGAAGACTTGGATCAGGGTCGGTGTGCCGCGGATGAACCAGACGTAGAAGCTCGCGAGCGCCCGGAAGGGCGCGAAGGGGGAGCGCTTGCCCAGCGCCCCGAGCAGGCCGCAGACCCAGCTGACCAGGATGCTCGCCACCGTCACGCCGAGCACGACCAGCGTCGCCGAGAGGAAGCCGGGGCCGTAGGTGACGAACTCCTCCGCGAGGGTCTGCCACCAGTCCTGCCATGCCGTGCCGCTCATCGCCGTCCGAACTCCATGATGGCTCCAAGGCGACTCATGCCGGTTGCCCGAGCCCGGCCGGCTCGTGCAGCACGCGGCGGAGGAACTGGCGCAGCCGCTCGCTCCGGGGCGCGCCGATGATCTCCGCGGGCGGGCCGTCCTCGGCGATCACCCCGCCGTCGAAGAACAGGGTGCGGGTGCCGACGTCCCGGGCGAAGGCCATCTCGTGGGTGACGACCAGCATCGTCATCCCGTCCGCCGCGAGGGAGCCCATCAGCGCCAGCACCTCGCCGACCAGTTCGGGATCGAGGGCCGAGGTGACCTCGTCGAACAGCATCACCTTGGGCGCCATGGCCAGGGCGCGCACGATCGCCACGCGCTGCTGCTGCCCGCCCGAGAGCTTCGACGGGTAGGCGTGCCGCTTCTCGCAGAGGCCGATGCGCTCAAGGAGCGCCTCGGCCTCCGCCACCGCCTGCCTGCGCGGCATCCGCCGCACCCGGATCGGCGCCTCGATGACGTTCTCCAGCACCGTCATGTGCGGCCAGAGATGGTAGCTCTGGAACACCATGCCGATCCGCGACCGCAATTCGCAGAGCTGCTGCGGAGTCGGCTGACGGCGGGCGCCCTCCTCGTAGTCGAAGGCGAACCGCTCAAAATCCATGAAGCCGGAGGTAGGCGTCTCCATGAGGTTGAGGCAGCGCAGGAACGTGCTCTTTCCCGAACCGCTCGCGCCGATGATCGACACGACCTCGCCCTCGTGGATGTCGAGGGAGATGCCCTTCAGCACCTCGTTGCCGCCATAGCTCTTGTGCAGCTTCCTAATCTTCAGGAGCGGCGATAGAACAGTCTCGACCTGAGTCATCGTTCGACCTGACTGATCTCAATTTTAATCCCAAATAATAGCCGCATTTATCTCATCTATACGACGCGCCAGATCGAAAAACAGGAATGTATCCCGTTGTTTTGCTTGGATATCGGCTCGATAATCGTATTTTGATGTTGCCAGCTCTGCGGCATTGAGCTAGCTTCTTCGGTATACCATCGGCATTCAAGCGGTATTTTTGAGCAGGGTTGCCTCGAACGTGTTCACCGAGCCTTCCGATCCGGTCCGCCCCTTCGAAGGAGCGCCGGGCATCTGCCTCATTGTTCAGCCGATCCATGCGGCTGGGCTCGCGCAGCTTCGGATGGCGGGGCTCGAGATCCGGGCCGCCACCGGCCTCGCCTCGGCGATTCTCGCCCGCGAGGCGGCCGATTGCGTCGCGGTCGTCACCCGCAACGGCGGCTTTCCCGCCGAAGCGGTGCTGGCCGCGCCCCGGCTGAGGGTGATCGGGGTCCACGGCACCGGAACCGACCCGGTGGCCGTGCCGGAGGCGACCCGGGCGGGGATCGCGGTCGTCAACACGCCGGGCGCCAACGCCCTCTCCGTCGCCGAGCATGCGATCGGCCTGATCTTCGCCCTCGCCAAGGCGATCCCGCAGGCCGACCAGGCCATGCGGGAGGGCGACCACGATTTCCGCTATGGCGCGCGCCTCGTTGAACTCGCCGGCCTGACGCTGGGTGTCGTGGGGTTCGGGGACATCGGGCAGGCGACCGGCCGGCTCGCGGCGGCGCTGGGCATGAGGGTGCTCGCCTACGGCCCGACGCGGCCGGCTTCCGACTTCGCGGCCCTGAACGCCGAACGCGCCGCCACCTTGCCGGACCTCCTCGCCCGGGCCGACGTCGTCTCCCTGCACCTGCCTCTCACGGCGCAGACCCGCGGCCTGATCGGTCGGGATGAACTGAGCCGGATGAAGCGCGGCGCCTTCCTGATCAACACCGCCCGGGGCGCCCTGGTGGACGAGGACGCCCTGGCCGAGGCGCTGGCCGCGGGCACCATCGCCGGCGCGGGGCTCGACGTGGTGTCGGGGGATGCGCTCGCGCACGACCATCCCCTGCACCGGGAGCGGCGGGTGATCCTCACCCCCCACGTCGCCGCCTCGACCGAGGCCGCCCTGATCCGCGCCGCCGAGCGGGTCGCGGGGCAGGTGATCGACGTTCTCGCCGGGCATCGTCCGCCGAACCTCGTCAATCCGGAGGTCTGGGATCGCCGGCGGCGGGGTGCGCATAAGGCGGAGTTCCCGGCATGAGCGGGGTCGGCACGGCCACCATTGCGGACTCAATCGCCATCGATCCGGATTTCTGCGCCGGCCTGTTCGCGCAACTCCTTTCCTTCAGCCGCGACGAGCCCGGAGTCACCCGGGCCGCCTACGGCGAGGGGGAGGAGCGGGCCCACGCCCTGATGCGCGAGACCGGGGTTTCGCTGGGCCTCACCCCCGAGACCGATGCCGCCGGCAACCTCTTCCTGACCCTCCCAGGGCGCGACCCGGCGCTGCCGGCCTGGATGGTCGGCTCCCACGTCGACACCGTGCCGCATGGTGGCAACTTCGACGGGGCGGCCGGGGTGGTCGGCGGTCTAGCGGCCGTTCAGGCCCTGCGCCGATCGGGCCTCGTGCCCGCACGCCCCGTGACGGTGGGCGTGTTCCGGGCCGAGGAAAGCGTGTGGTTCCCCGCCTCCTATGTCGGGAGCCGGGCCGCCTTCGGCCTGCTGCCGCTCGAGGCCCTCGATTTGCCCCGCACCGATTCCGGACGGAGCCTGCGCGAGCACATGGCCGCGCTCGGCCTGCGGCCCGATGCGGTGGCACGAGGGGAGGCGCTGCTCGATCCGAAGCGGATCCACGGGTTCGTGGAGATGCATATCGAGCAAGGGCCGACCCTGGAGGCCGCCGAAATCCCCGTCGCCTTCGTCACGGCGATCAGCGGCAGCGTCCGTTACCGGAAGGCCGCCTGCTTCGGGCGCTACGGCCATTCCGGCGCCGTCGCGCGATCCGAGCGCAGCGACGCCGTCTTCGCCCTCGCCGACCTGATCGCCGGCCTCGACGGCCTGTGGGGCAGGTTGGAACAGGAGGGGCTTCCCGCCACACTCACCCTGGGCGAGGTCGCCACCGACCCGGCCCAGCACGCCTTCGCCAAGATCCCGGGGGAGGTCCGCTTCTGTCTCGACGTGCGCAGCACCGAGCCGGCGGTGATCGCGCGCATCGAGGCGGCCCTGGCCGACCTCGTCGCCGGCATTGAGGTCGCCCGCGGTGTGCGCTTCGCCCTCGGCGAACGGACGGGCAGCACCCCGGCCCAGATGAGTCCCACACTGATCGAGGCCCTGTCCGGCCATGCCCGTCGGCTCGGGATGCCGTTCCGGACCATGCCGAGCGGAGCGGGACACGACACCGCGACCCTCGCCGGGCAGGGCGTGCCGAGCACGATGATCTTCGTCCGCAACCAGAATGGCAGCCACAACCCGCACGAGGCGATGCGGATCGAGGATCTCTGCGCCGCCGCGACCCTGGTCGCCCACCTCGTCGCCTCCGAGTGAACCCACGCGAAAGGATGCACCGATGATCGTCGATCTGAACTGCGACATGGGCGAGGGCTTCGGCGTCTACCGCCTCGGCGACGACGCGGAGATGCTGGCCCTGGCCACCTCGGCCAACATCGCCTGCGGCTTCCACGCCGGCGATCCGCTGGTGATGCACGAGACGCTACGCCTCGCCGCCGCGAACGGCGTGCAGGCGGGCGCCCATCCAAGCTTCCTCGATTTGTGGGGGTTCGGCCGGCGGCCGATCCACGGCGAGCGCCCGGCCGACATCGAGAAGGCGGTGCTCTATCAGGTCGGCGCCCTCCTGGCCCTGGCCCAGGATGCCGGCTGCCCCGTGCGCCACGTGAAGACCCACGGGGCGATGGGCAACATGGCCAACGAGGATGCCGACCTCGCCCTGGCCGTCGCCCGGGCGATCCGGACGCTGGACCGGAACCTGATCTTCGTCGTGATGCCCGGTCTCGAAACAGAACGCGCGGGCGAGCGGCTCGGTCTGCCCATCGCCCGCGAGGTCTACGCAGACCGGGCCTATGCGGATGATGGCACCCTTGTCTCTCGCAAGCTCCCCGGCGCCGTCCTGCACGAGCCCGAGGCCGTCGCCGAGCGCGTGGCGCAGATGCTCGATGACGGGGCGATCACCTCCCTGTCCGGGCGGCGCATCCCGACGCGGATCGACACGATCTGCGTCCACGGGGACACGCCCGGCGCCGTCGCCATGGCCCGCCGCCTGCGGGACGATGTCGCCGCGAAGGGCATCGCCCTGCGCCCGATGGCTGAGGTGCTCGGTGTCTGAGCCCGGCTACCGGCTGCTCGATTGCGGCGACTGGGCGCTGACGGTTGAGCTCGGCCGCGCGGTCGATCCTGTCGTCAACGCGCAGGTGGTCGCCCTCGACGAGGCGATCCGCAGCGCCGGACGGCCCGGCCTGCTGGAGACGGTGCCGACCTATCGCTCGCTCCTCGTCCTTTACGATCCCGACCTACTGCCCCGGGCCGACCTCGCGGCGCTGATCGCCGCCCACTGGCCGCCTCCGGTCGCGGCGACCGGAGCGATCCGCCGTTGGCGGGTGCCGGTGCTCTACGGCGGCGAGCACGGCGTCGACCTCGCCGACCTCGCGGCCAAGACCAAGCTGAGCCAGGATGAAGTGATCGCCCTCCATGCGGGCTGCGACTACCGCGTCCACATGATCGGCTTCGCCCCCGGTTTCGCGTATCTCGGCGGTCTCGATCCCCGCATCCACGCGAGCCGGCGCACGGATCCGCGCCCCACGATCCCGCCGGGCAGCGTATCTATCGGCGGCAACCAGACCGGCGTCTCGCCGCCCCTCGAACTGCCGAGCGGCTGGCAGCTCATCGGCCGCACGCCCGCACGCTCCTACGACCCGGCGCGGGCCGAGCCGTTCCTGTTCGCGGCCGGGGATCTGATCCGGTTCGAACCGATCGACCGTGCCGCCTTCGATGATCTCAGCGCGGCGGCTCAGGCCGGGGAACGCGTCGCGACGATGGAGCGGGTCCATGGCTGACGGCTTGCGGATCGTCGCGCCCGGCGTGGCCACCACCCTTCAGGATGCCGGGAGGCGGGGATACCTGCGCTTCGGCATTTCGGGTTCGGGGGCGATGGACCTGGATCTGCTGGCGCTCGCCAACGCCCTGGTCGGCAACCCAGCCGACGCGGCAGGCATCGAGATGGCGATGCTCGGCCCGACCCTGGTCTGCGAGGCGGAGGTGTGCCGAGTCGCCCTGGCCGGCGCGTCGTTCGCGATGGCCCTGAACGGGCGAGCGGTCGATCCCTACACCGCCTACGACCTGCGCCGCGGCGACCGGCTCAACCTCGGGGCCCCGAGCCGGGGGCTGCGCGCATGGCTCGCCGTGGCCGGGGGCTTCGCAGTGGCGCCGATGCTCGGCAGCGTCTCGACCCATACCCGCACCCGCCTCGGCGGCCTCGACGGCACTCCCCTCGCGGCAGGCGATCTGCTGCCGCTGCGAGCGCCAGAGCCCGTGGGAAGACCCCCGACCCTGCCTCATGTTCACAGGCCCCGCTTCGGCGGTTCGATCCGGGTGGTGCTTGGCCCCCAGGCCGACAGCTTCACGGAGGAGGGGCTGCGCACCTTTCTGTCCGCGCCCTACACGCTGACGGCGCGCGCCGACCGGATGGGCTGCCACCTCGACGGGCCCCCGATCGCCCATGCGGATGGCTTCAACATCGTCTCGGATGGGATCGTGAACGGCTCGATCCAGGTGCCCGGCCACGGGCGGCCCCTCATCCTGCTCGCCGATCGTCATACCACGGGCGGCTATCCGAAGATCGCGACGGTCGTCTCCGCCGATTTCAGCCGCCTCGCGCAGGTGCGGCCGGGGGAGACGATCCGGTTCGAGTCCGTCACCGTCGACGAGGCGCAGTCCCTCGCCCAAGACGCGAAATCTGCACTCACGGTGAGGCTCGCCGCCCTCGTGCCGGCCGGCGGCGGTGATCTCGACAGCGGATTCCTGCTGTCCTGCAACCTCATCGGCGGCGTCGTCTCGGCGAACCACATTGGATCGGTGGCCTGAGGCAGGCCGCGTCCATCACGCACAACGGAGAGACCCGACGATGCCGACCCCGTTCCACCTCGCCTACCACGTGACCGACCTCGACGCGGCGCGTCGCTTCTACGGCGGCGTCCTCGGATGCCGCGAGGGGCGCAGCACAGAGACCTGGGTGGATTTCGATTTCTTCGGCCACCAGATCTCGCTGCATCTGGGTGAGCCCTTCGCGACGACCCGGACCGGAAAGGTCGGCCACCACATGGTGATGATGCCCCATCTCGGGGTGGTGCTGCCCCTCGACGCCTGGGAAGCGCTGGCCGCTCGCGTTGAGGCCGAGGGCATCGCCTTCGACATCCCGCCGGTGGTCCGCTTCCTGGGCCAGCCTGGCGAGCAGCGGACCATGTTCTTCTTCGACCCAAGCGGGAATCCCATCGAGATCAAAGGCTTCCGAGATCTAGACGGTGTCTTCGAACACTGAAAGGCTTTTGCGGTTAGGCCCGGCGCCTCAATGCCAGCCGGCTCGTCGCACGGAGCGGTTGAGTCCGTGGAACACGAAGCGTCGAGGCGCTTCTTTGTTGAATGTCAGCTCTTAGGAGGACCAATGGGAGCACTCGCGTGACTGCAATGGGCGCAAAGCGGAACAGCTGCTTGTCGGTTGAGGCGTCGGTCGTAGCTCGGATAAGTCGAGGCGAGTGCTCCCAGGATGATCAATCCTTCCGCCGGCCGATCTGAAGCGGCGTCGGCGGCGTTGCGTCTGGTCCCGGGACCGCGAACAGCTCACTCAACGCCACGCTGAGCGCACCGTGAACGAGCGATGCGCTTCTCCTGCTGCCGCCTGACTGAAATTCCGGGCAACTAATTGCTGTCCGATCGATCGCTCCTGAGCTTCTGTGACGAAGGCATCTGAGGAGGAGCGTATGATAAACCGCGCGATCGAGCTTCCGAGCCCGCCTCCATTCGATCCCGACGCAATCCCCGACACCGCGACCCTCTCACGCGGCGGAACCGCGCTCAGACTGATTTGGCGCGACGGACTGACCGCGACGCTGCCCGCTGAGCATCTGCGCCTTCGTTGCCGGTGCGCATGGTGCACCCGCGATCGGGCTGTGGAACGCTTCCCGGACGCATTCACCGACATCACGGTCACCTGCGTCGAACCCATGGGCGGCTATGCCATCCATATCGCGTTCACCGACGGCCATACCCGCGGGATCTTCCCGTGGGCTTACCTGCGCGCCCTCGCGGCTGAGTCCGTCGCCAGCCCGCCAGCCGCGGCGCAGGCCGCCTGAATCCCCGATCCGATTCCTCGGCGAAAGCACAAGCGCCGCCACTCCGTTGACGCGAGACCTTACCATGAGCGCCTTCGAATCCTCGACGAAGACCGAGATCATCGAGACCGACATCCTGGTGATCGGCGGCGGCACCGGCGGCCCGATGGCCGCCATCAAGGCAAAGGAGTCCGACCCAAAGCTCCGCGTCGTCCTGATGGAAAAGGCGAACGTCAAGCGCTCGGGCGCGATCAGCATGGGCATGGACGGCCTGAACAACGCCGTCGTGCCGGGCTACGCCACGCCCGAGCAGTACGTGAAGGAGATCACCGTCGCCAACGACGGCATCGTCAACCAGAAGGCGGTGATGGCCTACGCGCAGGGGTCTTTCCCAATGATCCAGTACCTCGACAAGCTCGGGGTCAAGTTCGAGAAGGACGGGTCGGGCGAATACAACATGCGCAAGGTCCACCACATGGGGACCTACGTGCTGCCGATGCCCGAGGGGCACAACGTCAAGAAGGTTCTCTACCGGCAGCTTCGCCGCCTCCAGATCGGCGTGACCAACCGCTACATGGCGACCCGCCTGCTGAAAGGTCCGGACGGGCGCATCGCAGGCGCCATCGGGGTCAACACCCGCACCAGCGAATTCTTGGTGGTGAAGGCGAAGGCGGTGATCCTCGCCTGCGGCGCAGCCGGGCGACTCGGCCTGCCGGCCTCGGGCTACCTTTTCGGCACCTACGAGAATGCGGCGAATTGCGGCGACGGCTACGCGATGGCCTACCATGCCGGCGCACAGCTCGCGAACCTCGAGTGCTACCAGATCAACCCGCTGATCAAGGACTATAACGGGCCGTCCTGCGCCTACGTCACCGGCCCGTTCGGCGGATATACGGCCAACAACCGGGGCGAGCGCTTTATCGAGTGTGACTACTGGTCGGGCCAGATGATGCTCGAGTTCTGGCGTGAGCTGCAGGGTGGCAACGGCCCGGTTTTCCTGAAGATGGACCATCTGCGCGAGGAGACGATCTCGGAGATCGAAACCATCCTCCACTCGAACGAGCGGCCCTCACGCGGGCGCTTCCACGAACGGCGCGGCACCAATTATCGCCGCCGGCCAGTCGAAATGCATATCTCCGAGATCGGCTTCTGCTCCGGCCACTCGGCCTCGGGCGTCTTCGTCGACGAGTATGCTCGCACCACGGTTCCAGGTCTCTACGCCGTTGGTGACATGGCGAGTGTGCCGCATAACTATATGCTCGGCGCCTTCGTGAACGGCGGCATCGCGGGCGCTGATGCAGCCGCCTACTGCTCGGCCAACACCCTGGCGGGCCATGAGGAGGCCGATATCACCGCCGAGCGCGAGCGGGTCCTGGCCCCGACCCGGCGCGACGACGGCCTCACGCCTCATGAGATGGAGTTCAAGACGCGCCGCCTCGTCAACGATTACCTCGAGCCGCCGAAGGTGACGGCCAAGATGGAACTTGGACAGCGCCGCTTCGCCGAGATCCGCGAGGACCTCGACCTGCTCTGCGCCCGCGACGCGCACGAGTTGCACCGGGCTCTGGAGATGCAGACGATCCTCGACTGCGCCGACATGGCGGCCGCGGCCTCGCTCTATCGCACCGAGAGCCGCTGGGGCTTCTACCACCTGCGCGTCGATCACCCCGAAACCGACGACGCAAACTGGAACTGCCACACCGTCCTGTTCAAGGACGGTCAGGGCCGGATGGCCCACGCCAAGCGCGCGGTCGACCCGTTCATCGTGCCGGTCGCCCCCGAGGAGATGAGCGCCTACCACCAGCTCCGCATCAAGACGCCGGCCGCCGCCGAGTAGCCCTCCCAAGAACCGGAGATCGATCCATGCCGATCATCAATCAGGCCAGCAGTGCCGCGGTCGTCATCGACGACGAGAAGTGCATCGCCGAGAAGGGTTGCCGCGTCTGCGTTGACGTCTGCCCGCTCGACATCCTCGCGATCGATGAGACGCGGCAGAAGGCCTACATGAAGTACGACGAGTGCTGGTACTGCATGCCGTGCGAGGTCGACTGCCCGACGAACGCAGTCAAGGTCAACATCCCGTACCTGCTGCGCTGAGGCCGACCATGAGCCCCGTATTCGATTCCTTCGACGACGACCTCGATGACGTGGCCGAGCGCTGCGCCAGCGCCGATGCGGTCGTCCGGCGCGTCGCGATGATGGAGCTCGCCGAGGCTGTCGGCCCCGAGGCGAAGGTCCTGCTTCTGAAGGGTCTCGGCGACCCGGACGCCACCGTTCGTGCAGCCGCCGCCAGGGCCCTGGACGAGCACGACGGCGCGGACGTCGTCGAGGGCCTGGTGCGCTCCCTGGAGGACGCCGACGAGGCCGTGCGGCGCACCGCCGCCGACACCCTCGCCGAGAAGAAGGAGCCGACCTGCGGTCCGCTGCTGATCGAGCGCGCCGAGCACGCTGACCCCTTCGTGCAGGCGTCCGCCCTGCGGGCGCTGCGCGAGCTCGTCCTGCCGGACGCCCTGTCGGCCGCATTGAAGGCGCTCCAGAGTTCGGCGCCTGAGGTTCGCCGCGAGGGCCTCGGCGTCATCGGCTATCTCAAGGCCGAGGAAGCGCTGCCTGCGCTGATCGCCACCGCAGGCGATCCCGACCCGACCGTCCGGCGCGCGACGATGGCGGCGCTGGTTTTCCTGCGACACGGCGGCCCGGGCGTCTCCACGTTGATCGCTGGCTTGTCTGACGACAACTGGCAGGTGCGCGAGGAGGCAGCAGTCTCGTGCGCCAAGATCCGGCTGCCCGAGGCGACGCCCCCCCTGATCACGGCGATGGACGATCCCGTCTGGCAGGTCCGTATCAAGGCTGCCAACGCTCTAGGCCGGATCAAAGCCTCGGCTGCGGTTGAAGTCCTGGGGCGCGCACTGACTTCGGAGGTGAGTAACCTGCGCAAGGAGTCCGCCGCGGCCCTCGGCGAGATCGCCGACCCACGCGGTCTCGCTGCCCTTGAGGCGTCCTCCAACGATCCAGATCCCGACGTCCGCAAGCTCATCCAATGGGCCATCGGGCGCTGCCAGGGACGCCCCTGACCAATCCAACCGACGACGTTTAATGCGGCGTCCCTCTCCTTCGGGTGGGGCGCCGCAGGGCGTTCACGGACGGCTCGCCGACAGCGGGACGCCGCATGCGGTCAGGGATAGTTTAGAGCTGGTACAGGGTTTGCGGCGACATCCCTGCAAGACGCAGGAGATGGCAATGCAGACCACGGCGCCGATACGCCCGTCTCAGGCCCCAGCGGGGCTTCACACCCAGGCGAACGCCCTTCTGCTGTCCGAGGTGGCACCCAGGCCTGGCGCCGGCCAGCGCCCGCTGCTCGACGGATTGACCGAACGCGAGCTTGCCCTCGTCATGGAGAAGGGGCGACGCCGTGTACTCTACCGCGGCGCGACCCTGTTCACGCAGGAGACGCCGAACGACGGGATCTGGATCGTCGAGAGCGGCCGCATCCGGGTCTTCTACGCGGCGCCTTCCGGTCGCGAGATCACGCTGGCCTACTGGTACCCCGGCAACTTCGTCGGCGGTCCCGACGTATTTGGCACCGGCCTTCACAAGTGGTCGGGCATGGCGGCGAGCAATTCCAGTGTGCTACACCTGCCGGGCAAGGCCCTCAAGCAGCTCGTGACGCAGATCCCGACGCTGGCGATCGGGGTCATTGACGGCCTGACCTTTAAGGGCCGCTGCTACTCGACCCTAGCCCAGATGCTCGGGACTCGCTCAATCACGGAGCGTCTCGCCCATCTCATCCTGCACCTGTGCGATCTCTACGGCGTGCCGGAGGAGGACGGGACCGTAATCGCGGCGACCTTTACCCACGCCGACCTCGCACACATGGTCGGCGCCACCCGGCAATGGGTAACCATCAGCCTGAAGCGCCTTTCGGAGCAAGGGGTCGTGGCGACACGGCGCACGCAGATCGTCGTGCTGCGCCCTGAGATCCTAGCGCAGATGCGTGGCGGTGAGGAATGCGCTTAAATTCGAAGCTTCCCGCTCAAATCGACAGCACATCCGGGCCGACACAACCTTTTTGCGCAACTAATCGACCCGCGCGCGCTCTCAGTGTTTGATCGAACTCGTCTCTAAGTCCGATCATGCCCTCGATGTCGTTGTGGCATCGGACCGACATGACGGAGCGGGCGATGGCAAGACGGTTCCCCGGGCTCGGATCAGTATCCGCTCTCGCGCTTCTCGCACTCACCGGCACCGGGATCGGTACGCCGGCCCGCGCTGAGACCCTGACTGTCGGCATCGGTACGCAGGACACGACGACCAACACCGCGACCGTGGGGGTGGTTATCCGACAGCTCAAGCTGCTCGAGAGGTACCTGCCCAGGACCGGGAAGTATGCCGAGGAGACCATCCAGCTCGACTGGCAGAACTTCACCTCGGGGCCGCCGGTCACGAATGGCATGATGGCCGGCAAGCTTCAGTTCGGCGCCATGGGCGATTACCCGTTGGTCGTCAACGGCGCCACCTTCCAGAACAATCCCGAGAGCAAGTCGCAGCTGATCGCGGTCGCGGCGTACAACCTCTACGGTTCCGGCAATGGCATTGTCGTCAACAAGGACTCCGAATACTTCTCCTTCGAGGACCTGAAGGGAAAGGTAGTCAGCGTGCCTTTCGGTTCTGCCGCCCACGGCATGGTTCTGAAGGCGCTACAGGACAAGGGCTACCCAGCTACCTACTTCCGCCTCGTGAGCCAGAGCCCGGAGGTCGGTTCGACCAACCTTCAGGAGAAGAAGATCGACGCGCACGCCGATTTCGTCCCCTTCGCCGAGCTACTGCCGTTCCGCGGCTTCGCCCGTAAGGTGTTCGACGGTGTCGAGACCAAGCTGCCGACCTGGCACGGCGTCGTCGTACGCACCGATTTCGCCAAGCAATACCCCGAAATCGTCGAGGCCTACGTCAAGGCGGTGCTCGACGCCGACGCCTGGGTCAAGGCAGACCCGAAGCGCGCCGCCGAGCAGATCGCGACGTGGACCGGCACCGACAAGGAGGTGGTCTACATCTTCCTCGGGCCCGGTGGGATCATGACCATCGATCCCACAATCAAGCCGCAGCTGATCGACGCCGCACGCGAGGATGTGAAGGTCCTGCAGAAGCTCGACCGGATCAAGGAGTTCGACGTCGGCCCGTGGGTCGACGACGCGTATCTGCGCAAGGTCTTCGCCGAGCGCGGTCTCGACTACGAGCAGCAGCGCGCGAGCACCGCCAACTACGAGGTGAGCGGCGAGGACACGTTCTGCAAGAAGCCGATCACCGAGCCGCGTAAGGCCGGCGAGATCTGGGTGAAAGGCGGCGCGATACAGCCCTATTCCAGCGCCGCTTGCACGCTCGGCGCGCTAAATGAGATGAAGACCAAGGGGCAGCCCGTCGACGTCGCCTACGTCTTCGACACCGCCCGCGGCATCAAGCTGTTCGCCCGCGAGGCCTTCTACGTGGTCGACAGCAAGGGCGGCATCGCGCCCTTCCTGCTGAAGCAGGATGCCGAAACCGCGGCTCAGGGCGGCGGCAAGGTGATGCTCTACGACGAGGCCCTCAAGGCCGCTGTAACGGGAGGCTAGACCCTTATGGAAGCTGTCGCCCTCCGGTCCACCGCCGAGCCCGAGCCGCCGCGAACGGCGACCCTCGCGCCGCCGTCCGCGTCTTCCCAACCCACGACCGGCCGCACCCGCCGCTGGCTTCGCCTGCACCATGGTGAGTTCCGCGCCGCGCTGATCGGGCTCGCGTCGCTCATCCTGTTCGTCGCCCTCTGGCAGTATCTGACTGCCAACCGCGTTACCTTCTACGTGCGGTTCCTGAACATACCCACGCCGATGGACGTCGTGGGCCGGGCGGTGATCGCTCTGCACAACCCGGTCTTCGGCGACCACGTACTCATCTCCTGCCGCCGGATCCTGTTCGGCTTTCTCCTGGCCGGCGGTGTCGCCGTCCCGCTCGGCCTCCTCATGGGCCGCTATCACCTCCTGCGTGAGATTGCCTTCCCGATCTGCGAGGTGCTGCGGCCGATCCCGGCCATCGCCTGGGTTCCGATGGCGATCATGCTCTGGCCGACGAACGAGGGATCAATCATCTTCATCACGTTCCTCGGCTCGTTCTTCCCGATCCTGATCAACACCCTCCAGGGCATGGTGCAGGTCGACCCGGTGCTGGTGCGTGCTGCACGGTGTCTTGGAGCCAGGGAAGTAGCGGTGTTCCGCGAGGTTTACCTGCCAGCCTCATTGCCGCAGATCTTCACCGGGCTGACGGTCGGCATGGGCGTGGCCTGGGTCTCGCTGATCGCCGCCGAGATGATCTCCGGCCAGTTCGGTATCGGCTACTTTACCTGGGAGGCCTACTCCCTGGTCCAGTACCCAGACATCGCGCTCGGCATGATCACGATCGGGTTGCTCGGGCTTGGCTCGAGCTTCGCGATCCGGCTCGTGGGCCGCCTCGTCATGCCCTGGGCTTCCGCCCGGTAGGATACCCGACGAGCCCGACGACCGCGCCTCCCTCCGTGGTGCGTCGCCTCATGCGGCGGATGCCCGCCTCCAATCAATCGAGGAGCCTGCCATGCCCGAGCCGAGCCGGGGCCTGATCGAGGTCCGCGACTTCTGCCTGCGGTACGAGACGATGGAAGGCGCCGTCGAGGCCGTCTCGAATACGTCACTCACGGTGAAGCCCGGCGAGTTCGTATCGATCATCGGCCCATCCGGTTGCGGGAAGTCGACGCTGCTCAACGCACTGGCCGGTTTTCTCAAGCCATCGTCGGGACGGGTGACCGTCGACGGTGAGGCGATCTCGGGGCCGAGCGCGGACCGGGGCATGATCTTCCAGCAGTACTCACTCTTCCCATGGAAGACGGTGCGCGAAAACGTCGAGTTCGGCCTGAAGATGAAGGGACTCAGGCGCGGCGAACGCGAGCGACAGGCGCGCACGCTCCTAGGCCTCGCCGGTCTCACGCCGTTCGCGAACCACTACCCCGACCGACTGTCAGGCGGGATGAAGCAGCGCGTCGGCATCGTGCGTGCGCTGGCCACCGGTCCGCGCATCCTCCTGCTCGACGAGCCGTTCGGCGCCCTCGACGCGCAGACCCGGCTGATCATGCAGCAAATCCTCACCAACATGTGGCAGCGCCTGAAGATCTCGGTGCTGTTCGTGACCCACGACATCGACGAGGCGATCTTCCTCTCCGACCGCGTCTACGTGATGACCGCCCGTCCCGGGAGCATCAAGGCCGAGATCGTGGTGCCGCTGCCCCGACCGCGGCAGCCAGCCCTGACTCTGTCCTCCGAGTTCCTGGGCCTGCGCCGGGGGCTCATGTCGCTGATCCGCGAGGAGAGCATCCGCGCGATGGGCGGGGAGGTCAGCGCCGAGGCGATGAAGGGCCTAGCCATTGATGTCGAGGGCCAGGATCTCGCCGCGCTACTCTGAGCTCCGCGCCAACGGGTGAAGCCATGACCTACGTCGTCACCGAGAATTGCATTCGCTGCAAGTACACTGACTGCGTCGAGGTCTGTCCGGTCGACTGCTTCTACGTCGGTGACACAATGCTGGTGATCAAGCCGGACGAATGCATCGACTGTGGCGTGTGCGAGCCGGAGTGCCCGGCCGATGCCATCAAGGCCGATACGGAGCCGGGAACGGCAGGCTGGAAGGCCTTCAACGCCAAGTACGCCGACCTCTGGCCCAACATTTCCGAGAAGACCGAACCGGCCGGCGACGCGGCGGCGTGGGACGGCCGCGACGGCAAGCTGCTCGAAGCGTTCGGGAATGCGGATCCGGCGGTCGCCTGAGTAAGGACGAAAGAGTCATGAGCAAGTTTCACGAGGAGCGCGTTCTGTCGGTCCACCACTGGACCAACAACCTGTTCTCGTTCCGCACCACCCGTGATCCGGCGTTCCGTTTCCGCAACGGCGAGTTCACCATGATCGGCCTTGAGGTCGAGGGGCGGCCGCTGCTGCGCGCCTACTCGGTGGTCTCGGCCAATTACGAGGAGGAGCTGGAGTTCTTCTCGATCAAGGTCCAGGACGGGCCGCTGACCTCGAAGCTCCAGCACCTCAAGGTTGGCGACCCGATCATCATCGGCAAGAAGCCCACCGGCACCCTGGTGCTCGACAACCTGCTGCCCGGCCAGCACCTCTACCTGCTCGGCACCGGCACGGGGCTGGCGCCCTTCCTTTCGATCATCAAGGATCCCGAGACCTACGACCGGTTCGAGAAGGTTGTGCTGGTCCATGGCTGCCGGCAGGTGCAGGAGCTCGCCTACGGCGAGACCATCACGGAGACGCTGCCCCGCCATGAGTTCCTGGGCGAGATGATCTCGAACCAGCTGATCTACTACCCGACCGTGACCCGCGAGCCGTTCCGCAACCGCGGCCGGATCACCGACTTGATGGTCTCGGGCAAGCTCTTCTCCGACATCGGCCTGCCGGAGATGGCGATCGAGAGCGCCCGCTTCATGCTCTGCGGCAGCCCCGACATGATCCGCGACACCCGGGAGCTCCTGACTTGCCGCGGTTACGAGGAGGGCAACCACGGCGAGGCGGCCCACTACGTGATCGAGAAGGCCTTCGTCGAGAAATAAGGGAGCCCGGACCTCGTGCGACTCCCTCATCTGACACGCACGCAGGCCGGACGGCTCTTCCTCCTTGCTACGGCGACGGGCTGGGGCCTGAACTGGCCGGTGCTCAAGCTGGTCCTTCAGGACTGGCCGCCGCTGTTCGCGCGGGGCGTCGCCGGTCTCATTGCGGCCTCCGGACTGGGCCTTCTCGCCTACGGGCGCGGTGAGCGCCTGACGGTGCCGCGCGCACTTTTCGGACGGCTCGGTTTCGCCGCCGCGATCAACGTCTTCGCCTGGATGGGTTTCACCGGTCTGTCCCTGAGATGGCTCACCGTGCCGGAGGGGGCGCTCCTGGCGTACTCGATGCCGGTCTGGGCCGTGCTTCTCGCCTGGGTTCTGCGCGGCGAGCGTCCGGACCAGCGCGGGTTCGCAGCCCTGGCACTCGGCATCCTCGGTATCTGCGTCCTCGTCGACGGCACCGGAACCGGTGTGATCCTTCGGAAGGCGCCCGGCATCGCCCTCGCCCTGGCCGCTGCCATCCTGTTCGCGCTGGGAACGATCCTTGAGCGAAGGCCGATCGGCTTACCCCCGATCGCACTCACCGCGTGGCAGGTCGGGCTTGGCTGCCTAGCGATGACGCTAATCAGCTTGTTCACCGAGGCTTCCGACATAAAGGGCCTGAGCCTGCCGAGCCTGGTCGGCATCAGCTACATGGCAATCGGCCCACTCGCGCTCTGCTACCTTAGCTGGCAGGCTGCCCTACGCCGGCTGCCGACCAGCATGGCGACCACGGGCATGCTGTTGGTGCCGATTATCGGCACGGCCGCGGCTGCGCTGGTGCTACATGAGACGATCGGATCTCGACAGATGCTCGCCTTTGTCCTGACGCTGAGCGGCGTCGGCCTGGCTCTGCAGAGGAAGGTGGTGCCAACGTCCCCAACGGCCTGCGTGTCGTCGAGCGCGGGCCTGGTACGCTGACGCGCAGATGCCCGCGGACGAGCGAGACGTCCGCTTCCGGGAAGCACTTCATTGCGGCGGGATGTCCGGGTTGGGCGCGAAGCCGAATGTCTGGTTTCGGGCAGCGAGCTCATGTCGGCTCTTGGCGCATATCAGTAGTTTAACCAGCTTCAGACGATCCGGGCTGACACCGCGACGATGGGGGTCGGAGAGGCGAGGTTGCGATATGCAATAGCGTCGCAGCATCCGGCAGTTACCCGCCATGCCGACGGCGATCTTCCCAAGTGGTACTGAAGGTAGGTCCGAGCCGCCTCCCTCTTGCCGATTGCGGAATCGCGCGCGAGCATAAGAACGTGCTGCAGATTGGGAATCACGAAAGGTTGCCATGATTGCCCACAACATGTGCGGGGGCAATAGGAATGAGGGTGGCGAAGCGATTGGCCTCGACCTCCCTCCGCTGCCGCGGATCACCGTCCTTCGCTGTGACGCGCAGAAAGTCAGAGCTCTTGCACGTGAACCGGCCACGTAGATCCGGAATGTGGTGCGCCATCAGGCCGTGGACGAGTTCGTGGGCGACGGTTAAGCGGCGACGCGGTCCGTCCCCGCACTTGGCCAGGATGATGCCTTCGAACCGCTTCGCAGCTGTTGCTAGGCCGACCTCGAACCTATTGGTTTCGATGACCTTTTCCCGATGATGTTAAGCCTTGCGCACAGCTCTTGGATCGGCACCGGCATGGAAAGTGTCCGCTTGGCCTTCAGGACGGGTTTGACAAGCATTTCCGGCGAGTTCGCGTCCGCGAGGTCCAACCTGCTGATCGGCATCCGCGAAGCCCCATCCCGTCCCCGCGTCGACCCGTTAGGCAGCTAGGCACCTGCGATTCCAGGACGGGACTACAGGTGTGACTGTACGGGCGGTGACCCGACTGCGGCACTACGAGCAGGCGGCCGTGCTGACTTAGTGGCGCTCGACGAGTTGGCGCCGCGGCAAACGCGCGATCGGGCTGCCTAACTTAGGAGCTTGATGGACCGTCACAGAACCGGCGGTTGGGGCGATTGTCCCAAGAGATCCGGTTACGTGCGCTACAAGCCGATCGGAAATGTGGGCTGTGGTGTGGGGTGGGGCCAGCCCTCGCCCTCAAAAGCCTAACCACAGGAGCCACTTAATAGAGGGAAGTGGCGGAGACGGAGGGATTCGAACCCTCGATACCCGATTAAGGGTATGCTCATTTAGCAAACGAGTGCCTTCAGCCTCTCGGCCACGTCTCCGGCAGACCGGCTCTAGGACGTCCGGCCGGAGCGGTCAAGACGATCCCGGTGGCTGGCGAGGCGGCGGCGCTCGTAATGCTTGGCGATCCGTAAGTGACGCGAGATCGCGTAATTCATCGCCGTCAGGAACCCGTAGGTGCCGCGGGCGAAGTGGCGGCGGCCGAAATAGGCCTTCAGGAAGTTGCCCGGCAGCTCCACGAACACCCGCCAGCTCGGGATCACCACGCCCCGCGCCTCCAGGTCGTCCGCCTGCTGGTCGCTGTAGCGGTTGAGCTTGTCGAGCTGGTCACCCAGGGACCGCACCGAGAAATGATGGATCTTGGCCTTGAGCCGCCCCGTCGTCGCGCCGGGCTCCAGATCCACCCGGTCGAAGACGGGCGACGACGAGTAGCGGCCCCGGTCCTTCCGGTAGAGCCGCACCGGATAGAGCGTGTACGCGAACGGGTGCGGTTTCGCCTCGCCGGGGAAGATCTCTGCGATGCCGATGCGCCACGCCGGGTGGGCCGGCTCGCCCTTCGCGAACAGGGCGCGGATCTCCGCCGCCAGCGTGTCGGGCACCACCTCGTCCGCGTCGAGGTTCAGGAGCCAGGGGTGGCGGCACTGCTCCTCGGCGAAACGCTTCTGTGGGCCGTAGCCCGGCCAGTCGTGGTGGATCACCCGCGCGCCGAGGGACTCGGCGAGAGCCTGCGTCCCGTCCGTCGAGCCCGAATCGACCACGATCAGGTCGTCGGTCAGGTCCCGCACGGCGCGGATTGTGGCGCCGAGCCGGTCCGCCTCGTTGCGGGCGATGATGAAGACGGAGAGCGGTAACACGCCGGTCGAGGCCCCGATGCCGCCGGGTCAGCCGAGCCAGGCGGGCATGCGGTCGAGGGCGATGATCGCCTCGACCTCCTGGCGCGGGCGCACCACCGCCGCCTCGGCTCCGCGCACCAGCACCTCCGGCACCAGCGCGCGGGTGTTGTAGGTGCCCGCCTGCACCGCCCCGTAGGCGCCCGCGCTCATCACGGCGATCAGGTCGCCGGGGGCGGGCTCGGGCATCTCGCGGCCCTTGGCGAAATAGTCGCCGCTCTCGCAGACCGGGCCGACCACGTCGGCTACGAGGCGCGGGGCCTCGGCCGCCGGCTCGGTGACGGGCCGCAGGGCGTGGAAGGCGTCGTAGAGGGTCGGGCGGATCAGGTCGTTCATCGCCCCATCGACGATGACGAAGGTCCGGCCCTCGCCGCGCTTCACGTAGAGTACCTTGGTCACGAGGATCCCGGCATTGCCGGCGATCATGCGGCCGATCTCGAAGACCGGGCGCAGGCCTAGCGGGGCGAAATGCGGACGCAGGGTCGCGGCGAGCGCTGCCGGGTCCGGGGGAGGGGCGTTGTCGTCCCGGTAGGGGATGCCGAGGCCGCCGCCGAGATCGATGTGCTTCAGGGCGTGCCCGTCGGCCATCAGGTCGCGGGCGAGGCCGCAGAGCCGCGCGGCGGCGTCGGCGAAGGGCGTCAGGTCGGTGATCTGGCTGCCGATATGCATGTCGATCCCGTGCACCGCGAGGCCCGGCAGGGCGGCGGCGCGGGCATAGACCTCGCGGGCTCGGGTGATCGGGATGCCGAACTTGTTCTCGTAGGTGCCGGTGGAGATCTTGGCATGGGTCAGCGCGTCGACGTCGGGGTTCACCCGCACCGAGACCGGCGCCACCGCGCCGAGGCTCACGGCGACCTCGGAGAGCTGCGCCAGTTCGGGCTCGCTCTCGACGTTGAAGCACAGGATGCCGGCCTTCAGTGCCGCCGCCATCTCCTCGCGGGTCTTGCCGACGCCGGAGAAGACGATCCGCTGCGGATCGATGCCGGCGGCCAGCGCCCGGGCGAGTTCGCCGCCGGAGACGATGTCCATGCCCGCGCCGAGGCGGCCCAGGGTCGCCAGCACCGCCTGGTTCGAATTCGCCTTCATGGCGAAGCAGACCAGCGCCCCGTCCTGCGCGAAGGCGTCGGCGAACACGCGGTAATGCCGCTCCAGCGTGGCGGTGCTGTAGCAATAGAAGGGGGTGCCGACCTCGGCCGCGAGCCGCGCGAGATCGACCTCCTCCGCGTGGAGGCGGCCGCTGCGGTAATGGAAGTGGTGCATCGCGCCTATCGCCGTCGCTGCGTGTTCGGGGTCCGTCTACAGCAGCGGGTCGAGAATGAAAGGCTCCTTGGGGATCCGGTACCCGCGCTTGGCGCCCTTCGAGGTCTGGATGGGGGCTTCGGTCCCGGCCGGCGCGACCGCGGAGGGGGGGAGTTCGTCCCCCGCTCGCACCGCCTCGGGCTCCGGTTCGGCCTGGCCGCCGCCGAGCCCGATGCTCTCGGGCAGGATGCGCGCGGTCTTCACCGAGGAGGGGTTGTTCGTGGGCGCCACGGTCGAGGCCGGGGCGGCGGCCGTGGGCGGGGGCTCCAGGGAGCCCCGGCGGCCGCATCCGGCGAGCGCGAGGGCCGACAGGCCGGCGGCGAACAGGATCTGAAGGGCGGAACGGGGCAACATCACGCGCGGGTCCGGCGGTCCCCGGCGGGCACCGTGCCCGGCCGGAGCCCCACCTTAGCCGTTAGGCGGGCGCGGGGCGAGCGCCGATCGGCCACAGCTGCGCCGCCCGCAACGCCGGGCGGGCCTTAGCCGCGCTTGCCGTCGCGCTTGGCGCCGCCCTGACCGCCCTGGGCCTCGTAGGCGTCGATCGCCCGGCGGCAATTCTCGGAAAGCTGCTTCCAGTTCTTCTGCATGCAGGCGTCGGTGGCCGGATCGTCGGGGGCGAGGTTGCCGCAATAGGAGAGATAATCGCCGGTGCAGTACTTCTTCAGCGTCTCGTTGCCCCGCTTGGATTGCTGCGCGGCGGCCGGGAGCGTGAGGGCGAGCGCCGCGACCGCGGCGGGAACGATGTGCTTGAGGCGCATTGAGTACGCTTTCCGTGTGCTCGTCTTCAAAGGTGTGGCGCTGCGATGATGCCTCCGCGTGGTCGAAACATGGCGACCGCACGAATTCAGCACTGCAGCCCCGTGGCGTCTGCCCTGCGAGGGAGGCGGGGGGCTTCAGACCCGCTCCGGCTCCGGCTCGGGCACCGCGAAGGCTCCGGCCCGCGGGAGGCGAGCTTGGCCGATCACGGCGTCGGCGACTTCGGTAATGCGGCGGCGCAGGTCCGCGTTCTCGCGCTCGGTCGCTTCGTCGCGTCCGGATCCTCCGGCCAGCGCCTGCTCGGCGGCCTCCAGGCTCGCCACCAGGGCGGCCGTGTCGGTGCCGCGCACGGCGAGGAGGCTGTCGAGGAGGTCGGCATGGGCCTCCTCCAGGGCGCGCAGGGTGGCGAGGCTCGCCGTGCTGTCCTCGCGGGATTGGGCGAGGGTGGCTTCGAGATTGCCGTTGGCGAGGCGGACATCCGCCAGCTGGCGCTCCAGCGCCTCCAGGTCGCGGCTCAGGCTCGCGACCTTCATGGTGCCCGCGCCGATCGCCGCCATGTCCGCGTGGCGCTTGGCCCGGGCCGCCTCGACGGCCCGTTCCAACCGCCGCTCGCGGATGGCGAACTGGGCGCGCAGGAAATCCCGCTCGGCCGCGATCTCGCTGGGGGAGAGGGGAAGCCGGGCCTCCGCCTTGCGCCGGGCGAGGCGCGCGGCGCGCGCGTTCACCGCCGGCAGCACGAGGAGGGCCAGCAGGCTTGCGACCAGGAACCCCAGCGCGAAGATCATCGCCGTTTCGATCAAGAGGAACCGCTCGCGTCCCCGGCCGGACGGTCCGGCCCTGCTTCACATTGGGCTTCTAGCGCAACTCTCAAGCAAGTCCGAGCCCGTCTTGCGCGGAGCGGGGGCGCACCCGGCCTCAGAACGGGTTCCAGGTCGCCTGATGGGTGAACTTCAGATAGCCGACGTTCACGCCGAGCCGCGCGCCGACGCCGCTTCGGATCGGCACCACCACGATGCCGCCGTCGGTCATCGCCGTGAAGCCGAAGCCGCCGATGAAATAGGCCGAGCCGTCGATGCCGCCGAAGCGGCGGAACAGCGCGCGCGTGCCGGGCAGGTTGTAGACGAGCATCATCGTCCGCGCGCCCTCGCCGCCCACGTCGAAGCCGAGGGAGGGGCCCTGCCAGTAGACCCGCTGCTGGCCGGTGTTGCGGGTGTAGAACGTGCCCTCGCCGTAGCGCAGGCCCGCGACGAAGGCGCCGGAGCCCTCCTGGCCGAGGATGTAGCCGTTGGGCTGGCCCCAGCGGCGGCCCGCCTCCTCGACGGTGAGGGCGAGCCCGCGCGAGACCGTGCCGAAGAAGCGATGGCCGGAATCGACCAGCTCCTCGGCGCGGAAGGTTTCGGGGTCGGCGTTCGGGGGCAGGTTGCCCGCCCAGGCCGAGACCGGGCCGCCGACCGCGAGGCCGAGCCCGGCGCGCAGGACCTGCCGCCGTGGAAGGCCGGAAGAGACAAATGACGTCATGGGCTTCCTCCGCCGATGAGCGTGGCCGCGCCCCGTGCGTCGCGCCGGCCGCCCCACCCGGCGCCCCTTGCGCATTTGGGCCGGATGTGCGGCAACGGCTCCCGCGCCGGGGCCGGGAGTGGGATCAGCATTGGGCCAAATTCGCAAGATGGGGTTAACGGGGCGTGACCGCGACCGATCGCGGCGCTCGGTCGTCGCCGGGCTTCTGGCCGTCCTCGCCCCCGGTGCGCAGGCCGCGCCGACGCGGATCGCCCCCCTCGCCCTCAACGGCTACGACCCGGTGAGCTATTTCCTGCCGGAGGGGCCGCAGCCCGGCGCCGCGCGGTTCGAGGCGCAATGGGACGGCCGCGTGTGGCGATTCGCCCTCGACGGCAACCGGGCGGCCTTCCTGCAGGCCCCCACAATCTACGCGCCTCGCCTGGGGGGATACGACGCCGCCGGCATCCTCGACCAGCGGATCGTGGATGCCGACCCGGCGCTCTTCGCGGTGCTCGACGGGCGGCTCTACCTGTTCCGGGACAACGAGCGCCGGGAGCGCTTCCTCGCGGATCCGGCCCTGGCGCGGCAGGCCGAGGCGATCTGGCCGAGCCTGACCCGGCTCCTCGACGACCCGGATGAGATCAAGGGCGCGGTGCGCTGAGCGGCCGGTCGCAGGAGAAGCCCCGCGCCAGGACGATGTCGGGGGCGAGCGCCGGGTCGCCCAGGGCCGCGAAGGGCCCGTTGCGGTAGCCGTCGCCGAGGCGGCCGTAGCGGATCGGCCCGCCATCGGGGACGATGACGCAGCCGCCCGCCGCCGTCAGGATCGCGTCGCCCGCCGCCGTGTCCCATTCCATGGTCGGGCCGCAGCGGACGTAGACATCCGCCTCGCCGGAGGCGAGCAGGCCGAACTTCAGGGCCGAGCCGCTGGTGCGCACCTCCATGACGGGGAGGGCGGCGAGGCAGGCGGCGGTGTCCGGGTCGCCGTGGCGGCGGCTGCCGAGGGCGAGGAGCCCCGCCTCCGGTGCCCCCCGTGCCCGCACCGGCCGCGCCGGGCCGGGGCGGCCCTCGACGATGGGCGCCTCGTAGGCGTCCCGGCCGGAGAGCCAGACCCGTTCGAGCCCCGGCGCGGCCAGGGCCGCCGCCACCGGGCGCCCCTCCGCCACGAGCGCGATGTTGACCGAGTAATCGGGCGTGCCGGCCAGGAAGTCGCGGGTGCCGTCGAGGGGATCGACCAGAAAGAACAGGTCGCCGGCCGGCAGGTCGCGGGTGCTCTCCTCCGCGACGATGGGGATTCCGGGAAAGCGGGCCGTGAGGGCCTGGAGGATCAGCGCCTCGGCTTCGAGGTCGGCCGCGCTGGAGGGCGAGCCGTCCTCCTTCATCACATGGGGGCAGTCGGCGCGGTGCCATCGCCGCAGCACCGTTCCGGCGGCGCAGGCGATCTCGGCGAGCACATCCGCGCTCTGCCGGGCCTCGCCTTCCGTCATCGTCGCCGCTCTGCCCATGAGGCCGCGATCCTCCCGCGATAGGGATGCCCCAGCCGGCAACGGATGTCGATTCCGCAAGTCTTGTCTGCAAGTCTTGCCGCGCTCGAATCGGATCTCCGCACAGCCGGTTAACGCTTTGCAAAGGGGCGTTGCGCGTCTATCCGTGCGCACCGTTTCGCCCCGGAGTTCCCGATGCCCACTCTCACTCTCGACGGCCTGGATCTCGCCGCCCTGCTCTGCTCGCGCGTCTGCCACGACGTGATCAGCCCGGTCGGCGCGATCGTGAACGGGCTTGAGGTGCTGGAGGACGATCAGGACGAATCGATGCGCGAATTCGCGCTGGAGCTGATCGGCAAGAGCGCCCGGCAGGCCTCCGCCCGGCTGAAGTTCGCCCGGATCGCCTTCGGTGCGGCGGGTTCGGCCGGGGCCTCCATCGACCTCGCCGACGCCGAGAGCGTGGCCAAGGGCATGTTCGCCGACGAGAAGACCAAGCTCGAATGGCGCGCGCCGCAGGCCCTGTTCCCGAAGAACAAGGTGAAGCTGATCCTCAACCTCGTGATGGTGACGACCTCCGCGATCCCGCGCGGCGGCCTCATCGACGTGACGGTGACGGGCGACGGCGAGGCGCCGACCTTCGTCCTGAAGGCCAAGGGCTCCCATGCCCGCATTCCCCCGCATGTGGTGGAGCTGATCGCGGGCGAGCCCGAGAGCGGCACCGTCGACGCCCACGGCATCCTGCCCTTCTATGCCGGCCTCGTGGCTCGCGCGGCGCGGATGGATGTGAAGTTCGCCATCGACGGTGATGAGGTCACCGTGACGGCGGAACCGTCCGTGACTGAACAGACGCCGGAGAGCGATGCTGGGAATTCAGGCACCGAAATCGCCTGAGGCGCTTAAAATAGCACTGCGGAACCAATCGGGCGCAACTCTTCGATAACGCCCCATCGTCATCATCGCCGGTGCGAGACGTTTCGCACGTAACGAGTATCGGCGATGGACGACCTGCTGCGTGAGTTTCTGACCGAGAGCGCGGAGCATCTCGATACGGTCGACACGGAGCTCGTCCGTTTCGAGCAGGACCCGAACAACGAGACGATTCTGCGGAACATTTTCCGTCTGGTGCACACCATCAAGGGCACCTGCGGGTTCCTCGGCCTGCCGCGCCTCGAAGCCCTGGCGCATGCCGCCGAGACGCTGATGGGCCGCTTCCGCGACGGGATGCCGGTCTCCTCCGCGAGCGTCACGCTGATCCTCGCCACCCTGGACCGCCTCAAGGCGATCCTGGCCGACCTCGAAGCCACCGGCTCCGAGCCGACGGGCGCGGATTCGGACCTGATCGAGGCCCTGGAATACATGGCGGAGCACGGCACCGGCGCGGCTCCCGCGCCGGCGGTGATCGTCCCCGAGATCGTCCTACCCGAGCCCGTGTCGCGGGAACTGAAGCCCGGCGAAGTCACCCTCGACGATCTGGAGGCGGCGTTCCTGGCCGCGCCGGGTCCCGACGAGATGGATTTCGGCTCCGTCCCGGCGCTGCCGGCCCCCGAGCCCGTGAAGGCCGAGGCCCCGAAGGCGGAGGCCAAGGTCGAAGCCAAGGCGGAAGCGAAGCCCGAGGTTCATGCGCCCGTGGCCGCCGCTGAAGGCGAAACCAACCACAACAACAAGGTGCAGACGATCCGTGTGAACGTCGACACCCTCGAACATCTGATGACGATGGTCTCGGAACTGGTGCTGACCCGCAACCAGCTCCTCGAGATCGCCCGCCGTCACGAGGATTCCGCCTACAAGGTGCCGCTGCAGCGCCTGTCGCACGTCACGGCCGAGCTGCAGGAAGGCGTCATGAAGACGCGCATGCAGCCCATCGGCAATGCGTGGCAGAAGCTGCCCCGCGTGGTCCGCGACCTGTCGGCCGAACTCGGCAAGCAGATCGAACTGGTGATGCAGGGCGCCGAGACCGAACTGGACCGGCAGGTCCTTGAGGTCATCAAGGACCCGCTGACCCACATGGTCCGCAACTCGGCGGATCACGGCCTCGAATCCACCGCCCAGCGCGTCGCCGCTGGCAAGCCGGCCCGGGGTTCGATCCGCCTCTCGGCCTTTCACGAGGGCGGCACGATCACCATCGAGATCGCCGACGACGGCAAGGGTCTCGACCTCGCCGCCATCCGCCGTAAGGCGGTGGAGCGGAGCCTCGCCAGCCAGGCCGACGTCGATCGCATGACCGACGCGCAGGTCGCGAAGTTCATCTTCCACGCCGGCTTCTCCACCGCCGCCGCCGTCACCTCGGTCTCGGGCCGGGGCGTGGGCATGGACGTGGTGAAGACCAACATCGAGACCATCGGCGGCGTCATCGACATCGCCACCCAGGCCGGCAAGGGCACGGTCTTCACCATCAAGATCCCGCTCACCCTCGCCATCGTGGCGGCGCTCATCGTCCGGGCCGGCGAGCAGCGCTTCGCCCTGCCGCAGGTGGCGGTGCTCGAACTGGTGCGGGTCGGCGCCAACGCGCAGCCCGTGGAGTACATCAACGGCTCGCCGGTCCTGCGCCTGCGCGAGCGGCTGCTGCCGATCGTGTCGCTCACCGGCCTGCTCGGGGCGGAGGCGGCGGCCGAGGCCACAGGCTTCGTCGTGGTGGCCCAGGTCGGCCGCCAGCGCTTCGGCATCCTCGTGGACGAGGTGTTCCACACCGAGGAGATCGTGGTGAAGCCGATGTCGGCGAAGCTGCGCCACATCCCGCTCTTCGCCGGCAACACCATCCTCGGCGACGGCGCCGTGGTGCTGATCGTGGACCCGAACGGCGTCGCCAACCAGGTGGCGCAGGGCGCCCAGGCCAGCGCCGGCCAGGCCGAGGCCGAGGCCGAGGCGGCCGACGCCGCCGAGGCGACCACCACGCTCCTCGTGTTCAAGGGCGGCGGGGGCGGCTTCAAGGCCGTGCCGCTGTCGCTGGTCACGCGCCTCGAAGAGATCGAGGGCGACAAGGTCGAGTGGCTGGGCGGGCGTCCGCTCATCCAGTACCGCGGCCGCCTGATGCCGCTGGTGCCGGCCGACGACGGCATCGCGATCAAGAGCGAGGGCCGTCAGGCGCTCGTGGTGTTCTCCGATGGCGAGCGGGCCATGGGCCTCGTCGTGGACGAGATCGTGGACATCGTGGAGGAGCGCCTCGACATCGAGATCGCCGCCGACCGCTCCGATCTCATCGGCTCGGCGGTGCTGCGGGGCCGGGCGACCGACATCATCAACATCGCCCACTTCCTGCCCATGGCCTACGACGACTGGGCGCGGGGGCCGCGCAAGGCGCAGAAGCAGGCCTCGACCCTGCTCCTCGTCGACGACTCGGCCTTCTTCCGCGACATGCTCTCGCCGGTGCTCAAGGCGGCGGGCTTCCACGTCGTCACCGCCGGCAGCGCGGACGAGGCCATGGCCACCCTCCAGGCCGACCAGCGCATCTCCGTGGTCGTCACCGACCTCGACATGCCCGGCCGCAGCGGGTTCGACCTCGTCGGCGCCATGCGCCACGGCGGCGAGCGCCTCGCCGGGATGCCGGTGGTCGGCCTCAGCGGCTCGGTCGGGGCGGAGGCGGTGGAGCGTGCCCGCACCCTCGCGATCACCGACCTCGTCGCGAAGTTCGACCGGAGCGGCCTCGTCGCCGCCCTGGGTGAGATCGGTGCCTCGGCCGAAGAGGCCGAGACGCAGAACGGCGTGGCCCGCGCGGCCTGATCGGAACGGTTGTAGCGTATTCCGGAGTGGGTGAGATGAAGGCTGCGAACGCCAACGGCGCCGAGACCGGCCCGACAGAAGACTTCGTGACGGTCCATGTCGACGGGGTCCTGTTCGGCCTCGCCATCGAGCGGGTGCACGACGTGTTCGTGCCCTCGGGTGTGACCCCCGTCCCCCTGGCCCCGCCGGAGATCGTCGGGCTCCTGAACCTGCGCGGGCGGGTGGTGACGGCCCTGTGCCTGCGCCGCCGGCTCGGCATGGCCCCGGCCGCCGCGCGGACCGAGGGCGAGGCCACCGTCACCGACCGGGGCATGGCCATCGGCCTGGAGCAGGGCGGCGAGACCTTCGCCCTCATCGTGGACGGGGTCGGCGAGGTGCTGAAGCTCGGCGCCGACACGCGAGAGAGCGTGCCGATCAACCTCGATGCCCGCTGGCGCGACCTGACGACCGGCGTCCACCGCCTGGAAGGGCGCCTGCTCGTCATCCTCGACGTGGATTCGCTCCTCGACTTCGGCGCCAAGGATTCGCGCGGCGCCCGTGGCGCCGAGGCGGCGTAAGGGTGGCCAGCATGAGCCCGCGCGAGACGACCTGCCTCGTCGTCGACGATTCCGCCGTGATCCGGAAGGTCGCCCGGCGGATCATCGAGGATATCGGCTACGTGGTCGTGGAGGCCGAGGACGGTGACACCGCCCTCGAACTCTGTGCCGAATCGATGCCGGACGTGATCCTGCTCGATTGGAACATGCCCAACCGCGACGGCTACGCCTTCCTGCAGGAATTGCGGCAGAGCGAGGCGGGACGGCAGCCGAAGGTCATCTTCTGCACCACCGAGAACGATGTCGGCGCCATCGCCCGTGCCCTTCACGCCGGCGCCGACGAATACATCATGAAGCCGTTCGATCGCGACATCTTGACCGCGAAGCTCGAACAGGTTGGCGTTTCGGCGAAAGCCGCCTCCAATCTTATTTAATCTCTTACGCTTAGTCTCGGATATTCACGCTGTACCGGCCCCGGGGTGGGCGCCGCCGCCTCCCCGCCAACCCGGGTGAGGTGCGGCGCCTTCGGGGCCCGGATCGGGTCGGCGAGGGGAGAGGACAAGGTCATGGCTTCGAGTCCTGCGGCGGCGGCGCCGCGCATGCCTGCCTCAACGCCGAGCAGCCCGGTGCGCGTGTTGATCGCCGACGATTCGGCGGTGGTCCGGGGCCTCGTCGCCCGCTGGATCACCGAGGCCGGGTTCCAGCTCGTCGGCACCGCCTCGAACGGCAAGATCGCCCTGGAGATGATGTCGCGCCACGACCCGGACGTGGTGCTCCTCGACATCGACATGCCCGAACTCGACGGCACGGAGGCGCTGCCGCGCATGCTCGCGGCGAGCCCGACCCTCCAGGTCGTGATGATGTCGACGCTGACCACGCGCAACGCCGACATCTCCCTGAAATGCCTCGCGCTCGGCGCGGTGGACTACATCGCCAAGCCGGAGAGCAACCGGGGCGTCACCACCTCCGACGCCTTCCGCACCGACCTGATCGAGCGCGTCCGCGTCTTCGGCGCCGCCCGCGCCCGGGGCCGGCGCACCACCGCCGCGCCCACCACGCAGACCTCCACGCCGGTCCCGGCCGCGCCCGTCGCGGCGGCCAAGCCCGCCGCCCCCGTCGTCCTGCGGCCCCGCGCCCGCGTCGCCACCACCCCCCGCGTCCTGCTCATCGGCTCCTCGACCGGCGGCCCGCGCGCCGTGGGCGAGGCCCTGGCCGGCATCGGCGCGGCGGCCCTGCGGCGGGTACCGACGCTCATCGTGCAGCACATGCCGCCGGTCTTCACGGCGGTGTTCGCCGAGCACCTCTCGGCGCGGGTCGGCCTGCCGGCCGCCGAGGGCAAGGCCGACGAGCGCATCGAGCCGGGCCGGATCTACGTCGCCCCCGGCGGCCGCCACATGGGCCTCGCGGCGGTGGCCGGCGGCACGGTGATCAAGCTCAACGACGGCGCCCCGGTGAACTTCTGCCGCCCGGCGGTGGACGTGCTGTTCAAGGACGCGGCGGCGATCTTCGGCGCAGCGACCGCCTCGGTGATCCTCACCGGCATGGGCTCGGACGGCACCAACGGGGCCCGCGCCCTCGTGGAGGCGGGCGGCCCGGTGCTCGCCCAGGACGAGGCCACCAGCACCGTCTGGGGCATGCCGGGCAGCGTCGCCCGCGCCGGCCTCGCCGAGGCCATCCTGCCCCTGCCCGAGATCGGCCCGGCGCTCCGGGCCATGATCACGGGTCAACCGGCATGACAGAGCTCGATTTCGAGTTCCTGCGCGCCTACCTCAAGCAGCGCTCCGGGCTCGCCCTCACCGCCGAGAAGCGGTACCTCGTCGAGAGCCGACTCGCCCCGGTCTGCCGGCGCTTCAACTACGCCACCCTGCGCGACCTGATCGGCAGCCTGAAGGTCGGCCACGACACCGCCATCGAGCGCGCCGTGGTCGAGGCCATGACCACGAACGAGACCTTCTTCTTCCGTGACCGGCTGCCCTTCGACCTCTTCCGGGACGTGGTGCTGCCGGAGGCCATCGCCCGCAACGCCGCCCGGCGGCGGCTGCGGATCTGGTGCGCGGCGGCCTCGACGGGGCAGGAGCCCTATTCCATCGCGATGCTGCTGCAGGAGGCGGGCGCCAAGCTCGCCGGCTGGCAGGTGGACATCGTGGCCACCGACATCTCCAGCGAGGTGATCGATAAGGCCAAGCTCGGCCTCTACAGCCAGTTCGAGGTGCAGCGCGGCCTGCCGGTTCAGTGGCTGCTGAAGTACTTCACGCAGATCGGAGAACAGTGGCAGATCGCGGCCTCGCTGCGGTCGATGGTCGAGTTCCGCCAGTTCAACCTGCTGCACGGCTACGAGGGGCTCGGCACGTTCGACGTCATCTTCTGCCGCAACGTGCTCATCTACTTCGACGCGCCGACCAAGTCGGAGATCCTGGCGCGGTTCGGCAACAGCCTCGTGCCCGGCGGCGCGCTGCTGCTCGGCGCCGCCGAGACGGTGATCGGCCTCACCGACCGCCTTGCCCCCGATACCAAGCACCGGGGCCTGTACGGTCACGCGCCGGTGCCGACCCCGGCCCTGAGGGCGGCGGCGGGATAGGGTCTGCGGGCGGTGGCCCGTAACCCCAGTGCCAGCTCCTCACGGCGCCGTTCAGCGGCGGCGTGAGCCGGCTCGGCATGGGCTCGCGGCTCGCATGGATGTCCTTCCACCCGAGCTTGGCCTCCGCCAGCTTGTAGAAGAACGCCTCCGCATCGAGCCAGGGCGACATGAGGTCGAGGCCGTAGGGCCCGGCCGAGTGGAACTTGAAGGAATACCACTTCCGTCCCGTCGCGCAGACGATGATGGTGTGCCGATAGACCTGGTTGACGGTCGCTCCGTCGACGAGGTTGAATGACTTGTAGCCGTTCGCGCAGAGCAGGGCGAACACCTCGATGGAATGGCTCTCCGCCGAGAGGAAGGGGGGCCTGATGCCGGCCGCGAACAGGTTCCTCAGGACGTTCTGATCGAACCCTTCGAGGTCGATCTTGATGTAATGCGGCGCGCCGTGCCGGCGCACGATCGTGGCGGCCGGGATGCTGGGCAGCCGGACCCGGTCGAACTCGTCCCTCTGGTCGGGGCGCGGAGCCGGGAACTGGCTCAGGACATGGTTCGTCTTGTGGATGTAGAAATCCACCTCGCCTTCGTCGTCGGCGTCGGTGATGACGGCGTTGAGGATGGTGAGCCGCCCGGATTGCAGCTCCACGGCGAACCGCGCCACGCAGTCTTCACACAGGGCGGGATTCGCTTCGACGGCGACGACGTCGTGACCCTTCGCGAGATAGTACTCGACGTCGTCGCCTTTGTTCATACCGAAATCGTAAACGATCGCTCTGGCCATCGCGGCGCCTTGAACCCTGGGCTTTCAGTCCTGAGGCGATGGGTCTACCATGATCGCGTGTGATTGAGGCAATGAAGATCGCTGTATCCCACCGAATAAAGATAACTACTTTCGGTTGTTCCCAGTAGATCAATATAGAGTGCCGCGCGAAGTGACGCGCGGGGTCAGCCCCGCTGGGAGGGCGGCGGCGCGTAGATCCGCAGGATCTTCGGCATCACCTTGAAGTGGGCCGGGGTGTGGGTGGTCAGCTCGCCGTCGGTGTTGATCGGCCGGGGCTTGCGCGTCGTCAGGCGGATCTCCTGCGTCTTGAAGGCACGCACGTCCGCCGCCTTGCCGTGCGTCCCCCGGCGCAGGGCCGGCAGCAGGGCGAGGAGGCGCCACCAATGGGCGACCTCCAGGCTGTAGAAATCGAGGTTGCCGTCATCGACGGCGGCTTCCTGCTCCACCGTCATGCCGCCGCCGTAATGGCGGCCGTTGCCGACGGAGACCTGGATGGTCGTGACCTTCTCCACCTTGCCGTCGTGCTCGATGGTGACGCCGAAGGGGCGCACCCGGCGCAGCACCCGCACGGCGGCGACCGCGTAGCCGAACACGCCGAAGCGCTTCTTCGCCTCCGAGGTGAGTTCGCCCGCGAGTTCGGCCGAGAAGCCGATGCTCGCGACGTTGAAGTAGTAATGGCCGTTGACCCAGCCGAGATCGACCGGCTGCGGCTGCGCGCTTGGGATGAACTTCGCGGCGGCCAGCGGATCGAGGGGGAGGCCGAGGGACCGGGCGAGGTCGTTCGCGGTGCCGAGCGGCAGGATCGCCAGCGGCAGGCCGGTCTCCACCAGGGCCTCGGCGGCGGCGTTCATGGTGCCGTCGCCCCCGCCGAGGATGACAAGATCGACCTCGCCCGCCATCGACCGGATCGCGGCGCAGGCATCGCCGTCGTTCGGTGGATCGACGGGCTCGATGCCCCCCGCGCGCAGGACGGCACGCACCTCGTCCAGCGAGAGGCTGCCGTTGCGGGCCTTGGCGTTGCAGCAGAGCAGCGCCCGACGGGTCTGCGCGGTCATCGGGAGACCGTCATGGGGTTGCGCATCGTTCTCCGCCGGCTGTCGCCACACGTGTTGCTTTTCGGCACTTGGTCGTCAGACGCGTGAACTCAACCCCATCATCCCCGGAATTCGCCACTGGTGAGTCGGGTCGGCACCTGCGATGCCTGTTCTTCGCCCGGAACCGATGCGGCACCCGGGCGCGTTTTTCTCCTAGAGCCTCCCCCCTCGCTTCGGTCGGGCCGGTCCCATGCGCGCCACCCCCATTCCCTTCCGCACCCTGGCCACGGCCCTCGGGCTCGTGCTGCCCCTGCTCGCGCTGCCGGCCTCGGCCGATCCACGCGCCTGGGTCGATCCGCCGAAATCCGTCCCGGCCGCGCCGAAGCCCGCTCCGGCGGCCGAGGCGCCCGTGAAGGCCGCCCCCGAGGCGCCGCCGACCAAGGCCGCCGCCGCCCCGGCCGCCCGTCCGAAGCGCCCGACGCGTCAGGCCGAGGTCGAGCGCCCGGCGCCGCGCCAGCTTCACGCCCGCCGCGCGACCCGCCTTGCCGACACCCCCGCCGCGGGCCCGGTCGCCGCGCCGAGGGCGCAAGGCCCCGCGCCAGCCGGCCGGGTCGAGGCCGCCCAGGCGCTCGCGTTGGATTACCTCTCGGTGGTCTCCTCGTCGGGGGATGAGATGGTCGGGGCCACGCCGCGCTTCTACGGCACCCGCGTCCGCTTCTACGGTCGCCCGACCACGCTGGCCGGGCTCCTCGACGAGAAGCGCGGCTTCGTGCGGCGCTGGCCGGAGCGGCGCTACGCGGCCCGCGCCTTCAGCACCCGCTGCACCCCGGACGGGGCGACCTGCATCGTGCGGGCCATCGTCGATTTCCGGGCCGCCAACCCGCAGCGAGGCGCGGTGTCGCGGGGCGCGTCCGAACTGGTGCTCGAAGTGAGCTTCGCCGGTCAGCGCCCGGTCATCGTCGCCGAGAGCGGGCGGGTGCTGCACCGCGACGGCGCCGGGCAGGCGCGGGCCGAGACCCTGGCCCCGTCCGCGGGCAGGGGCTAAGAGCCTCCCATCGTTCCCCGCCCGCCCTCCCGGCCGGCGGGAGCAGCAGGCAGGGGCGGATGACGGCTTCGACAGTCGCGGCGGATCAGGAGAAGGCGGCGGCGCATCCCCGGCTCGACGCGCCGGAGCGTGCCGCCCTGCGTGAGGTCGTCCTCGCCGAGATCCGCAAGGCGCGGCCGCATCCGGTGGCCGAGCGCACCCTGCTCCTGATCCTCCAGGCGGCCCTGGAGCCGCGGGAGGGCGAACCCGGCTACCGCGTCCTCGACCGGCACGGAGCCCCGCGCGTTCACGCGGCGGGGGAGGGGGCCGAGCCACGCCCCTTCACCCTGGGCGACCTCATCGCCGAGCAGCGCACCAAGCATCCCGGCCTGTTCCTCCCCCCCGAGCCGGAGCCGGCCCCCGGGCCCGAGGCCAAGCCCGCGGCGGAATCCGCCCTCGCGACGCAGGCCTCCGAGATGCGGGCCGCCACGGCGCGCTTCATCGGCTCGCAATCGGAGCGGGCGCGCTCCCTCGCCGAACATTCCTCCGTGCAGGGCCGGGCCCTGGCCCGCTCGGCCGCCGGGGCGTTCGCGACCCTGAGGGGCCGCCTGCAGCGGGACGGCGAGGCGGGCGGCAACGTCCGCGAGGCCCTGGGCGAGCGTGTCGGCTCCCTGCGCGACCGGATCACCGCAGGGGACGCGGACGGGCATCGCGGCCGGTTCTGGCTCGGCGCCGCCGCCGTGGCGACGGGCGCCATGGCGCTCCTGGCGGTGGTCGTGAGCGCCCCCCGCTCGCCAGAGACGGCGCAGCCGCCGGCCACCCGTCAGGCCCAGACCGCGCCTGCGCCCGCGCCCACCACGGCGCCGGAGCCGACCCCCCAGCCGGCCCAGACCGCCCGCGCGCCCTCGGTGCCGGACAACGTCACGCCGCCGCCGGAAGGCGACGGACGGGGCGACCCCGAGCCCGACGCCCCGCCTCCCGCCGCCAACGCCATCACCGGCACGGTGCAGGTGATCGACACCGCGACCCTCAAGGTCGGCGGAAAGCTGCTGCACCTGTTCGGCGTCGAATGGGTGCGCGGCGGGCAGGCGGACGAACTCGCCCGCTACATCGGCGGGCGCACGGTGAGCTGCCAGCCGGCGCCGGGCAGCGAGAACATGAACTGCACCGTCGATGGCCGCGACCTCTCGGAGGTGGTGCTCTACAACGGCGGCGGTCGGGCCTCCCCCGAGGCGAGCCCCGAACTCGTGGCCGCCGAGGACCATGCCCGCAGCGAGCGCCTCGGGGTGTGGAAACGCTGACCGCGCGAGGCCACGCGGGGCGTTGACGCGGGCCGATTCTCCCGCCTAGTGAAGATCCATGCGCAGGCCCTCAGACCGATCGGCTCGATGCCGCGCGGTCATCACGGTGGCCGCGCTCTACGGCCTGCTGCTTCAGGTCTTCCTCGTCTCGATCCAGCCCGTCCCGACGTTCCTCAACGCCGACGGGGTGATCTGCGCCGCCCATGACGGTGCCCCGGCCGACGAGGGCACGCCCTGTCCGCAGCAGCTCTGCTGCCTCGCCGCCCATCTCGCCCAGCCCCTCGTTGCGCCGGTCCCGCAGGCCGTCGCCCTCGTCGTCCCGCGCCGCCGCAACGTGGCGCCGGTCTGGCGCGTCGCCGAGCGGCCGCCCGTGCGCGGCCCGCCGAACCGCGCCGTCTCGTCCCGAGGTCCGCCCGCCGTCTGACCGATCCGTCCCCGATCGCTCAGCCACGGACCCATTCCCATGTCGTTTTCGCTTTCCGGCAGCGCCCGCCCGCTCGGCGTCGCGCAGGCCGCGCGCGTTTCGCGCGATGCCGTCTACCGCGCCGTGTGGCGCTGGCACTTCTATGCCGGGCTGCTCTGCCTGCCCTTCCTCGTCACCCTCTCCGCGACGGGGGCGCTGTACCTCTTCAAGGACGAGATCAACGCCACCGTCTTCGCGAGCCGCAGCATCGTGGCGCCCACGGCCAAGCCATTGGGGCCGGACCGGCTGATCTTCGAGGCGACGCAGGCGGTCCCCGGCGGCACGCCGCTCTCCTACGCCGACCCCGCCCGGCCCGATGCCTCGGCCGTGGTGACGCTGGCCGAGGGGCCGCGCCGGATCCTCGTCTATCTCGACCCCGCCGACGGCACCGTCCTCGATACGGTGGACCGGGATTCCGAGTTCTTCACCGTGGTGAAGCGCCTGCACAGCCTCGCCTATTTCGGGCCGCTGGCGAACGGGATCATCGAGGTCGTCGCCGGCTTCGCGATCATCCTCGTGCTCACGGGCGTCTATCTCTGGTGGCCGCGCGGGCAGGAGGGCGGGGTCGTGACGATCCGCGCCACGCCCCGCCGCCGGGTGTGGTGGCGGGATCTCCACGCCGTCACCGGAATCATCGCGGGGGGCGGGCTGCTCTTCCTGGCGCTGACGGGCCTGCCCTGGTCGGTCTGGTGGGGCGACCAGCTCCGCCACTGGTCGAACGCCGCCGGCCTCGGCCAGCCGACGATCCTCTGGGCGAGCAAGCCGGTCTCGACCGTCCCGATGGGGCAGGTGCTCGACTCCACCGGCTGGACCATGCGGGACGCGCCGGTCCCGCGTTCCACCGCTGGGGGTAAGCCCATCGGCATCGACGAGGCCGCCGCGATCCTCGGCCGGCTCGGGATGCCGCGCGGCTACGAACTGTCCCTGCCGATGGGTCCGCAGGGGGTCTACGCGGCGGCGGTCTATCCGAAGGATGTCGCCCGCCAGCGGGTCATCACCCTCGACCAATATTCCGGCAAGCCCCTGGTCGACGTGCCCTTCCAGGAACTCGGCCCCGTGGGGCGGCTGATCCAGTACGGGATCGGCATCCATCTCGGCCAGTATTGGGGACGGGCGAACCAGTTCGCCATGCTGGCCTTCTGCCTCGCCACGATCCTGCTCTCCGTCACGGCGGCCACGATGTGGTGGAAGCGGCGGCCGAAGGGCGGCCTCGGCACCCCGCCCTGGCCCCGCGACAGGCGGGTGATGGCGGGCGTCACCGCCCTGGTGATCGGGCTCGGCGCCCTGTTCCCGCTCACCGGCCTCGCGATCCTCGTGATGCTCGGCCTCGACCTCGCCCTCCGGCGCGTCGTGGCCCGCCGCGCCGCGCCGGCCGTGCTCCTCTGCGGCGCGTGCCTCGTCGGCGCCTCGCCCGCGCGGGCGCAGGAGACGGTGACGCTGGACGAACTCTCCGTCACCGGCGAAGGCGGCCCGGCCACCGTCCGGTCCTTCGGCGTCGCCGCCCCGCCCAACAGCTCATCGGTCGTGATCGACCAGCCGGTGGGGCAGGTCGTCACCGCCATCGGCCGCGCGAACACCATCGCCGACCGGCCGGCGACGAGCATCGGCTCGGTGCTCATCAACAGCCCCGGCGTGACCGTGCGCCAGGGCAACGGCGCGCGGGACGTCATCGTCTCGATTCGCGGCAACAACGCCCGCTCGACCGGCGTCATCAAGAACATGGTCGTGCTGGAGGACGGGTTCATCGTCACCCAGCCGGACGGCGCCTCGCGGTTCGACATCACCGATCCACGCGCCTACAGCCGGATCGACGTGTTCCGGGGGCCGCAATCGGCCCTGTTCGGCAATTATGCCACGGGCGGCGCCATCGCCTTCCGCACCCGCACCGGCCGGGAGATCGACGGCTATGAGTATGGCGTCGATGCCGGCTCGTTCGGGTACCTGTCGAACTACTTCACGGTCGGCGGGGTGAGCGGCCCGTTCGAGATCAGCCTGTTCGCCAGCGACGTGCGCGGCAACGGCTATCAGGACCACTCCTCCTACGACACCCAGACCATCAACCTGCTGGCGAGCTACACCCCGACGCCGGACAACCGCTTCACCCTGAAGGTCATCAACAACGAGTTGCACGCCAACCTCGCGGCGCGTTCGTCCCTGGCGCAGTACGGCATCAACCCGTACCAGTTGGGCTGCGCCTCGGCGCTGAACGCGGCGCCGGGCTGCACAACCTACAATTACTTCGTGAACGGCGCCTTCGGGCGCACCGTGGCGGTGACGGCGACCGAAGCCTCGCTTCAGCGCAACGACCGCCGCACCATCGTGGGCCTACGCTACGAGCACGATTTCGACGCCAATACGACGTGGCGGACGCAACTCGGCTTCGATGAACGCAACTTCGACCAGCCGTTCTACACGACCTCCTCGACCGGCTCGTACCCGTCGTGGAACTTCCTCACCGACCTGACCCGGCGCGGCGACCTCTTCGGCCTGCCGGCGGTGGGGTACGTGGCGCTGGCCTACAACCGCATCGACAATCACATCGCGACCTACAATCGCGCGCCCTATAACGGCCCGAGCCTCGGGGGGCTGATCGGCGACCAGAGCGCCGTGCAGGACAATCTCGGCGGGCGCGCGCGGATGGAGCTGGCGCTCACCGACCGGCTGACGGCGGTGGCCGGGATCAGCGCGGAATCGACCCGCATCACCGGCCGCAATCTCGCCTACAGCTACGCGGCGAGCGGTATCACCCGCACCGTCGCCGACACGGATCGCCAGTTCCTCAACACGGCGCCGGAACTGGCGCTCGTCTACCGGGCGAGCGAGGCGTGGCAGCTGCGCGCCCGCGCGGCCACCGGCTACACCACGCCGGCCGCCTCGAACCTGTTCATCACCCCGGCGGGCCTGCCGGGCAACAACACGCAGTTGAAGACGCAGGAGAACCTGGGCTTCGACCTCGGCACCGACTGGACCCCGCAGCCGGGCTTTACCGTGAGCCTCACCGGCTTCTACGAGTTCTTCCGCAACGAGCTGGTCTCGCAATCCCCCGGCGCGGGGCTGCTGGCCTACACGTTCAACGCGCCGGCCTCGGAGCATCGCGGCATCGAGTTCGGGGCGGATTGGGCCTTCGCCCCCGGCTGGCGAGCCTATGCCGCCTACGGGTTCAACGATCAGATCTACACGCGCTACGTCGAGCAGATCAGCGCCGGGAGCCTCACCCGGTTCTTCGACCGGGCCGGCAACACCATCCCCGGCGTGCCGGCGCACCAGCTTCTGGCGCGGATCGGCTACGACGTGCCGACCGGCCCGCTGGCCGGGCTCGGCGCCTTCGTGGAGACCGTCTTCCAGGACGATTTCTACATCGACAACGCGAACCTGCTGAAGGCGCCGGGCTATGCCATCGTCAACGCCAACGTCCATTACGAGACGGTGCTGACCGGCGGCTACGCCAAGCGGCTGAACCTCTATCTCGAAGTCCGCAACCTGTTCGACACGGTCTACGTCGCCTCGGCGCAGAACCTCGCGAACACGATCAGCGGGACGACCGGGTTCCAGAACGGAGCGGGGGTGCTCGCGACCACGACGGGCTCGGTCTATGCCGGCGCGCCGCGCACCATCACCGGGGGGATGAAGCTGTCCTTCTGAGGCCCACCCTCACGAGGGGCGGCAGGTTCCATCCGCCGCCCCGTCCCAGAGGCTGACGCCGCCGCCGGGATGGCATTGGCCGGGGAAGGCCAGGGTGATCAGCTTGGCGAGGGCGGAGGCCTCCTCCTCGTTGTAGCCGATCTCGCCGACGACCTTGCCCGTCCGGTCGAAGAGTTCGACGGCCGCGCTGTGCTCCAGCGTGTAATCGCCGTCCTTGCCGGCGATGCGCTTCACATGGACGTGGAAGAGGTCGGCCATCCGGTCGACCTCGGCCTGCGTTCCCGTGAGGGCGCGGATGCGCGGATCGAACGAGGTCAGATAGTCACGCACCACGTCCGGCGTGTCGCGGGTCGGGTCGAGGGTGACGAAGACGACGTTCAGCTTGTCGCCGTCCTTGCCCATCCGGCCGAGCGCGTTCGTCAGCGTCGAGAGGGTGGTGGGGCACACGTCCGGGCAACGGGTGAAGCCGAAGAACAGGGCGGTCGGCTTGCCCTTCAGGTCCGCCTCCGTCACCGGCTTGCCGTCGAGGTCGGCGAGGGTGAACGGCCCGCCGACCCGGCGCGGATGGCTGAAGGACGAACCCTGCTGCAGCATGATCGCGCCCGTGCCCGCCGCCACGAGGGCAAGCATCACACCGGAGGCGAGGACTGCGAGCGGGGTCGAGATCACGGGCGGCATCCAAAGGCGGCGCGGGAGCCTCGTTCACATAAGCCTCCGTCCCGCCTTATGCCACCGCGTCCGGGGCAGGGCGGGTCAGCTCGCCGACACCTGCCGCTGCGGCACGAGGTCGTTGGCGATGATCTCGCCGAACGGACCGTCGTTGCGGGCCTTGCTCGCGGCGCGGCCGGTGGTCTCCCGCAGGGGGAGCTTGGGGAAGACCAGCTCCGCGAAGCGGTAAGCCTCCTCCAGATGCGGGTAGCCGGAGAGGATGAACCGGTCGATCCCGAGGTCGATGTACTCCTTCATCCGGTCGGCGACCCGATCGGCCGAGCCGACGAGCGCCGTGCCCGCCCCGCCGCGCACCAGCCCGACGCCGGCCCAGAGGTTCGGCGAGACCACGAGCTTGTCGCGCTTGCCGCCGTGCAGGGCCATCATGCGGCTCTGGCCGACGCTATCCTGGCGCTTCAACGTCTCCTGCGCCTTGGCGATGGTGGCGTCGTCGAGGCGGGAGATCAGCCGCTCGGCGGCCTCCCAGGCCTCGGCCTCGGTCTCGCGGACGATGACGTGCAGGCGAATGCCGTAGGAGAAGGTCTTTCCCTTCGCGGCGGCGGCCTCCTTCGCGGCGGCGATCTTCTCCGCGACCTGCGCCGGGGGCTCGCCCCAGGTGAGGTAGACGTCGCAATGCTCGGCCGCGACCGTCATGCCGGCGGGCGACGAGCCGCCGAAATAGAGCGGCGGATAGGGCTTCTGGACGGAGGGGAAGATCACCCGCCCGTTCTCGACCCGCAGGTGCTTGCCCGCGAAGCTGACCGTCGCGCCGGAGACGAGGCCGCGCCAGATGTGCAGGAACTCGTCCGTCACCGCGTAGCGCTCGTCGTGCGAGAGGAACACGCCGTCGCCGGCCAGTTCCACCGGATCGCCGCCGGTCACGACGTTGATGAGCAGGCGGCCGTTCGAGATCCGGTCGAGCGTCGCGGCCATGCGCGCGGCGGCGGAGGGCTCCTGTAGGCCGGGCCGCACCGCCACAAGGAAGCGCAGGTTCCGCGTCAGGGGGGCGAGGGCCGAGGCCACCACCCACGAATCCTCGCAGGAGCGTCCGGTCGGCAGCAGCACGCCGAAATAGCCGAGCTCGTCGGCGGCCTGCGCGATCTGCCGGAGATAGGGGAGGGACACCTCTCGCGCACCCTCGGCGGCGCCGAGATAGCGCCCGTCCCCGTGGGTCGGGAGGAACCAGAGGACGTCGGCGCGCCCGTCATGCGGTTGGGTCATTTTGCTTCGTCCTTTCTCAGGCAGCTTGGGGCGCGCCGAGGAGATGGTCGAGGATGCGCCCTTCCAGGCGCGCGAGGTCCGGCTCGCCCCGGCGGCGGGGGCGGGGCACGTCGACCCGCAGGTCGAGGGCGACGCCGCCATCCTCCATCACGAGGATGCGGTCGGCCAGCGCCACCGCCTCGCTCACGTCGTGAGTGACGAGGAGGGCGGTGAACCCTTGCGTCCGCCAGATGCGCTCGATCAGGTCCTGCATCCCGATCCGCGTCAGGGCGTCGAGGGCGCCCAGCGGCTCGTCGAGGGCGAGCAGGCCCGGCCCGCTCACAAGTGCGCGGGCCAGGGCGACGCGCTGGCGCTGCCCGCCGGAGAGGGTCGCGGGCCATTGCCCCGCCTTGTCCGCGAGGCCGACCTCGGCGAGCGCCGCCCGCGCCCGGTCGCGACGCTCCGCGCGGGTGCCGAGCCCCGTCAGGCCCACGGCGACGTTGTCGAGGACACTTGCCCAGGGGAGCAGGCGCGGCTCCTGGAACATGATGCGCTTCGGCGGGACCGCGCGGGGCGAGGCGGCCGAGGGCGCCTCGACGGTGACGCGGCCCGCGCTGGGGCGCTCCAATCCGAGGATCGTGCGCAGCAGGGTGCTCTTGCCGCAGCCGGAGCGGCCGACGATGGCCGTGAAGCTGCCGGCCGGCAGGAACAGGTCGAGCCCGGCGATGACGGGGTTGCCGTCGAAGCTCTTGTGCAGGCCGTTCACGGTGACGGAGAGGCCCCGCCCGGCGGGCCGGGGAGGCGCCGCCGTGCGGAAGGCGGTGGGGGCGGAGGCGGGGAGCGCGTCCCGGCTCACGGCGTCGAGCAGCATCAGGCGCTCCTGTAGGCGGGGTTCCAGGACAGGCAGCTGCGTTCCAGCGCCCGGGTGAGGGTGTCCGCGAGCTTGCCCAGGGCCGCGTAGATCAGGATCGCCAGCACCACGACGTCCACGAGCATGAACTCGCGCGCCTGCATCGCCATGTAGCCGAGGCCGGAGGAGGCCGAGATCGTCTCGGCGACGATCAGCGTCAGCCACATGATGCCGAGCGCGTAGCGCAGGCCCACGAAGATCGAGGGCAGGGCGCCCGGCAGCACCACCCGACGGAACAGCTCCGCGCGGGACATGCCGTAGACCCGGCCCATCTCCACCAGCGCCGGATCCACCGAGCGGATGCCGTGCAGCGTGTTGGCGTAGATCGGGAAGAACACGCCGAGCGCCACGAGGAACAGCTTCGCCTCCTCGCCGATGCCGAACCACAGGATCACCAGCGGGATCAGCGACAGGTGGGGCACGTTGCGCACCATCTGCACGGAGGTGTCGGTGAGGGTCTCGGACAGGCGCGACAGCCCGTTGGCGAGTCCGAGCGCGAAGCCGATGCCGCCGCCGACCGCGAAGCCCGCCAGGGCGCGCAGGGTGCTGACGCCGAGGTTCGTCCAGAGCTCGCCCGTTCGCGCGGCGTCGTAGCCGGCGCGAAGCACGTCGAGCGGGGCGGGCATGAAGCGGTTCGAGACGAGCCCGGTGGAGACGGCGGCCTGCCATCCGACGATCAGCGCCGCCGGCAGGAGCCAAGGCACCGTGGCGTCGCGCAGGCGCGGAAGGGTGAGAGCGCGGCTCATCGGCTGGCAGCCTTCTTCGGAGCGGTCCACACCGCGTCCGCGACGCGGATCGGCTTCGGCAGCAGGCCCAGCGCGTGGAACGCGTCCGCCACCTTCTGCTGGTCGTCCACGGCCGCCGCGTCGAGGGGCGCGACGCCGTAGGACAGGCGCTCCAGCGCCACGCGCAGCACCGGCGCGGGGATGCCGACCGAGGGGGCGAGGTCGGCCGCCACCGTCTCGGCATGGCCCTCGGCCCAGGCATCGACCTCGCCGATCGCCTTCAGCACCTCCGCGACGATCGCGGGGCTCGCGCCGGTGAAGCCGCGCCGGGAGAGGTAGAATTGCCGGTTCGGCGCCAGATCCTGGCCGTCGGCCAGCACCCGTGCCCCCGTAGAGCGCTCGGCGGCGGCGAGGTAGGGGTCCCAGATCGCCCAGGCCTCGACGGCGCCGCGCAGGAACGCGGCGTTGGCGTCCGCCGGGGCGAGGAAGGCGAGCTTCACCGCATCGTAGGGGATGCCAGCCTTCGCCAGGGCGCGCACCAGCAGGAAGTGGACGTTCGAGCCCTTGTTGAGGGCGATGGTCCGCCCGCGCAGGTCCGCGAGGTCCTTGATCGGGCTGTCCTTGGGCACGAGGATCGCCTCGCCCCGCGGGGCCGGCGGCTCGGCGGCGACGTAGCGGAGTTCCGCGCTCGCCGCCTGGGCGAAGATCGGCGGCGCCTCGCCGGCCGAGCCGAAATCGATGGCCCCGGCGTTCAGCGCCTCCATCAGCGGCGGGCCGGAGGGAAATTCCGACCATTCCACCGCATAGCCGAGGGGCTTCAGGGCTTGTTCCAGGTTTCCGCGCCCCTTCAGCAGCACGAGGGAGCCGTATTTCTGGTAGCCGATCCGCACGGTGCCGCCGGCCGCGCGGGCGGGGCGCAGGGCGGAGGCCGCCGCGAGGCCGAGGCCGGCGGAAAGGAGCAAGCGCCGGCTCAGGCCCGCATCGGCGCTGGGAGACAGGGCTTTCGTCTGGGTCATCGGGGTCAGCCGTTGCGGTCGGGCGCCGTCCACACCGCGTCGGCGACGCGGATCGGGCGGGGGATGAGCTTCAGGGCATGGAAGCGGTCGGCGATGGCCTGCTGCGCGGCGGTGACGCGCGGGTTCATCGGTCCGATCACGTAATCGGTGCGGTCCACCGCCCGCTTCGTGGCGGGCAGCGGCACGCCGGTCCCCTGCGAGAGCAGGGCGGCGACCTCACCCCGGTTCCGGGTGCACCACTCCGCCACCCGGCCGAGGGTGGCGATGGCGGCCGAGAGCACGGCGGCCCGCTCGGTCGCGAGGGCGCGGCTCGCCAGGAAGAAGTTGTTCTGTGGGGCGATGTCGTTGGCGGTAGCCAGCACCCGCACGCCCTCGCCCGCCTCCGCGATGGCGAAATAGGGGTCCCAGATCGTCCAGGCGTCGATGCTGCCGCGCGAGAAGGCGGCGGCCGCGTCGGCGGGGGCGAGCGTCACGGGCTCGATGTCCGCGTAGGACAGCCCGGCCTTCTCCAGCGCCGCCACGGTGAGGTTGTGCGCGCTCGACGCCTTGGCGAAGGCGACGCGCTTGCCCTTCAGCTCCGCGAGGCTCCGGATGGTCGAGCCCGCCGGCAGCAGGATGCCCGAGCCCGAGCCGCCCGCCTCCTGCGCGGCAGCGTAGACGAGGGTGGATTTCGCGGCCTGCGCGAAGATCGGCGGCGCGTCGCCGGTCTGGCCCAGATCGATCCCGCCGAGGGACAGGGCTTCGAGGAGCGGCGGCCCGAAGGAGAACTCGACCCACGCCACCCTGTGGCCGAGGGGTTCGAGGGCGGCCTCGATCGCCCGCTGCTGCTTGGCGACGACGAGGATGCCGTTCTTCTGGTAGCCGATGCGCAGCACCTCCGGTTCCGCCGCGCGGGCCATGTGGAGGGCGGGCAGGGCGGCGAGCCCGGCCAGGAGGGTGCGCCTGTGCAGGGTCATGGTGCTCACCGGGCGGCGGCGAGGGCGCGGGGGGCGTCCGCCGCCGCCCGGTGCGCCAGCAGGTCGGCGAGAAGACTACCCGCGAGCCCGACGCGCTCGCGCACCCCCTGGTCGGTCAGGGCGCCGTCGGTGAACTCGGAATCCGAGGCGTAAACCGTCACCGGCACCTGAAGCGCGCCGAAGAAGCCGAAGAGCGGCCGGAACGAATGCTCCACCACCAGGGCGTGGCGGGCGCCGCCCCCCGTCGCGGCGATGGCGACCGGCTTGCCGGCCAGCGCGGCGGGATCGACCAGATCGAACAGGTGCTTGAAGAGGCCGGTATAGCTGCCCTTGTAGACCGGCGAGCCGACGACGAGCCCGTCCGCCTCCTCGATGGCCTCCACCAGCCGCCGGGCAGGGAGGGAGAGCTGGTCCCGCGTCCAGGCGGCGCCGAGGCCGGTGCCCGCATCCACGAAGTCGAACACGCGGGTCTCGACGGGGCCGCGCGCGGCGGCCTCGCGGACGATCAGGTCGACCAGGGTGCGCGTCTTGGAGGGGCGCTGGACGTTCGCGCTCAGGCCGACGAGTCTCGGACGGGTCATCACGGGATCTTTCCGGTGGGTCTGGCCGCGACGATGCGTATTCCGCGCCGGGCATGCCAAGGTGTCGCCACAAAGGGTGGCGCCGGGCGGCATTCCCGTCAATGAAATGCCTTTTCAAAGATCGCCGTCGCGCCAGACGATATTTCCGGCTTTGCTCTGGGAGGCAGAAAAAGCCTCGCCGCGTGGCGGGTCATGCAGGCGAAATGTTCGCCGCACTCATCTTTTGCGCAATGGATATTCGGAAGAACTGTGTCGCCGTGCGAGCGGTGCGGCGAAGAAAGCGCTCCGAGGCGGCGTCCCGGAGAGGAAAACCGCCTCGGGGCCGGGGGCTCAGGACGAGACGCGCACCACGAGCTTGCCGAAGTTGCGGCCCTTGAGCAGGCCGATGAAGGCCTCCGGCGCCTTCTCCAGCCCCTCGACCACGTCCTCGCGGTACTGCACGCGGCCCTCCTTGATCCACGCGCCGACCTCCCGGCGGAACTCCTCGGCCTGGGATGCGAAGTCCCAGACGATGAAGCCCTGGATGCGCAGCCGCTTGGTCAGCACCATGCGCATCAGCGCGGGCTGGCGGTCGGGCCCCGGGGGGACCTCGGTGGCGTTGTAGGCCGAGACGAGGCCGCAGACCGGCAGGCGGGCGAAGTCATTGAGGAGCGGCAGCACCGCGTCGAACACGGCCCCGCCGACATTCTCGAAATAGACGTCGATGCCCTTGGGGCAGGCGCGGGCCAGGGCGTCGGCGAAGTCCGGGGCGCGGTGATCGACCGCCGCGTCGAAGCCCAGTTCCTCGGTGAGGTAGCGGCACTTGTCCGGCCCGCCCGCGATGCCCACCGCCCGCGCGCCCTTCAGCCGGGCGATCTGCCCGACCATGGAGCCCACCGGCCCCGTGGCGGCGGCGACCACGACGGTCTCGCCCGCCTTCGGCTGGCCGATGTTGAGCAGACCCGTATAGGCGGTCATGCCCGGCATCCCGAGGACGCCCAGCGCCGTCGAGGGCGGGGCCTCGGCCGGGTCGATCCGGCGGGAGCCCTTGCCGTCCGTGACGAAATACTCCTGCCAGCCGGCGAAGGCGGTGAGCAGCTCGCCGATTCTGTAGTCGGGATGGTTCGAGGCCACGACCTCGCCGACCGTCTCGGCGGTGATCGGCGCGCCGATCTCCACGGGGGCGGCGTAGGATTTCGCCGCGCTCATCCGGCCGCGCATGTAGGGGTCGAGGGAGAGCCATTTCGTCCGCAGGAGCACCTGCCCCGGACCCGGCTCGGGCACGGGCACCTCCTCGAGGCGGAAGTCGCCGGGCTTGGGTTCGCCGTGCGGGCGGGAGGCCAGGACGATGCGGCGGTTCATGGTGGCCATGCGGGGACCCCGTGGTCAAGGGTGGATCGAGCCCCGGATCTGGGGCGGACGGCCCGCCGAAGCAAATCCGCAACGACCGGGGCGTGGGCGCGTTGGGCTTGTCCTGCGACGGGAGATGAGGAATGCGCGCGTTCGTGGCCGGTCTCTGCCTGGCGGCCCTGGCCTTCGGGGCCTCGGCGGCCCGCGACCCCCTGGCCGCCCAGCGCTGGCGCGCGCGCATCCTCGTGGTCTCGGCGCCGGGGCCGGACGATGCCGGGCTGAAGGCCCAGCGCGCCGCCCTCGGGCCGGTGCGGGACGGCCTCGCCGAGCGGAACCTCGTCGTGATGGAGGCGGTGGGCACCGGGCCGGAGGCGACGGCCCTGCGCAAGCGCCTGCGCCTGCCGCCGGAGGCGTTCCGCGCGGTGCTGATCGGCAAGGACGGCGGATCGAAGCTGGTCTCCGCGGAGCCGATCCCGCCGCAGACCCTGTTCGCCACTATCGACGCCATGCCGATGCGGAAGGACGAGATGCGGAGAGGCGTGCAAACGCCGTAATCGCGCTGGGGTGGATACAGATCGCCAGCCGTCTATGCCTCCCGCATCGGCAACATCCACCCAATTCGATTGATGAGATCGCAGAGCCGGACAAACGAATGTAATATTCGCGCAATTCGTGGCTTTCGTTGCGCCGCGCGGGGGCCTAGCTTGCCGAACGGGCGAGTCGCTCGTGGACCGCCCGGAGGAGAGACCGATGCGCGCCCTTCCGATCCTCGCCGTCCTCACGCTGCTCGCCACTCCCGGCCACGCCCTCGCCTGTGGCGACAGCGAAGCGGGCCTGTCCTGCGACGACGCCTCGACCGGCGCCGAGGCCGGCGCCAAGTGGATGCTGAAGCGGGTCGTCGCCGCCGTCGCCCAGGATGAGACGAAGGCGCTGGCGGCCTTCACCGCCGGCACGCAGGGGTTCCGGACGGCCGACACCTATGTGTTCTGCGTCGCGCCGGACGGCGTGATGAGCGCCCACCCCAACCCGATCCTGCGCGGCCACGACGTGCGCGACTTGCATGACCGCACCGGCAACTACTTCATCCGCAGCATGATGCAGGAGGCGAGGCCCGATCGGGTGAGCGTCGTCCGCTACCTCTTCCCGAAGCCCGGCGGCACCATCGAGGAGCCCAAGACGACCTACTTCACCAAGGCCGGCGACCAGACCTGTGCGGTCGGTATCTACGAAGCCGATTCCCGGAATCCCGTGGCGGAGACCCCGGAGGCGCGGGTCGCGAGCCTCCGGGCGAAGCTCGACGGAGAGATCCCCGCCTCCGCGCGGGCGGATTGGACCGCGTTCCTCGAGGCCCTGAATCAGGCCGGCGACGCGCGGGCCGCTGCGATCACCCGCGCGCAGGAGGGGCTGAACGCGGCCGAGGCGGCCCTCAAGGTCACCGCCGCGCGGGTTCCGGGCGATTAGGGCGAAGGCCCTGCGCGACACGAACGGTTAAGCCTACCCGCCTATCACCGGGAGGTGCCTGGCCGCCCGTCCGGCCGTCCTCCCGATCCTCCGCGAAGACGCTCGACCGATGACCCGTGAACAAGTCGCCACCGCACTCCGCCGCCTCGTCGCCTCGCAGGTCGAGGATATCGAGCGCGCGGTCCGCGATGGTCACAAGACCATCGCCCTCAACGAGTTGGCCGACCTCAACCGCCAGCTCAAGGCCTTCGCCGCCGCCCTGAAGAAGGCGCCGGCGCGGATTTGACCGGGGGCTACTTCTGCATCGCCTCGGCCTCGCACTGGGCGTAGGCCGAACTCGCCTTCACGTAGGCGTTGAGCTTCTGGAGATAGGCCTCGGCCAGGGGCCGGAACGCCTGGGCCTGGGTGTTATAGACCTTCACCGCATCGTTGTAGCTGTAGGCCTCCCAGCCGGGGCAGCCCTCCTTGGCGTCGAGGCAGGTGGGCTTCTGCGGCAGGGCCGGCTTGGCGGGCCGCTCGCCGATCGCGGGCGGCGCCGGCACCGTGCAGGTCGTCGCGACCGGCGCGGGGGCCGGGGCCGGCGGCGCGGGCGGCTTGGCCTGGGGCGCCGCCAGCGCCGCAGCGGGCCACAGGGCGCCCGCGAGGAGGAGAAGCAGGCCGCGCGTCATCCGGAACACTCCGCCATCGCCCCGCCGGGAGGGCGGGGGAGCCGGCGGGTTCTGCGATATCAGGCGCGCGGCGACAAGCGCGGCGCCGCGCCCCGGACGTCGGCGGCGGCGCGCGAGGTCCGCACCAGGGCCGTGACCGGCAGCGCGAGGCCGACCGCGAGCACCCACCATGCCGGCCGGATCGGGCCGGAGAAGTCGAGATTCGCCGCCAGGACGAGGCTCGCCGGCACGCCGCTGGCGAGCCCGTACCACGCTGCCTCCAGCCCCGCCGTCAGCAGGGCGGCGGCGATGGCGAGGAGCAGCAGCGCCCAGGGCCGCTCGGGCAGGCGGAACTTGCGCATGATCCGCCAGCCCATCAGCAGCAGGAACACCCCCGTCCAGAAGACCGGCGCGGACACGTCGATCTTCGCCTGCAGGAAGTAGTGGACGAGGCCCAGCACGGTGATCGTGTAGACGAGCCGATGCAGCCGGTGCCAGTTCGGGCCCATGTTGCGGATCGCGGCATCGGTCGAGGTGGCGCCGAGGGCGATCAGCCCGGCCAGGGCGACGAAGCCGATCGTCAGGTAGATCCGTAGGGCGATCTCCGAGACGACCTTCACGAGGTCGAAATTCTGGTCGGTGACGTAGAGGGCGAGGTGGGCCAGGGCGTAGGCCATGGCGGTCACGCCGAGCATCCGCCGCACCAGGATCAGCTTGGGCCAATCCGCGATGCGCCGCAGGGGCGTGATGGCGAGGCCCGCCAGCAGGAAGCGTACCGCCCATTCGCCGGTCCCGTGGATCAGCGCGGTGACGGGCTTCGCCCCGAGCGCGTCCAGCCGGTAGGCGATGGCGAGTTCGCAGGCCGGCGCGAGGCAGGCGAGGAACAGGACGAGCTTCAGCCAGGAGAGCCGGCCCGCCCTGTCGAGCCAGGGCCAGATCCGGGGAGCCGGGCGGGGAGCCAAGGATGCGGTGTGCGTCATCGGGATCGGTTTCTGGGATACGGAGACGGTAACGGCGGGGCGGCCGTTCCGTCCCCTCGCGGGTCAGTTCGCCGCGCCGCCGCCCCCGGTTACGCCGCCGGCCGGTTGACGCGGGCGGAACACGGCCGACATTGGGCCCTCGCGAGAAAAGGACCATCGCCGCCATGCAGTACCGACGTCTCGGCCGCTCCGGCCTCAAGGTCTCGCCGATCTGCCTCGGCACGATGATGTTCGGCGGCCCGACCGACGAGGCCGATGCCGGCCGGATCGTGTCCCATGCCCGCGAGGCGGGGGTGAATTTCATCGACACGGCGAACGTCTACACCGAGGGGCGCTCCGAGGAGGTCACCGGCCGGCTCATCGCCGCCGACCGCCATGCCTGGGTGCTGGCGACCAAGGTCGCGACGCTGACCGGCAAGGGCCCGCAGGAGGGCGGCCTCTCCCGTGTGCACATCATGAAGGCGGTCGAGGACAGCCTGCGCCGGCTCGGCACCGACTTCATCGACATCTACTACCTGCACAAGGAGGATCACAGCACGCCGCTCTCCGAGACCGTGCGGGCGATGGCCGACCTCGTCCGGGCCGGCAAGATCCGCCATTTCGGCGTCTCGAACCACCGCGCGTGGCGCGTCGCGGAGATCTGCCGCCTGTGCGACGAGGCCGGCATCGACCGCCCGGTGGTGAGCCAGCCCTACTACAACGCCTTCAACCGGATGCCGGAGACCGAGCACCTGCCGGCCTGCGCCCATTACGGGCTCGGGGTGTTCCCCTATTCGCCGTTGGCGCGCGGCGTGCTCACCGGCAAGTACGATCCCGATGCCCCGCCGCCGCAGGAAACCCGCGCCGGCCGGGCCGACACGCGCATGATGCAGACCGAGTGGCGGCCGGAATCCCTGAGGATCGCCCGCCTGTTCCGCGACCACGCGCAGGCGCGGGGCATCACCGCCGGGCAGTTCGCCACGGCCTGGGTGCTCAACAACCGCCTCGTGACGGGGGTGATCGCTGGGCCGCGCACCTTCGCGCAATGGGAGGAATATGTCGGCGCCCTCGCATACGCCTTCACGGCCGAGGACGAGGCGCTGGTGGACGCGCATGTGGCGGTGGGCCACCCCTCGACGCCCGGCTACAACGACCCAGCCTACCCGATCGAGGGGCGCCTGCCGCGGTCGGGCGAGGGCTGAGGGCCGCTAGGACGCCTTGGCGATCGGCGCGCGGAGCGCGGGCAGGAGGCTCCGGCTCGCCTCCTCGAAGGTGGTGAGCCAGTCCTCGACCACGACCACCCGCTGGTCGGCGGCGTGGGCGCGCTCCTCCGCCCGATGCACGCGGGCATCGGCACGGGCCTGGATCGCGTCGATCCGGGCCTCCGCCAGGGCCTGGATCTCGCGGGCCTTCGCCTCGGCCTGGGCCTGCGCCTGGGCGACGAGGCCCTTGTAACGCTCGACGTCGTCCAGGGCGCGCCTGAGATCGCCCGCCAGGACCTCGTAGGCGGCATTCCGCTCGCGCAGGCGCTCGTCCTGCACCTGCGCGGCGGCACCGGCCGCCGAGATCGTCTCCACGAGCCCCGTCCAGTCGGAGACGTGGAGCCGCTCCGCCGGCACCTCGATCATCGACGCGGGTCGCGACACCCGCGCCGGGTTCGAGGAGGTCTGCGAGGGCCGGAGGCGCCGCGGCGCCCGGACGATGGTGGCGGCGATGCGGGCGTCGAGCTGGTCCCAGAACCCTTCGTCTATCCCTGGCATGACGGTCCCCTGTCCCCTGCGGACCGTCACGCCACGGCGGCGCGGCCGATGCTGGAGCGGATCGCGGCAGCCTCGTCGGATCCCGGCGCGAACTCGGACTCGATCGCCTCGGCGATGCGGCGCAGCCAACCCTCGGCGGTCTCGGCCCGCTCCTCGGCGACCCGGGCGCGGTCCTCGGCGGCCTTGATCAGGGCATTCGCCTGGGCCTGGATCTCCCGCGTGCGCTGCTCGGCCGCCTGCACTTGGCTGCGGGCGGCCTGCATGTCGGCGCGCACTTGGTCGAGCAGTTCCTGGGTGCGGAACTCCTGCTCCTGGGCCCGGTCCTCGACGTCGCGGATGTAGCTCGCCGCGTCGCGGACCCGGTCCAGCAGGCCGGCCATCTTCTCCGAGTTCGGGAACCCGTCGAAGGTGCCCCGCTCGGGGGAGGACTTGCCGGCCGTGTTCAGCAGCAGGATCTTCTTCACCTGCTCGGCGTTCGCGAACTTCTTGCCCTTGTCCATCAGGGAGCTGACCGTGGGGTTCTGATCGTTGTTGTGGTCGTCCATCGGTCCCTGTCCCGTTTCGTCCCTGTTGCGGTAGTCCCCGGCACGGGCCGGGCACGGTGAGAGCGAGCGGCTCAGACGCCGGTGTGGACGCCGGTCAGAAGGTTCTTGGCGGCGTTGTCGATGCGCTGCAACCACTTCTCGGCGGTCACGGCGCGCAGGTTGGCGGCGCGGGTCTTCTCCTCGGCGATCTTCACGCGGCCGTCGGCCTCGTTGCGGATCGAGCGGATCTGGGCCTCGGCGGCGAGCCGGATGTCCTGCACCTGGGCGTCGGCCTCGGCCTGGATCCGCTGGACGCGGGCATCGGCCTGAAGCTGCGTCTCGGCGGCCTGCTTCTCGAAGAGGCGCAGGCGCTGGTGGACGTCGCGGAGTTCCTTCTGCAGGTCCTGCAGAGTCTCCTTGTACGACTTGGCCTGCTCCTTCACCCGCGAGCGCTGCTCGTCGGCGTAGCCGGCCATGCCGTTGATGATGTCGAGGGTCGCCGTCCAGTCGGACAGGTCCTCGCCGGAGGCCGGGTCCAACTCGGCCGCCGCCGCATATTGCGCGGCGTACTGGGCAGAGGCCGAGATGGACGCCTGCGCCGTCGCCTGGGGCGCGACCGGGGCTGCCATCTGGGCCGTCACCTGCGGCCGGATCGCCTCCGCCGCCACCTCCACCGCGTCCTCGTCGCGAGACGCGGTCGGGTTGTCGAGACTGGACTTCAACACAAGAATTTCGGCGCTCCTTTGATCAGGTATAGCGTCGAGCCCTTCCGCAAACTGGTTCAAGATTTGCGACCAGGGAGTGCGCGCAGTCACCGCCATGTTTCTGCCCTCCACACGAAAACTTAATCTAATCGTATGTGGACCACGGCCATGGTTAATGCGCAGTTAACATGCAGTTGCCGGGTAAGCCTTTTCTAATCTGTCCTGCCGCGGATTAACATGTGAGCGGCAGTTTTTGCCGGGTCGAGCGCATAGCTCAGTTGATCGCGCTGCGTTGCACTGTGCTGGACGATCCGTCCGCGCCAGGCAGTATCGCAACCCCCGGTGGTCCAATCGCATTAGGATCAGAAGCAAGCGGGAAGAAATACAACCCCGACTGGCATCGCCGCCCCCGCGAAGACCCGATGGGCAGATTTTCACAAGGGCGAGGGGTGCCGGGGAATGCTTGCGCGGGGCGAAGAAGTCGCTCCCGCATCCCAGTGAATACTGGAAGCGGCGCGCGTTCGAAGAACGCCCCGGCCGCGTTAAAAAATCACCGGGCGCGGTGGCCGGCACCCTGCGCGCGGGTGGCGAGCCAGACGACATGACGCGCCCCGCGCCGGCCGCCGGAGCGGGGGCGCACCTCGTCCACCGCGAAGCCGCCGTTCTGGAGACGGGCCTTGAACTTGCGGTCCGGCCCGCCCGACCACACGCCGAGCACGCCGTTCGGGCTCAGCGCCCACAGGGCCCGCTTCACGCCCCAGCTGTCGTAGAGGCGGTCGTTCTCCCGCCGGGTCAGGCCCTCGGGGCCGTTGTCGACGTCGAGGAGGATCGCGTCCCAGGCGCCCTCGCCGGACTGGATCAGGCGGTTCACGTCGGCCTCGTGCAGGGCGAGGCGGGGATCGTCGAGGCAGCCCTTGAACACGCCGGTCAGGGGGCCCTTGGCCCATGCGATGACCTTGGGCACCAGTTCGGCGACCGCGACATGCGCGTCCGGCCCGAGATTCGCGAGCGCGGCGCGCAGGGTGAAGCCCATGCCGAGCCCGCCGATCAGCACGCGCGGGGCGCGCATCCCGGCCAGCCGCTCGCAGGCGAGGACGGCCAGCGCCTCCTCCGAGCCGCCGCGAAAGCTGTTCATCAGTTCGTTCGATCCGGCGAAGATCGAGAACTCATGGCCGCGCTGCATCAGCCGCAGGGGCGCCTCGCAGCCGGGGACGGGGCCGGTGTCGATCTCGATCCAGGGAAGCACGGGTCACTCTCACGCCGCGCGAAGGGCGGCTCCGGGTCAGGCCGCGCGGCCTGCCTCACAGACGAGGTAGATGCTCGCGCAGAGGTCGGGATAGACCTGACCGAGCGCATAGCACCCATCGAGGTAGTCCTGCGAGACGATATCCGTCTTGAGCAGCGCGTCCCACTGGAAGTTCGCCAGCGCCTTGAAGAAGATCCCGGAGCGGTGGACGACGCGCAGGCCCGCCGCCGCGGCGTCGCGCTCCAGGGTGTCGAGGGCGTAGGTGCGGCGGTGGCCGTGCTGGCGCTCGGCCTCGGTGACGGCGCTGTGGTGCGGGATCAGGCCCATCCGCACGGCGATCTGCCGGGAGGGTGCGTTGGCGTTCGGGCAGGCGACGAGGAGGCGCCCGCCCTCGGCGAGCCATTCATCGTTCACCCGCCGCAGGACGCCGACCGGATCATCGAGATGTTCGAGGACATGGGTGAGCACCACCGTGTCGAAACGGCCGGGGAGGGCGGCCTCCTCGAAGGTGGCGTGGGTGACGGTCGCCGCGTCGCCGAGCCGGTCGCGCGCGGTCTCCACGGCCTCGCCGGAGGCCTCGACGCAGGTGATGTCGGAGAAGTGCGGCGTCAGGCGCCGGGTGAAGTCGCCCCGGAAGCTGCCGAGTTCGAGCAGCCGGCCCGGCCGGAAGAACGGCGTGAAGGCGCGCACCATGTAGCCGTGCATGACGTCGAAATCGAAGTCGTAGGCGTAGCGGTGCCCTTGCACATCCTGCGTCTCACGGTCGAAATCGCGTGGTCCGGTCATGGTCCGCTCCCCTGATCCGGCGCCCTGTCACACAACCAATCGCGCCGCGCCGAAACCGAATCGCCCGAACGCATCGCCGTTGTAGAGGAGGTACGTGGCCCCGTCGCAGGTGAAGGCGTTCGGGTAGCATTGCATCGCCCCGTCCCACTCCCCCGGCCCGCCCGGCAGGCCGAGCATGGCATCGTCCCGCGTCCAGGTGGCGAGGTCGTCGGACCACGCATGGCCGAGGCGGTAGCCCCGCGACGGGTCGGTGCGGAAGCCGACCTGCTCGCGGTAGCAGAACACCATGTGGTGGCGCCCGTCCCGGTCGAAGACGGTAGGCAGCGCTTGGCATTCCGTGGGGCCGAGGCGGTCGGGCACGATCCGGCGCCCGTCCTCCTTCACCCAGGCGATCCCGTCCGCCGAGGTGGCGTGCCCGATCTTGTAGACCCGCTCGGCCTCCGCGTCGGGCGTCGGCCGGGTCCATTGCGTGCCGAAAATGTACCACATGTGGAAGCGGCCGCCGATCACCCGCACGATCCCGTCGCCGACGAGGAAGGGCTCGTTCAGGGTGGCCGAGAGCACCGGCCCGGTGCCGTGCCGCTCGAAGCTGAGCCCGCCGTCGCGGCTGATGGCGAGGCCGATCCCGGTCTCGACGGAGACCGAGACGCGGCGGCTCCAACCGGTCGTGTAGCCGAAGACCCGGTCCCCTTGAGCCAGCACGGTCATCGGGAAGATGCCATGCTCGTCGAAGGTGCCCAGCCCGCCGGGTTCGATCACCGGGCCCTGGCTGACGCCGAGGACGGCCGAGAGGTCGCGGGTGAAATCCGCGAAGGCGACGAGGCTGCGGTACTTCCCGTCCGGATCGCGGCTGCGGGTGGAGAAGTAGACCCGCACGCGGTCGTCCAGCACCAGGGCCTGCGGCCCCTGCGCGAACGCGCCGATGCCGAAGGGCAGCGGATGCGCCTGAAGGTCGAAGACGAGGCCGAGCCTGTCCCAGCGCATCGGCCTCACCCCATCGGCCCGTCGAGGACGGCGAGGCCGAAGCCGCCGCGCCCGACATCGTTGCCGAGATAGGCGAGGTAGGTCCGCCCATCGACGGCGAAGACGTGCGGGTAGCTCACCATCTGCGCGTCCCACCCCTCCGCCGAGACGTCGAGGCCGGCGCGCTCGTCCGCGCGGGTCCACGTCACGAGGTCGTCGCTCCAGGCGTAGCCGATCCGGTAGCCGCGTTCATGGCCCCGGTAATCGGTGCTGTACCGGTAGCAGAAATGCATGTGGTAGCGCCCGTCCGCGAAGAAGACGTCGGGGCTCGCCTGCGCCTCGTCGGGCTCGATCCGGGGCGGGATCAGGTCGCGGCCCGCCTTGGTCCAGGTCAGCCCGTCGGGGGAGGTCGCCATGCGGATGCGATAGACCGGTTCGGCCCGGCCCGCATGCATCTTCCAGCTCCGGCCGGCGATGTAGAACAGGTACCACGTGCCGTCGAAGATGCGGACCTTGGGGCCGCTCATCACGAAGGGCTCGTCCGGGCTATAGGGCAGGATCGGTCCCGGCCCCAGGCGCTCGAAGCGGACGCCGCCGTCATGGCTCACGGCGCAGCCGATGGCGGTGTTGAAGGGTACCGATTCGCAGCGCGTCCAGCCGGCGTAATAGGCCCGCACCTCGTCCCCGTGCCGGATCACCGAGACGGGATAGACACCGAACTCGTCGAAGGTGCCGGTCTGGCCCAAAGGCAGGATCGGCGCCTCGGCCACGGCGCGGATCGTGAACAGGTCGGCCCGGTCGAGATCGACATAGGCGCTGTGGCTCACGTATTGCCCGGCCGCGTCGGCGGGCGGGCGGCAGGAAAAGTAGATCCGCACGACGTCGCCGCAGACCAGGGCGCTCGGCGCCTGCGCGAATTCCTTCAACCAGGGCCTGTGATGGACCGCCATGGGGTCGAAGACCCGTCCGAGCTTGCGCCAATGCGGCACGTCGTTCCCCCTCCCGCGATGGCGCAGACTACCCGCGCGGCCCTTGCGGCGGAAGGCGAATGCCCGTAAGTTACGCGCATCATTTCTGATGGCAGTCGCGAGGCTGCGGTTCGGAGTGGGCCCCCGGGCCCGCTCTTTTTTTTGGCCGCAACGTCGCCTCCGAAGCGGGCTCTTGCGCGAAACCTCCATGGCCGACATTCCCTCCGATCTCGCGGAACCGCGCCTCACTGGCGAGACCGGTGTCGGCGCCCAGGTGGCGCGCGTCATCGAAGGCCCGCTCCAGGGCCTCGGCTACCGGCTGGTGCGGGTGAAGGTCTCGGCCCAGAACGGCTGCACCGTGCAGATCATGCTGGAACGGCCGGACGGGACCTGCACCATCGACGATTGCGAGGCGGCGAGCCGCGTCCTGTCGCCGATCCTCGACCTCGATGATCCGGTGGGCGGCGCCTACAACCTCGAAATGTCCTCACCGGGCATCGACCGGCCGCTGGTGCGGGTCTCGGATTTCGCCCGCTGGGCGGGGCACGAGGCGAAGCTGGAACTGGCCGTGCCGCTGGACGGGCGCAAGCGCTTCCGGGGCATCCTCGGCACGCCGGATGCCCAGGGCAAGACGGTGCCGGTCGACCTGCCCGACGTGAAGGAGGGCTTGCCGAGCCGCATCGCGGTGCCGCTGCGCGACCTCGCGGAGGCCCATCTCGTCCTCACCGACGAACTGGTGCGCGAATCCCTGCGTCGCGGCGGCCCGCCCGCCGACGAGATGGACGAGATCGAGGAGGAGGACGAGGCCCCGCCGCGTCCAGCTCCGCGCAAGGCCGCCTCACCGAAGGCCAAGTCGGGGGGCAAGTCGCCGGGCAAGGCGCCCGCCGGCAAGACGACCAAGTTTCCGGCCAGGAAGCCGGCCGCCGAGAAGTCCGCGCGGAGCGGGCCGAAGGGGCCAGTCATCACCAAGGCCGCCCGGCTCAAGGGCCAAGACGAGCCGCTCTAGCAATTCCCGTTTGAGAAGAAGGACCTGAACCCATGGCCGTCGTCAGCGCCAACAGGCTCGAACTCCTCCAGATCGCCGACGCGGTCGCCCGCGAGAAAGTGATCGACCGCAGCATCGTCATCGAGGCGATGGAGGAGGCGATCGCCAAGGCCGCCCGCTCCCGCTACGGCGCGGAGACGGACGTGCACGCCGAGATCGATTCGAAAAGCGGCGCGCTGCGCCTCTCCCGCCACCTGCTGGTGGTGGAGCAGGTCGAGAACGACGCCCGCGAGATCACCCTCGATCAGGCCCGCCGCTTCAACCCCGGCGCGCTGGTGGGCGATGTCATCTCCGACACCCTGCCGCCCTTCGATTTCGGCCGCGTCGCCGCGCAGTCGGCCAAGCAGGTCATCGTCCAGAAGGTCCGCGACGCCGAGCGCGCCCGGATGTTCGAGGAGTACAAGGACCGCATCGGCGAAATCCTCAACGGCGTCGTGAAGCGCGTCGAGTACGGCAACGTGATCGTAGATCTCGGCCGTGGCGAGGGCATCGTCCGCCGCGACGAGATGATCCCGCGCGAGACCTTCCGCCCCGGCGACCGCATCCGCTCCTACCTGTTCGACGTGCGCTCGGAAGTGCGCGGCCCGCAGATCTTCCTGTCGCGCTCGCACCCGCAGTTCATGGCCAAGCTGTTCGGCCAGGAAGTGCCGGAAATCTACGACGGCATCGTCGAGGTGAAGGCGGTCGCCCGCGATCCCGGCTCCCGCGCCAAGATCGCCGTGATCTCCCGCGACGGCTCGATCGATCCCGTGGGCGCCTGCGTCGGCATGCGCGGCTCCCGCGTCCAGGCGGTGGTGGCCGAGTTGCAGGGCGAGAAGATCGACATCATCCCCTGGTCCGAGGATCAGGCGACCTTCATCGTCAACGCCCTCCAGCCCGCCGAGGTGGTGAAGGTGGTGCTCGACGAGGAGGCCGACCGCATCGAGGTGGTGGTGCCGGACGACCAGCTCTCGCTCGCCATCGGCCGTCGCGGCCAGAACGTGCGCCTCGCCTCGCAGCTCACCGGCTGGGACATCGACATCCTGACCGAGGCCGAGGAATCGGAGCGCCGCCAGAAGGAGTTCGCCGAGCGGACCCAGACCTTCATGGAAGCCCTCGACGTGGACGAGACGGTCGGCCAGCTGCTGGCGGCGGAAGGCTTCCGCTCGGTGGAGGAGATCGCCTTCGTCGAGACCGGGGAGCTGTCGAACATCCAGGGCCTCGATGAGGAGACCGGCGCCGAGATCCAGGCCCGCGCCCAGGATCACCTCGCCCGGATCGAGCAGGAGCATGACGACCGCCGCCGCGAACTCGGCGTGTCGGACGACCTGCGCGAGCTCGAGGGCATCACCACGCCGATGATGGTGGCGCTCGGCGAGAACGACGTGAAGTCGGTCGAGGATCTGGCCGGCTGCGCCACGGACGACCTCGTGGGCTACACCGAGGGCCGTGGGCCGGAGGCCGTCCGCCACGCGGGCTTCCTCGACGGGTTCGAGGTGTCGCGGGCCGAGGCCGAGGCGCTGATCATGGCCGCCCGCGTCCATGCGGGCTGGATCGAAGCTCCGACCGAATCGGAGGAGCAGGCCGACGGTGAGGCCGAGGCCGAGGACGCCGAGGGCGAGGCCGAGCCGGCCGAGCAGCAGGCCTGAGCGAGGGGGCCGGGCGCCGCAGCATGAGCGAGGCCGTGGACGACACGACGGAGTCCGGGATCGAGGATGCCCTCGATTCGGGCCCCGACCACGCGGGCCCCGGCCGCCGTGCGCGCACGCGCACCTGCATCGTCACGCGGGTGGCCCAGGCCCCCGACGAGATGATCCGCTTCGTGCGCGGCCCGGACGGGACCGTCGTGCCGGACCTGCGGGGTAAGCTGCCCGGCCGGGGCGCCTGGATCAGCGCCCGGCGCGAGGTCGTGGCGCTGGCGGTGAAGAAAAACCTGTTCTCACGGGCGTTTAAGGGGCCGACCCCGGTTGGGGCCGATCTTCCCGACCGACTCGGTGAGGCCCTGCGCGCCGAGCTGCGGCAGGCGATCGCGATGGCCAACAAGGCCGGCAGCATCGTCGCCGGCTTCGGCAAGGTCGAATCGGCGATCGGCGCGGATCCCGGCGTCGCGGCGGTGATTCACGCCGCCGAAGCCAGTCCGGACGGGCGCAGGAAGATCGCCGCAGCCTTGATGCGAAGGCATGGACAAGCCATATCGGGTATCCCGATCGTCGATGACTTGTCCGAGGACGAATTGGACATGGCTTTGGGTCGGGATCATGTGATACACGCTGCGCTCGTCGCAGGAGCCGGAGCTGCCGGCTGCCTGTCGCGTTGGCGTCGGCTACGCTCGTTCGAGGGCGCCGCCACGGCGACCGAGGAGCCCGAGACTGCCTGACACGGCGGGATCGTACGAGCCCCACGAGACGACACGAGATTGACTGCGCAGCCGGCGCCACCGGGGCGCAGTCCACGGCACGAATGGAAACCCCCAGGGTTCTGACTGGATGAGTGATACGAACAACCCGGGCGACAAGACTGCGGAGCGGGGCCCCCGCAAGCCGCTTTCCTTGAAGCGTCCGATCGAACAGGGCGTGGTGCGTCAGAGCTTCTCCCATGGCCGCACGAAGCAGGTCATGGTCGAGACTGTGAAGCGCCGCGTCGGTGCCCCGGCGAACCCGGCTCCGACAACGCCCGCACCGCGTCCCGCCGCCAATGCCCGCCCCGCCGGGGCGGCACCGGCCGGATCGCAGCGTCCGCCGCAGCGTCCCGCTGCCGGTGGCGTCGTCCTCCGTACCCTGAGCGAACAGGAAAGCGCGGCCCGCGCCGCCGCCCTGGCCGACGCCCAGCGTCGCGAGGCGGATGCCCGCCGCAAGGCCGAGGAGGATGCCGCTGCCCAGCGTGCCGCCGCCGAGGCCGAGGCCCGTCGCCAGCGCGAGGAGGCGGACGCCCGCCGCCGCGCCGAGGAGGAGGCCGCCCGTGCCGCCGCCGAGGCGAAGGCCGCCGAGGAGGCTGCCCGCAAGGCCGCAGCCGAGGCTCAGGCTGCCGCCGCCGCGCAAGCCGCCGCCGCGACCCCGGCTCCGGCCGCTCCCGCGCCTGCCGCTCCGGCCCCCGCTGCACCGGCTCCCGCCGCGTCCGCGCCGGCCGCCGCCAGCCTGGCTCCCGCTCAGGCGGCCGTCCAGGCCCCGGCCTCGGCCCCGGCCGCGCCCCAGGCGCCGGTTCCGGCCGCGGTCCAGGCTCCGGTCTCCGCGCCGCGTCAGCCGGCTGCTCCGGCGCGCCAGCCGTCGGCCGCGCGTCCGGCCGGTGCCGGCCGTCCCGCCGCTGCGGCGGGTCAGGCTCCGCGTCCGTCCGCCCCGCCGGCCCCGCGCCCGGCGTCGAACGAGCCGCGCAAGATCCTCACGGCCGACAACCGCAAGCCGCGTGATCTGAACTTCATGGCCCGTCCGGCGCCCGCGCCGGAGCCCGAGAAGTCGGCCACGCCCACCACGGCGGCCCGTCCGGCCGGCGCGACGACGGCCCGTCCGGCCGCCGGTCGCGGCGCGCAGACCAACGAGGACGAGTCGGAGACGAAGCGGGTCATCCGCCGTCCCGGCATGCCGCTCAAGATCATCACCCCGCCCAAGACCCCCAAGGGTCCGGGCGGCGACCGCAACCGCGGCCGTCTGACGATCGCCAACGCCACCGCCGGCGAGGACGAGCGTACGCGCTCCGTCGCCTCGTTCCGCCGCCGCCAGCAGCGGATGAGCGGCCGTGGCCAGGTGGAGCAGAAGGAAAAGCTGTCCCGCGAGGTGACGATCCCCGAGACGATCACCATCCAGGAGCTCGCCAACCGCATGTCGGAGCGGGCGGTGGACGTGATCCGCATGCTGATGAAGCAGGGCCAGATCCACAAGATCACCGATGTGATCGATTCGGACTCCGCCCAGCTCATCGCCGAGGAGATGGGCCACACGGTCCGCCGCGTCGCCGAGTCGGACGTCGAAGAGGGCCTGTCCTCGGACGAGCCGGATCTGGAGGAGGATCTCGATCCCCGTCCGCCGGTCGTCACGATCATGGGCCACGTCGATCACGGCAAGACCTCGCTGCTCGACGCGATCCGCAAGGCCAACGTCGCCGATGACGAGGCCGGCGGCATCACACAGCATATCGGCGCCTACCAGGTGGCGTCGCCCTCCGGCGACCTCATCACCTTCATCGACACCCCCGGCCACGCGGCCTTCACCTCCATGCGCGCCCGTGGCGCCAAGGTGACGGACATCGTCGTGATCGTGGTGGCGGCCGATGACGGCGTCATGCCCCAGACCATCGAGGCGATTCAGCACGCGAAGGCGGCGAACGTCCCGATGATCATCGCGATCAACAAGATCGACAAGCCGGACGCGAACCCGCAGCGGGTCCGCACCGAGCTGCTGCAGCACGACATCCAGGTCGAGTCCATGGGCGGCGAGACCCTGGAATTCGAGGTGTCGGCCAAGACCGGCGACGGTCTGCCCGACCTCCTCGAGGGTCTGCAGCTTCAGGCCGAGATCATGAACCTCCGCGCCAACGAGAAGCGCGATGGCGAGGGCACCGTGATCGAGGCGCAGCTGGATCGCGGCCGTGGTCCCGTGGCCACCGTGCTCGTGCAGCGCGGCACGCTCTTCACCGGCGACATCGTCGTGGCCGGTGCCGAGTGGGGTAAGGTCCGCGCCCTCATCGACGACCTCGGCGAGAACGTTCAGTACGCCGGCCCGTCCGTGCCGGTGGAGGTTCTCGGCTTCAACGGCACGCCCGATGCCGGCGACCGCGTGATCGTGGTCCCGACCGAGGCCCGTGCCCGCGAAGTCACCGAGTACCGCGCCCGCATCAAGCGCGAGCGCATCGCGGCCCGCACCGGCGGTGCCAACCGCTCGCTCGTCGACATGATGCGCGAGGCCAAGGAAGGCTCTCTCCGCAAGGAACTGCCCGTCCTCATCAAGGGCGACGTGCAGGGCTCGGTCGAGGCCATCGTGGGTGCCCTGGAGAAGCTCGGCAACGACGAGGTCGCGGCCCGCATCCTGCTCTCGGGCGTCGGCGGCATCACCGAGTCGGACATCACCCTGGCCCAGGCCTCCAAGGCGGTGGTGATCGGCTTCAACGTCCGCGCCCACAAGGAGGCCCGCGAGGCCGCCGAGCGCGCGGGTGTCGATATCCGCTACTACAACATCATCTACGACCTCGTGGACGACATCAAAGCCACGCTGTCGGGGATGCTCCCGCCGACGCTCCGCGAGGAGCGCCTGGGCGAGGCGACGATCCTGCAGGTCTTCGAGGTGTCGAAGGTCGGCAAGGTCGCCGGTTGCCGCGTCACCGATGGTGTCGTGGAGCGCGGCGCCCATGTCCGCCTCGTGCGCGACAGCGTCGTCATCCACGAAGGCAAGCTCAAGACCCTCAAGCGTCTCAAGGACGACGCGAAGGAGGTCACGAGCGGCCAGGAATGCGGCATGGCCTTCGAGAACTTCGAGAACATGCGCGCAGGCGACGAGATCGAGTGCTACCGGGTCGAAGAGATTCGCCGCACGCTCTGATCGTCCGGACGAACCGTCCGGACCGGGCGGCCGCGGCACATGCCGCGGCCGTCTTTTCTTTTTCGAGGAGGCAGGGCCCCCCTCACGGCGGGGCCTTAGCTCACGGACATGGCACAGAAACCCACACCGACAGGCCCTTCCCAGCGCCAGCAGCGCGTCGCGGAGCTCATCCGCCATGCGCTGGCCGAGGTGCTGCAGCGGGGCGACATCCAGGATCCCGTGCTCGGCTCGCATGTCGTGACGGTGCCGGAGGTGCGGATGTCTCCGGACCTGAAGCTGGCGACGGCCTACATCATGCCGCTCGGCGGGCAGGATGAGGCCCCAGTCATCGCGGCCCTGGAGCGGAACCAGAAGGTCCTGCGCCAGGAGGTGGCCCGGCGGGTGAACCTGAAATTCGCGCCGGAGCTTCGTTTCCGCCGCGACGAGACCTTCGACGAGGCCGCGCGGATTGACCGCCTGCTCCGCGACGACCGGGTTCGGCGCGATCTCGACGAAACGGATCACGAGTCGGATCATTGATCCGGGGGTGACGCAGGGCGCCGCCCTGCACCCGCAAAAGGACCAAGTCCTTTTGAAACCTTGTTTTTGACGTTCCAGGGCACAGAGGGACATGACGGTTTCCACCGACGATCACGCTCCGGCGCAGCCGGTCGCCGGCCTGCCGGGCGAAGCCCGCAGCCACGACGGGCGCCGCCCTCAGCAGCGCGGTCCCCGGCCCGATCGCCCGAAGCGCAAGGACGTGTCTGGCTGGGTGATCCTCGACAAGCATGTCGGCATGACCTCGACCCACGCCGTCGCCGTGGTGAAGCGCGCCTTCAACGCGAAGAAGGCGGGCCATGCCGGCACCCTCGATCCCCTGGCCTCCGGCATCCTGCCGATCGCGCTGGGCGAGGCGACCAAGACCGTCCCGTTCGTGATGGACGGCCGCAAGGCTTACCGCTTCACCGTCTCCTGGGGCGTCGAGACCGATACCGACGACGCCGAGGGACGCCCCGTCGCCACCAGCGAGGCGCGGCCGGAGCGGGCGGCGGTGGAGGCGGCTTTGCCGGCCTTCGTCGGCGCCATCGAGCAGGTGCCGCCGCGCTATTCGGCCATCAAGATCCAGGGCGAGCGCGCCTACGATCTCGCCCGTGACGGCGAGACCGTGGAACTCGTCGCCCGGCCGGTGCAGATCGACCGCCTGGAGGTGGTCGGCCACGAGAACGGGCAGACAATCATCGAGGCCGAGTGCGGCAAGGGCACCTATGTCCGCGCGCTCGCCCGCGACCTCGGGCGGATGCTCGGCTGCTTCGGCCATGTCGCCGCCCTCCGCCGCACCCGCGTCGGACCCTTCGCCGAGGCGGAATCCTGCGCCGTGGCGACCCTGACCGATCAGGGGCCGGAGGCGGCACTCATCCATCTGCGTCCGGTCGAGATCGCCCTCGACGCCATCCCCGGCATCGCCGTCTCCCGCGACATGGGCCTGCGCCTGATGCGCGGCCAGCCGGTGATCTTGCGCGGGCGCGATGCCCCGGTCTCCGGCAAGGCCTTCGCGACCTGCTCCGGCATTCTCGTGGCCGTGGGTGACGTGGAGCGCGGCGAACTCGTGCCGCACCGCGTCTTCCACCTTGGCGGGACGGCCCCCGGCCGCGCCTGAGGCGCGTCGGCGCACCCGGAACACGGGGCATTTCAGCCCTGTTGGCCCCCCGTTGCGACAAGCGGGGGCTGGATGCGCGAACGGGAATGCGACGTGGCGGTGATCGGGGCGGGAACCGCCGGTCTCGCCGCGTATCGGGCGGCGCGCGCCAAGGGGGCCCGCGCCATCCTCATCGAACGGGGGCCCGGCGGCACTACCTGCGCCCGCGTGGGTTGCATGCCCTCAAAGCTCCTCATCGCGGCTGCCGAGGCCGCCCATCGCGCGCGCGGCACCGATCTGTTCGGCATCCGTGTCGAGTCGGTGCGCGTCGATGGCCCCGCCGTCCTCACCCGCCTGCGCCGGGAGCGCGACCGCTTCGTCGGCTCGGTGCTGGACGGCGTGGCGGAGATCCCTGAGGACGACCGCGTGGCCGGTCAGGCCCGCTTCCTCGACGGCCACACCCTCGTGATCGACGGGGAGACGCGTCTGCGCTTCGGCGCCGCCATCATCGCGACGGGGTCGAGCCCGGCCGTGCCGAAGCCCCTGCGGGGGCTGGGCGACCGGCTGTTCACCACCGACACGATCTTCGAGATCCCGGACCTCCCGCCCTCCCTCGCGGTGCTCGGCCTCGGCGCGGTGGGCGTCGAACTCGCCCAGGCGATGGCCCGCCTCGGCGTGCGGGTGACGGCCCTCGATTCGGGCGACACCATCGCCGGGCTGACCGAGCCCGGCCTCGTGGCCGAGGCGGCCAGGATCTTCTCCGACGAGTTCACGCTCCATCTCGGGGCGCGGGTCGAGGGGGCGGAGCGCGTCGGTGACCTCGTCCGCCTCGACTGGACCGACAAGGACGGCGCACGCCAATCGACCGAGGTGAGCCATGTGCTCTCGGCGGCGGGGCGGCCCCCGAACGTGTCCGATCTCGGCCTCGACACGACGGGCCTGTCCCTCGACGAGGACGGGATGCCCGCCTTCGATCCGCGCAGCCTCGTCTGCGAGGGCGCACCCATCCTCATCGCCGGGGATGCCAACGGGTGGCGTCCGATCCTGCACGAGGCGAGCCGGCAGGGGCACATCGCGGGCGAGAACGCCGCCGCCCTCGTCGCCGGCCGCCCGGTCGAGGCCCCCGAGACCTGGCCCGCCCTGGCGATGGTGTTCACCCACCCCCAGGCCGCCAGCGTCGGCGCCCCCTTCGACCCCGAGGCAGAGGATCGGATCGTGGCGCGGATGAGCTTCGCGGATCAGGGCCGAGCCCGCACGGAGTGCGTGAACAAAGGCGGCGCGTGCCTCTGGGCCGCGCCGGATGGCCGCCTGCTGGGCGGGGAGCTTCTGGGCCCGGCGGTGGAGCACCTGTCCCAGATCCTGTCGAACGCCCTGCGCGACACCTTGACCGTCCATGCCATGATGGACCGGCCCGTTTACCATCCGACTGTCGAAGAAGGGCTGAATACGTTATTGTCCGAAATGATACAAAGGATCGAGGATGCTCGAAGGGGGTGAGGGACTTCGCAGCATCGCGGGTACAACACGGGACGTGCAAGCATTGCACTTCGCGGATAGCCCCGGCATACCGTCTCCGATGATCCGGTCTCGTGCCTGATGCCGCCGAGCGAGCCTCCCCTGGAGAGCCGCGAGGGCGGTGCCGACCTCGATACCCTCGCCCCCGACGAGCTCGACCGCCTGGATGCAGGCGTGATCGCCCTCGACGGCGCGGGGACCATCGTCGCGTTCAGTGAAGGCGCGAGCGCGCTGCTCAAGCTTCCCCGGGACGCGGTGCTCGGGCGCGATTACTTCCAGGACGTAATGCCGGCCGCCAACGTGCCGGCCTTCCGCGGGCGCTTCCTCGCCGGGGCCCGGCGCGGGGACTTGGACGAGCAGTTCGAATACGTGTTCGGCCGCCTGCCGCAGCCCCTGCGGGCGCAGGTGCAGATGAAGCACGGCCGGTACGACGGCGCGCCGGTCACGTGGCTGCGCATCGATCCCCTGGAGAGCCTCGGCTACGGCGCCTCGCGGGATGCGGTGGTGTCCGCCATCGGGCGCCGGGTCCGCGCCGAGCCGGTCGATCCGAGCCTGTGCGAGCGCGAGCCGATCCACATTCCGGGCTCGATCCAGCCCAACGCCGTCCTCTTCGCCGCCGACGCGGCGACCCTCCTCGTCACCGCCTTCTCCACCAACGTGACGGAGGTGGTGGACCCGGCCGAGCCGCCGCTGCTCGGCCGCTCCCTCGGCGACGTCCTGCCCGCCGCCTTCATCGAGGCGGTGAAGGCACGGCTGGCGAGCGGGACCCTGGACGAGGGCCGCTCGCTCCGGCGACGGGTGCGGTTCCCGGATCGCTCGGAGGCGAACTACCTCGCCGTGGCCCATGTCCATGCCGAGCGCCTGATCGTCGAGATCGAGCGCGAGCCCGACCTTGCGGACGATTTCCGGCTGGCGAGCCAGACCGACACCGAACTCGCCGTGGCCCGGCTGCGCGCCGCCGAGACCCTGGCCGGCGCGGCCCGCGTCGCCGCGCTGGAGATCCGCGCGCTCACCGGCTTCGAGGCCGTGCTGGTCTACCGCTTCGATTCGGATTGGAACGGCGAGGCCGTCGCCGAGGACAAGACGCCGAAATGGTCGCGGAGCCTCCTCGGCCTGCGCTTCCCGGCCTCCGACATCCCGGCCCAGGCCCGCGCCCTCTACACCAAGGCCAAGAGCCGCTTCGTGATCGACCGCGACAGCGTGCCGGTGGCGCTCGTCGGCGCGCCGGGGGGCGGCAACGCCCCCATCGACCTCACCTTCGCGCAGCACCGCTCCCTGTCGCCGATCCATCTCGAATATCAGCGCAACCTCGGCGTGAACGGCTCCATGTCGATCTCGATCATGGTGGACGGGCGCCTGTGGGGACTGATGATCGGCCATCACCGCCGGCCGCATTACGTGCCGCCGGAGACCCGCGCGGCGGCGACGGTGCTGACCGACGCCTTCGCCATGCGGGTGCAGGAGATCGAGTCCCGCCGCCTCTGGGCCGAGCGGCAGGCGCATCTCGACGTCGAGGGGCGGTTGGTCCGCAGCCTCACCCGTTCGGACGATTTCGTCGCCGCCCTCACCGGGGGTGTCACGACGCTGCTGCACCTGTTCGAATCCACCGGCGCGGGCATCGTCACGGGGGACCGGGCGACGCTGATCGGCCGGGCGCCCCCGGAAGAGGCGGTGGTGCAGATCGCCGCGTGGCTGCGCGAAACCCTGCCCGAGGGCGAGACCCGGTTCGAGAGCAGCCAATTCACTACGGTCTACACCGAAGCCGCGCCCTATCGCGAGGTGGCGAGCGGCCTGCTCGCGGCCTTCGTGGACGATTCCCGCGAGACGCTGCTGGTGTGGTTCCGGCCGGAGATGCCGAGCACGGTCACCTGGGGCGGCGACCCGCGCAAGCCGGTGCTCGCCGGCAGCGGCTCGGTGGCGGTCCTGCCCCGGCGCTCCTTCGAGCGCTGGGTCGAGGAGCGCACCGGCCACGCCACCCCCTGGGCGGAATGGCAGGGGAATCTCGCCACCTCCCTCGCGGAGGCGGTGGAGGGCGTGGTGCTGCGCCAGCGTCGCAAGATCGACGAACTGACCGGGCTCCTCGCGGAGAAGGAGCGCCTTCTCGCCCAGAAGGACCTGCTCACTCGCGAGATCGACCACCGGGTGAAGAACTCCCTGCAGATCGTCTCGGCCTTCCTGCAAATGCAGCGGCGGCAGATCGCCGACGCGGCGGCCCGCCAGGCCTTCGCCGAGACCTCGGCGCGGGTGATGAGCGTCGCCCGGGTGCATGACAGCCTCTATCAGGCCGAACGGGTGGACGAGGTCGATCTCGGTGTCACCATCGAGAGCCTGTGCAAGGACCTCGCCGGGCTCGCCGGGGACGGGCATTCCGTCGATCTCACCGTCGAGCGCGGGATGATGGTGCCCTACCGCAAGGCGGTGGCGCTCTCGCTCATCGCCACCGAACTCGTCACCAACGCGTTCAAATACGCCACCACGGCCACGGGGGGCGGGCGGGTCGAGGTGACGGTCTCGTCCTCGGACACCGAGGGCGGCGTGCAGCTCAAGGTCTGCGACGATGGTGCCGGCCTGCCCGACGACTGGGCCGAGCCGAAGGGCAGCGCGCAGGGCTCCGGCCTCGGCATGAAGCTGATCCGGGCGATGCTCGACCAGATCAATGCGCGCCTCGACGTCGTGAACAACCCCGGCGCCTGCTTCACCATCACCGCCTGACCATGTCCGATCCCACGCTCCACCTGAGGCTGAGGACGGCCACGGCCTCGGCGCACGAGGCGCTGGAACGCGACTTGGGCTGGGAGGCGCGCGTCGCCACGCTGACGGGCTACCGCGATCTCCTCGGCCGCCTGCACGGCTTCCACGCCACCTGGGAGCCGGCCATCGGCACGGCGCTGGGCGACGGGGCGTTCTTCGATGACCGCCGCCGCGTCGTGGCGCTGACAGATGATCTCGCCTTCCTCGGGCTGACGGGACCGGAGATTGGCGCGCTGCCGCAGGCCCGGCCCATCGCGCTTACGGGGCCCGCCCAGGCGATGGGCGCGCTCTACGTGCTCGAAGGCTCGACCCTGGGCGGACGGGTGATCGGCCGGCACATCGCGGCGGCGCACGGACTCGGCGGGGAAGGGCTCGCCTATTATTCCGGCCACGGCCCCCGGACCGGAGCCATGTGGTCGGCCTTCCGTGCCCGCCTCGATGCGTTCGACGGCGAGGGCGAGACGGTGGTGGCGGCGGCGAACGCGACGTTCGACGCCATGCGCCTGTGGCTGAACCCGGCCTAGGCCCCGTCGCCCTCGGCCAGCAACCCGTCCACGAAGGCCGCGAGGCCGGTGCGCCGGGTGCGCTTTAGCCGCTCGGCGGCGAGGATGCCCTGCAGGGATTTGAAGGCGGCCTGGAGGTCGTCGTTGACGATGACGTAGTCGTACTCGCTCCACCGTTGGATCTCGGTGCGGGCGTTGGCGAGGCGGCGCTCGATGGTCTCGGCAGAATCCTCGGCCCGGCGCTCAAGGCGGTGGCGCAGTTCGGCCATGCTCGGCGGCAGGATGAACACGCTCACCACGTCGCCGGAGAGCTTGCTGCGCACCTGACGGGTGCCCTGGTAGTCGATGTCGAAGATCATGTCCCGGCCGGAGCCTAGCACCTTCTCCACCGGCCGGCGGGGCGTGCCGTAGAAGTTGCCGTGGACCTCGGCCGATTCGAGCAGGTCGTCCCGGGCGCGCAGGTCCTCGAAGGCCTCCCGCTCGATGAAGTGGTAGTGCTGCCCGTCGATCTCGGACGGGCGCCGCGCGCGGGTCGTCACCGAGATGGACAGTTCGAGCGCCCAGCTCGAATCCCCGGCGATGGCGCGGGTCAGCGTCGTCTTGCCCGCGCCCGAAGGTGAGGACAGGATGAGGATCAGGCCCCGCCGCGCAATTCTCGTCTCGTCGATCACGGGTCAGCCCGGCTCCGGTTTGGGTGAGGCGTCACGGTAGCCCGCGCACCTATTCGATATTCTGAACCTGCTCGCGGAATTGTTCGACCACGGCCTTCAGGTCGAGGCCGATCCGCGACAGGCCGATCTCGCCGGCCTTGGCGCAGAGGGTGTTCGCCTCGCGGCCGAATTCCTGGGCCAGGAAATCGAGCCGGCGGCCGATGGGCCCTCCGGCGGCGAGCAGATCGCGGGCGGCGGCGCCATGGGCGCGCAGGCGGTCCAGTTCCTCGCGGACGTCGGCCTTGGCGGCGAGCAGCACCGCCTCCTGGTGCAGGCGCTCGGGGTCGAGGCCGGTGTTCGACAGGGCCTCCACCGTCGCATTCAGCCGCGCCCGCACCGCCTCGGCGTGGCGGGAGGGCTCGTCCTCGGCGGCCTGGGTGAGGGCGGCGATGCGCGCGACCTGACCGGACACCACCTCTTCCAGTTGCCGCCCCTCGGCCCGGCGGGCCTCCACGAGGTCGGCGACCAGCCGCACCACCCCCTCGGTGAGGTCGTGGTTGAGCGAATCGGTGTCGGAGGACGCCTCCTCCTCGGCCTCCACGACGCCGCGGATGCCGAGCAGGCCGTCCATCGTGGCGGGGGCGACGCCCTCGGGCCGGGGCACCCGCGCCACCGCCTGGGCGAGGCTCGCGAGCAATGTCTCGTTGATGCGCACCTTCGGAGCGCCTTCGCTGCGCGTGAAGTTCAGCGAGAGCTGGATCTGTCCGCGTGAGAGGGTCTTCTGCAGGGCGGTGCGGGCGGTCTCGCCCACGGCCTCGAAGCCGGTGGGCACCCGGACCCGCACGTCGAGCCCGCGCCCGTTCACGCTGCGGACCTCCCAGGCCCATTGCACCGCGCCCGTCGTGCCGGCGGCGCGGGCGAATCCCGTCATGCTCGCGATCTGGGCCATGGGCGGTGCCGTCGTCCGGAGGGACGGCGGCTGTAGCACGGATTTCGGCGGGGGAAAGAGGGCCGGACCCTACCGCTTCGGCTTCTGCTTCAGGCTCGGCGGATCGGCGAGCACGGGGATGCTCTTCGGCGAGCCGAGATCGTAGGTCTTGTTTTTAAGCGGGTCGAGGCGGGTGCCCTCGGAGGCGTCGAAGGCACGCGAGCGGGCCTCCGGCGAGGCCGGGTCGAGGAGCGCCGCGTTGGTGCCGGCGGTCGGTGCCGCGCCCGACGTGTCGGAGGTGGCCGGCGGGTCGGCCTTGTCCACCGCGTCCGGCGGGGATTGGCGGCTCTTCTCCACGGCACGCCACCGGGCGACGTTGCGCTGGTGCGCGTCCAGGCTCTCGGCGAAGGCGTGGCCCCCGGTCCCGTCCGCCACGAAGAAGAGGTCGCGGGTGCGCGACGGGTTGGCGGCGGCTTCGAGGGCGGCCTTGCCGGGATTGGCGATGGGCCCCGGCGGCAGGCCCTCGATCACGTAGGTGTTGTAGGGCGTCGCCCGGTCGATCTCGGAGCGCAGGATGCCCCGCCCGAGGGTGCCGCGCCCGCCGACGAGGCCGTAGACGATGGTCGGATCGGATTGCAGCTTCATCCGCCGGTTGAGGCGGTTCGCGAAGACGGCGGCGACGCGCGGGCGCTCGTCGGCGCGGCCGGTCTCCTTCTCCACGATGGAGGCGAGGGTGACGAGTTCGGCTGGGGTCTTCACCGGCACGTCGGCGCTGCGGCGCTGCCAGATCTGGTTCAGCACCTCGCGCTGCTTCGCCTTCATCAGGTTGACGATCTGCTGGCGGGTGGCGCCCCGCTCGAACTTGTAGGTGTCCGGCAGCAGGGAGCCCTCCGGCGGGACCTCCCCGATCTCGCCCGAGAGCACATCGTTCTCGTTGAGGCGGGCGACGATCTGCTCTGAGGTCAGGCCCTCGGGGAAGGTGATCGCGTGCTGGACCTGACGGCCGGTGGCCAGGGTATCCAGGGTCTCGCCGATGCTGGCATGGGCCTTGAACAGGTACTCGCCGGCCCGGAGCGGCGGGCGCCCACCGAAGCGGGCGGCGAACTCGAACAGGCCGGTGTGCTGGATCACGCCCTCCTTTGCGAGGGTCTCGGCGATCTCGGTCGTGCCGCTGCTCCGCGGGATGACGACGACCTTGTCGGCCGGCAGCGGGCCTGGCTCCTGCACGTTGCGCTGGTAGATCGTGAGCGTGACCATCGCCGCCAGGGCGGCGGCGACCGCGAAGGTCAGGAGGCCGCTGACGAGGCCGATGAAGCTGCCGCGCTCGCGCTCGGGGCGCTCCGGCGGCGGGGGCGCGGCGATGGGCTTGATCGCCTCGCTGGGAGAGCGCGGCGACAGACGCTGCGGCAACGGCATCTCGTCGTCGTGATCGTCGTGATCGTGGCCGCGATCGACCACCTCCTGTCCCTCACCGGGCTTTGTCTTGGAACGGCGAAAGAACATCGGGATCCTCGGCGGTCCGGCCGAACCGTTCCGCGAACGGGTGGGGGGCGGCCGCCCACATCAGGGTGTCGCGTCGTGGGGCGCGACCCTAGCCACTTTTGTGGCGAAATTGCCGTTCCGCAACGCGAGGTCGTGCCGCTTCGGCCGTGGACGGCTGACAGGTGGCGCAGAAAAAGGTGGAACGGCCCGCCTGGACCATTCGCGCCACCGTGCCGGTGCAACCTGCGCGAGTGCAGGTGAGACCGAATCGGTCGTAGACCCGGAAGGCGTGCTGGAAGCCGCCGGCGGTGCCGTCGGTGCGGGCATAGTCGCGCAGCGTCGAGCCGCCCGCCTCCACCGCCTCCGTCAGCACGGCGACGATGGCGCGGGCCAGCGCGTTGGCCGGGGCCGTGGGGCGCCCGTCCGCCTTGGCGAGGGAGCCGGCCGGCGCCTCCGGGTGGAGCTTCGCCCGGTGCAGGGCCTCGCAGACGTAGATGTTGCCGAGCCCGGCGATGAGCCGCTGATCGAGGAGGGCGGCCTTGAGCGGAGTGATCTTGCCCCGGAACAGGCTCGCGATCACCGCGCCGGTCAGTCCCTCCAGGGGCTCGACGCCCATCTTCGCGAAGTGGCGGCAGGTTTCGAGGGTTTCGCTCGGCACAAGGTCCATGAAGCCGAAGCGGCGGGCGTCGTTGTAGGTGATCGTGGCGCCCGAGCTCATCGCCATCACCACGTGGTCGTGCTTCGGTACGCCCTGCGCGCCTTCCAGATAGAAATCCCCCGGCGAGAGGTTGCTGCCGTCCGGCATCGCCACGTCGAAGCGCCCGCTCATGCCGAGATGCATGATCAGCGTCTCGCCGCTGTCGAGGTTCGCGGTCAGGTACTTGGCGCGGCGGGCCAGCGCTGTGACGGCGCGCCCTTCGAGCCGGGCGGCGAAGCGGTCGGGGAAGGGGAAGCGCAGGTTCGGGCGCCGGAGCGTCACGCGGCTGAAGCGGGCGCCGACCATGGCGGGCTCCAGGCCCCGGCGCACGGTCTCGACCTCGGGCAATTCGGGCATGTCGTCCTGCGTCTCGCGTGGTTCCGCCGATATCGGCGCCCCGGCGCCGGGCCGCAATGCGCCGTGCGGGCGCGGGCTTCAGTCCATCGGCGCGCCGCGCAGGCGCTTGGTGGCGCCGCGCTTGGTCTTCTCCTCCAGCCGGCGCTTCTTCGAGGCGAGCGTCGGGCGGGTCGCGCGGCGGGGCGTCGGCGGCACGGCGGCCTCCGCGACGAGGGCCGCGAGGCGTTCGCGGGCGTCGGCCCGGTTGCGCTCCTGGGTGCGGAAGCGCTGCGCCACGAGGACGAGCACCCCGTCGTCGGTGAGGCGCCGCCCGGCGAGCCGCATCAGCCGAATGGCCACGGCGTTGGGCAGGGACGAGGAGCGGCGCACGTCGAAGCGCAGCTGCACCGCCGTCGAGAGCTTGTTGACGTTCTGGCCGCCGGGGCCGGAGGCGCGCACGAAGGTCTCGATCAGTTCCGCCTCGGGGATGGCGATCTCCGGCGTGCAGACGAGGGTCACGGCCGGAGGCCTCCCATCACGCGGCTTCGGCCGGGGTGCGCGCGCGCATCGCCAGGGCGTGGAGGCCCCGGGCGAAGGCGGGATCGAGCAGCCCGTTGACGAGGCGGTGGCGCTCCACCCGGCTCTTTCCCTCGAAGGCGGACGATACGATATCCAGTCTATAGTGGGTTTCGCCCCCCGGCCGCGCCCCGGAATGGCCGGCATGGAGGTGCGATTCATCGATCACGTCGAGGTGTGCGGGCGCCAACTCACGGCGCAGCTGCATCTCGATCCAGTCCCGAAGCGTTTCGGCCATCTCGCGTCCTGCGTCGCTTTCCCCGTCAAGCCCGATCCCGCGCATGCGTCATCAGGCCCAGCGCCCTTGTGTTGGCGATACGCCCCCTCATAATCGGCCCGTCATGGATCTCAACTCGCGCCTGTTCGACAGCATCCGCATCAAGCCGTCCTGCGACGAGCCCAAGGCCGCTGCCGACACGGCGTGCGAAGCGCCCGGCTGCACGAATCCGGGGCTCTACCGCGCGCCGAAGGGCCGCAAGGCGGAGGGGCAGTACTACCGGTTCTGCATGGACCACGTGCGCGCCTACAACGCCTCGTACAATTATTTCGACGGCATGAACGACGCCGCCGTCCAGGCCTTTCAGAAGGACGCGCTGATCGGGCACCGCCCGACCTGGGCCATGGGCGTGAACCGCACGGCGGACGCCAAGCCGGAGCAGGAGGCGGGCCGCGACTGGGCCTATGTCGATCCGCTGGGCATCCTGCGCGCCAACGGCGTGGGGGAGAAGGGCCGGCGCGCCAAGCCGGAGGAGCCGGAGCGCCCCCGCCGCTCGGCCGCCGTGCGCAAGGCGCTCGACGTGCTCGGCCTCGACGACACCGCCGACACCGCCGCGATCAAGGCGCAGTACAAGACGCTGGTGAAGCGCTTCCACCCGGACGCCAACGGCGGCGACCGGTCGTTCGAGGAGCGCCTGCGCGACATCATCCGCGCCCACGATGTGCTGCGCGCCGCCGGTATGTGCTGAGGCGGCACGAAGGATGCACGTTGCCCCGCTCGAAGCGGAGGCCGGTCGGCTCTATATGAGGGGTCTCGTTCCCACGGTGGCGAGTCCCCGCGCTGCCGTCTAAGGTTCCGCGTCTTGCGGAATCCGCTCCCAAGCGTCTCCTGCGCGGATGCGGCCTTCCGGGCTGCCCCGCGCTCCAAGAGGTCCCGAATGCTCTCTGACGATACGCCCGCCCGGCTCCCCGACCGCACCGTCAACGTCCGCGACGTCTTCGGCATCGACCTCGACCTCAAGGTGCCGGCCTTCGCCGAAGCCGAAGAGCACGTGCCCGATCTCGACCCGGACTACATCTTCGACCGGGAGACGACGCTCGCCATCCTGGCCGGCTTCGCGCGCAACCGCCGCGTGATGGTCACCGGCTATCACGGCACCGGCAAGTCGACCCATATCGAGCAGGTGGCGGCCCGGCTGAACTGGCCCTGCATCCGCATCAACCTCGACAGCCACGTCTCGCGCATCGACCTCGTCGGCAAGGACGCGATCGTGCTGCAGGACGGCAAGCAGGTCACGGCCTTCCAGGACGGCATCCTGCCCTGGGCCCTGCAGAACAACGTCGCCCTCGTCTTCGACGAGTACGATGCTGGCCGCCCGGACGTGATGTTCGTGATCCAGCGGGTGCTGGAGGTCTCGGGCCGCCTGACGCTGCTCGACCAGAAGCGGGTCATCCGCCCGCACGCGGCCTTCCGCCTGTTCGCCACGGCCAACACAGTCGGCCTCGGGGACACGTCGGGCCTGTATCACGGCACGCAGCAGATCAACCAGGGCCAGATGGACCGCTGGTCCATCGTCACCACCCTGAACTACCTGCCGCACGACCGCGAGGTGGACATCGTCCTGTCGAAGGCGCCCCACTACAAGGGCGACAGCGGCCGGGACATCGTCAGCCGCATGGTGCGCGTCGCCGACCTCACCCGCAACGCCTTCATGAACGGCGACCTCTCCACCGTCATGAGCCCGCGCACGGTCATCACCTGGGCCGAGAACGCCGACATCTTCCGCGACATCGGCTTCGCGTTCCGCGTGACCTTCCTGAACAAGTGCGACGAGCTGGAGCGGACCCTGGTGGCCGAGTTCTACCAGCGCGCTTTCGGCAAGGAACTGCCCGAGAGCGCGATGAACGTCGCCCTGAGCTGAAGGCCAGCATGTCCCTGTCCAACCGCAAGCCCGGCGAGCGGCGCGAGCCTGTCGCGGAGCCCCTGAAGCGCTCGGTGGCGGGGTGCCTGCGCGCCATCGCCCGCAAGGCCGAGATCGAGGTCACCTACGCCACCGACCGGCCGGCGCTGACGGGCGACAAGGCCCGCCTGCCCGAGCCGCCGCGGAAGATGTCGGCGGGGGACGTCGCGGTGCTGCGCGGCAACGCCGACGCGATGGCGCTGCGCCTGGGCTGCCACGATGTGAGCCTGCACCGCCGCTTCGCCCCCGAGAACGCCCCGGCGCGGGCGATCTACGACGCGGTCGAGCAGGCCCGCGTGGAGGCGATCGGCTCCCGGCGGATGTCGGGCGTGTCGAGCAACATCGCCGCGATGCTGGAGGACCGCTACCACCGGGGCGGCAAGTACGAGACCATCACCGACAGGGCGGACGCGCCACTCGAGGACGCCGTCGCCCTCATGGTGCGCGAGCGGCTGACGGGCCAAGCCCCGCCCGAGGCGGCCAATAAGATCGTGGACCTGTGGCGCTCGCACATTGAGGAGAAGGCCGGGCCGAACCTCGACGGGCTCATCGGCTCCATCGAGGACCAGCGCGCCTTCGCCCGCTCGATCCGCGACCTCCTCACCTCCCTCGACATGTCGGACGAGACGCCCTTCGACCCGGAGGACGACGAGAACGACGACGAGAACGACGCCCAGGACGACGAGCAGAACCCGAGCGAGGGCGATTCGGAGGAGAAGTCGCAAGGCGACCGCGCCGAGATCGAGACCTCGGAGGAAGCCTCGGACGACATCGAGGAGGGCGCGCAGGAGCAGGCCGACGCCCCCTCCGGCGAATTGCCCGACGAGGCCGAGGATGCCGAATCGGATGAGGCCGCCGAAGGCTCCCGCCCGCCGCCGCGTCAGGCGAACGAGGCGCGCGGCCCCGAATACAAGGTGTTCAGCCCGAAATTCGACGAGGTGATCCACGCCGAGGACCTGTGCGACGCGGACGAACTCGCCCGCCTGCGCAGCTACCTCGACAAGCAGCTCTCGCACCTGCAGGGCGTCGTCGGGCGGCTGGCGAACCGGCTGCAGCGCCGCCTCCTCGCCCAGCAGAACCGCGCCTGGGACTTCGACCTCGAAGAGGGCCAGCTCGATCCGGCGCGCCTCGTGCGCGTGGTGACGGACCCGTTCCAGCCCCTCTCCTTCAAGCAGGAGAAGGACACGAATTTTCGCGATACGGTCGTCACCCTGCTGCTCGACAATTCCGGCTCGATGCGCGGGCGCCCGATCACCGTGGCGGCGACCTGCGCCGACATCCTGGCGCGGACGCTGGAGCGCTGCGGCGTGAAGGTCGAGATCCTGGGTTTCACCACCCGGGCGTGGAAGGGCGGCCAGAGCCGCGAATCGTGGCTCGCCGCCGGCAAGCCGGCCTCGCCCGGCCGGCTGAACGACCTGCGCCACATCGTCTACAAGGCGGCGGACGCCCCCTGGCGCCGGGCGCGGAAGAACCTCGGGCTGATGATGCGCGAGGGGCTGCTGAAAGAGAACATCGACGGCGAGGCGCTGGATTGGGCGCACAAGCGCCTGCTCGGCCGCCCCGAGCAGCGCAAGATCCTGATGGTGATCTCGGACGGTGCGCCGGTCGACGATTCGACCCTCTCGGTCAACGCCGGCAACTATCTGGAGCGCCACCTGCGCTGGATGATCGAGGACATCGAGACCCGCTCGCCGGTGGAACTGCTCGCCATCGGCATCGGCCACGACGTGACGCGCTACTACCGTCGCGCGGTGACGATCATCGATGCTGAGGAACTTGGCGGCGCGATGACGGAGAAGCTGGCGGAGCTGTTCGAGGAGGACGGCGCGGCGGTCCCGATCCGGCAGCCGGCGCGGATGGCGGCGGGCGGGCGGCGCTAGGCGCCGCCCTCTCTCACAGGCCGAGGTCGCTCAGCGACGGATGGTCGGCCGGGCGGGGGGCGGAGCGGTCCCAGTGGAACAGGCGCTGGTCCTCGCGGATCGGCAGGTCGTTGATGCTGGCGTGCCGCGCCTGCATCAGGCCGTGGGCGTCGAACTCCCAGTTCTCGTTCCCGTAGGCCCGGAACCACGCGCCCGACGCGTCGTGGAACTCGTAGGCGAATCGCACGGCGATGCGGTTCTCGTGAAACGCCCACAGCTCCTTGATCAGCCGGTACTCGTGCTCGGCCTGCCATTTGCGGGTCAGGAAGGCGACGATGGCCTCGCGGCCGGAGAAGATCTCCGCGCGGTTCCGCCAGCGGCTGTCGGCCGTGTAGGCGAGCGAGACCTTCTCCGGGTTGCGCCCGTTCCAGCCATCCTCGGCGGCGCGAACCTTCTTCGCGGCGCTCTCGGCGGTGAAGGGCGGAAGCGGCGGACGGCTCTCGGACATGATGGATCCTGGACACACGAAAGCGACCGGCGCCTTGTGAGCGCCGGTCGCTTTCAGATCAATCCGAAAAGGGCCTCAGGCCGCGGCCGGAACCTCGGCGAGCTTCTTGTGCAGCTCGCGCTTGAGGAGACGGGCGGTCTGCGACAGGTCGCCTTCCGAGGCCTTCACGAGGAAGGCATCGAGCCCGCCGCGGTGCTCGACCGTGCGCAGGGCGTGGGCGGTGATGCGCATCCGCACGCGCTTGCCGAGGGCATCGGACTGGAGCGTGACGTTGCACAGGTTCGGCAGGAACCGGCACTTGGTCTTGTGGTTCGAGTGGCTCACGAGGTGGCCGACCTGAACGGCCTTGCCGGTGAGTTCGCAGCGGCGCGCCATGACTTGAATAATCCCGTTTCGTTCCGCCGCGGGCCAGATCGCAGCCTGCGCAAACCTTCGCGCCGCGGGCTGCGCCCGTGCGTCAAACCAGGTCCGGCGGAGTCCTGTTGAAGGCGGGGGCTATAGGCGACACAGGGCCGTCCCGTCAAGGCTCGACCGGTGATGCCGTCGTCCGAACCCTCTGTTAACCATGGCACGGGGATAACCAAGCCCATTCCGCGCGGCCCGGCCGGCGCGGTCCAGGATTTCGAGCCGGACCATGCGTATCACGATCCCGGTCAGACCCCTCCTCGCGGCGACCCTCGCCGCCGCCCTGGGGATGCTTCCCCCGCAGGCGGAGGCGCGGCCCCGCAAGGCGAAGGTCGCCGCCGCCCCCGCCTCCCTTTCCGTCGATTACGCCATCGCGCTCGCCGGCCTGCGGATCGGCACCGCCCGGCTTGCGGGTGCCTTCGAGCGCGATTCGTACCGGATGGACGTCTCTGCGACGCTCACCGGCCTCGTCGGCGCCATCACCGGTGGCCAGGGCTCCGCGCGCTCCTCGGGGGGCGTGGGCGCCGGCCCGCTGCCGGACGCCTTCTCCATCGCCACCCGCACCGCCAGCTCCGGCATCGCCGTGCGCATGGCGCTGGCCCACGGCAACGTGGTCCAGACCGAGATCACCCCGCCGCTCGTGGACATGCAGGACCGGGTGCCGGTCACGGCGGCCATGAAGCGCAGCATCATGGACCCCGCGAGCGCCCTCGTCATGCCGGTGAAGGCGGGCGCCGCCCCCACCGACCCCGCCAATTGCGACCGCACCCTGCCGCTCTTCGACGGGGCGACACGCTTCGACGTGGTGCTGAGCTACGCGGAGACGCGCGAGGTGCAGAAGCCCGGCTATGCAGGCCCGGTCCTCGTCTGCAACGCCCGCTACCGGGCGATCGCCGGCCACCGACACGACCGGCCGGGGGTGAAGTTCATGGAGGACAACCGCGAGATGTCCGTGTGGCTCGCGCCGGTCGAAGGCACGAAGGTCCTCGTACCCCTGCGCATCTCCGTGCTCACCGAGATCGGCACCAACATCATCGAGGCGACCCGCTGGACGCGGGCGGGCGAGACCGAGACCGCCGGACGCGCGGGAGACCCGGCCCTCGCCCAGGCGAGCCTGCCCGGCCAGTGACGCTTCCCTTCGGCGCGGGGCGGCCCTATCCCGGTGGAGCGGCCGAGCCCGCCCGAGGAGACGCCATGGCCAAGGGATACATCATCGTCCGCATGACGGTCACGGACCCGGAGGCGTACAAGGACTACGCCGCCATGGCCTCCGAGGCGATGAAGCTCTACGGCTGCAAGCCGCTGGTGCGGGGCGGTCGCAGCGAAGCCCTGGAAGGCGAGGCCCGCCCGCGCAACGTCGTGCTCGAATTCGAGTCCTACGAGGCCGCCCGGACCTACTATTATTCGCCGGAATACCAAGCCGCCGTCGCCAAGCGCCTGCCCGCCGGAACCGGCGAAGTGGTGCTGGTCGAGGGCGTGGACTGAAGGCTCCCCCCATGCTGCCGCGCCTTGCCGTCCTCGTCACCCTCCTGAGTGCCGCCCCGGCGCTGGCGCAGCCCCTCACCGCAGGCTCGGCCTGCGGGGGCGATGCCTTCTCCTCGGCGCAGGTGATCGAGCACCGGCCGCCCCGGCGCGGGCCGATCACGGCGGTGCCGGACACTCTCTGCGCCGACGTCGAGCCGCAGCATCCGCAGGCGGACGTGCGGATCGACGCCTACCCCGTCATCGTGCCGCAGGTTGGCAGGGGCGGGCGCAGCGTCCCATATTAGGGGCAGCCGGTCGTCCGACCGCAGGAACAGCCGATCATCGACGCCCTGCTTCGCCCCACCCAGCGCTCCCTCCGCCGCGACGCCCGTGCCCGCGGCGTGACGGCCGTCCTGGGCCCCACCAATACCGGCAAGACGCATCTGGCCATCGAGCGGATGCTCGCGCACCCGACCGGGATGATCGGGCTGCCCCTGCGGCTGCTCGCCCGCGAGGTCTATCTCCGCGTCGTCGCCAAGGTCGGCCCAGAGAAGGTCGCCCTCGTGACCGGCGAGGAGAAGATCAAGCCGGACCGGCCGCGCTACTGGATCTGCACCATCGAGGCGATGCCGCGCGATCTCGACGTGGCCTTCGTGGCCATCGACGAGATCCAGCTCGCCGCCGACATGGATCGCGGCCACGTCTTCACCGACCGCCTGCTCTACGTGCGCGGCCGGGAGGAGACGCTGCTCATCGGCTCCTCGACCATCCTGCCGCTGGTGCAGGACCTGATCCCGAACGTCCACACCACCACCCGGCCGCGCCTGTCGCAGCTGACCTTCGCGGGCGAGAAGAAGCTCTCGCGCCTGCCCCGGCGCACGGCCATCGTCGCCTTCTCGGCGGAGGAGGTCTACGCCATCGCCGAGTTGATCCGCCGCCAGCGCGGCGGCGCGGCGGTGGTGCTCGGCGCCCTGTCGCCCCGCACGCGAAACTCCCAGGTGGAGCTCTACCAGAGCGGGGACGTGGACTACCTCGTCGCCACCGACGCGGTAGGGATGGGGCTGAACCTCGACGTGGACCACGTCGCCTTCGCCGCGAGCTGGAAATACGACGGCACCCGCTTCCGCCGCCTCACCCCGGCCGAGATGGGCCAGATCGCCGGCCGGGCCGGACGCCACCTGTCGGACGGCACGTTCGGCTCGACGGGCCGCTGCAAGCCCTTCGAAGCCGAACTGGTGGAGCGCCTGGAGAACCACGATTTCGATCCGCTGCGCATCCTGCAATGGCGCAACCCGGATCTCTCCTTCGGGAGCCTGGAAGCCCTCCAGACGAGCCTCGACGAGCACCCCCGCGAGGCGGGCCTGACCCGCGCCCCCATGGGCGAGGACCAGCAGGCGTTGGAAATCCTGATGCGCGAGGACGACATCCGCGACATGGCGCGCGGCCCCTCGGCGGTGCGCCGCCTCTGGGACGTCTGCGGTGTGCCCGATTACCGCAAGGTGCACCCGCAGGTTCACGCGGACCTCGTCGCCGAACTCTACCGCTTCCTGATGAAGGGCATGGCCGGGCGCATCCCGGACCAGTGGTTCGCCGAGCACGTGGCGTCGATCGACCGGACGGACGGGGACATCGACACCCTGTCCCGGCGGATCGCGCAGGGGCGCACCTGGACATTCGTCGCGAATAGACCTGACTGGCTTCGCGACCCCGAACATTGGCAGGGCGAAACGCGTCGGGTAGAGGACAGACTGTCGGACGCCCTCCACGAACGCCTTGCGAGCCGCTTCGTTGACCGGCGCACCAGCGTCCTGATGCGACGCCTACGAGAGAACACGATGCTCGAAGCCCAAATTACCCCCGACGGGGATGTCACCGTCGAGGGTCAGCATGTCGGCCAGCTGAACGGCTTCCTGTTCGTGCCCGATGCGAGTGCGGAAGGCCACGAGGCCAAGACGCTCCGCAGCGCGGCCGAGAAGGCGCTCGCCAGCGAGTTCGAATCACGGGCCGAGCGGTTCGCCACGACGGCGGATTCGACCCTCGTGCTGTCGCATGACGGCACGATCCGCTGGACCGGCGCCCCGGTGGGCCGCCTGGTACCGGGGGACAAGCTGTTCGCCCCGCAGATCCGCGTCCTGGCCGATGACAGCCTCGACACGGCGGGCCGCGAGAAGGTCCAGGCCCGACTCGAGGCGTGGCTGAAGGCGCATGTGACGCGCCTCCTCGGCCCGCTCATGGAGATCGAGACCGCCGCCGACCTCACCGGCCTCGCCAAGGGCATCGGCTATCAGGTGGTCGAATCGCTCGGCGTGCTGGAGCGCTCGAAGGTCGCGCAGGAGATGCGCAGCCTCGATCAGGACGGCCGCGCCGCGCTGCGCCGCCACGGCGTGCGTTTCGGCGCCTACCATATCTTCCTGCCGGCCCTGTTGAAGCCGGCGCCGCGCACCCTGGCCGCCCAACTCTGGGCCCTGCGCAACGGCGGGCTCGACCAGCGCGGCCTGGACGAGATCGCCCATCTCGCCGGCTCCGGCCGCACCTCGATCAAGGTCGACAAGGAGATCGCCAAGGGCCTCTACCGGGCCGCCGGCTTCCGCGTCTGCGGCGAGCGGGCGGTGCGCGTCGACATCCTCGAGCGCCTCGCCGACCTGATCCGCCCGGCCATCGCCTACCGCCCTGGCACGACGCCGGGCGCCCCGCCGGACGGCAGCGCCGACGGCGACGGGTTCGTCGCCACGGTCGGCATGACCTCCCTGGTCGGCTGCTCGGGCGAGGATTTCGCCTCGATCCTGAAATCCCTGGGCTACGCCAACGAGTCGCGCCCCGGCCCGGCCATCACCGTGCCGCTGCTCGCCGCCGCCCCGACCGAGCCGGCCAAGCCCGTCGTCGCCGCCGAAGCGCCGGAGGAGGCCCCCGAGGCCAACGCCGACGCCGCGACGGAGGAAGCCCCCTCCGACGAGGCGCCCGCCGAGAGCGCGCCGTCCGACGATCTGGTCGCCGAGACGGAGGTCGATCCGCTGATCGCTCAGGCGGAGACCCCGGTCGCGCCGGAGCCCGAGACCGCGCCCGCCGCCGTCGAAGCCGAGGCCGAGACCCCGGCCGAGCCCGAGCAGGCCAAATCTGCAGACGCCGAGCCGGTCGCGGAGGCCGCTGCCGACGGCGAGACCGTCGCCGAGGCGTCGGACGAGGCTCCCGCCGAGGAGGAGGCCGCGCCTGCCGAGATTGCCCAGGTCGAGGTGTGGCGGCTTCAGCGTCACCAGCGCCCGGCCAATGCCCGCCCGAACAACCGTCCGCGCGGTGGCCGCCGCGATGGCGCCCCGGCCGGGGCTTCCGATCAGCCGCGCCGGGCCGAAGGTCAGGGCCAGGGCCAAGGCCAAGGCCGCGACGAACGTCGTCGCGACCGTCCCGAGGGTCCGCGCCCCGAGCGGCGCCGGGACGAGGGCCGTCCCGACCGCCGGCCGGAGCATCGCGGCGAGGGGCGGCACGATCCGCGCCAGGAACGCCATGGCGGGCCGCGTCCCGACCAGCGTCCGCCCCGGCGCGAGCGTGCGCCGGATCCCGACTCGCCCTTCGCCAAGCTCGCAGCCCTCAAGGCCCAGCTGGAATCGGGCGGCGGCGACAAGCGCTGATCGGCGGGAGGCGCGATGCGCGAGGGGCGTCAGCGCCTCGACAAATGGTTGTGGTTCGCGCGCTTCGCTCGCACGCGCACCCTGGCCGCGCGCCTCGTCGATGACGGCTATGTCCGGGTGAACGGGGCGCGCTGCGACAACCCGGCCAAGGCGCTGGGCCTCGGCGATGTGGTCACGGTCGCGGCGGCGCATGCCACCATGGCCGTGCGGGTCGCCGATCTCGGGACGCGGCGCGGCCCGGCCGAGGAGGCGAGGGGCCTCTACGAGCCGATCACCGGCGAGCCGGGGTGATGACGCGCTGCCACAGGGGGACGTCCTGCCGGGGGAGCGGCGTCGGCGCGCTTGTCAGTGGGGGAGGCAGAGTCTAGAGCCCTTCCCGACAACGCTTACCAACAGCGCCTGCGCGCCAGCGCAGCCCCGGATGCGCGGGCCGTGTGCCCCATCCGGATGATGCGGGACCTGAGGACCTAGAGAGCCGATGACCTACGTCGTCACCGAGAACTGCATCAAGTGCAAGTACATGGACTGCGTGGAAGTCTGTCCGGTGGACTGCTTCTACGAGGGCGAGAACATGCTCGTCATCCATCCCGACGAGTGCATCGATTGCGGCGTCTGCGAGCCGGAATGCCCGGCCGAGGCGATCAAGCCCGACACCGAGTCGAGCCTGGAGACGTGGCTGAAGCTCAACGCCGACTACGCGAAGAGCTGGCCCAACATCACGCAGAAGAAGGACGCCCCCTCCGACGCGAAGGAATGGGACGGCGTCTCCGGCAAGCTGGACGCGCATTTCTCGCCGAACGCCGGCACGGGCGATTGATCGCCTTCTGATCTGTGTGATTGACCGGACCGGGCGCACCGCCGCATGAACCCTGCGGGACGGCCGTGCGCTGCCGGAAGACCTGCCCTGCATCGCCTCCCTAGGCGGGCGGGCGCGTCGGTGTAAAACCCTGAGCGCAGGCGCTGCGGGCGCCCGCGTGCCTTCGAGCGAGCTTTGATTCCGGCGCGGTTTGTGATACACAATCCGCCTGCCGTCGCTCGCGTCAGACGTGCCTACTCCGCGCCGAAACGCATTTCCCTCATTGGGGGTTGCATGTGTTCGGCCGCCGGGTCTCTCCCGGCGGAAGGCAATGTCGCGTGCCCGGCTTCGCGAGTGTTCCGGGGTCGCGCTCTTCATGCGCCGGTTCCGGGAAGTTGCGATCCGACCGGGTGTCGTCCGCCCGGGAACAGCTTTTCGCGCGAGGCGCCCGCCGTGTCGCGCGTCAGTGGAGGCCCTTCTCGCATGACCACAGCCAAGAAGACGACCGCAGGCCGGCAAGGCTTCAAGACCGGCGAGGCCGTCGTGTACCCGGCCCACGGTGTCGGTCGGATCACCGCGATCGAGGAACAGGAGATCGCTGGATACAAGCTTGAGCTGTTCGTCGTCTCCTTCGAGAAGGACAAGATGGTCCTTCGGGTGCCGACCGCGAAGGCCAACTCCGTCGGCATGCGCAAGCTCGCCGAGCCGGAAGTGGTGAAGAAGGCCCTCGACGTCCTGACCGGCCGCGCCCGCGTGAAGCGGACGATGTGGTCGCGCCGGGCGCAGGAATACGAGGCGAAGATTAATTCGGGCGATCTGCTGGCCGTCACCGAAGTGGTGCGCGACCTGTTCCGCTCGGAGGCTCAGCCGGAGCAGTCCTACAGCGAGCGGCAGCTCTACGAGGCCGCCCTGGACCGGATCGTCCGCGAGATCTCCTCGGTGAACCGCATCACCGAGACCGAGGCGCTGAAGCTCATCGAGCAGAGCCTCGCCAAGTCGCCGCGTCGGGCCAAGGCGGAAGCCGAGGCTGAGAGCGAGGGCGAAGCCGAGGGTGACGACATCCAGGAGGAGGCGGCCTGAGAGGTCGTTTCACCTTCTAATTGAGTTGAGGAAAAGCCCGGCCGTGATGGCCGGGCTTTTTCGTTGCACACACCCGAAATGGTTAACCGCGTCACTTTTCCCCCTGGACTTGTCTTTCGACTCTGGAAAGCGGCGCGAACCGACCCATCTTTCGGAAAGTTGATCGCGATTCTTGTCCGGCCGAGCATCTTTCCGCGATGCGGGCGCGGAACTTTCGCGTTTGCGCTGCCGTTACCGGTTGCTTGGCGTCGCTCAGACTGACGCCTTGCGCGCCGGACGATTGGGACCGGTGCCGCACAAGCACTCGGTTCTAGAGAGGCAGGCGGGATGGCGGAAATCGCGGGAATTCGTCGACAATTCATCCGGACCGCGATGGAGGCGCCCTTCCTCGCCCGCGAAGAAGAGCGCGACCTCGCCGTCCGCTGGAAGGACAGGCGCGACGAGCGTGCCCTTCACCGTCTAATCTCGGCCCATATGCGTCTCGTCATCGCCCTGGCGGGGCGCTTTCGTCATTATGGGCTGCCGATGGCCGACCTCGTTCAAGAGGGGCATGTCGGCCTGATGGAGGCGGCGGCGCGCTTCGAGCCGGAGCGGGAAGTGCGCTTCTCCACCTACGCGACGTGGTGGATCCGGGCTTCCATCCAGGATTACATCCTGCGGAACTGGTCGATCGTGCGCGGCGGGACGTCCTCGGCGCAGAAGGCCCTGTTCTTCAACCTGCGCCGCCTGCGCGCTCGGTTGATGCAATCCACCGAAGAGCATGTCGGCGACGAGATCCACCGCCGGATCGCCAGCGCCATCGGTGTCTCGCGGGACGACGTGGCCCTGATGGATGCCCGCCTCTCGGGGCCGGACATGTCGCTGAACGCCCCCGTGGGCGAGGACGGCGACGCTGCCTCCGAGCGGATGGACTTCCTCGTGGATGGCGCAGCCCTTCCAGATGAGACCGTCGGTGCGGCCGTGGACGGCGAGCGCCGCCTCGGCTGGTTGCAGCAGGCGCTGGGCGTCCTCTCCGAGCGGGAACTGCGCATCCTGCGCGAGCGTCGCCTCGCCGAGGATCAGGCGACCCTCGAAGCCCTGGGCCAGCGCCTCGGCATCTCGAAGGAGCGCGTGCGCCAGATCGAGAACCGCGCCCTGGAGAAGCTCCGCCGCGCCTTGGCCGACCGCTTCCCCGCCGAGACCGGCAGCCCCTACGTCGGCTGATCCCCTGCGCGACGGGAACCAAAAGGCCCGGCCCCTCGGCCGGGCTTTGTCATGTCAGGCCGGCTGGTTCTGGTGGGAGGCGCGCCGCTCCCGGCGCTTCCGGCGGCGGCCGGGCTCCGGCGTCGCATCGAGCCAGATCACGAGGCCGAGGGCGAAGAGGGCCGGCACGCCGAGGGCGAGGAAGGCCCCGGTCCAGCCGAACCATCCATAGGCGAGGCCGCCGTACCAGCCCGACAGGGCGCCGCCCACGCCCTGCACCGCGTTGACGCTGCCGAGGGCCGTCTGGGTGCGGCCCGAGCCCCAGGTCAGGTCGGCCACCACCACGGGCACCGCGACGCCGACGATGCCCGAGGCGATGCCGTCGAGCACCTCCGCGCCGATGAGCCACCACGGATCGTCGATCAGCCCGGACATCACCGCCCGCAGGGGCAGCACGGCGAAGGCGACCATCAGCAGGAGCCGCCGTCCGCGCCGGTCGGCCAGGGACCCCGCGAACAGGGCGACCGGCACCATCACGAGTTGCGCCACCATCACGTAGCGGGCGGTCCAGACCGTCGCGTCGCCGGAGGTCGCCACGAGCTTCTGCCCGAGCAGGGTCAGCATCCCGCCGTTGCCGAGGTTGAACAGGGTGAGCGCGACGGTGAGCACCAGCAGGCGGCGGTTGCCGAGCACCTGCCGGATGCCGGAGCGCTCGGGCTCGTCCTCCTCGTCCTCCGTCCAGCCCACCGCCCGGCGGCGGTTCCAGGCGTTGGCGGGGGTCGTCACCGTCGCGACGATGGCGGCGAGCGCCATGGCGCCGAGCACGTAGAAGGCCGTGGCCGGGCCGAAGGGGGCGCCGAGGCTGATGACGCCGGCCGCCAGCAGGATGCCGAGGTGGTTGAAGGCTTGGTTGCGGCCCTGCTGCTTCGGAAACCCGTCCTTGCCGACGATGCCCAGGGTCAGCGCCGCCACGGCGGGCAGGAGCAGCGTGCCGCCCGCCGCCGCGAGGAGCTGCGCGGTGAACACGGCGAAGAAGCTGCGGGCCGGGAGGAGGAGGAGCGTGCCGGCGAGGATCGCGGTGCAGGCCCCGCCGATCAGCAGCCGGGGCCGGGGCACCCGGTCCACCAGCGCGCCGAAGGGGCCGCTCAGGAACAGGGTGCAGAACCCGACCAGGGTGACGACGAACCCGACCCGCGCCGGGCCCCACTGGGCCGATTGCGCCAGCCATGTCCCGAGGAAGGGGCCGAGCCCTCCCTGGATGTCGCCGATGAAGAGGTTGATCAGGGAAAGGTGGGCGGTGGGGGGCATGCTGTCCGACTACCGTGGGGCCGCCCGCATGGGCCGCCCGGACGGTGCGGTCAAGCTTTCGCACCCCTGACGAGGTGGCCCGCCCGTGGGGGCGGGCCCGAGACCTCAGGAGGCGAGGGGACCCGTGGCGCCCTGCTGCTCCATCATCTTCTGCCGGTAGAGGCCGACGAAGTCGATCGGGTCGATGTACAGGGGCGGGAAGCCGCCGTTGCGCACCGCCTCGGCGACGATCTGCCGGCCGAAGGGGAAGAGCAGGCGCGGGCACTCGATCATCACGGCCGGGTGCATCTGGTCTTCCGGGATGTTCAGCATGCGGAAGATGCCGGCATACTTCACGTCGAAGGCGAACAGCACCTCGTTGTCCATCTTGGCGTCGCCTTCGAGGGTCAGCTCGACCTCGAAATCCGTCTCGCTGAGCTGCGAGGCGTTGACGTTCACCTGGATGTTGATCTGCGGCGAGGCGCCTTCCTTCGGCTGGAGGGAGCGCGGGGCATGCGGGTTCTCGAAGGAGAGGTCCTTCACGTACTGCGCCAGGGCGTTGATGGTGGGGGCGCCCTGCGGCATGCCGCCGCCGTTGCCGTTGGCTGCCGGGGAATCGGCCATCGGATTCATCCTTCTCGATCTGACGTCCGGCGCGGACGGCGGAAGACTGTCTTGGCACGGGCCGCCCAAGGCCCTTCCTCCGGCGCGGCTATCACGCCCACAGGGAACCGACAAGCGACGCGGCGGGGCGAGATCGGCACAGGATTCAACCACCGGTCGCGCGGGTTCGTCGCATCACAAACGGGACTGCCCGAACAACCGGCTCGATCCGAGCGCGTTGGTCGGATAAGGGTGAACGTACGACGCGCTACGGCAGGGCCCAGACGCGCGGGGCGACAGACGCGCGGACGGCCGCAATCGGATCGGTGATGCAGGACGGTTTCGACTTAACGACGATCATCTTCCTGGCGCTGGCCGTGTTCGTCATCTGGCGGTTACGCTCGGTCCTCGGCCAGAAGACCGGCGCCGAGCGCTCGCCCTTCAAGCCCGTGGAGCGCAGCCGCACGGAGCCGCAGAACCGGGGCGGCGACAACGTCGTGCGCCTGCCCGGCGTCGACCGCGTGGCCCAGCCAGCTCCGGCCGCTGCCCCGCGCGACTGGCGCGGCATCGCCGAGCCGGGCTCCGAGGTGGCGCGCGGCCTGGAGGCCGTGGTGCAGCTGGAGCCGAACTTCGAGCCGCGCTCCTTCATTGAGGGCTCGAAGGTCGCCTACGAGGCGATCATGATTGCCTTCGCCAAGGGCGACCGGAAGACCCTGCGCTCGCTGCTCTCGAAGGAGGTCGGCGAGGCGTTCGAGCGGGCCATCGCCGAGCGCGAGCGCAACCGGCAGACCCTGGAGACGACCTTCGTCTCCATCGACCGGGCCGAGATCGTCGCCGTGGACGTGCGCAACCGCGTCGCCCACATCACGGTGCGCTTCCTCTCCAACCTCATCACCGCCACCCGCGACGCCAACGGCAAGGTCGTGGATGGTAGTGCGGAGACGGTGGTCGAGGTGCCGGATGTCTGGACCTTCGCGCGCACCCTCGGCTCGCGCGATCCGAACTGGCAACTCGTCGCCACCGAGGCCGGCGCCTGACCGTCTGGTGACGTGCGACCTCCGCGTGCCCGCCTCGGACTCGCCTCCGTCGCCCTAGCCGCGGCGCTTCTGGCGCCGCGGGCCGCCTCGGCGCCCGCCGAGATCGCGGGCGCACGCCTCGAACCCGTCGCCATCGCCGACTTGGCAGGCTTTCCTGGACCTGACCCGGCCGGGGCGCTCGCCGCGTTCCGGCGCGTCTGCGCCGCGCCCATGCCCGCGCCGCCCCAGCGGAATGGCGTGACGGGGAACGTCGTCGATCTCATCGCCGCCTGCGCCAAGGCGCTCACCGTTCCGCCGCAGGGCGCCGCCGACTTCTTCCGCCGCGCCTTCGCCGCCTATCGCATCGTGCGCCCGGACGGGACACCGGGCTTCCTCACCGGCTATTTCGAGCCGGAACTCCCGGGCTCCCTCACACAGGCGCCGGGCTTCACGACGCCGATCCTCGCCCGGCCGGACGACCTCGTGACCCTCGGCCCCGGCGAGACGCGGCCCGGCCTCGATCCGGCCCTGCGCGCCGCCCGCGCCACGGCATCGGGGTTCGAGCCCTATCCCGACCGGGCCGCTATCGAGGACGGGGCCTTGGCCGAGCGGGCGCGGCCGATCCTGTGGCTACGCGACGGCGTCGATCTCCTCGTGCTGCAGGTCCAAGGCTCGGGCCGGATCCGCCTGCCGGACGGCCGGGCGGTGCGGGCGCTCTATGACGGGCGCAACGGCCGCGCCTACACGGCGGTGGCGAAACTCATCGTGCAGGAGGGGCACCTGCCCCTCGAAGGGCTGACGCTGGCCCGCTGGACGGGCTGGCTGCGCGACCACCCGGGCGAGTCCAGGCGGCTCATCCGCCGGAACGCCTCCTACATCTTCTTCCGCCTCGCGGAGGTCGAGGAGCCCACCCTCGGCCCGCCAGGGGCGGCGAACGCGCCGCTCTCCCCCGGCATCGGCCTCGCCGTCGATGGCACGCTGTGGCGCTACGGCCTGCCGTTCTGGCTGGAGGGCCGCCTGCCGGGCGCGCGGGAGGGCGAGCGCGGACGCCTGACCATCGCCGCCGACACCGGCTCGGCCATCGTTGGGCCGGCGCGGGGGGACCTGTTCGTCGGCAGCGGCGCGCAGGCCGGCATCGCCGCCGGCAACCTGCGCGATCCGGTGGGCTTCGTCGTCCTGCTGCCGCGCCACGGGGGCGGGTCGTGAAGTCGCCGCGCCGCTCGCGCGGCCTCTCCTCCGGCGACAGCCGCCTGTGGCGCGAGGTCGCCAAGCGCTTCACGCCGCTGCAGGGCCGCCCGATCCCGCAGGCCGAGGAGCCGATCCCCGCGCCCTCCACCGCCACGATGCCGGAGCGCCTGCCCGGCCCCCGGGCGACGCCCTTCAAGGGAGCGCCCGCCAAGGCCCCGCCGGCCTTCGTGCCGCCGCCGCCCCGCGTGGCGACCGCCGCGCCCTATCAGGCGCCGCCGCAGAATCCGATGCCCCATGCGGGGCTCGAACGGCAGGCGCGGATCGCCCTGAAGCGCGGGCGCCAGCCCATCGAGGCCCGCCTCGACCTGCACGGCATGATCCAGGCCGAGGCCCATGCGGCGCTGACGGGCTTCCTCCTGCGGGCGCGGGCGGCGGGGCACGGCTACGTCCTCGTCGTCACCGGCAAGGGCGGGGAGACCTATGCCGACCCGTATCGCGAGCGCGGCGTGCTGCGCCGGAACGTGCCGCACTGGCTGCGCTCGCCGGAATTGCGCGGCATCGTCCTGGGCTTCGAGGAGGCCGCCCGCCACCATGGCGGCGGCGGCGCCCTCTACATCCGGCTGCGGCGGCGGTAGGGCTCGGGCTCCGGCTCGGGCTGGCTCTCCGCCTCCGGCAGGAAGGGCAGGCGCAGCCGCGCGGCGTAGGGGTAGATCGCCGGCAGGACCACGAGGGTCAGCAGCGTCGCGGAGACGAGGCCGCCGATCACCACCGTGGCGAGCGGCCGCTGCACCTCCGCCCCCGCGCTGGTCGAGAGCGCCATCGGCAGGAAGCCGAGGGTTGCGACGAGGGCCGTCATCATCACGGGGCGCAGGCGGGATTCGGCGGCCTCCGTCGCCGCGTCGCGGGGGCTCAGCCCCTCGCGTTCGAGGTCGTGGATGGTGTTCGTGAGCACGACGCCGTTCAGGATCGCGATGCCGAAGGTCGCGATGAAGCCGATGGCCGCCGAGATCGAGAAGGGCAGGCCCCGCAGGTAGAGGGCGAGGATGCCCCCCGTCGCCGCGATGGGCACGTTGAGGAAGATCAGGCCGGCGAGGCGGATGTCGCCGAACATCACCACGAGCAGCACGAGGATCGCGGCCAAGGCCGCCGGCACGACGAGGATCAGCCGGGCGGTCGCCTCCTGCAGGTTCTGGAACTGGCCGCCCCATTCGAGGGAGTAGCGCGGTGGCAGCGTCACCTGCGCCTTCACGGCGGCCTGGGCCGCGTCCACGAAGCTCTGCGCGTCGCGGCCGCGCACGTTGGCCTGCACGGAGATGCGCCGTTGCAGGCTGTCGCGGCTGATCTGCGCCGGGCCGGAGGCGACCTCGACGCTGGCCACCATGGAGAGCGGCATCATCATCTTGCCCGAGCCGCCCACCGGCAGGGTGCGGATGCGTTCGATGTCGCTGCGGTCGGCGGGATCGAGGCGCACGACGATGTCGGTGATGGAGTTGTCGTCGCCATAGACGACGCCGCTGGTACGCCCGCCGATGCTCCTCACCACGTCGAGCACGTCGGAGACGTTGATGCCGTAGCGGGCGGCCTTGGCGCGGTCGATCGCGACGGTGAGGGTCGGCATCCCGGCCTGGGCCTCGGCCTTCACGTCGGCGGCGCCGGGCACGGCGGAGACCACCTTCACGATCTCGTCGGCCTTGCTCGCCAGCACCTTCAGGTCGTCGCCGTAGAGCTTGATCGCCACGTCGCCGCGCACGCCCTGGAGGAGGTCCTCCATGCGCATCTGGATCGGCTGCGAGAAGGAATAGGCGACGCCCGGCACCTCCGCCTGCAGGCGCTTGTCGAAGGCGGCGACGAGCCCGTCCTGGCTGTCGGCGGTCGTCCAGGTGGCGGGATCGGTGAGGGTGATGAAGCTGTCGGTGGATTCGACGCCCATCGGGTCCGTCGGGATCTCGGCGCTGCCGGTGAGGGAGACGACCTTCTTCACCTCGGGGAAGGATTTCAGCACCGCCTCGATCCGGTGCACGGTCTTGAGCGAGGCGTCGAGGTTGATGCCCGGCAGCTTCTCCGAGGTGATGACGATGGAGCCCTCGGCCAGTTGCGGCAGGAACTCGCCGCCGAGCCGCGTGGCGAGGAGGCACGAGCCCGCGAAGAGCGAGAGCGTCAGCAGCAGGGTGATCCCGGCATGGCGCTCGGCGAGCCGCAGCACCGGGGTGTAGGCGCGGCGCATCCCGTGGACGAGGCGGGTCTCGTGCTCCCCGAGCCCCTTGCCGGACAGGAAGAGCGCGGCCAGCGCCGGCATCAGCGTCATGGTGACGATCAGCGAGCCGCCGAGCGCCAGGATGACCGTGAGCGCCATCGGCACGAACATCTTTCCCGCCACGCCCTGGAGCGCCAGGATCGGCACGTAGACGACGATGATGATCGCCACCGCGAACATCACCGGCTTGGCGACGGCGGCGGCGGCCTCGCTCACCACGGCGAGGGGCGGCCGGTCGGGATGGGCGCCCCGCGCGCGCAGCACGTTCTCGATCATCACCACCGAGCCGTCGACGATCAGCCCGAAATCGATGGCCCCGAGGCTCATCAGGTTGCCGGAGAGGCCGATCAGCCGCATCCCCGCGAAGGCCATCAGCATGGAGAGCGGGATCGCCGCCGCCACGATCAGCCCGGCGCGCAGGTTCCCGAGGAGGAGCAGCAGCACCACGATGACCAGGGCCGCCCCTTCGAGGAGGTTGTGCGCCACGGTGTGGATCGTGCGGTCCACCAGGGCGCTGCGATCGTAATAGGGGACGATCGAGACGCCGGGCGGCAGCTCGCTTCGAAGGGAGTCGATGGTTGTCTTGACGCCCTCGACCACGGCGCTGGCGTTCTCGCCGTACTGCATCAGCGCGATGCCGACGACCGTCTCGCCCTGCGCGTCGTGCGTAACGGCGCCGAGGCGGACCTTCGGCGCCTGCACTACCTTGCCCAGCGTCGAGACCAGCACCGGGATGCCGCCGGCGGCGGTGGTGACGACGACGTTGCCGAGATCCTCCGGCCCCTTGGCGAGGCCGAGGCCCCGGATCGTCAATTGCTGGTCGTTGTGCTCGATATAGGCGCCGCCGCCGTCGGCGTTGTTGTCCTGGAGCGCCGTGTAGACCTGGGCGAGGGTCACGCCGTAGCGGCGCAGGGCCTCGGAGGAGACCTGGACCTCGTAGGTCGGCAATTGCCCGCCGTAGATGTTCACGTCCACCACGCCCGGCGTCAGCTTGAGCTTGGGCGCGATGGTCCATTGGAGGATGCGCTTCAGCTCCATCGGCGAGGTGGCAGGGCCGCGCAATTCGAACTGGTAGATCTCCCCGAGGCCGGTCGCCATCGGCCCCATCTGCGGGTCGCCGACGCCCGCCGGCATCATGCTCTTGGCGAGCGGCAGGCGCTGGAACACCTGATCCCGCGCGTCGCGGATCGGCACCGCGTCGTGGAAGGTCACGTAGACCGCCGAGATGCCCGCCCGCGACACGGAGCGGACGCCCTCCATGCCCGGCGCCCCGGCCATGGCGTTCTCGACGGGGAAGGTGATCAGCCGCTCCACCTCCAGGGGGCCGAGGCCCGGCGAGAGGGTGAGGACCATCACCTGCTTCGGCGAGATGTCCGGCACCGCGTCGATGGACAGGCCCCGGAGGTTGGCGATGCCCCCCGCCGCCCCGGCGAGCGCCAGGACGAGGACGAGGAGGCGGCGCCGCACGAGCATCGCGAACCAGCGTTTCATGGTGCGGCGCTCAATCCGTGGAGCCGAGGAGGCTGCGCAGCAGGATCGCCTTGAGGGCGAAGCTACCCTGGGTCGCGACGGTCTCGCCCTCGGCCACGCCGCCCTCGACCTCCACCCAATCCGCGCGGCGGATGCCGAGCGTCAGGGCGCGGCGGACGAAGGTGTCCGGCCCGGTGCGGACGAAGGCGATGGGGCCCTGCTCGGTCTCCTGCACCGCGGCGGCGGAGATCGTCACGCCCGAACGGCCGAGGTCGGCCGCGATCGTCACCGAGACGAACATGTTGGCGCGCAGTGTGTCGCCGGGGTTGGCGATCTCGATCCGCGCCGGGGCGGTGTTGGTGGCGGGGTCGAGGGCGGCGTTGATCGCCCCGACCGTGCCGGCGAACGCCTCGTGGCCGGGGATCGGCGCCTCGATGGTGGCCTGGTCCCCCGTCTTCACGCGGGCGATGTCGGGGCCGTAGAGGTTCGCCAGGACCAGCATCCGCGACGGGTCGGCCACGGTGATCGCGTCGCGGGCGGTGTCGAGCACGTCGCCGATGGTGATGCCCACGCTCGTCACCACGCCCGCGATGGGCGTGACGATGGCGCTCGTGCCCGGCGCCGCGCCCTCGGCGGGGGCGAGGCGTTCGTATTGTGCCCGGTACATGTCCGCGTTGGCCTGGGCCGACTTCACCGCCGCCTGCGCCTTGGCGAGATCGACCTGCCGCCGCTCCACCTCGGCCTTGGCGACGCCGCCGAAGGACAACTGATCCTGCCCGCGCTTCACCTGCAGCGCGGCGGCCTGCTCCGAGGCGACCGCCTCCCCGAGGGCGGCGTTGGCCGAGGCGAGGCCGTTGCGCGCGTCGAGGATGCCCGCCGCGTCGAGGGTGGCCAGCACCTGCCCGGCATGGACGCGGTCCCCCGGCTGCACCGCGAGGCTCAGCACGCGGCCCTGCGTGCGCGGCTTGAGATGCGTCACCCGCCGCTCGTCGAAGGCCACCGTGCCCGGGGCGCGGACGGGCAGCACGATCCGGCGGATCACCGCCTTGCCCTCCGCGACGCCCGCCCGCTTGCGGCCCGTCTCGTCCAGGGTCACGGTGTCGGGATCGCCCTCGGCCGGCTTGTCCTTGGCTTGCGCAGCCGGCGCCTCCGGCTTGGCCCCGTAGCCGGTGAAGGACATCAGCGCATCGCGCTCGATCCAGCCGGCCCCCGCCAGCCCGGCGAGGAGCAGGAGCCCGAGCGTCCGGCCCCACCCGCTCCGGCGGCGCGGCGCGCTCACGGACGCGGAGGACGGCGTCGCGCTGCGCTGCGGCGGCGGGCGCGAGGCGGGGTTCGGCCCGTACCGGAGGGAGGGCGCGTCACGCATCGAAGCCCGACGGCAGAACCGCCTCGGTGACGTAACGGCCGCTCTCGACCTCGCGCACGATCACGTCGAATCCCTCCGAACGCCACACCTTGAGCTGCTCCACGCAGACGTAGGCCCCGGTCGTGACGTCATAGAGCCGGGTCTGCCCGTAACGATTGATCAGGCGCCGTGGGCGCCGCTTCCTGGCCACGATCCGCACCCCCAATGCGGTCAACCCGGCTGGCCGCCTCCGCCAAACAGGCGGATGCCATCGGGTTGCGGTACGATTTAGAGTTATTCCAGATTGTGGGGCGGCGACCGCGCCGCGCCATTAAATTCGGGTTCATGCGGTGCGGCGCGGCGCGACGGACGCACGCCTTTGCGGCAGAGAGACCGACGAGGGGGGCAGCGTGGCACGCCTGCTGTTGATCGAGGACGATTCCGACACGGCCGCCGACGTGCTCGCCGATCTGCGCGGGCGCGGGCACGAGGTCGCTTGGGCCGAGACCGGGCCGGCCGGCGCGCGGGCGGCAGGGGAGGGCGGCTGGGGAGCGATCATCCTCGACAGGATGCTGCCGGGCCTCGAAGGCCTGCGCCTGCTGCAGGACCTGCGGCAATCCGGTGATCGGACGCCCGCCCTGGTGCTGAGCGCGCTGGGCGACGTCGACGAGCGCATCCGGGGCCTGCGGGCGGGCGGCGACGACTACCTGACGAAGCCCTTCGCCCTCGGGGAACTCGCGGCGCGGATCGAGGCGCTGCTGCGCCGCCCGGTGGAAACGCCGGAGACGGTGCTGCGCGTCGGGAGCCTGGAACTCGACCTGATGGCGGGGCAGGGGCGGCGCGGCGGGCGCGACCTCGACCTCCTGCCCCGCGAACACAAGCTCCTCGCCTACCTGATGCGGCGGCCGGGGCAGGTCGTGACCCGGGCGATGCTATTCGAGGAGGTGTGGGGCTACCGTTTCACCCCGAAATCCAACCTCATCGACGTCCATGTCGGCCGGCTGCGGCGCAAGCTCGAAGCCGGGGGCGAGGCGCCGATGATCGCCAGCGTGCGCGGCATCGGCTTCACCCTGCAGGCCGATGACTGACCTCTTCCGCTCCACCGCTTTCCGCCTCGCCTGCGGCATCGCCCTGTGGTCGGTGCTGTTCGCCCTCGCGATCTTCGCCTTCGTCTACTGGCAGACTGCGGGCCTCCTGCGCGAGGAACTGGCCGAGACCCTGCGCCTCGAGATCCGCGCCGTGGCGAGCGACCCCAGCGGGGCCGCCCGGCGAGTCGATACGTGGATCGCCATGGATCCCCATGCCCGACACTATGCCGGGCTGTTCGGGCCGGGCGACACCCGCCGGGCGGGCAACCTCGACAGCCTGCCCGCCAGCCTGCCCCCGGACGGCGACGCCTACCGGGTGGCGGCCAAGGTCGAGCTGGGGCAGCGGACGATCCGCGACGAGATGTGGGCGGCGGCCCTCGCCCTGCCGGATGGCAGCGTCGCGGTGATCGGGCACGATTCCGACGAACTCGACCGGGTGCGGGACATGTCGGTGCGGGCGCTGGGCCTCGGCCTCGTCCCGACGCTGGTGCTCTCCATGGCGGGGGGCTGCTCCTCGCGGGCCGGGCACGGCGGCGCCTCGCCGCGACGGAGGCGGCCCTCGACCGGGTGATGCGTGGCGACCTGCGCCAGCGCCTGCCGGTGGACGGGCGGGGCGACGAGTTCGACCGGCTCGCGGGCAACGTGAACCGGATGCTCGACAAGATCGAGCACCTGATGGGCGAGATCCGCAGCGTCGGCGATGCCGTCGCCCACGACCTGCGCACGCCGCTGACACGGCTGCGCGCCCGCCTGGAGCGCAGCCGCGACCACGCCGCCACGGTGGTCGAGTTCCGCGAGGCCGTGGGGCAGGGTCTCGCCTGGATCGACCAGACCCTCGCCATGGTGACGGCGGTGCTGCGCATCGGCGAGATGGAGGACGAGCGCCGCCGCGCCGCCTTCGGCACGCTGGACCTCAAGGATCTGGCTGAGGAGGCGGTGGACCTGTTCGAGCCCCTGGCAGAGGAGCGTGGCATCCGCCTCCAGGCGCGGATCGCCCCGGTGCCGGCGATCCATGCCGACCGAGACCTCTGCGCCGAGGCCCTGTCGAACCTCATCGACAACGCCCTGAAGTTCACGCCGGAGGGTGGCACCGTGCAGGTCGTCGTCGCCCGGCGGGACGGGATGTGCCTGCTCGCCGTCGAGGATACCGGGCCGGGCATCCCGGTGGCCGAGCGGGAGCGCGTGTTCCGGCGCTTCTACCGGGCGGAGACGGCCCGCGCGACGCCCGGCAACGGGCTCGGCCTCGGGCTGGTGGCGGCCATCGCCAAGCTGCACGGTGCGACGGTCGCGGTGACCGAGGCGCCGGAGGGCGGCTGCCGGATCGCGTTGGCTTTCCCAGAGACCGGCGTCAGGCCCGCGTGAGCCGCATCACGCCTTCGCCGCGGCGGTGGCCCACCGTGGTGACGGCGATGTCGCCCGCGCGGCCTTCCGCGATCAGCGCCGCCGCGAGGGCCGCGCCGAACGGGGCGGCGACTTCGAGCCCATGGCCGATCAGGTCGCCGAGGGGATGGATATGCGCGTCGGGGGCGAGCCGGCCCAGGGTCTCGGTCTCCTCCGCCGTGATCGGCGCGACGCCGGTGGCGCCGGAGATCACTAAATCGGGGGCGGCGGTCACGGCCTCGCCCCAGCGCGCGGCCAGGGACTCCGTGACGGCACCGGGCTCGCGGCGGCAGCGGCCGCTCGCCACCGGGCCGAGGCGCGCCAGGGCTTGGGCGCTGCGCGCCTGCGCGTGCTCGGCCGATTCCAGCATCAGGAACGCGGCGCAGCTCGCCAGGATGAAGCCGCCCGGCGCCGCGCGGTCGCGCACCGGCACGTAATCGCCCTGCTTGGCGAAGCCGCCCATGGCGTGGACGAGGAGCGCGTCCGGCCGCTCGGCGCTGTAGGAGCCGCCGACCAGCATCGCCTCGTTCTGGCCGGAGGCGATCCGCGCCTGGGCGATGCGCAGGGCATCGACGCCCGCCGCCTCCTCGCCCATGAAGGTGCGCGAGGCGCCGGTCACGCCGTGGACGATGGCGATGTTGCCCGCGAGCAGGTTCGAGAGCTGCGCCAGGAAGAGGGTCGGCCGCAGGTCGTTCTGCAGGCGCTCGTTGAGGAAGGCCCCCGGATCGGCCGCGTCGCGCAGGCCGGTGAGGATCGCGCCGTCGGCCGCGTAGTCGCGCTCGCCGCCGCCCGCCGCCACGACGAGGTGCAGCGCCTGCTTGAAGGCGGCATCCTCCTTCACCCCGGCCGCATCGAGGGCGAGGCCGGCGGCGTAGACGCCGAGGCGCTGCCACGCCTCCATCTGGCGCTGGTCGCTCTTCTTCGGGATCTGCCGGTCCCAGGCGATGGCGGGGGCCGGGTGGACGGGGTAGGGCGCGAAGCTGTCCGCGTCGGTGCGCGGCGGGGTGCCGGCCGCGAGCGCCGCGAGATGCGCCGCCTCGCCTTCGCCCGCGCAGGAGACGAGGCCGATACCGGTGACGACGACCGGACGCGTCATGTTGGGGCTCCGTCGCCGATCCCCGCGAGGTGGAGGAGGCCGCTGGTCCTGGCGCGCTCGCGCATCGGCGCGTCGAGCCCCTCCGGGAAGGGCATGGTGCGGAAGCGAAGCTCCGCATCGCAGATCGACTTGCCCTCGTGGCGGATCGCCGCCTTGGTGACGGCGTAGCCCGATCCGTCGTGTTCGAGCTTCGCGGTCACGGTCAGCACCGCGCCGGGGCCGACGAAGCTGCGGAACCGCGCCTTGTCGACGCCCGTCAGGAAGGGCATCCGCTCGAAGCCGAGATGGGCGAGGATGAGATAGCCCGAGGCCTGGGCCATGGTCTCGGTGAGGAGCACGCCCGGCACCAGGGGGTGGCCGGGGAAATGCCCTTCGAAGACCGGGCTCGCGTCCGGCACCTTCGCCACGGCTTCGATGGTGCCGGCGGTACGGTCGAGCCGCACCACGGCATCGATCATCTCGAAATATTCAAGACGCATGGCGAGCTGGCCGCATCGGGTCGCGGGGCCGTCAGACCTTGGCGGCCTTCTCGGCGACCAGGGCGTCGATCCGGGCGCAGAGGTTCTTCAGCACGAAATACTGCTCGGCCGGGACCTTGCCCTCGTTGACCTCCTGCGTCCACCGCTCCAGCGGCAGCTTGATGCCGAAGGCCTTGTCCACCGCGAAGGCGATGTCGAGGAAGGCGAGGCTGTCGATGCCGAGGTCGTCGATGGCGTGGCTCTCGGGAGTGATCTTGTCCCGCTCGATGTCGGCCGTCTCGGCAATGATGTCGGCCACGCGCTGGAAGGTCGCGCTGCCGGTGGCGGGATCGTCGGACATGTCTTCTCGTGGGCTCTGAAACGGTTTCCGGTTCGGCGGCGGGAGCCCCCTCGCGCCGGATGCCCGGCGTCCTATCCCTCGCTGCCATGAGGCGCGGGCGGCGGGCCCGGAATCCCGAACCCTCCGCTCGGCGCCGACGGATCGGCGGACCTCTACACGAGGGGGTCGGGTGCGGCAACCGCAACACGACGCGGGGCCGTTTGCCGGCATCGCGCGTTCACGACCCGGTCAGTCGGGCGCCCTCGTGGTGGCGGATGCGCGGGGCGGACCTATCTGCGGCAGGGCTATTGTCACGCTCGGCCGCGCCCGAATCAGCCCGGCAACCCGAATCGGAGAAGGCGGATGAAACCGTCGCCCCCCTCGACCCTCGACCCGACCTTCGCCGTGCCGGTGCCCCCGGCCCGCGCGCTCGCGGAGGCGCGGCCGGGCCATCCCGCCATGCCTCCGCCCGAGCGCGCGCCCTCGCAGGGCGCGGCGCGGGTGATCCTCGTCCTCGCGCTGGGCGCCCTCGGGATCTACATCCTGCGGGAGTTCCTGCCGGCCCTCGCCTGGGCCGTGGTGCTCGCCATCGCCCTGGGGCCGCTCTACGCCAAGATCGAGCGGCGTTTCCCGCCCGGCCGGCACAACATCGTCCTGCCGAGCCTCGCGGTGCTGGCCGTGGCCCTCGTGTTCCTGGTGCCCCTCGTCGTCCTCGGCGTGCAGGCGGCGCGGGAGGCGCACGACGTCGCCGAGTTCGTCCGCAAGGCCGAGGAGAGCGGCATCCCCGCGCCCGAGTTCCTCAACCGGCTGCCCTACGGCGCGGCCCAGGCGACGGCGTGGTGGAACGACAACCTTGGCCATGCCCAGGCGGGGTCGGAGATCCTGCACCGCTTCGACAACGGCAAGGTCCTGGGCGCCGGCCGCAACATCGGCCGGGAGGTGGTCCACCGGGTGGTGCTGTTCGGCTTCAGCCTCGTGGCCCTATTCTTCCTGTTCCGCGACCGCGATACGGTCGCGCGGCAGGCGCTCAAGGCCTGCGACCGCCTGTTCGGCCCCCGCGGCGAGCGGGTCGGGCGCCAGATGGTCGCCTCGGTCCACGGGACGGTGGACGGCCTCGTCCTCGTCGGCCTGGGCGAGGGCGTGATCCTCGGCATCGTCTACTACTTCGCGGGCGTGCCGCACCCGGTGCTCCTCGGCGCCTTCACGGCGGTGGCGGCGATGATCCCCTTCGGCGCGGCCTTGGCCATCGCCGTCGCGGCGTTGCTCCTCCTGTCGGCGGGGGCGGTCAAGGCAGCGATCATCGTCGCCGTGGCGGGCCTCGTCGTGACCTTTGCGGCCGACCACTTCATCCGGCCCGCGCTGATCGGCGGCACCACCAAGCTGCCCTTCCTCTGGGTGCTCCTCGGCATCCTCGGTGGCGTGGAATCCTTCGGCCTGCTCGGCCTGTTCCTCGGCCCGGCGGTGATGGCGGCGCTCGTCCTGCTGTGGCGGGAATTCACCGACGGGCGGGACGTGAAGGCCTGAACGCACGGCGCCCCATCGCGGGGCGCCGTGCTTAACCGTTTCCCAATGCGATTGGGCCAGACCTCAGCTGTCTTGAGGTCATGGTCTGAACGATGCACTTGCCCCTGCGCCTGAGAGGTCAGTTCCTCGTCATCGGAAGCCTCGTCTGTACGATCGTCCTGGGGGTCGGCGCGCAAGCGGTCTTCAAGGTGCGGGACAGCGCGGCGGTGACGGAGACGATCGGCCTGCGGCTCCTGCCGTCGGTCGAGCGTCTGGGCGACCTGCGCGCAACCATGACGCGGGTGCGGCTCGGCGCGACCCGCGTCATCGACGAGACGGACGGGGCCAAGCGCGCCCAGGCGAGCGAGCGCAATGGCGCGCGCATCCGCGAGATGGGGGACCTGATCGGGGCCTACGCGGCCATCCCCTCCGACGCGGCGGGGCAGGCGGCCTTCGAGGCGTTCAAGGCCAAGTGGCGCACCTATCTCGACGCGCAGTCGAGCGCCTTCGCCCTGGGCGCGAAGGGCGAGGCCGAGGCCGCGCACGCCGCCTTCAACGGCCCGGCCAACAAGCTCTACGATACGGCCTGGAAGGACCTCGACGCCCTGCAAATCGCCGCGAGCCGCGAGGCACGCGATGGGACGGCGGCGGTGGAGGCCTCGGTCGCCTCGGCGCTCACCGGCATCGCCGTCGCCACCGGCATCGGCGCCGCCCTGGTCCTCGCCCTGATGGCGTGGCTCGCCCGCGACATCGCCGGGCGCGCGCTCCGGGTCGCCTCCTCCATGTCGCGCCTCGCGGAGGGCCATGCCGACACGGAGGTCCCCTGCACCGACCGCCGGGACGAGATCGCCGAGATCGCCCGCGCCGCCCTCGGTTTCCGGGCGAGCCTGGAGCGCAACGGCGCCCTGGAGGCCGAGGCGGCCCTGGCGCGGGAGGGCGTCGAGGCACAGCGGCGGGCGACGATGCGCGACCTCGCGAATTCCTTCGAGCAGGCGGTGGGCGGCATCGTCGGCACCGTCGCTTCGGCGGCGACCGAGCTGCAGGCGACCTCTGGCGTCATGTCCTCCTCGGCGGCGAAGACCGCTGAGCGCTCGGTAGGCGTGGCGGCGGCCGCCGAGGAATCGGCCACCAATGTCGGCACCGTCGCGGCGGCGGCCGAGGAACTCGGCTCCTCGATCCAGGAGATCGCCCGGCAGGTCTCGGGCTCGGCCGAACTGGCGGCCCGCGCGGTCGCCCAGGCGGCGGAGACCGGCCGCACCGTCGATGGCCTGCGCCGGGGCGCCGCGCGGATCGGCGAGGCGGTCGAACTCATCTCGACCATCGCCGCCCAGACCAACCTGCTGGCGCTGAACGCGACCATCGAGGCGGCCCGCGCCGGCGAGGCCGGACGGGGCTTCGCCGTGGTCGCGGCGGAGGTGAAGCAGCTCGCGAGCCAGACCGCCCGGGCCACCGAGGCGATCACCGCGCAGGTCGGCGAGATCCAGTCGATGACCGGCGATGCCGCCGGGGCCATCGAGGCCATCGCCAGCCGCATCCGCGACATCGACGGCCTGTCGGCCTCGGTCGCGGCGGCGGTGGAGGAGCAGGGCGCGGCCACGCGCGAGATCGTCCGGGGCGTCACGGAGGCCTCCGCCGGCACGAGCGAGGTCACGGGCGGCATCGCCGTCGTGGCCGACGCCGCCGACGAGACCGGCGCGGCCTCGGCGCAGGTGCTCGCCTCGGCCACCGAATTGTCGCGGCAGGCCGAGCGCCTGGGCGCCGAGGTCGGCCGTTTCCTCGGCGGCCTGCGGGCGGCCTGACGCCCCCGTCCGCCTCGGCGGGCGGGGCGCCCACGCAACCGTGCGGCGATCCCGACCTTGCCAGCCCCCTGAAGCCGGCCCACACTCCTGGACTTTCGCGGACGCCCGTCCGCAGCGTCCCAGGGAGACGGACACCGGCATGATCCAGGCCGCCAGCCAGGGCACGAGCCCCGCCACCAGCCTCGACGACGGCATCGTCGCCACCGCCGAGAGCTGCCTCGCGGCGGTCGGACAGGCCCGCGAGGCGATCCACGGGGTCATCTTCGGGCAGGAGAAGGTCGTGGACCTCGCCCTGGTCACGATCCTCGCGGGCGGCCACGGCCTCCTCGTCGGCCTCCCGGGTCTGGCCAAGACCAAGCTGGTGGAGACGCTGGGCACCGTGCTCGGCCTCGATGCCCGCCGGGTGCAGTTCACCCCGGACCTGATGCCCTCCGACATCCTCGGCACCGAGATTCTGGAGGAGGATGCCGAGCGCCGCCGCGCCTTCCGCTTCGTGAAGGGCCCGGTGTTCACGCAATTGTTGATGGCGGACGAGATCAACCGCGCCAGCCCGCGCACCCAGTCCGCCCTGCTCCAGGCGATGCAGGAGGGGCACGTCTCGGTGGCCGGCGAGCGCCACGACCTGCCCCGTCCGTTCCACGTGCTCGCCACCCAGAACCCCATCGAGCAGGAGGGCACCTACCCCCTGCCGGAGGCGCAGCTCGACCGGTTCCTCCTCGAGATCGACGTCGGCTACCCCGACCGGGCGGCCGAGCGGCGCATCCTCATCGAGACGACCGGCGCCGACGAGGTCCGCCCGACGTCGGTGATGACCACCGACCAATTGATGACCGCCCAGCGCCTCGTGCGCCGCCTGCCCGTGGGCGAGGCGGTGGTGGAGGCGATCCTCGATCTCGTCCGCTCGGCGCGCCCCCATGGCGGCGACGCGCTGGTGAAGGACAAGCTCCTCTGGGGACCCGGCCCCCGCGCCAGCCAGGCGCTGACCCTCGCCGCCCGCGCCCGCGCGCTGATCGAGGGCCGCGTCGCGCCCTCCGTCGCCGACGTGAAGGCGCTGGCCGAGCCGGTTCTGAAGCACCGCATGGCGCTCAACTACGCCGCCCGCGCCGACGGCGAGACCATCGAGGGTCTGATCGCCAAGCTCGCGGAGAAGCTCTGACCTTGGTCGCGACACAGGCCCTCGCCGCGCAGACGCGCCATCCGGGGCGCCGCGAGACCGAGGGCGCGGCGGCGCTGGCCGCCTTGATGCCCCACCTCGTGCTGGAGGCGCGGCGGGTGTCGAGCCTGCTCGCCCACGGTCTGCACGGGCGGCGCCGGGCCGGGCCGGGCGAGAGCTTCTGGCAGTTCCGCCCCTTCGTGACCGGCGAGGCCGCCGCCCGCGTCGATTGGCGCCGCTCGGCCCGCGACGACCGGCTCTACGTCCGCGAGCGGGAATGGGAAGCGGCCCACAACATCTGGTTCTGGATCGACCGCTCGGCCTCCATGGCCTTCTCCTCGGACCTCGCGAGCGCGTCCAAGGTGGAGCGCGCGCTCGTCCTCGGCCTCGCGCTCGCCGACGCCTTCGTGGATGGCGGCGAGCGGGTCGGGCTGCTCGGCCTGACGCGGGCGCGGGCTTCGCGGGGCATCGTGGAGCATCTGGCCCAGGCCCTGGTCGCCGACACGGCGGGGCTCGACCGCGACCTCCCGCCGGCCGCCCAGCCCGCGCGCTTCGACGAGGTGGTGCTGATCGGTGATTTCCTCACCCCGCCGGAGCGGATCGCGGAATCCATCGGCGGCCTCTCGGCGGCGGGGAGCCGGGGCCATCTGCTCATGGTGGTCGATCCCATCGAGGAGACCTTCCCCTTCACGGGGCAGGCGGTGCTGCACGACCTCGAAGGCGGACCCTCCCTCGCCATCGGCGATGCCGGCTCCTGGGGCGAGCGCTACCGGGCGCGGATCACCGCCCACCGAGAGCGGTTGCAGGAGATCGTGCGCGGGGCGGGCTGGACGCTGACGCTCCACCGCACCGACCGTCCCGCGAGCGAGGCGGCCTTGCGCCTCGCGACCCTCGTCATCGCCCGCGGCGGCTGAGGCGACCATGTTCGGCTTGACCTTCGCCGCGCCCCTGGCGCTCGCCGCCCTGATCGGCCTGCCGGCCCTGTGGATCCTCCTCCGGGTGACGCCGCCGCGTCCCCGTCGGATCGACTTCCCGCCGCTGAAGCTCGTGGCGGATCTGATCCCGCAGCGCCAGACCCCCGCGCGGACGCCGCCCTGGCTGGTGATCCTGCGCCTGCTCCTCGCCGCCGCGCTCATCCTGGCGGTGGCCGGTCCCGTCTGGAGCCCCGGCGGCATCGGCGCGGGCGGGGGCAAGAAGCCCCTCCTCGTGCTCCTCGACAACGGCTTCGCATCCGCGCACGATTGGCGCGACCGGATGCGGGTCGCCACCGACACCGTCGAGGGCGCCGCCCGCGACGGGCGCGCGGTGGCGCTCGTCGGCCTCGCGGAGCCCGTCGCCGCCGTCGAGGCGAAGTCCCCCGCCGCCACCCTGGAGCGGCTGCGTGCCCTCGCGCCGAGGCCCTACCTGCCGACCCGCGACGCGCATCTGCAGGGCATCGGCGCCTTCCTCGACAAGAACCAGGGCGCCGGCCTCGTCTGGATCACGGACGGGGTCGCGGGCAGCCCCGACGAGCGCTTCGCCAAGGGCCTGAACGACCTCGCGACCGGCGCCGGGGCGGCGCTCAGCGTGCTTAAGGCCGACAGGCCGCCGGCCCTGGCGCTCACCGTCTCGGAATCCGGCGGGCGGCTCACCGCCCATGTGCTCCGCGCGGCCGGCAACGGCCGGGATGCCGGGGTGATCCGGGCGCTGGACCAGAAGGGCCTGCCGCTCGCCGAGCGCGACTTCACCTTCGCGGGCGATGCCCTGAGCGCGGATGCCGTCTTCGACATGCCCACCGAATTGCGCAACGGCATCAGCCGGATCGAGGTGGCGAACGAGCACTCGGCCGGGGCGGTCTCGCTCATGGACGAGCGCGGCAAGCGGCGCCGGGTCGGCCTCGTGTTCGGCGGCACCCTCGACCAGTCGCAGCCGCTGCTGGCGCCGCTCTACTACCTCTCCCGCGCCCTCGAACCCTTCGCGGACGTGCAGCAGGCGCGCGGCGCGGCGAGCCTTGCGGACTCGATCAACCAGCTCCTCGACAACCAGGTCTCGGTGCTGGTCCTGGCCGACGTCGGCGCCCTGGACGACAAGACGGCGGGGCGCATCGACAAGTTCGTGGAGGAGGGCGGGCTACTCCTGCGCTTCGCCGGCGCGCGCCTCGCCGCCGGTCACGACACCCTGGTGCCGGTGCGCCTGCGCCGGGGTGGCCGCAACCTCGGCGGCGCCCTGTCCTGGGACGCGCCGAAGACCATGGCCCCGTTCCCGCCGGAGAGCCCCTTCGCCGGCCTGACCCCGCCGGCCGATATCGGCGTGCGCCGCCAGATCCTCGCGGAGCCCGATGGCGACCTGCCGGGCAAGACCTGGGCGTCGTTGCAGGACGGCACGCCCATCGTCACCGCGCAGAAGCGCGGGCAGGGGCGGATCGTGCTGTTCCACGTCACCGCCGACACGACGTGGTCGAACCTACCGCTCTCCGGCCTGTTCATCGACATGCTGCGGCGGGTGGTGGCGCTGGCGGGTGCCGGCCCGGCCTCCGCCGAGGCGGGCGCCAACCGCGCGAAGGTCGCCGTGCTGGCGCCCCGCGTCACCCTCGACGGGTTCGGCGCCCTCGGCTCGGCGCCGGCCTCCGCCACCGCCGTCCCGGCCGATTACGCCGACCGGGCGAGCCAGGAGCATCCGCCGGGCTTCTACGGCCCGCCGGACGGAGGGATCAGCGTGAACGCTCTCAAGCCCGACGACCGGCTCGCGCCCGTCGACTACGCGCCCCTCACCGGGGCCGCCCTCGGCTCCCTGGCCGGAGCCTCCACCGTGGACCTGCGCCCTGGCCTGTTCACGGCGGGCCTGCTGCTCCTCGTCCTCGATACGCTGGCCGGGCTGTGGCTCGGCGGCTTCCTCGGGCGGCTCAGGGCCCTGCGTGCCCGCCCCGCCGCACTCATCCTCGCGGCCCTGGTGGCATCGAGTGTGCCGGTGCGGGGCGTGCGCGCCGAGGAGCCCCCGGCCAACCGGCCGAACGGCATCGAATCGGCCCTCATCACCCGGCTCGCCTACATCATCACGGGGGACGCCGCCGTGGACGAGGCGAGCCGCGCCGGGCTCTCCGGCCTGACGCAGATGCTCGCCGCCCGCACCGCCCTTGAACCGGGCGAGCCGGCGGGGCTCGATCCGGCCAAGGACGAACTCGCCTTCTACCCGCTGATCTACTGGCCCATCGCGCCGAACCGGCCGCAGCCCTCGGAGGCCGCGATCCGGAAGATCGACGCCTTCATGCGCAACGGCGGCACGGTGCTGTTCGACACCCGCGACGCCCTCACCGCCCGGCCGGGCGGCCCGACGACACCGGAAGCCGCCTACCTGCGCAAGATGCTGGCGACGCTCGAAGTGCCGGAACTGGAGCCGGTGCCGGCCGACCACGTGCTGACCAAGGCCTTCTACCTCGTGGATAGCTTTCCCGGCCGCTACGCCACCGGCCAGACCTGGGTCGAGGCCCTGCCGCCGGCCCCCGAGGGCGGCGAGCGCCGGCCGGCGCGGGCGGGCGACGGGGTGAGCCCGATTATCATCACGAGCAACGACCTTGCCACCGCCTGGGCCATCGGCCGGCGGGGCGAACCGCTCTATCCCATCACCGGCGGCGACCAGCGCCAGCGGGAGATGGCGTTCCGGGGCGGCGTCAACATCGTGATCTACACCCTGACCGGCAACTACAAGGCCGATCAGGTCCATGTGCCCGCGCTTCTGGAGCGTCTGGGGCAGTGAGGGAAAAGGCCCCGCCATGCTGAGCCTCAGCTTCACGCCGCTCCTGCCGTGGCCGGTTCTCGCCGTCCTGGGCGTCGTCGCGCTGGCGATGGCGGTGCTGGCCGTCCTGGCGCGGGGCCGCACGGCGCTGCTGCGCGCCCTCGTCCTCGCTCTGGTCCTGGCGGCGCTCGCCAACCCCGCCCTCGTCCACGAGGACCGGGAGCCGGTGAAGGACATCGCCGCCGTGGTGATCGACCGCTCCGGCTCGCAGGCGCTCGGCGACCGGCCGCAGGTGACGGATCAGGTCCGCGCCGAGTTGCAGCGCCGCTTCGGCTCTCTGACCAATATCGAGCCGCGCTTCATCGACGTGCCCGATGCCGGCGAGGGCGACGACGGCACCAAGCTCTTCGCCGCCCTGGGTCAGGCGCTGGCCGACGTGCCGCCCGAGCGGCTGGCCGGCATCGTAATGGTGACGGATGGTGTCGTCCACGACATCCCGCCGAACCTCGCCCAGCTCGGCATCAAGGCGCCCCTGCACGTCCTCGTCACCGGCCATGCCGACGAGCGCGACCGGCAGATCAAGCTGATCGAGGCCCCCCGCTTCGGCATCGTCGGCAAGGACCTGACGATCCGCGCCGAGGTGATGGAGCGCGGCGGCACCGGCCACGCGGTGGTGGTCACCCGCCGCGACGGCGAAGAGATCGACCGGCGCGACGTGCCCACCGGCCGCCCCTTCGACCTCTCCACCCGGATCGAGCATGGCGGCCAGAACGTCGTCGAGATCGAGGTCGAGCCGCTCCCCAACGAGCTGACGACGGTCAACAACCGCGCCGTCCTGCCCATCGAGGGCATCCGCGAGAAGCTGCGCGTGCTCCTCGTCTCCGGCGAGCCCCACCAGGGCGAGCGGACGTGGCGCAACCTCCTGAAGTCCGACGCCAACGTCGACCTCGTGCATTTCACCATCCTGCGGCCGCCGGAGAAGCAGGACGGCACGCCGATCTCCGAACTGTCGCTCATCGCCTTCCCGACGCGCGAGTTGTTCGTCCAGAAGATCAAGGATTTCGATCTCATCATCTTCGACCGCTACGCCAACCAGAGCGTGCTGCCGCAGGCCTATTTCGACAACATCGTCCGCTACGTCCGCGAGGGCGGGGCGCTGCTGATCGCCGCCGGGCCGGAATATGCCGGCGCGGCGAGCCTCGCCCGCACCCGGCTCGCGGGCATCCTGCCGGGCGATCCCGACGGGCGGGTGGTGGAGCGGCCCTACAAGGCGACCCCGACCCAGACCGGCAAGCGCCACCCCGTCACCCGCGACCTGCCGGGCTCCGACGCCTCGCCCCCCGCCTGGGGCGACTGGCTGAGGATCGTCCAGGCGCGGCTGCGGCCCGGTCTCGAGCCGATCCTGTCGGGCGCCGACAACCTGCCGCTGCTCGCCCTCTCGCGGGAGGACAAGGGCCGCGTCGCGCTGCTGCTGTCCGACCATGCCTGGCTGTGGGCGCGGGGCTATCAGGACGGCGGCCCCTATCTCGACCTGCTCCGGCGCCTTGCCCACTGGCTGATGAAGGAGCCCGCCCTCGAAGAGGAGGCCCTGCGCGCTCAGACGACGGGCCACGGCCGCGAGGTCCGCGTTGAGCGCCAGACCATGGCCGACACCGCCGAGCCCGTCACCGTCACGTGGCCGACCGGCAGGGTCACGACGCTGGCCCTCAAGCCCACCGAGCCCGGCCTGTTCACCGCGACCTTCGACGCCCAGAGCCTGGGGCTGCACACCCTGCGCTCGGGCAACCTCGTGGCCTTCGTGAGCGTCGGCCCGGCAAACCCGCGCGAACTCGCCGACGTGTTCAGCGACACCGAGCGCCTGCGGCCCGTCGCCGAGGGCTCTGGCGGCTCCGTCCGGCGCCTCTCCGATGCGGCGGGGGCGTTGCAGGTGCCGCGGCTCCAGAGCCTGCGCGGCGGGCGTCTGTCGGGCGGCGACTGGATCGGCTTCCGGCCGAGCGACAGCGCCAACATCCGGGGCGTCGAGGTCTATCCCCTGGCGCTGGGGCTCGCCGCCCTCGCGGCGCTCGCCGCCGCCGTGCTGGCGATGTGGCTGGTCGAGGGGCGCCGGGGCCAGGGCCGCGCCTGACGCACACCCGCCCCGACGAATTTCCCTTTGGCCAAGGTTGCTTACGAATGGAAACGTCCGTATCAGAATCGATAGTATAGGGGATCGTCTCGTTTCCAATTGAGTAACTATCACTGCTCTAGGTGATAGGCGCCTGAGGGGCACGAGGCCGGTCTCCGCCGCTTTGTCTGCTTCTGAACTGAGGGGTTTGCTGCTCGTGGCCACCGAGGTGGATAACGATTGCCGCGAGTCGTTCGAAGACCTGCGCTCCGCCCTCGACGCCTCCGGCGTGGTCGGAACCTGGGACTGGGACATCGTGCGCCGCACCGCCCGCTACGACCGGGGCGCCGCCAACCTGCTCGCCCTCGATCCCGACCTCGCCGGCCAGCCGTTGCAGGGCGAGGCGGGGATGGTCGGCATCCATCCCGACGACCGCGAATGGCTGGTCCAGGCGCTGTGGCGGGCGCTGGCCAACGGTCGCCTGTTCCTCGCCGAGTACCGCGTCGTCACGGCCGATCGCGGCATCCGCTGGATCCTCAGCCGGGGACGCATCTATCAGGACGATGTCGGCCGTCCCGTCCGGTCCAAGGGCATCATCATCGACATCACCGAGACCCGCGAGGAAGGCAACGGCTTCTTTACGGAGACCGATGCGCAGGGCCGGCACGCCCTCGACCGGGCGGCGGCCTCGCTCCTCGACGCGCGCAAGGCCATCGACGAACTCGGCGACGACGCCGACAACCACCTGCGCGTGATCCTCGACCTCGCCCTGTTCGAGGTCGGAACGCACCTCGCCCGCCGCGCCAGACACTGACTCCGCCGACCCGGCGCCGTGACGCACGGGGCGCCCGCGCACTCGACGCGACCCGGGCGCCGTCCTAAGACCCCCCGGAGGGTCGGGGGCCGGAATGCCCCGCGACCGCGTGGACCGGAGGCAGCCCAAGCGTGACGCAGCCCGTGACCCGCCGCCTGTTCAATGGCACCCTTCTGGGCACCCTCCTGGCGGCCAATACGGTCGGCCGGGCCGGCGCGCAGCCCACGCCGCCCGATGCGAACGGGCAATGGACCCACGCGATGACGCTGATGGGCCAGCCGAAATACGGGCCCGACTTCACGCATTTCGACTACGCCGACCCCAACGCCCCCAAGGGCGGCCTCGTGCGGCTCGGCTCCCAGGGCGGGTTCGACAACTTCAACATCGTGGTCTCGGGCCTGAAGGGCGACCTCGAAGGCGGCGTCCAGCAGATCTACGATACGCTGATGACCGAATCCTCGGACGAGCCCTTCACCTCCTACGGGCTGCTCGCCGAGGCGGTGCGTATTCCCCCCGATCTCGGCTCCGTCACCTACCGCCTGCGCGAGGGCGCCAAGTGGCACGACGGCCAGCCGATCACCCCCGAGGACGTGGTCTGGTCCTTCGGCGTGCTGAAGGCGAACTCACCCTTCTACGCCGCCTACTACCAGACCGTGGACAAGGCCGAGGCGACCGGCCCGCGCGAGGTGACGTTCACCTTCTCCGAGAAGGGCAACCGCGAGTTGCCGCAGGTGATCGGCCAGTTGCGGGTGCTGCCCAAGCACTGGTGGGAGGGCAAGGACGCGCAGGGCCGCCAGCGCAGCCCCACCGAGACGAGCCTGGAGATCCCGCTGGGCTCCGGCCCCTACCGGCTGGAGAAGTTCGAGCCCGGCCGCACCGCGACCTATGTCCGCGTCGCCGATTACTGGGGCAAGGATCTGCCGGTGAATGCCGGCCGCAACAATTTCGGCACCGTCCGCTACGAGTATTTTCGCGACGGCACCGTGCTGGTCGAGGCGCTGAAGGGCGACCTCTACGATTTCCGCGTCGAGAACATCGCCCGCAACTGGGCGACCGCCTACGACGACTTCCCCGCCGTGAAGGACGGGCGCCTCATCAAGGAGGCCTTCCCCGACCGGGGCACGGGCATCATGCAGGCGTTCGTGTTCAACACGCGCAAGGACAAGTTCAAGGACCCGCGCGTGCGCCGGGCGTTCAACCTCGCCCTGAACTACGAGGAGATGAACAAGTCGCTGTTCTACGGCCTCTACAAGCGCATCAACTCGTATTTCTTCGGCTCGGAACTCGCCTCCTCCGGCCTGCCCGAGGGGCGTGAGAAGGAGATCCTGGAGGGCCTGAAGGACAAGGTTCCAGCCTCGGTCTTCACCACGCCTTACGCCAACCCGGTCAACGACAGCCCCGAGGCGGTGCGGGCCAACCTGCGCGAGGCGGTGCGTCTCCTGCGCGAGGCCGGCTACGAGCTGAAGGGCGGCCAGATGGTCGACAAGGCGGGCACGCCGCTGACCGTCGAGTTCCTGGAATTCCAGAACACCTTCGAGCGGGTGATCCTGCCCTTCTCGGCGCAGCTGAAGCTCATTGGCATCGGCGCGACCCTGCGGGTGATCGATCAGGCGCAGTACCAGAACCGCATCCGCAACTTCGACTTCGACATCACCACCACCGGCTGGGGTGAATCGCTGTCGCCGGGCAACGAGCAGCGCGAGTATTGGGGCTCGAAGGCCGCCGACTCGCCGGGCTCGCGCAACCTGATCGGCATCAAGGACCCGGCCATCGACGCCCTGATCGAGAAGGTGATCTTCGCCCCCGACCGGGAGGGCGTCATCGCCGCCACCCGCGCCCTCGACCGGGTGCTGCTGGCCCACGATTACGTCGTGCCGCAATGGGCGTCCGACCGGCAGCGGACCCTGCGCTGGAACCGCTTCAGCCACCCGCCGGTCCTGCCGCTCTACGCCAATTCCGGCTTCCCCACGACGTGGTGGTACGACGAGGCCCTGGCCGCCAAGACGGGGGCGCCCCGTTGAGGGCGACGCGGCGCGGCCTCGTCCTTGGCGGGCTGGCCGCCTCCCTGCCGCTCCCCCGGCCGGCCTGGGCCGCCGACGACGAGCGGCACGGGCTGTCGAGCTTCGGCGACCTGAAATACCCGAAGGACTTCCCCAACTTCGATTACGTGAACCCCATGGCGCCCAAGGGCGGCCGGTTCTCGGGGCAGATCTCCGGCACGGTGGGCAACCAGTCGCTCGGCACCTTCGACACCTTGAACATCTACGTGCTGCGCGGCTCCGGCGCCGCCGGCCTCGTATTCACCTTCGACAGCCTGATGACCCGCGCCCTCGACGAGCCGGACGCGATCTACGGCCTGCTCGCCCGCTCCGTAAGCGTGAGCGAGGACGGGCTGACCTACACGTTCGAACTACGGCCCCAGGCCCGCTTCCACGATGGCTCCCGCCTGACGGCGCAGGACGCGGCGTTCAGCCTGAAGATCCTGCGGGACAAGGGCCATCCCGAGATCGCGGAGACGATCCGCGACATGACCGACGCCCGCGCCGAGGGTGAGGGGCGCCTCGTCGTCACCTTCGCGCCGGGCCGCGCCCGCGACCTGCCGCTCATCGTGGCGCAATTGCCGGTGTTCTCCGCCGCCTATTACGCCCAGCGAGACTTCGAGGCCTCGACCCTCGACGCGCCGCTCGGCTCCGGCCCCTACCGGGTGGCGGCGGTCGATCCCGGCCGCTCCATCGGCCTGGAGCGCATGCCCGACTATTGGGCCGCCGACCTGCCGGTGAATGTCGGCCGAAACAACTTCGACAGCCTGCGCTACGAGTATTTTCGTGATCGCACGGTGGCCTTCGAGGCGTTCAAGAGCGGCGCCTTCACCTTCCGCGAGGAGTTCACGGCGCGGGTCTGGGCGACGGGCTACGATTTCCCTGCCGTGGCCGAGGGCCGGGTGGTGCGCGAACGCGTGCCGGACGCGCGACCCAGCGGCACCCAGGGCTGGTGGATCAACGAGCGGCGGGCGAAGTTCAAGGACCCCCGGGTGCGCGAGGCCATCGGCCTGTGCTTCGACTTCGAATGGGCCAACCGTAACCTGATGTACGGGGCCTATACCCGCACGGCCTCGTTCTTCGAGAACTCGGACCTCAAGGCCACGGGCGCGCCTTCGCCCGAGGAACTGACGCTCCTCGAACCCCATCGCGAAAAGCTGCCCGCCGAGGTGTTCGGCGAGCCCTGGCTGCCGCCGGTCTCGGACGGGTCGGGCCAGGATCGGGCGCTCCTGAAGCGCGCCGACGCCCTGCTGCGGGAGGCGGGCTGCACCCGCAGCGGCAGCGAGATGCGCCTGCCCGGCGGCGAGCCGCTGACCCTCGAATTCCTGGACGACGACCCGGTCTTCCAGCCGGTGACGCAGCCCTACATCCGCAACCTCGGCCTCGTCGGCATCCGCGCGTCGAGCCGCATGGTCGATCCGTCGCAATATCAGGCGCGGCTGAAGGATTTCGACTTCGACCTCACCGCCCGGCGCTATTCGGGCGGCGTCACCCCCGGCGCGGAACTGCGCGACCTCTACGGCTCCCGCGCCGCCGCGACGCCCGGCTCCAACAACATGGCCGGTATCGCGGACCCCGTCGTCGATGCGTTGCTCTCGGCCATCGCCGGGGCGGAATCCCGCGCCGCGCTGACCACGGCCTGCCGCGCCCTCGACCGGGTGCTGCGCGCCGGGCGCCACTGGGTGCCGATGTGGTATGGCGACCAGCACCGCCTCGCCCTGTGGGACGTGTTCGGACGCCCGGCCACGCCGCCGAAATACGACCTCGGCGCCCCCGCGACCTGGTGGTCCGACACCGACAAGGCCCGGCGGATCGGGCGGGAATGACCTGATGCTGAGCTACATCCTGCGCCGCATCGGCCTGATGATCCCGACCCTGCTCGGCATCATGCTGATCACCTTCGCCATCGTGCAATTCGCCCCCGGCGGCCCGGTGGAGCAGGTGCTCTCGAAGATGCAGGGGCAGAATGAGGGCGCGCTCTCCCGCGTGACGGGCGGCAACGGCGACCTCGGCGGCGGCTCGCGCGGCGGCGGCAACGGCGGGGGGGCCGCCAACTCACGCTATCGCGGCGCGCAGGGCCTCAGCCCGGAATTCATTGCCAAGCTCGAAAAGCAGTTCGGCTTCGACAAGCCGGCGCCCGAGCGCTTCGCGATGATGATGTGGAACTACATCCGCTTCGATTTCGGCCGCAGCTACTTTCGCGACGTCAGCGTCATCCAGCTCATCCGCGAGCGGCTGCCGGTCTCGATCTCGCTCGGCCTGTGGATGACGCTCCTGTCCTACGCGATCTCGATCCCGCTCGGCATCCGCAAGGCGGTGAGGGACGGGGAGCGGTTCGACCGCTGGACCTCGGCGGTGGTGATCGTCGGCTACGCGGTGCCGGGCTTCATGTTCGGGCTGATGCTGATCATCCTGTTCGCGGGCGGATCGTTCTACCAGTGGTTCCCATTGCGCGGCCTCACCAGCGAGGGCTGGGACAGCTTCACCCCCTGGCACAAGGTCACGGATTACGCGTGGCACATGGCGTTGCCCCTCACCGCGCTGGTGATCGGCGCCTTCGCCACCTCGACCCTCCTCACCAAGAACTCGTTCCTCGACGAGATCCGCAAGCAATACGTTCTGACCGCCAGGATGAAGGGCCTGTCCGAGCGCGGGGTGCTCTACGGGCACGTCTTCCGCAACGCGATGCTCATCGTCATCGCCGGCTTCCCCGGGGCCTTCATCTCGGCCTTCTTCACCGGCTCACTTCTGATCGAGACGATCTTCTCCCTCGACGGGCTCGGGGAACTCTCGTTCCGGGCCATCGTCGGGCGGGATTACCCAGTGGTCTTCGCCACGCTCTACATCTTCTCGCTGATCGGGCTCGCGGTGAACCTGCTCTCGGACCTGATCTACGTCTGGATCGACCCACGCATCGATTTCTCGGCCCGCGCCACCTGAGTCAGAGCACGGCCGGCTCCGGCTCCGGGCTGGGAATGCCGAGGAGGCGGGCGACCTCGCCGCTCTCCGGGCCGCCGAGCAGGTCCGCCAGGGTGTAACCGTCGAGGACGGCGAGGAACGCGCCGAGCGCCTCGCTCAGGGCATGCTTCAGCCGGCACGGCGCGGTGATGATGCAGGCGCCCGAGGCGAAGCATTCCACGAGGGCGAGGTCGTCCTCCGTCTGGCGGACCACCTGCCCGATCACGATCCGCTCCGGCGCCATGCCGAGGCGCAGGCCGCCGCCGCGCCCGCGGATCGTGCGGATCAACCCCAGGCGGCCGAGCTGGTGCACCACCTTGGTGAGGTGGTTCTCGGAGATGCCGTAGGCACGGGCGATCTCGCCGATGGAGCTTTGGCCCGGCTCCCGCAGCCCCACGTAGATGAGCGTCCGCAGGCTGTAATCCGTATAGCGGGTCAGGCGCATCGCGATCCTCTCGCGGCTCGACTTATCATCACTCGCGAGCCGGTGCCCCTGGATTCGGAGCCTGGCTCACGACGCTGGTTTGCCGGCGCGCCCGCACACTGTTACGCGGCTCAGGTTTCCGCGGAGCCGCCCGAGCCGTGACCTCACTCTCCCTCGTCGTCCGCCCCGAGCGGCCGGAGGACGATGCCGCCATCGCCCGCCTTGAAGCCCGCGCCTTCGGGCCCGGCCGCTTCGCGCGCACGGCCTATCGCCTGCGCGAGGGCAACCCGTACCGGCGCGATCTCGGCGTCACCGCTTCGGTCGGCAGCTTCCTCGTCGGTTCGGTGCGGATGAGCCCGGTGCGCGCGGGGGAGGCGGGTGTCCTGATGCTCGGGCCGCTCGCCGTCGATCCGAGCTTCGAGGGGCGCGGCATCGGCTCGGCCCTCACCCGCGCCGCCATCGAGGCCGCCCGCGCGGCGGGGGAGGGGCTGGTAATCCTCGTGGGCGACGCCCCCTATTACGCCCGGTTCGGCTTCGCGCCCGTACCGCCGGGGCGCCTGACCATGCCGGGGCCGGTCGATCCGGCGCGGCTGCTCTGGCTCGAACTCCGCGACGGGTTCGCCGTCGGCCTGTCCGGGGCGATCCTGCCGGCGCAGGGCTGAGGCTCACGCCCGCCGGAGCGACAGCCCCGCGATCAGCCCGGCGGCGAGGAGCGTCAGCGCGACCGGGGCCGCCGAGGTGGCGGGCCACGCCGTCGCGGCGGCGGTGAACAGGGCGCCGAAGGTCATCTGGGTGAAGCCGTAGAGGCTCGACGCGGAGCCCGCCGCGTGCGGATCGACGTTCATCAGCCCGGCCACGGCATTGGGGCTCAGGAGGCCGACCCCGACCGCGTAGGCGAAGAGCGGGACGATCAGCGTCTCGATCGTCAGGACGCCCGACCGGTCGACGGCGAGCAGGGCCAGGGCCGAGACGATGCAGATCAGGTTGCCGCTCCGCGCGCCCTGCCGAATCGACACGCGGCGGGCGATCCGGCTCGCGATCACCGCCCCCGCGACCATGCCGAACACCACGAGCAGGCAATCGAACCCCACCTCCTCCGGCGAGCGCCCGAGGCGGTTGACCAGCAGGAACGGCGCCACCGCCAGGAAGGCGTAGAGGCTCGTGCCGGCGCAGCCCCCGGCGACGAGATAGGCGCGGGAGACGGGCATCCGCACGAGGCGGAGATAGGCGGAGAGCACCGCCGCGAGGCCCGGCAGCGCCACCTTTTGCCGGTTGGTCTCCGGCAGGGTCAGCACCACCAACGCCCCGAGGATGGCGACGAGCGCGGCGAGGACCACGAACACCGACCGCCAGCCGAAGGCGTGGCTCACCACGCCGCCGATGGCCGGAGCCAGGGCGGGGGTGAGGGTCATGGCGGTGACGAGGATGGCGAGCTTGCGCGCCGCGTCCTCACGGGTCGAGACGTCGCGCACCATCGCCCGGCCGATGACGAGGCAGGAGCAGGCGCCGAGCGACTGCATCATCCGCGCGACGAGCAGCACGCCGAGATTGGGCGCGGGAATCGCCAGCAGCAGCCCGGCAAGATAGAGGGCGAGCCCGCCGATCAGCACCGGCCGGCGGCCATAGCGGTCCGAGAGCGGGCCGTAGACCAGTTGCCCGCCCGCGAGACCGATCAGGTAGACCGTGATCGTCGATTGGATCCCGGCCGCGTCCGTGTGCAGGTCGAACGCGGCGGCGGCGAGCGCCGGCACGAAGATGTGCAGCGCCACCGTGCCCGTCATCGTCACGGCCACGAGGAGCGCCAGGGACGCCTGGCGCGGGGCGGGCCGTTCGGGAGGCTCGTCCGGCAACGGCCCTTACTTCGGCGGCGCGTTGTCGTCCTTCTTCGGAACCTGGATGTCCAGTTCCTTGGCCCGTTCGACCGCCTCGGGGTTCGCCTGCGACGGCGGCTCCTTGGTGGCTGGGGCGGACGGCGCGGTCGGCTCCGCCGGGATCACGCTCGACGGCTGACCCGTCTGGTCGCTGTCATGGGCGTCGGCCGGCGGGGCCGGGGCGTTGCGGTCGCTGCCGTTGCCGTCGGGGCGCGGGCTGCCCGCGGGCTTCTCGATCGCCGGCTTGGCGGTGCTCAGGTCGGCCGGCTTGGCGGGCGAATCCTTGCCCTCCGAACCCTTGTTCAGGGCCGGCTTCTCGGCGCTCGGCTTCTCGGCGGCGGGCGCGGCGGCCGGCTTCTCCTCGGATTTGGCGGCTGCCGGCTGGGCGGCGGGCTTGTCCTCGGCCTTGTCGGCGGCCGGAAGGGGCTTCGGGCTGTCCGAGAGCGTGTGCAGGTAGGCGATCACGTTCGCCCGCTCCTGCGGGTTGGCGATGCCGGCGAAACCCATCTTCGTGCCTTTGACATAGGCCTTCGGGCTCGTCAGGAACTCGTCCAGGTCGGCATAGGTCCAGGTGCCGCCCTTCTCCTTCATGGCGGCGGAATAATCGTAGCCCTCGTGTGCGCCCTTCTTGCGCTCCACGACGTCCCACAGGTCCGGGCCGACCTTGTTCGGGCCGCCCTTCTCGAAGCTGTGGCAGGCCTGGCAGGCCTTGGTCCCGCCCTGGCCCTTCTCGGCGTTGGCGCTGGCGAGCCGCACGGCGATCGGCTCCACCTTCGCCTCCGCACCGGCCGCCGCAGGCTTCTCGGCCTCGGCCTCCGGCAGGTCGTAGCCCGCCTTGCCGGCCGGTTTCGGATGGTAGATCAGTTCGGCCACGAAGCCGGAGCCAGCCGCGAACAGCATGGCGCCGAGCACGGCACCGGCGATCTTGTTCACCTCGAACGAGTTCATGGGCCTCTCTACGTCCCCGGGGCCGCGCCTGCGCGGGCACACCCGGCCACACCGCCGCACTCTGGAAGGCTTCGAGGCTGCCTTAGCCGCTTCGCCCCGACCTTGACAATGCCGCCAAGGGATAACGCAGGGTCGCGGGGGTAGCGCGCATGCAGGATTTCGCCGGTATTGTCACTGCCTTGCATCGGCCGGCCCCCAGGGACGACAACCGCCACCCGGCCTGATACAGACCCGACCGTTCCACGGACCCGCGAAGCCATGTCCGATCCCCTCGTTCTCATCCCGGCGCGACTCGCCGCCACCCGCCTCCCGAACAAGCCGCTGGCCGACATCGCGGGCGAGCCGATGATCCTCCATGTCTGGCGCCGCGCGGTGGAGGCCGGGATCGGCCCCGTCGTGGTGGCGACGGACACGCCGGAGATCGTGCAGGTGGTCGAGGCGGCGGGCGGTCTCGCGGTGCTTACGAGGCCGGACCACCCGTCCGGCTCCGACCGGCTCGCCGAGGCATTGGAGAGCATCGACCCGGAGGGCCGGCACGACGTCATCGTCAACGTCCAGGGCGACCTCCCGACCATCGACCCGGCGATCATCGGCGCGTCGATCCTGCCCCTGTCCGACCGGACGGTGGACATCGTCACCCTCTGCGCGGCGATCACCGATCCGGAGGAGGCCGACAACCCCAACGTGGTGAAGCTCGTCGGCCACGAGGTGGCCCCGCGCCGCCTGCGTGCCCTGTATTTCACCCGCGCCCGCGCGCCCTACGGCCCCGGCCCGCTCTGGCACCATATCGGCCTCTACGCCTACCGCCGGAAGGCGCTGACCCGCTTCGTCGCCCTGCCGCCGGGCGAGCTGGAGACCCGCGAGAAGCTGGAGCAACTCCGCGCCTTGGAAGCCGGGATGCGCATCGACGCGGTGGTCGTGGACGACCTGCCGCTCGGCGTCGACACCCCCGCCGACCTCGAGAAGGCGCGGGTGCTGATGCAGCGCCGCCGCCTCAACTGAACCCGCACGAGACGATGTCTGAGCGTACCATCTCCTACCAGGGCGAGCCCGGGGCCAACTCGCACATCATCTGTTCCCAGGCCTATCCGGACTGGACCCCGCTGCCCTGCCCGACCTTCGAGGACGCCTTCGCGGCGGTGACCGAGGGGCGGGCGCAGCGGGCGATGATTCCCATCGAGAACTCGCTGGCGGGCCGGGTGGCGGACATCCACCACCTGATCCCAACCTCGCCGCTGCACATCGTGGCCGAGCACTTCCTGCCGATCCACTTCCAGCTGATGGTCCTGCCGGGCATACCGGTGGAGGCGCTGAAGAGCGTGCACAGCCACGTCCACGCGCTGGGGCAATGCCGGCGGATCATCCGCCGCCTGGGCCTCCGCTCGGTGGTGAGCGGCGACACGGCGGGCGCCGCCCGCGAGATCGCGGAAGCCGGCGATCCGAGCCGGGCGGCTTTGGCCCCCGCCATGGCGGCCGACGTCTACGGCCTCGATATCCTGATGCGGGATGTGGAGGACGCCGCCCACAACACCACGCGCTTCGTGGTGTTCTCGCCGGAGCCCGAGCCGGCCACGGGCGAGGGCGCCTTCGTGACGAGCTTCGTCTTCCGGGTGCGCAACATCCCGGCGGCGCTCTACAAGGTGCTCGGCGGCTTCGCCACGAACGGCGTGAACATGACGAAGCTCGAGAGCTACATGATCGAGGGCGAGTTCACCGCCACGCAATTCTACGCCGAGGTCGACGGCCATCCCGACGAGCCCGGCCTGCGCCGGGCGCTGGACGAACTCGGCTACTTCTCGCGGGAATTGCGGATCGTCGGGACGTATCCGGCGCACCCCTTCCGCGAGATGGCCCGCCCGGCGGCGGAATAGCCGGCGGGGCTACTCCCGCCGGATCACCCGGTCCACGACCACGTCGGACCAGAAGCCCGGCCGGAAGTCGCGCTTCAACGCCTCCGGGTCGTAGACGGTCTCGACCCAGGTGAGGAAGTCGAGGCCCTGCGGCTCGCCCTCGGTGAGGTAGCGGGCGAAGAAGGCGTCGAGGATGCCGGTCTTGGCGAAGCGGAAATGGCCGTAGCGGGCCGAGAGCTGGCGCGCGGCCTCGGCCACGGGGCGCCCCTCGTGCAGGATCAGGTAGAGCGCCGCCGCGAGCCCCGCCCGGTCGGCGCCCGACTTGCAGTGCATCACCGCCGGGTACTCGATCCCCGCGAAGAAGCGTTGCGCCGCCAGGATCGTCTCCCGGTCCGGGGCTTCGCGGGAGCGCAGCACGAACTCCACCAGGGTCAGGCCGTGGCGCTCGCAGGCCTCGCGCTGCAGCGGCCAGGAGCCGTGCTCGCGTCCGCCGCGTAGGGAGATCACCGTCCGAACGCCCTCCGCGCGGAATCGGGCGAGCTGGTGCGGGCCCGGCTGGGCCGAGCGCCACACCTGCCCCCGGCCGACCCGGTGGCGGTTGAGATAGGCGAGGCGGAACACGCCGTGGTCCACGAGCAGCATGTTCGCCCAGGCCATGAGCCGGCTGCCCGGGCCGCCGATCGGCCGCTCGAAGCGGGCGATGCGGGCCATGCGGCGGGCGTAGCGCGTCTCGGGCTTGAGAAAACGTTTGAGCACGATGGGTCCGGAAGGCGAAAGCCGCCTGTACCAGCCGGCCGGGGGAGGGGCAATCGGTGCGCAAAACGGCGCCGATCTTGCCTTCACTCCGCCTGGATCGGCATCGAACCTGCGACGGGTCCGGAGGTTGTTAACCGAGAACGGACGGGAGGCCGAGCCGATGAGCACGCGCACCACGAGCATCCGCCGGGCCAGGGAGGCCGATATCGGCGGCTTGTCGACGGTGTTCGATGCGGCGTGGCGCGAGGCCTATCGCGGGATCATCCCCGGCATCGCCCTGGAAAAGATGATCGCGGCGCGGGGGCGGCCGTGGTGGCGGTCGGCCCTCGGCCGGGGGCGGCCCATCGCGCTGGTCGAGACCGGCGACAGGATCGTGGGCTACGCCGCCTACGGGCGGGCCCGCAGCCGGGCGCTGGGTACCGACGGCGAGGTGGATGAACTCTATCTCCTGCCCGAATACCAGGGGATCGGCCTCGGACGGCGGCTCTTCCGCGCGATCCGCAACGACCTCGCCGATCATGGGCTCGGCCGGCTCGGCGTCTGGACGCTCGAGGACAATATTCGCGCGGGCGCCTTCTACGAAAGTATGGGTGGCCAGCGCGGGCCGCTCGTGCCGGATCGCGTCGCAGGCATAACGCTGCCCAAGGTCGGCTACATCTTCAGCTAAACGAACGGTTTTCCCGCTTCGTGGCGCCTCGGCGATTTGCACCGGCCGCGCGCGTGTCTATGAGACCCCCAGCGCGGCCATGTCCGCCTCAGGGAGCGACCCCCCATGAATATCGACGCGATCTCGATCGGCAAGAATCCGCCGCATGACGTCAACGTCATCATCGAGGTGCCGCTCGGCGGAGAGCCGATCAAGTACGAGATGGACAAGGAATCCGGCGCGCTGGTCGTGGACCGGTTCCTCTACACCCCGATGTTCTACCCCGGGAACTACGGCTTCATCCCGCACACCCTGTCCGGCGACGGCGACCCGTGCGACGTGCTGATCGCCAACACCCGCGCCATCATCCCCGGCGCGATCATGAGCGCCCGCCCCGTGGGCGTGATGGTGATGCAGGACGAGGGCGGCGAGGACGAGAAGATCATCGCCGTGCCCTCGCGCCATCTGACCAAGCGCTACGACCGGGTCGAGAACTACACCGACCTGCCGGAGATCACGATCCACCAGATCCAGCACTTCTTCGAGCACTACAAGGATCTGGAGCCCGGCAAGTGGGTGAAGTTCGTCCGCTGGGGCGACAAGGAGGAGGCGCACCGCCTCATCGCCGAGGGTCTGGAGCGGGCGAAGTCCAAGGCCTGAGCCTCGTCCTCACCGCATCAGGCGCGGCACACTCTCGCGTTGCTGCGCCGCCTCGCGGATGAAGAAGCCCTTCAGCCCCGGCAGCCGGTTCACGAGGCCCAGGCCGAGGTCGCGGGCGAGCCGGAGCGGCAGGGCATCGTTCGAGAACAGGCGGTTCAGCCCGTCCGTGGCCGCCGCCATCGCCAGCGAATCGAAACGGCGGGCGCGTTCGTAGCCCCGCAGCACGTCCGGGCTGCCCGGATCGAGCCCGAGGCGCATCGCGTCGCCGATGCCCTCCGCGAGGGCGGCGGCGTCGGCGAGGCCGAGGTTGAGTCCCTGGCCGGCGATGGGGTGGATGACGTGGGCCGCGTCGCCGAGCAGCGCCAGCCGTTCCGCATGGAACGCCCGCGCGAGGCCGACGGACAGTGGATAGCTGTGCGGCCCCTGTTCCAGGGCGATCTCCCCCAGGTCGAGGGTGAAGCGGCGGGCGATCTCCCCGAGCACCTCGTCCGGCGCGCCGGAGAGGAGCGCGGGCGCATCCTCCGCGCGCTCCGTCCAGACGATCGACGAGCGGTGCCCGAGCGCCCCGCCATCGCGCAGCGGCAGGATCGCGAAGGGGCCGGAGGGCAGGAAATGCTCGAAGGCCCGGCCCTCGTGCGGACGCGCATGGGCGATGGTCGCGACGATGCCCACCTGCGGATAGGACCAGCCGACCCAACCGATCCGGGCGGCCTCGCGCAGGCGCGAGCGGGCGCCGTCCGCGGCGACGAGGAGGTCGGCCTCGACGGTGTCGCCCGTGGAGAGGTCGGCGCGCATTCGGCTGCCCGCGCAGGCGGCGCGCGTCACCGCCGCCTCCGCGATCACGACGCCCTCGCGCAGGCAGGCCTCACGCAGGGCCGCGCCGAGGGGTTCGGCCTCGACCATGTGGGCGAAGGGCTCGCCGGCCTCGCGCGGGGCGTCGCCGAAGCTGAGGAAGACCGGCCGCACCGGGTCGGCCACGCGGCTGTCGCTGATCTCCATGCGGGTGATCGGCTCGGCCGCGTCGGTGATCGCCTCCCAGATGCCGAGCCGGGTCAGCATCCGCCGCCCGCCCGCCGCGACGGCGTAGGCCCGTCCGCGATGGCGCTCCGGCGCGGCGCCGCCGGGATCGAGCACGCCGACGACCATCGCCGCCCCGTTCTCCCGCTTGAGCGCCAGGGCGAGGGTCAGCCCGGGGAGGCCGCCTCCGGCGATCAGCACCGTGCGGCTGCCGGGCCGGGCGCCATCCCGGGCGGAAGCGAGTGCGCTCGCCATCATCGCAAGTCTCCGTTTCCGTGAAGGCGGCGCATGGACCGCACCTGTGCGTCAGCCTATGTCGCATCCGAAACCGGAACGGAAACCCCGGCCCAGCGGATCCCACCCGAATGTCCGACGCCGACACCGATGCGATGACCGAGGCGGTCGCCGAACTGATCGCCATCCTCGACCTGGAGCGGCTGGAGACCGACCTGTTCCGGGGGCAGAACCCGAAGACCGGCTGGCGGCGGGTCTTCGGCGGTCAGGTGGTGGCCCAGGCCCTCGTCGCGGCGACCCGCACCGTGCCGGAGGACCGGCCGGTCCACTCGCTGCACGCCTATTTCCTGCTGCCGGGCGATCCGAGGATTCCCATCGTCTACGAGGTCGAGCGCCTGCGCGACGGCCAGAGCTTCACCACCCGCCGGGTGAAGGCGATCCAGAACGGGCGGGCGATCTTCGCCACGACGGTCTCGTTCCAGATCGTGGAGGACGGCTTCACCCATCTTCCGACGATGCCCCCGGTGGCGGGGCCGGAGGGCCTGCCCGGCGGGCGGGAGATCGCCGCCGAGGCGGGGCTCGCCCTGCCGGAGGCCATCGCCGCGTATTTCGCCCGGCCCCGGCCCATCGAGCTGCGCCCGGTCGACCTGCGGCGCTATCGCGGCGGCGAGCCGCGCGAACCGATTTTCAACGTGTGGCTGCGTGCCGCCGCCGCCCTGCCGGACGATCCCGCCCTGCACCGGGCGGTGCTGGCCTACGCCTCCGACATGACGCTGCTCGACGTGTCGCTGATCCCGCACGGGCGCTCGGTGTTCGATCCGCAGGTCCAGGCGGCGAGCCTGGACCACGCCCTGTGGTTCCACGGGCCGGTGAAGGCGGATGGCTGGCTCCTCTACGCGCAGGACAGCCCGGCCGCCGCGGGCGCGCGCGGCTTCGCGCGGGGGCAGATCTTCGACCGTGACGGCGTGCTGGTGGCCTCCGTCGCGCAGGAAGGGCTGATCCGCCCACGCCTGGATTAAACCGTTCCCGCCGACGTGTGGGGCGCCTTTCGCGTCGCCTCGGACGTTCCTTGCCCAATCTGCCTCATCGGCGTGCAGCAATAGGCGGATGCTGCGCATTTGGCGGGCAATCGCACGGCTAATTTGCGGGCAGGCCTCTCCGAACGGCGGGTTCCTACGGCCGAGCTTGGCTGGCACAGTCCTTGAATGGTGTCGCACAACCGCAGGCCATTCCGGCCATGTGGACCACCCGGACCGGGGTGCCGCGCCGGTCCGGCAGCGGCAACGGATCCCAAGACGCATCAAGGGGGTGCCACCCATGAAGATCGTGATGGCCATCATCAAGCCGTTCAAGCTGGAGGAGGTGCGCGACGCCCTCACCGGCATCGGCGTGCACGGCCTGACGGTGACCGAAGTGAAGGGTTACGGCCGTCAGAAGGGCCATACCGAGATCTATCGCGGCGCCGAATACGCCGTGAGCTTCCTGCCGAAGCTCAAGATCGAGGTGGCGGTCGCCAGTGATCTGACCTCCAGCGTCGTCGATGCCATCGCAGGTGCCGCCCGCACCGGCCAGATCGGCGACGGCAAGATCTTCGTGATGCCGCTTGAGAAGGCGGTGCGCATCCGGACCGGCGAGACCGACGCCGACGCCCTCTGAGCGAAGGGGCTGCGCCGGCCCGCCGGCAGCGCCCGTTCGACCCCCATCCCCTTTTCCGATCTTCCATACCGCGACCGCGACCGGGAGCCTCGTGCCCATGAAACTCCGTACTGCCCTCACGCTCGGCTTGGGAGGGGCGGCGCTCGCCCTCTTCCTGATCGAGCCCTCGCTCGCGCAGACGCCTACGCCTGAGGCCGCGTCTCCGCCCCCGTCCCCGATCCCGAACAAGGGCGACACCGCCTGGATGCTGGTCTCGTCGGCCCTCGTGCTGATGATGAGCGTGCCCGGCCTTGCCCTGTTCTACGGTGGCCTCGTGCGCACCAAGAACATGCTCTCGGTCCTCACCCAGGTCTTCGCCATCGTGGCGATCGTCGGCCTGCTCTGGGTGTTCTACGGCTACAGCCTCGCCTTCACCAACGGCGGCGGCATCAACGACTTCATCGGCGGCTTCTCGAAGGCCTTCCTGAAGGGCGTCGACCCGAACTCCACGGTGGCGACCTTCTCGAACGGCGTCGTCATCCCCGAATACGTCTACATCTGCTTCCAGATGACGTTCGCGATGATCACCCCGGCCCTCATCGTCGGCGCCTTCGCCGAGCGGATGAAGTTCTCGGCGCTGGTCGTGTTCATGATCCTCTGGGTCACGCTGATCTACTTCCCGATGGCCCACATGGTCTGGTATTGGGCCGGCCCGGATGCGGTCGGAAACGCCGCCAAGGCGCTCGCCGCCGCGACGGACGACGCCTCCAAGGCCAGCGCCCAGGCCGCCCTCGACGCCGTCAACAAGGATGCGGGCTTCCTCTTCCAGAAGGGCGCCCTCGACTTCGCCGGCGGCACCGTGGTGCACATCAACGCGGGCATCGCTGGCTTCGTGGGCTGCCTGATGCTCGGCAAGCGCATCGGCTACGGCCGTGACCTGCTGGCCCCGCACTCGCTGACCATGACCATGATCGGCGCCTCGCTCCTGTGGGTCGGCTGGTTCGGCTTCAACGCCGGCTCGAACCTCGAGTCCAACGGCACCACCGCGCTCGCCATGCTCAACACCTTCGTCGCCACCTGCGGCGCGGCGGTGGCGTGGCTGTTCGCCGAGTGGGCGATCAAGGGCAAGCCGTCGCTGCTCGGCATGGTCTCGGGTGCCATCGCCGGCCTCGTGGCCGTCACCCCGGCCTCCGGCTTCGCCGGCCCGATGGGCTCGATCGTGCTCGGCCTCGTCGCCGGCGTGGTCTGCTTCATCATGTGCTCGACCGTGAAGAACGCCATCGGCTACGACGACTCGCTGGACGTCTTCGGCGTCCACTGCGTCGGCGGCATCCTCGGCGCCCTCGCGACGGGCATCCTGGTCGATCCGAACCTCGGCGGCGTCGGCATCCCCGACTACAGCACCAAGCCGGGCGAGATGGTGGTCGGTGCCTACGACATGATGAGCCAGGTCATCGTGCAGGCGGAGGCCGTCGGCCTGACCCTGCTCTGGTCCGGCATCGGGTCTGCCATCCTCTACAAGCTCGTCGACCTGACGATCGGCCTGCGCGTCACGCAGGAAGAGGAGCGCGAGGGCCTCGACATCGCCGATCACGGCGAGCGCGCCTACAACTACTGAGCCTCAGGCTCTGACGACAAAGGCCCCGGCTCTCGCGAGCCGGGGCCTTTTTTGTCTCTCGACGCCGGGACCTTCTAGAACCGCAAAGCCCGCACCCGCTTCACCTGCGGGATGTCTGCGATCTGCGTCAGCACGTCCTCCGTCACCGGCCCGTCCACGGCGACGAAGGCGATGGCGTCGCCGCCCTCGCGCTCGCGGCCGAGGTTGAAGGTCGCGACGTTGATGCCGGCCTCCCCGAGCAGGCTGCCGAAGCGCCCGATGAACCCCGGCTTGTCGTCGTTGCGCACGAACAGCATGTGCGGCGCGAAGCCCGCATCCATGGCGATGCCGCGAATCTCGATCACCCGCGGCTTGCCGTCCTGGAAGACCGTACCCGCCGCGTCGCGGGGCATGTCCTGCGCTTCGACGGTGATCCGCACCACCGATTCGAAGGTGCTGTGAGCGCCGCCCCGGCGGACCTCGTCCACCACGATCCCGTGCTCGTGGGCGAGTGTCGGGGCCGAGATCATGTTCACGTCGGAGCGGAAGGCGCGCAGCACCCCCGTGACCGCCGCCGCCGTGAGCGCGCGGGTGTTCGTCTCCGCGACAGCCCCCTCGTAGATCACGCGGATGCCGGTGACGGGCGCCTCGGTGAGCTGCCCGAGGAACGAGCCGAGTTTCTCGGCCAGTTCCACGAAGGGCCGCAGGCGCGGCGCTTCGTCGGCGGTGATGGCGGGAAAGTTTACTGCATTGGCGATGGCCCCGTCCGTAAGGTAGGCCGAGATCTGCTCCGCCACCTGCAGCGCCACGTTCTCTTGCGCCTCCGCCGTCGAGGCGCCGAGATGCGGCGTGCAGATCACGTTCGGATGCCCGAAGAGCGGATTCTCTAGCGCCGGCTCGACGGCGAACACGTCGAGCGCCGCCCCCGCCACATGGCCGGAATCCAGGGCCGCGCGCAGGGCCTCCTCGTCCAGCAGGCCGCCGCGGGCGCAGTTGACGATGCGCACGCCGGGCTTCGTCCGCGCCAGAGCCTCGGCCGAGAGGATGTTGCGCGTCTTCTCGGTGAGGGGGACGTGCAGGGTGATCACGTCGGCGCGGGCGAGGAGGTCGTCCAGTTCGACCTTCTCGACCCCGAGCGCCACCGCCCGTTCCGCCGAGAGGAACGGATCGTAGGCGATCACCTTCATCCTCAGGCCGATGCCGCGCTCCGCGACGATGGCGCCGATGTTGCCGCAGCCGACGACGCCCAGCGTCTTGGCGGTGAGTTCGATGCCGAGGAAGCGGTTCTTCTCCCACTTCCCGGCCTGCGTCGAGGCGTCGGCCTGCGGGATCTGGCGGGCCAGCGCGAACATCATCGCGATGGCGTGCTCGGCGGTGGTGATCGCGTTGCCGTGGGGCGTGTTCATCACGATCACGCCCTTGGCCGTCGCGGCGGCGACATCGACGTTATCGACGCCGATGCCGGCCCGGCCGATGACCTTCAGCCGTGTCGCGGCCTCCAGCACCTTGGGCGTGACCTTGGTGGTCGAGCGGATGGCGAGGCCGTCATAGGCGCCGATCTCGCGGATCAGCGCGTCACGGTCCTTGCCGAGATCGGGGCGGAAATCGACTGCGATGCCGCGATCCCGGAAGATGCGGATCGCCGCTTCGGAGAGGGCGTCCGAGACGAGGACGCGTTTCTGCTGAGGAGTCTGTGCGGGCATGGGGGGGCCTCCGGCGCCGCAGGGCGGCGTCAGGCAAGAGGGCACCGTCCCTCCCCGTCACCGGGGAGGGATGCACGAAACGGGAGGAGGCGTGGTGCCTCAGGCGGCCTGGGTGAGGGCCGCCTTCTCCTGCGCAAAGGCCCAATCGAGCCACGGGAGCAGCGCCTCGACATCGGCGGTCTCCACGGTGGCGCCGCACCAGATCCGCAGGCCGGCGGGGGCATCGCGATAGGCCGCGATGTCGAGGGCCACGCCCTCCTTCTCCAGCCGGGAGGCGATGCCCTTGGCCAGCGCGGCCACAGCCTCGTCGCCCTTGGCCAGCACATCCGGGTCGGCGATCACGAGGCAGACGCCCGTGTTGGAGTGCGTCGCCGGATCGACGGCGAGCGGCGCCACCCACGGGGTGCGGTCGACCCAGGCATAGATCGCCGCCGCGTTGGCGTCGGCCCGGGCGTGGAGAGCCGGCAGGCCGCCGAGGCCCTTCGCCCAGTTCAGCGTATCGAGGTAATCCTCGACCGCGAGCATGGAGGGCGTGTTGATCGTGTCGCCCTTAAAGATGCCCTCGATCAGCTTGCCGCCCTTGGTGAGGCGGAACACCTTCGGCAGCGGCCAGGACGGGGTGTGGCTCTCCAGCCGCGCCACGGCGCGGGGCGAGAGGATCAGCATCCCGTGCGCGGCCTCGCCGCCCATCACCTTCTGCCAGGAGAAGGTGACGACATCGAGCTTGTCCCACGGCAGGTCTTGCGCGAACGCGGCCGAGGTGGCGTCGCAGATCGTCAGCCCCTCGCGGTCGGCGGCGATCCACGCGCCGTCCGGCACCTTCACCCCGGCAGCGGTGCCGTTCCAGGTGAAGACGACGTCATGGGTCTTCGTGTCGATGGAGGCGAGGTCCGGCAGCACGCCATAGGGCGTCTGGTGGATCACCGGCTCGATCTTGAGCTGCTTGAGCGCGTCAGTGACCCACTCCTTACCGAAGGCCTCCCAGGCGGCGACCGTCACCGGGCGGCAGCCCAGCAGGGTCCACATCGCCATCTCGACGGCGCCGGTATCGGAGGCCGGGACGATGCCGATCCGGTAATCGGCCGGCACTTGCAGGATCTCGCGGGTCAGGTCGATCGCCTGCCCGAGCTTGGCCTTGCCGAGGGGGGAGCGGTGCGAGCGGCCGAGGGCGGCGTCGGCGAGGGCTTGCGGGGTCCAGCCGGGGCGCTTGGCGCAGGGACCGGACGAGAAGTGGTTCACGCGCGGGCGCGTGGTGGGTCGAGCACTCATGATGATCCATCCTTGCAGATGGGCGCTCCTCGTTGGGGAGGAGTGTCCCGCCGACGCGGATGCGCCCAAACCTGGCCGGTTGCAAGCCCGATCCGCGCCGGGACGATGACGATCCGGGTCGCGGAACGGGCGATTAAGATCGGCCGATTAGCCTGGACGGCGTACCGCGTTGTGTTCCGGGTGCGCCGATGTCCTATGAAGATGCCGCGATCGTCGCGGCCTTTACGGTTCTGTTCGCCGTCGTGATTGCCATGCTGCCGCGCAGCCGGAAGGGCGACCTGATGGAGCGTCCGCAGGTGCAAGTGCTCGAATTCGATCCCCTCCTCGTCGAGGCGGACGGGCCGGTCCTCGATCTCAAGCCCGCCTGAGGGCGTTCAGGGCTTCTTCCCCGTCAGCAGGTCGGGCCGCCGCTCGGCGGTGATTCGCTCGGCCTCCGCCCGCCGCCATTGGGCGATGGCGCCGTGGTTGCCGCCGTTCAGGATGTCCGGGATGGTGCGGCCCTCCCATTCCCGCGGGCGGGTGTAATGCGGGTATTCGAGGAGCCCGCCCTCGAAGCTTTCCTCCACGCCCGACTCCACCTTGCCCATGACGCCGGGCAGCAGGCGCACGCAGGCATCGAGCAGGGTGATCGCCGCGATCTCACCGCCCGAGAGCACGTAATCGCCGATCGACACCTCTTCGAGGCCGCGTCCCGCGATCACCCGCTCGTCTACCCCTTCGAACCGGCCGCAGACCACCACCACACCCGGCCCCGCCGCGAGTTCGCGCACCCGCTCCTGCCGCAACGGGCGGCCCCGGGGGGACATGAGCAGGCGCGGTCTCGGATCCTCCTGCGGCGCGGCGGCATCGATGGCGGCGGCGAGCACGTCGCAGCGCAGGACCATGCCCGCTCCGCCGCCGGAAGGCGTGTCGTCCACGTTCCGGTGACGGCCAAGCCCATGCTCGCGGATGTTGCGCGCCTCCAGGCTCCACTCGCCCCGCGTGAGCGCATCGCCGGAGAGCGACACGCCGAGGGGGCCGGGGAACATCTCCGGGTAGAGGGTGAGGATCGTGGCCCGCCAGGGCATGTCCGCGCGTGTCATGTCGCTCCATCGCGCGTCCGGTGCGGCACGGTCAACGCGGCCGGCACCGGCGGGGGCCCTCGGCGGTTGTCGAACATGCTGCGCCTTTCGCTCCTTCTCTCCCTCGCCCTCACCGTCCCGGCCTGGGCTGCTCAACCGCTGGCGCCTCCGGGCGCCCCGGCCGGGGTCTTTCCGAAGCCGGATCGCCCCGTCGCCGAGATCGTCGCGCCGCAATGGACGGCCGAGGCCCAGCGCGACAAGGCGGGCGAGTTCGAGCAGGTCGCCAAGGCCATGCGGATCGCCCCCGGCGAGACGGTGGCCGATATCGGGGCGGGCAGCGGCTACTACGTTGTGCGGCTGAGCCCCCGCGTCGGGCCGTCGGGCAAGGTCCTCGCGGAGGATGTGACGCCGTCCTACCTCGTCAGCCTGGAGCGGCGGGTGAAGGGGCTTGGGAACGTCACGGTCGTGAAGGGCGAGCCGCACGACCCGCGCCTGCCGCCGGCCTCCGTCGACGCGGTGGTGCTGGTCCACATGTACCACGAGATCACGCAGCCCTTCGGCCTGCTCTACAACCTCGCCCCCGCGATGCGGCCGGGCGGCCGCGTCGGCATCCTCGATGCGGACGACATCCCCTCCCGCCACGGCACGCCGCCCGCTCTCCTGCGCTGCGAGTTGGCGGCGGTGGGCTACCGCGAGACCGGCTTCCACCCGATGCCGGACGGCACCTACCTCGCGGTGTTCGAGGCCCCCGCGCCGGAGGCGAGGCCGAAGCCGGATGCGATCCGTCCGTGTCGGGACGGGGCGACGGCGCGATAAGCGCGGCCGTACGAATCAACGCACCGTTGCTTGAGCACCGCCACGCCGGAGGTGATAACGGCCACGCTTGAGGCGCCTCTCCGATCCGAAGGCCCCCGCTACGGGGCTTGCGGCGGAGCTGATCGGCCGTCGCCCCCGCCTGGGTGAGGAGATCGATCGGAGAGGAGGTGATTCGTGTGCTCGGGATACCGATCCTCACCGTCACCGTGAGTAAAAATGCCAGCGCGTGGTCTGTGACCATCACGCTGGCATTCAAGCTCATCTAGCGGAGAGCAAAGGAGCCGAGGCGAGGTAGCGCTTTCCCCGGCTCCATCCTGAGGATAAATCCCCAGGCCCTGAATTTCAATCGCCCCGTTCGAGCGGTTCAGCCCGGATCGTCGGCGGGTTTCGGCCCCGGCGCCTCGAAAAAATCCTCGGGCAGCGCGACGGTGATCCGCTTTGCTGGCACGTCGAGATCGGGCACGAACGCCTTGGTGAAGGGCAGGAGCGCCGTCGCCCCGCCTGCGGCTGGGCGCAGTTCCAGGAGATCGCCGCCGCCGTAATTCGGCACCGCGACCACCATCGCGACGACGGTCCCCGTGGCATCGACGGCGCTGGCGCCGATCAGGTCGGTGGTGAACACCTCGTCGTTGTCATCCGGCGTGCCGAGGCGGGCGCGGGGGACGTAGATCGCGAGGCGGTTCAGGGCCTCGGCGGCGGTGCGGCCGGAGACACCCTGGACGCGGGCGATCAGCATGTCGGCCGAGGCGCCGGGGGCGGGGCGGACCTCGGCGAGGGCCAGCGCCCGCCCGTCGGCGGTCGTGAGCGGGCCGTAGCTGGCGATGTCGAGCGGCGCGGCCGTGTACGACTTCAGCCGCACCTCGCCGTTGAGGCCGTGCGCCCGCCCGAATTCGCCCATCAGGACGAGATCCGGATCGACGGCGGCCGGCGGCGGCTTCGGAGCGGGGGGCTTGGCCGAAGTCGCGACCTCCGGCGCGAGGGCCGGAGGTCGGGCGCGGCGAGCGCCGTCGCGGGAATGGGGACCAGCGGGGCGGCGCGTCACCAGGGCGTGCCTTACGCGGCGGCGTCTTCGGCGGGGGCGGCGGCCTTCTCGGCGCGCTTGGCGGCCCGCTCCTTGGACTTCTCGCCCGGCTCGGCCTTCTGCGGGTTGTTGCGGGCCGGACGCTTGGCGAGGCCGGCGGCGTCGAGGAAGCGCAGGACGCGGTCGGTCGGCTGCGCGCCCTTGGCGAGCCAGCTCTGGATCTTCTCGTTGTCGAGCACGATGCGGGCCGGATCGTCCTTGGCCTTCATCGGGTCGTAGGCGCCGACCTTGTCGATGAAGCGGCCATCGCGCGGCGAGCGGGCGTCGGCGACGACGATGCGGTAGTAGGGGCGCTTCTTGGCGCCGCCGCGGGTGAGACGGATCTTGAGCGACATGGTGTGTTCCTAGTTCTGGTTGTCGACCGTGGCGCCGTGCTCGGCCGCGATCGTCTGGTGGTGCCGGATGACTTCCTTGACGACGAACGCCAGAAACTTCTCGGCGAAATCGGGGTCGAGCTTGGCGTCGACCGCGAGTTTGCGGAGCCGGGCGACCTGACGGGCCTCCCGGTCCGGATCGGAAGGGGGGATCCCCTTGCGGGCCTTCAACTCGCCGACCCGCTGGGTGCAGCGGAATCGCTCGGCGAGCAGATGGATCAGGGCGGCATCGAAATTGTCGATGCTGTCGCGCAGGCGCGCCAGCTCGGGATCGATGCCTTGAGCGGAAAGGATCGTCATTTCTTCTTCCCGAACGGCAGGCCGCCGAGGCCGGGGAGCTTCGGCCCCCCGAGGCCCGGCAGGCCCGGCAACTTCGGCATTCCGCCGCCTCCGAGGCCCGGCGGCATCGGCGGCAGCTTGCCCCCGAATTGCTTCTCCAGGGCGGCGATCTGCTCCGGCGTCGGCTCCGGCATCCCCGGCGGCAAGCCGGGCATGCCCCCCGGCATTCCGCCGCCACCGCCGCCGAGCCCGAACATCGAGCCCAGCGCCTGGCCGATGCCGCGCTTGCCCGAGCCCATCGCCTTCATCATGTCGGCCATGGTCCGGTGCATCTTCAGGAGCTTGTTGATCTCCGAGACGTCCACCCCCGAGCCCGCCGCGATGCGCTTCTTGCGGGAATTCTTGAGGAGGTCGGGATTCTTGCGCTCCTGCGGGGTCATCGAGGAGATGATCGCCCGCTGGCGCTTGAACATTTTCTCGTCGAGGTTGGCGCCCTCGACCTGCTTCTTGATCTGCCCCATGCCGGGCAGCATCCCCATCAGGCCGCCGATGCCGCCCATGCGCTCCATCTGCGCGAGCTGCATGGACAGGTCCTCAAGGTCGAACTTGCCCTTGCGCATCTTCTCCGCGGTGCGGAGCGCCTGCTCGTGGTCGATGGTCTCGGCGGCCTTCTCGACCAGCGAGACGATGTCGCCCATGCCGAGGATGCGGTTGGCCACCCGCGCCGGGTGGAACTCCTCCAGCGCATCGACCTTCTCGCCCGTGCCGACGAGCTTGATCGGCTTGCCGGTGACGGCGCGCATTGAGAGCGCCGCGCCACCGCGCGAATCGCCGTCCATCCGGGTCAGCACGATGCCAGTGACGCCGAGCCGCTCGTCGAAGGCGCGGGCGGTGTTCACCGCATCCTGGCCGGTCAGGGCGTCGGCGACGAGGAGCACCTCGTGCGGGTTCGTGGCCGCCTTCACCTCGGCGGCCTCGACCATCAGCGCCTCGTCGACCGTGGTGCGGCCGGCGGTGTCGAGCATCACCACGTCGAAGCCGCCCAGGCGCGCGGCCTCCATCGCCCGGCGGGCGATCTGCACCGCCGACTGGCCGGCGACGATGGGCAGGCTCTCGACGCCCACCTGCTTCGCCAGCACCGCCAGCTGCTCCATGGCGGCCGGGCGGCGCGTGTCGAGGGAGGCGAGCAGCACCTTGCGGCGCTCGCGCTCGCTGAGGCGGCGGGCGATCTTGGCGGTGGTGGTGGTCTTGCCCGAGCCCTGGAGGCCGACCATCAGGATCGGCACCGGGGCGGGGGCGTTCAGGCTGATCACCTCGGCATCGGTGCCGAGCATGGCGACCAGCTCGTCGTTGACGAGCTTGACCACCATCTGGCCCGGCGTGACCGACTTCAGCACCGTGGCGCCGACGGCCTTGTCGCGGACCCGGTCGGTGAAGCCGCGCACCACTTCCAGGGCGACGTCGGCCTCCAGCAGGGCCCGGCGCACCTCGCGCATGGCGGCGGTGACGTCGGCCTCGGTCAGCGCGCCCCGGCGGGTGAGGCCGGAGAGGATGCCGGAAAGGCGGTCGGAAAGTCCCTCGAACATGCCCGGCCCGCTACTGCTCGAGCCCGGCACGCGAGACCCGGCGGGCCTGCAGCGACGCCTCGAAGCTCTGAATCGCGCGGGCGAACTTGTCCCGGCATTCGGGGTTGCAGAAGCCCACGACGGCGCCGTTGTAGAGCGTCAGCGAGTCGGCCGAAATCGGCTTGCCCGACCACGGGCAGGCGTCGTTCACCGCGTCCTCGATCTTCAGCACGTGTCTCTCGGCCACCATGCGGTGCAAGCCTCCGCCACCCGGCCCGCCTTCGGGAGTTCGCCCAACGCCCATCGCGCCCGAGGGCGCGGACGCGCTGTCGGGCGTTGACCTCCGGCCTCGCGGGCCGGTCGGCGGGTCGTGACGCGATCATCTCAGGATCGGGAGCGCGGGGCGTAGCGACCGAACGGGGAAAAGTCAATTTTTCCCTCACCCTCGCTCTCTCGCACAGCGGTGAGGGGCGGCAGGGGGCCTGCGTCCCTTTACCACCCGTTAAGCATGTTCGGCTTGGGTGAAGGGGAATGATTCCCAGGACGCATGCCGATGTCTGAACCCGCCCGCGCGTTTCCGGCCTACGAGGACGACAACCAGGCGGCTCCGACTCCGCTGCGGGATTGGCTCAGCGCCCTGCAGCGCTACGAGGCCGACGCGAACGGCCCGCTCCAGGCACCGGCGGCCGACAACAGCCCCGGCGGGCCGCGCCTCACCTCGCCGACGCCCCCCGAGCAGGCTGAGGATGCCGACATCTCCGAACTGATGGCGGAGAACCTGATGCTGAAGGCGAAGCTGCAGGTCGAGCACGACCGGCAGGACGCCCTTCAGAGCGCGCTGGCCGCGCAGATCCGCGAGTTGCGCGAGCATATCGCGCAGGAGATGGCCTCGCTGGAGGAGTTGCGGGCCGAGCAGGAGGCCGTCCAGGCCGAGTACGCCGCCTTCCGCGCGGAGCGGGACGCCCTGACGGCCGAGCGGGATGGCTTTCGCGAGGACCGGGACCTGTGGCGGGCGCGGGCCGAGGCCCTGGCCAAGCCGCTGTTCCAGTCGGTCAAGGCCTGACGCAAGGGCCTGAAACAGCGAAGGGCCACCCCGTTTCCAGGATGGCCCTTCCATTGCCGAACCGACAGTCCGGCGGAACTGGTCCGAATTCGAGGCTCAGACGCGCTTAATGCGACGCGCCGGAGGCGAAGGTCCAGGTCCGGGAAGCCGAGACGGTCGGCTGATGACAATGAGACACTGGATCACCTCCTTTCGTTAGTTGCGGGAAGGAGGAAGTTAGGCGGCCAAAGCCGGCTTGTGAAGGGTGGGAGGCTGCGTCGCTTAGCCCTCGCTTTCGCCGGGGATGCGGAAGGGAGTAAGACGGCCCGGAGGCCGCAAGACCTTCCGATCCCTTCACCGCGATCCCGCCCGTGAACGTCCAGGTTCCTCCACCCCGCGCCGCCGACGAGGCCGCCCTCGATCCGGATGCGATGCGCCAGCCGCTGCCGAGCGCATGGTACTGCGTCGGCCGGGCCGACAGCGTTGGGGGCGGGCGCGTGCGCGCCGTCGCCCTGAACGGCGAGCAGATGGTGGTCGGGCGCGACAAGGACGGGGCGCTCTTCGCCCTGCGCGACCGCTGCCCGCACCGGGGCATGGCCCTGTCCAAGGGGCCCTTCGACGGGCAAACGCTGATGTGCCCGTTCCACGGCTGGCGCTTCGGCACGGATGGCGGATGCCGCGACGTGCCGACCCTGTCCGAGCACGACGCCGCCGACTTCTCCCGCATCCGGGTGCAGCCCTTCCCGATCCGCGAGAGCGCGGGCTTCCTCTGGGTGAACCCGCATCTCGGCCCGGCCCTCGGCGAGCCGCCCGAACTGCCCTCCCTCGATTTCGAGCCGGCGGGCAGCCTCGTGGTGGAGTTGGAGGTCGAGGCCTCCTTTGACCTCACGGTGCTCAGCCTCGTGGATCCGGGCCATGTCGCCTTCGTCCACGATACGTGGTGGTTCCGCCCCTCGAAGCAGCTGCGCGAGAAGGTGAAGATCTTCGAGCCGGTGATGCACGGCTTCACCATGGCGAGCCACGCCACCACGACGAGTTCGCCGGTCTACAAGCTGCTCGGCGGCGTGCCGGATGTGGAGATCGAGTTCCGCCTGCCGGGCGTGCGGCTAGAGCGGATCCGCGCGGGCACGCGCCGGGTGGCGAACTACACCTACGCCACGCCGCTCTCGCCCCACCGGACCATGCTGACCAACGCGCTCTATTGGAGCATGCCGGCGCTCAACCTGCTGAAGCCCGTCGCCCGGCCGCTGATGCGCCAGTTCCTCGGCCAGGATCAGCGGGTGCTGCAGGATGCGCAGAAGGGGCTCGACCGCAAGCCGACCATGGTCCTGTTCGGCCAGGGCGACCTGCCCTCGCAATGGTATTTCCGGCTGAAGCGGGAGGCGCTCGAATCGGGCCTCGCCGGGCGTCCCTTCGTCAATCCGCTGGAGCGGCGGGAGCTGCGCTGGCGCTCATGAGCCGCCGGATTCCGCGCGCGGAAAGCTCCTGTTAACCATGATTTACGTAGTCTCGCGCACGGTTCGTCGCCCCGAGACACGTTGCCCAATGCCCCGCTATTACATCGATCTGCACGACGGCATTCAGCCCATCAAGGACGAGGTCGGCTTCGACCTGCCCGACCTGCCGGCGGCCCGGGCCAAGGTGGTCCGCATCATGTCGGCCATCGCCCGCGACATGCTCCCCGACGTGGAGCGCCAGGATTACGTGGCGGGCGTCCGCGATGCCGTGGGCAAGGTGGTCTACCGGGTGCGTCTCTCCCTGGCGACGGAGATCATCGAGGGCTGATCCGCTATCGCGTCGCGCTTGACCGGCGCGGCGCGGCGGCCATCTCCTGAAGCATGAAACGGCGCAGCCTGCTGACGGTCGCGAGCGCGGCCACGGTCATGACCCTCGGCGGCGTCGGCTATGCCGCCCACCGCCGCAACGCGAACCCCTATTATTCCGGGCCGGTCTCGGACCATTTCGACGGGAAGCGCTTCTTCCTGCCGGGGGTCGACACCGACCGTGGCCTGAAGGACGTCGCCCGCTGGCAGGCCCAGCGCCGCCGCACGCCCTGGCCGAAGAGCGTCCCGAGCCCGTTCCCGGCCGACCGGCCGCCGGAGCGGGTGGACGGCCTGCGCGTCGTGCTCATCGGCCATGCGAGCTACCTCGTGCAGGTCGCCGGCCGTAACATCCTGATCGATCCGGTCTTCGCCAAGCGGGCGAGCCCCGTGCGCTTCGCCGGGCCGAAGCGGGTGAACCCGCCGGGCATCGCCCTGGCCGACTTGCCGCCCATCGATGCGGTGCTGATCACCCACAACCACTACGACCATCTCGACGGGCCGAACCTCGCGCGGATCTGGCAGGCGCATCAGCCGCTCATGGTGGCGCCCCTCGGCAACGACGCGATCCTGCGCGGCTACGACGACACGATGCATGTCGAGACCCGCGACTGGGGCGAGTCGGTCGATCTCGGCGACGGGCTGTCCATCCACCTGACGCCCGCCAACCATTGGTCGGCGCGGGGGATCAACGACCGCCGCATGGCCCTGTGGTGCGCCTTCGCGATCCTGTCGCCGCAGGGTTTCCACTACCATGTCGGCGATACCGGGCTCGGCGACGGGTCGATCTTCCAGGCGGTGCGCATGCGTTTCGGGACGCCGCGCCTCGCCACACTGCCCATCGGCGCCTACGAGCCGCGCTGGTTCATGGGGCCGCAGCATGTCGATCCCGCCGAGGCGGTGGAGATCGCCCGCATCCTCGGCGCGGAGCAGGCGCTCGGGCACCATTGGGGCACGTTCCAACTGACCGACGAGGGCGTCGAGCGCCCGGCGGAAGACCTCGCCGCCGCCCTCGCCGCCGCCGGCATGGCGCCGGAAACCTTCCTCGCCCTGCGGCCCGGCCAGGTTTGGCAGGGCTAAGCCGTCCGGCCAAGCATACGGCACGATGTATGCAAGATACCGGACGCGGCGACGACAGCCGCGTCCGAGCCGGAAACCTGATGACCTTCGTCGTGCCGACACGCCGCTCCCTCATGGCCGGAGGCGCGGCGCTCGCCGCCCTCGGCACCGCCGGCCGCGCACGGGCCGCGAGCGAACCGGGGACCCTGACCTACGGCATCTCGATGACCGATCTGCCGCTGACCACTGGCCAGCCGGACAGGGGCGCGGGCGGCTACCAGTTCACCGGCCTCACCCTCTACGATCCGCTGGTCGCCTGGGAACTCGATGTGGCCGACCGGCCGGGCAAGATGGTGCCGGGGCTCGCTACCTCCTGGGAGAGCGACCCCGCCGACCGGAAGAACTGGATTTTCCGCCTGCGCGACGGGGTGACGTTCCACGACGGCTCGGCCTTCGACGCCGACGCGGTGATCTGGAACTTCGACAAGGTGCTGAACAAGGAGGCACCGCATTTCGACCAGCGTCAGGCGGCGCAGGTCCGCCCGCGCCTGCCGGGCGTGGCATCTTACAAGAAGCTCGATCCGATGACGGTGCAGGTGACGACGAAGGCCGTCGACAGCCTGTTTCCCTACCAGATGCTGTGGTTCCTGATCTCCTCGCCCGCGCAATACGAGAAGGTCGGCCGGGACTGGGCGAAGTTCGCCTTCGCGCCCTCGGGCACCGGGCCGTTCAAGCTGGTGAAGCTCCTGCCGCGCGTCAGCCTGGAGATGGTGCCCAACGCCGCCTACTGGAACCCGAAGCGGATCTCGAAGCTGTCGAAGCTCACGCTCACCTGCGTGCCCGAGGATCTCGCGCGGGTGAACGCCCTGCTCTCGGGCAATGTCGATCTTATCGAATCCCCCGCGCCCGATGCCGTGCCGCGCCTCAAGGGTGCGGGCATGCGCATCGTCGGCAACGACACGCCCCATGTCTGGAACTACCACCTCTCCATGCTCGAGGGCTCGCCCTGGCGCGACCTGCGCCTGCGCAAGGCGGCCAACCTCGCCATCGACCGGGACGGCGTGGTGCAGCTGATGGGCGGGCTCGCCACCCCGGCGGTCGGGCAGGTGCAGAAGTCGAGCCCGTGGTTCGGCAAGCCGGATTTCGCGATCAAGACCGATGTCGATCAGGCCCGCAAGCTCGTGGAGGAGGCGGGCTATTCGGTGAAGAACCCCCTCAAGACGACGATCCTCATCCCGAGCGGCGGCACCGGGCAGATGCTGTCCCTGCCGATCAACGAGTACGTCCAGCAGAGCTGGGCGGAAGTCGGCATCCAGGCCGAGTTCAAGGTGGTGGAGCTGGAGGTCGCCTACACCGCGTGGCGGCAGGGCGCGGCGGATCCGAGCCTGAAGGGCGTCTCGGCGGAGAACATCGCCTACGTCACGTCCGATCCGTTCTACGCGATCCTGCGCTTCTACGATTCAAAGCAGATCTCACCCAACGGCGTGAACTGGAGCCATTACCGCAACCCGGAGGTCGATGGCCTCTGCGACAAGGTGAAGGCCAGCCTCGACCCGGCCGAGCAGGACAAACTCCTCGCCCGCATCCACGAAATCGTGGTCAACGACGCGGTGCAGGTTTGGGTGGTGCACGACACCAATGCGCATGCGTTGTCGAGCCGCGTGAAGCAGTATGTCCAGGCCCAGCACTGGTTCCAGGATCTGACTACGCTCGCCTGAAGACAATCGAACTTCGGAACCTCCTTCGCGAACTCGTGTTGAGTCGCGATACGCGAAGGAGGAACTTATGAAGACACTGCTAGCCGGTGCGATCGTCGTAGCCTCGATCGCCAGCACTGCTCCGGCCGTGGCCCAGCGGATCGATATCGGGCCGGGCGGCCCAAGCATCGACCTGCGGTCTCGTGGCCAGCGAGAGCGGGATTTCCAGCGCGAGGAATATCGCCGGGACCGCGAGGCCGAGCGCCGCGCCTATTACCGCGAGGAGCGCTATCGGGACGACCGCCGCGATGACCGGCGCGTCTATCGTCGCGGCTACGAATACTGATCCAGCCGCCAGGACTTGAAGGGGCCGGTACTCGCCGGCCCCTTTCACGTTTTTGTAGTGTTACCGCAACCGACGGCCACTTTTCGCACTTGCGTTAGGTTGGTCCGCGCACTAGGACACTCACGCATCGATTTCGGGAGAAAGTGGCAATGACCCTTCGCAACATCAGTGGTTTCGCGGCCGTGGCTCTTCTGGCTGCTGGTTTTGCAGCGCCGTCCGCCATGGCGAAGCCGATGGGCGGCGCCGGCGCCGTCAAGATGATCGACACCGACAACGACGGCACCGTCGACATGAAGGAAGTCGAGGCTGTCGCCTCCGCCACGTTCGACCGCCTCGAGAAGGATTCCGACGGCACCCTCGACGCCAAGGAGCTGAAGGGCCGCCTGAGCAAGGCCGGTGTGAAGACCGCCGATCCGGATTCCGACGGTACCCTCGACAAGAAGGAATACCTCGCGGCCGTCGGTGAGCGCTTCAAGATGGCCGACCCGGACGGTGACGGCACCCTCGACGCCAAGGAGCTGAACTCCAAGGCCGGCAAGGCGCTCCTCGCCCTCATCAAGTAAGCGGCATCCCCGCTGCACGGACGAACCCCCGGTGAGAGCCGGGGGTTTTTTGTTGGCGTGGGACCGCCCCTACCGTCCCCACAGCCCCACGCGCTCGGCCCGGGCCTGATCCTCCGCGTCGAGGAGGTCGGGCGGGGCGTCCTCGCGGGCGCGGGCACCGCCCGCCGCTACGATGAGGCTGGCGAGGTCGGCCCCGTCGAGGGTGCAGCGGGCGCCCTCCGCGCCGCCGCCCGCGCAGACCACCTCGCGCCGCCGCAGGTAGGCGGCGAGTTGCCGGGCAAGATGCCCGCCCTGGCCCTCGACGCCGAGGAGCCGCACGGCGCGCCCCCGGAACGAAAGGGTGGCGGTGTCGATCACGCTCGGCACGCCCCGGACCTCGTCCGACGTGCCGGAGGGGGGCGGGGCCACCTGCGTCGCGGGCACGGCCTCGGCCCGCGCGGCGGAGACGGGCGCCCGCGCCTTGCCCTTGGCGATGAGCGCCGAGGCCCGCTGGACGAAATCGTGGAAGATCCCCGCCGGCATCTCGCCGCCGAACATCCTGTTCATGGGGCTGTCGTCGTCGTTGCCGACCCAGACGCCGACCACGAGGTCGGGCGTCATGCCGACGAACCACGCATCACGGAAATCCTGGCTGGTGCCGGTCTTGCCGCCGACGATCTGGCCCGGCACCCGCGCCGCCCGGCCGGTGCCCGATTCGACCACGGCCTGCAATGAATCGAGCATCATCGTGCGCGGCTCGACGGGCAGGCTCGCCGTGTCGGTGGAGTCGGCGCGGACGTAGACCGGCTTCGGATCGCCGCCCCGGATCGCGTTGATCGCGTAGGTGTCCAGAGGCGTGCGCCCGGCAAGGACCGAACCGAAGGCGCGGGTCATCTCCAGGAGGCTCACCGCGCCGGAGCCGAGGACGAGGCTCGGCACGGCCGGGAGGTCGGATTGGATGCCGAGCCGCTTCGCCGTGGCGATGATCGCCGGGATGCCGACCTCCTGGCCGAGCTGGGCGGCCACGGTGTTGATCGACAGGGCGAAGGCGGTGCGCAGGGGCACCGGCCCCCGGTACTTGTTGTCGTCGTTCTCCGGCTCCCAATCGCCGATGCGGACGGGGCGGTCGACCACCCCCGAATCGGGCGTGAAACCCTTCTCGTAGGCCGTGAGGTAGGTGAGCATCTTGAACAGCGAGCCGGGCTGGCGCTTCGCCTGCACCGCGCGGTTGAACTGGCTGTCCTCGTAATCGCGCCCGCCGACCAGGGCGAGGATCGCGCCCTCCTTCGACAGCACCACCATCGCCGCCTGCCCGACCTTGCGGCGGGCGCCGTCCTTGTCGAGGCGCTTGGCCACCGCCGCCTCGGCGAGGCTCTGGAGATCGAGGTTCAGGGTGGAGCGGACGGTGATGTCGCCGTCGGTGCCCGCCAGACGCTTCAGATCCGGGGCGATCATGTCGAGGAAGTAGTTCGAGCCGGGCGGCGCCTCGGGCGGGGTCTTCAGCGTCACGCTCTGGCGGCGGGCGGCGTCCGCCTCCTTCGCGGTGATGGCCCCGGTCTCGACCATGGCCTGGAGCACCACGTCGGCGCGCTCCTTGGCGCCGCCGAGGTTGCGCGTCGGGGCGAGTTGCGACGGCGCGCGGACGAGGCCCGCGAGCATCGCCGCCTCGGGCAGGGTCAGGGCCTTGGCCGGCTTACCGAAATAGCGCCGTGCGGCGGCATCGGCACCATAGGCGCCCGCGCCGAAATAGGCGGCATCGAGATAGCCGAGCAGGATCTCGTCCTTGCTCATGGTCGCCTCGGCGCGCAGCGCCAGCAGCGCCTCCTGCGTCTTGCGCCAGAGCGACTTCTCCTGATTCAGGGTGATGAGACGGACATATTGCTGCGTGATGGTCGAGCCGCCCTCGCGCACGCCCCCGCCGCGCAGGTTGCGCCACGCGGCGCGGGCGAGGCCGCGCAGGTCGATCCCCCAATGCTGGTAGAAGCGCCGGTCCTCGATGGCGACGATCGCCTGGGCGAGGTGCGGCGGCAGGTCGGCCTGGGTCAGCCTCTGGCCCCGGAAGCTGCCGCGGGTGGCGAAGACCTTGCCGTTGTCGGCCTCCACCGTGACGGCGCGCTGGGCCGGCGCCGCCGCGCCGCTGCCGAGGGGCGGCAGGCTCACGAGCGCGGCGAGGACGTAGAGCCCGAGCGCCATTGCCGGCAGCAGGATGACGGCCGCGGCGATCGCCAGGGCCGGCCGGCCGGACGACACGGCGCGCAGGCTGCGAAACCGGCTCGGCGTCGCCGGTCGCGGCTCGGGCGCGGGCCGCGCCTCCCGGCGGCGGCGACGAGCCTCGACGGCCCCCTGCAGGCCGGAGCGGGCCGCCCGGTAGGCGCCACCCCCGGCCCGTCCGGCGAAGACACCGAGGCTGCGCCCGAGGGCGGCGGCCGCGCCGAGCACCTCGCGCCCGGCGGCGCGGGTGTCGGGCGATTGGCCCCCGGGGGGCGATGGGTCCGGGCGAGGGCCGTCGTTCACGGCCTGCGCGGGAGCACGGTCGCGGAGGCGTGGCGGCTGCGCAGGCTGATGCCGAGGATCACCAGCATCACGCCGAAGGCGATGGCATAGGCGCCGAGCCACCATGTCAGCACCAGGGCCGACATGCCGGGCTCGATCACCAGGGCGAGGCCGAACAGCACGGAGACGATCCCGCCGAGCAGGAGCCACCACCGCCCGTAATGCAGGTGCAGCCGGAAGGCGGCGGCGATCATCAGGGCGCCGGTCACGAAGGCCCAGGCGGCGAGCAGCAGCACGAAGGCCCAGACCGCCGCCGCCGGCACGAGAAAGGCGGCCACGCCGACGACGATGTCCACGAGGCCTTCGAGCAGCAGGAAGCCCCAGCGCTCGTGCTTCTGCGCGGCGCGGATCGCCCCGACGATGGTGAAGATGCCGTCCACGAGCATGTAGGCGGCAAAGAACAGGACCAGCGAGAGCACGAAGGCGGCCGGCGCCGCGAAGGCGATGGCGCCGAACAGGATGCTGACGACCCCGCGCAGGGCGACGAGCCACCAGTTGCGGGCGAGCGCGGTGCTCATGGCGTCGAGGCGGGCGGCCCCGACGAGGGGAACGCCCGTGGGCGTGGTGGACCGGGGATCGAGAGAGGGACCGCCTGTCATGGCCTGGCGTGCTCCGGCGAGGGGGCTGCGGCGTCGCGAGCAAGCTCCACCGTTCGCCCCCCAAACGCGGTGCGTGCCGGGGCGTTCCTGCGCCGGCGTCGCGCCGACCGCTTACTCCGCGTCGGGCGGCAGGGCTTCGGTCACTTCGATGCGGCGCGGCGCGGAGGGTGCGGTCTCCGGCTGGGCGCCGGTATCGGCGGCGGCGGCCACCGCCGTCACGCCCCGGTAGCGGGCGAGGCGGGCATCGATCATGTCCTCGATGCGGCTCTGGAACTCGGCGATGGTCAGGTGGCGGCGCTTGCCGCCCTCCGTCTGGGTGAACAGGCTGCGGTTCGCCTTCGCCGCCGAGCGGAACGCCTTGGCGGCGGTCTCGTCGGGCTTCTCGCTCGACAGGGAGACGAACCTGCCCGCGCTCGCCGTGCCGAGGAAATGGGCGAGGTACATCTCGGTGGTCGAGAGCGGACGGCCGACGCGGGCCTCGATCCGGTCGCGGTCGCGCTTGATCAATTCGGCCGCCATCAGGGCGGCGACGCGGGGGTCGTTGCGCAGGGAGAGGACGTGGTCCTTCATCCCCCCGGCGACGGTGATGGCCGGGCCGCTGCCCTTCACGGAGGCTGCTTCCTCCGTGAGGCCGTGGCGGGCGCCGAAGTCGCGGATCAGTTCGAGCCAGGTCGCCTTCACGAACTGGAACAGGCCCTGCGCGGAGGAGGTCGCCGCCTTCGCGTCGGTGTCGAAGCTGGATTCCTTGTCGGCGAGCGCCATCATGTAGACGGGATCGACGCCGGCCTCCTCGGAGGCCTTCACGATGGTGTCGACCACCTTCAGCGGGACGCTGCGCTGGCCGAAGCGCACCGCGTCCTCGCCGTCTTCCTGCGTGACGCGCGGCAGGGTGGCGAGGTTGTCGGCGATGAGGTCCGTGGTCGGCGGGTTCTGCTCCGGCAGGGGCAGGCCGTTCCAGGCGGAGCGGGCCTCGGTGGGCGGGGCGGCGATGAGGGCGGTCTCGGTCTTCGGGCTGGACTCGATCCGGTCATGGGCCTGGGCGGCCGGGACGAAGAAGGCCGGCGCGATGGCCGCCTGCGGAAGGCCGAAACCGGCCAGCAGGCCGAGCGCGAGGGCGCAGGTCGCACGGGAGCGGCCCTGCCGCCGGGTGCGCGTGGTCGTCGCGAGCATGAGTCCGCCCACGTCGTCGGCGCAACGCGCCGGCTCCGGGAAAACCCCCATCCTTAGGTCCTCTTGTTCTGTGCATTCCCCCGAAGGCCCCGGCTCTGGCGGCCGGGTGGCGTCGGGCGGCCGGCTCTATCGACGCCGGCCGTGACCAGAATGGGACGACCAGATGATTGGACCGTGGCAGGCCCCCCGCGGCGTTAACCTTTGCGAGGCGGCGCGCAGGGCTGGAATCGAGGCGGGGCGGGCGTGTGACAGTTGCAAGATGTCGCAGCCGGTCTTGGAACGAAGCACGCAGGGACCAGTTGGGTAGGGCCCGCAACCCGGGCGCCGGAGGTTCGACCTTCCATCCCGGACGCGTCATGCGTCCTCACAAGGACACCAGTTTCCCATGAGCATGCAGCCCGGTCGCCGCGTCGGCGTCGCCATCGTTGGCATGGGGGGCGCCGTCGCCACCACCGCCATCGCCGGCATCGAGATGATCAAGTCCGGTTCGAACCGGCTCGATGGTCTGCCGCTCGCGGGCGTTCCGGTCGCCGGGATGGCCGATTACAAGGACCTCGTCTTCGGCGGCTGGGATCTGAACAGCGACGACCTCGCCTCCGCCGCCGCCGGTCACGGCGTGCTGTCGCGGGAGGACATCGAGAACGGCGCCCAGGTGCTCAAGGGCATCGTGCCGTGGCCGGCGGTCGGCAGCGCCAAGTTCTGCAAGAACATCGACGGGCAGAACCGCATCGTTGCCAAGGACCACCGCGAGGCGGTCTCGGTGATCGCCAACGACCTGAACCGCTTCAAAAAGGAGAGCAACCTCGATGAGGTCGTGGTGGTGAACCTCGCCTCCACCGAGCGCTGGCCCGACCTCTCCGACCCGACGCTGAACTCCACCGCCGCCTTCGAGAAGGGGCTGGATTCGAGCGACGAGGCGATCTCGCCCGCGATGCTCTACGCCTACGCGGCGATCAAGAGCGGCATCCCCTACGCCAACTTCACCCCGTCGGTCGCCGCCGACGTGCCGGCCCTCCTCGAACTCGCCAAGGACCTCAACGTCCCGGTGGCGGGCAAGGACGGCAAGACCGGCCAGACCATGATGAAGACGGTGCTCGCCCCCGCGTTCAAGGCCCGCGCCCTGCACGTCGATGGCTGGTTCTCCACCAACATCCTCGGCAACCGCGACGGCCTCGCCCTCAACGATCCGAACTCGTTGCAGTCGAAGCTCAACACCAAGGGCACGGTGCTCGATTCGATCCTCGGCTACCCGGTCGAGGACCACCTCGTGCACATCCACTATTACCGCCCGCGCGGTGACGACAAGGAAGCCTGGGACAACATCGACATCACCGGCTTCATGGGCCAGCGGATGCAGGTGAAGGTGAACTTCCTCTGCAAGGACTCGATCCTGGCCGCCCCGCTCGTCATCGAGATCGCCCGCGTCCTCGACCTCGCCAAGAAGCGCGGCGACGGCGGCGTGCAGGAGCAGCTCTCGACCTTCTTCAAGGCGCCGATGGTCAAGAACGGCCACGGGCCGGAGCACGCCTTCGGCAAGCAGGAGAAGATGCTCCTCGACTGGCTCGGCGCACACTGATGCCAAGCGAGACAGCGGCGGGCGCCAGCGCACCCGCCGAGTTGCGTGAGCTGTTCGTCGAGCTCAACGACCTCAAGCGTGTCCGGTCCGCCGGGCGCGAGGGCACCATCGCCGAGCGCCTGTTCGCGCAGGGCTGGTCGATGCTGACGGGCGGCGCCAGCGCGGAGGATGTCGCCCTCGACATCACCGCGACGGCGCTCGCCGCCACCCGCCTCACCGACCTCGACGCCGCCTTCCTCACCGCCGCCGGCCTTTCCGAGGCCGAGGCGGCGACGGTGCTGCGCGCGGGGTTCGATGAGGTGACGGGCGCCCTCGATCCCGCCCTCCGAGACCGGCTGCGGGCCCGGCTCACCCCCGGCAAGGAGCCCGAGGCCGGCTTCGTGCCGAGCTTCGTCGGGGCGCTCGCCGCCCAGCCCCGGGCGGGCGTCACCTGCCCCGGCAAACCGCGCATCCTGCTGGAGCCGCCGGAGAACCACGCCGAGCATTGCCTGATGGTGGCGGTGTACGGCGTGTGCCTCGCCCCGTTCTACCGGGCGGACCCGGCGACGGTGTTCCTCGCGGCGATGGCGCATCACTTCCACAACGCGGCGATGCCGGATGCTGGCTTCACCGGCGAGATGCTGCTCGGCGACCACCTCCTGCCGATCATGGCGGTCGCCAATGGCTGGGCGCTCGGTGAACTCGATGAAGTGGGCGGCTTGCGCACCGAGGTCGAGCGTGCCCGTGCGATCCTGCCCGACGATTCCACCGCCGAGGGCCGGGCCTTCCACGCGGCCGATTGCATCGACCGGGTGTTGCAGATCGCCCAGCACCTGCGGGCGGCCTCCCTCACCATGGGGACGGTGCTGGACGAGATGGAACTGGTCCATGCCGGGCCGGTGAAGGGTTTCCATGACAGGGTCCTGCACGACATGCGGATCCCTTGAGCCAACGGCTTGATCGACGGGCGCTTGCGCCCATCTGCCGATCCTGTCCGTGAGCGCCATGATACCCTTTCCCCTCGTCTCGCCCTCGACCGGCCACGCCCTGAAGCCCGACGCCCCGCATGCCTTGCGGGACGTCGAGACCGGAGAGCGCTGGCCGGTCATCGACGGCATCCCCTACCTGCGCGTCGGCCGCGAGGCGCTGGTGGAGCGGGTGCTCGCCCATCTCGACGGGGGCGAGCCGGACGAGGCCCTGTGCGCGATCCTCGCCGACCAGGACGATTGGTGGAACGGGCCGCCCGCCGACCCGGCCGACCTCATCACCCTCATCCGCGAGCGCCGCACCGCCACCCTGCGGGACGCCGTGCGCCTCCTCGGCTGGGGCCGCGTGGGCGACTACTTCCTGCACCGCTGGAGCGACCCGACCTATCTCGCGGGCCTCGCCATGCTGGAAGCGCACTGGAACGATCCCGTGTGCGTCTTCGAATTCGCCTGCGGCATCGGCCATTACCTGCGCGAACTGGCGCGGCGCGGCTGCAAGGTCTCCGGGGCCGACGTGGTCTTCGCCAAGCTCTGGGTCGCCCGGCACTGGGTGGTCGGCGAGAAGGCGCAGCTCGTCTGCTTCGATGCGAACTCGCCGCATTGGCCGGTCCCCGGCGCGCCGGTCGATCTCGTCGTCTGCAACGATGCCTTCTACTTCCTCGACGACAAGCCGCGCGTGCTGGATCACCTCCGCCAGATGGCTGGCGACGAGGGCTGGCTCGCCCTCAGCCACATCCACAACCGCGACTGCCCCGGCTTCTCCGCCGGCAAGGCGGTGAGCGTCGAGGATATCGCCGAACTGTTCCCCGATGCCCTCGTCTACGATGACGACGAGCTGACCCGCTCCCTCGCGGAGGCCCGCGCGCCGATCCCGCACGAGGCCGGCGACCTGCGCGGCTGCGAGGCGTTCTCCGTCGTGGCCGGGCCGGGGATGCGCCCGGCGCCGCGCTCCGTGGTGGACGGGCTGACCCTGCCGAAGGCCGGCACCCCGCTGGCGTTGAACCCGCTCTACGGGCCGGACGGCAACGACTTCGCCATCCATTTCCCGTCCGAGCGGTACGCGGCCGAGTACGGCCCGCGCGTCACCTATCCGATGCGCTCGCCGGGGCCGGAGCGCCTGACCTATGGCGGCGGCATCGACGCCCCCGAGACCAAGCGGGTGCGGGTGCGCGAATTCGTCGATCTGCCGGAGCGGTGGTGATGGCACCGGTCGGCTGGGGCATCGTCGGCTACGGCTGGGTCGCCCGCGATTACATGGCGCCGGGCATCCGCGAGGCGGGGCACCGGCTGTTAGCCGTCTGCGACCCGAACCCCGCCTGCCGCGAGGCCGCCGCCGCCGAGGGCGCGCGGACGCACGGTGACCTCACCGCCTTCCTCGCCGATCCGGAGGTCGAGGCGGTCTACATCGCCACCCCGAACCACCTCCACCGGGAGGCGGTGGAGGCCCTGGCCAAGGCCGGCAAGGCGGTGCTCTGCGAGAAGCCGATGGCGGCGTCCCTGTCCGACGCCGAGGCGATGGTCCGCGCCGTCGAGGCGGGCGGCATCTTCTACGGCACGGCCTTCGACCAACGGCACCATCCGGCGCACCGGGCGATCCGCGACCACATCGCCTCGGGGGCGCTCGGCACCGTCACCACGGTGCGGATCGTCTATGCCTGCTGGCTCGGGCGGGACTGGTCGGCGGCGGGCCAGCCGAACTGGCGGATCGATTCCGTCCAGGCCGGCGGCGGCGCCCTCATCGACCTCGCCCCCCACGGGATCGACCTGATCGACTTTCTGCTGGGCGAGCCGCTGGCCGAGATCACCGCCCTGACGCAGAGCCGGGTGCAGGATTACGCCGTCGATGACGGCGCCCTGCTGATCGGGCGCACCGAAGCGGGGACGCTGGCGAGCCTGCACGTCGCCTACAATTGCCCCGACGCGCTGCCCCGGCGGCGGCTCGAAATCGTCGGCACGAAGGGTCTGCTCGTCGCCGAAAACACGATGGGCCAGACGCCCGGCGGCAGCCTCGTCTTCCACGACGGCGCCACGGGCCGCACGACGCCGGTGGCCTTCGACGGCGAGGCCTCGCCCTTCACCGAGCAGGTCCGCGCGTTCGGCGCGGCGCTCCGCAACCCGCCGGAGCGCGCCGCCTACAGCGCCGCCCGCGACCTGCACACGATGCGCCTCGTGGCGCGGGCTTATGGCAATTCATGACGTCACCGCGAGCGATGCGATGACGACAAAGAAGAAAACGGACTGATCACGTGAGCGAGACCCAGGACGAACGCGCCCGCCACGCCAAGCTGAAGGCGCCGCGCTCCTATCCATTCGGCGGTGCCCGCCCCATCGAGGGCCTGCCCGAGCGCCTGCCCGATCCCGTGCGCGCCTATCTCGACATCCTGCCCGAGGGGAAGATCGTCGGCTTCCCCCTGGCGCCCCTCGACCGCACGGGCGTGCCGGTCTGGTTCGTGGCCCTGTTCCTCGACGACCCGTTCTTCGTCGGCGCGATGCCGTCCGGCATCGGCTACGGCGCCACCGACGACGAGGCGCTGATCGGCGCCGTCGCCGAGATCGCCGAGAACCTGATGCCCTCGCTCGCGGTGTTGCCCCGCGCCAAGGAACGGGCGAGCTACGACGACCTCGTGCGGGTCTATGGCGAAAAGTCCGTGGCCGACCCGCTGACCCTGTGCCTGCCCGCCGGCTCCCCCGTGGGGCGCGGCAGCGTGCTCGAATGGACGCCGACCGTGCGCCACGCCACGGGCGAGATCGTGCTGATGCCCCTCGACATCGCCGCGACGGACTATTTCGAATTGTCCGAGGGCTACCAGCCTTTCACCAACCTCATCACCAACGGCCTCGGCGCTGGGCCGGACGTGCCCTTCGCGCTGGGCCACGGCGTGCTCGAACTCCTCCAGCGCGACGGCAACGGCCTGCTGTTCCGCGCCCTCGACCAGGGGGTGATGCTCGACCTCGATGGGATCGGGCCGGAGAACGCCGCGATGCTCGCCCGGTTGAAGGAGCTCGGCATCCGGGCGCTCCCGAAATTCGCCACCGACCAGTTCGGCCTGACGAACCTCTACGTCGTCGGCTACGACGAGGATGCCGACCGGGCGCCCGCGCCCATCGCCCTCTCGGCCTGCGGCGAAGCCTGCGATCCCGACCGCGACCGCGCCCTGCGCAAGGCGCTGCTCGAATTCCAGGCCGCGCGGGTGCGCAAGACCTTCGGCCACGGCCCGCTGGACCTCGCCTCGACCGTCACCCCGCCGGGCTACGTCGATGCCTTCATTCAGAAGGCGCTCCCCAGCCTCGACCTCGAAGAGGGAAGGGCGCTGCAAGCCATGCTCGAATGGATCGAGATGCCGAAGGCCGACCTGCGGGCGGTGCTGTCCGAGACGGTCTATTCCGAGCGCTCCACCAAGCGGTTTTCGGAGTTGCCCTCGACGCCGGCCGAGGATGGGCACGCGCGGGGCAAGATCGCCTGCGACCGGCTTCTCGAAGCTGGCTTCGACGTCCTCTACGTCGATTGCTCGCCTCAGGGCGGCGGCGTCGGGGTGGTGAAGGCCATCGTGCCGGGCCTCGAAGTCGAGACCATGAGCTACTATCGCATCGGCGAGCGCAACACGCGCAAGCTCATCGAGCGCGACCACCCGCTCATCAAGTTCGGGCAGGAGAGCGAGACCCTGCGCCCCGTCCGCCTGACGCCGGAGGCTCTGCAGCGGCTCGGCGGCCAGCCTCTCTTTGACGTGGCGCTGGCCGAGCGCATCGTCGGGCGCCACTATCCCCTGTACCGCGAGCCGGAATCGCACCATGCGCCGTTCCGGTTGCAGCAACGGAAGGGGAGGGCGGCATGACGCTTCGCTTCGCCTATAACACCAACGGCGCCGCCAACCACCGGCTGGACGACGCCCTCCAACTCATCAAGGCCGCCGGCTACGACGGCGTCGCCCTGACGCTCGATATCCACCATCTCGACCCCTTCGCCGAGAACTGGTCCGCGGAAGCGGGCCGGGTGGCGAGCCTGCTGGAACGGCTTGAACTCGCCTGCGTGATCGAGACCGGCGCGCGCTTCCTCCTCGATCCCACCGCCAAGCACGAGCCGACCCTCGTCACCGCCGATGCGGCAGGCCGGGCACGGCGGGTCGGCTTCCTGAAGCGGGCCTGCGAGATCGGCGCGATGCTCTCGGCCGAGGCGGTCTCGTTCTGGGCCGGCGTGCCCAAGCCCGGCGTCGACCGCGAGGAGGCGAAGGGCTGGCTGCGCGACGGGCTCACGGAGGTCGCCGCCTTCGCGAACCAGGCCGGTGTGGTGCCCTGCCTCGAACCCGAGCCCGGCATGCTGATCGAGACGCTGGACGATTACGCCACCCTCGCCATCCCGGGGCTGAAGCTCGCCCTCGACACCGGCCATTGCCTCGTCACCGGCGAGCGCGAGCCGGCGGCGGCGGTGCGGGAATTCGCCGACCGGATCGGCACGGTCGCCATCGAGGACATGAAGCGCGGCAGCCATATCCACCTGCCCTTCGGCGAGGGGGACATGGACGTGCCGGGCGTCCTCGAAGCCTTGGAGGAGGTCGGCTACGGCAAGCTGATCTGCGTCGAGCTGTCCCGCGAGAGCCACCGCGCCGACGTGATGATCCCGCAAGCCCTCGATTACCTGCGCACCTGTCGCCGGCCGGGTCCGGTCGTCGCCGCAGGGCAGGAGACGCGGCGGCAGCTTTGAGCACGACCCGATGAGAATCCTCTTCCTCAGCCGCCGCTACTTCCCGGCCATTTCCGGGATGAGCGTCTACGCCCAGAACCTGCTGCGCGAGCTCGCCGCCGCCGGGCACGACGTGACCATGGTCTCGCAGTACCGGGGCGACGCCTTCGGCACCCGCGTCTATGGCGGCGGCCCGCCCCCGCCCATGCCGGGGGTGAAGGTCATCGGCCTGGAACAGGTCGGCGAGCAGACGAGCGGCGATTTCGAGCGCGACATCGCCACGATGGTCGAGACCATCTGTGCCGAGCACGCGAAGCAACCCTTCGACGTGCTCCACGCCCAGTACGGCTACCCAACCGGCTACGCCGTACTGCTGGCTTCGAAGCGCCTCGGGGTGCCGAACGTCGTCTCGATCCAGGGGGGCGACGGCCATTGGGTCGGCTCGTGCTGCGAGACGCACCGCCTCGGGATGCGCGCCGTCCTCGACCACGCCAACGCCCTGCTGATCGGCGGCACCTCCTTCGTGAAGGAGGTCTGCGACCGGCTGGGCTCGGACCCCGCCCGCTTCACCATCGTGCCGGGGGCGGTGGACACCGCCCGGTTCGCGCAAGGGACGGCGGACGGGCTGCCGGAGGCGCATTCCGGTCCGGTGCGGATGCTCTACCACGGCCGCGTCGACCGCCGGAAAGGCGTGCTCGACTTCATCGAGGCCCTGACGCTCCTGCGCGAGCAGGGCACGCCCTTCACTGCGACGATCTCCGGCATCGGCCCCGACGTCGATCCGGCCAAGGCGTTGGCCGAGGAACGCGGCTTCGGGCCGGAGGCGATCCGCTTCACCGGCTACGCCGAGTACGACACCGTGCCCGCCCTCTACCGCGAGGCCGAAATCTTCGCCTCGCCGACCTATGCGGAGGGGTTCTCCAACACGATCCTCGAAGCCATGGCGGCGGGGCTCGCGGTGGTGTCCTGCCACGCGGTCGGCGTGTCGGATTGCCTGCGCGACGGGGAGAACGGCCTCCTCACCGATCCCGGCGACATCCCGGCGCTCGCCGCCTCGCTGACGCGGATCGCGACGGACGCGAAGCTTCGCCACCGCATCGCCGCCGCCGGGCTGGAGGAGTGCCGCCGGGTCTATTCCTGGCGAGCGGTGGGCGCGCAGATCATGGGCGTCTACGCGGACGTGCTGCGCGAGCACCCCTCGCAAGACGTACCCGACACCTTGCCGTTCGACCCGTCCTGCCGCTTCCGCGCCGAACCGCACCTGCTCTGACCGATGCCGACAGCCCTCGCGCTCTCGCCCCATCTCGATGACGCCGCCTTCTCGGCGGGTGGGCTGCTGACCACCCTCGCCGCCGGGGGCTGGCGGGTGGTGATGGCGACGGTCTTCACGCAGAGCGTATCGGCGCCGCAGGGCTTCGCCCTCGCCTGCCAGCTCGACAAGGGCTTGGCCCCCGACCTCGACTACATGGCCCTGCGCCGGGCCGAGGACGACGCGGCGGCGGCGGCGCTGGGCCTCCCGGCACCCCGCCACCTGCCGTTCCGCGAGGCGCCGCACCGGGGCTACGCCTGCGCGCCCGAACTCTTCGCCGACGTGCGCGCGGACGACGCGATCGACCGGGACATCGCCCCGGCGCTCGCCGACCTCATCGCCGCCGAGGCGCCCGACCTCCTCCTCGCGCCACAGGCGGTGGGCGGGCATGTCGATCATGTCCAAGTGGTGCGCGCCCTGCGGAGCCTCGCCCCCGCCGCGCCGATCCTGTGGTGGCGCGACTTCCCCTACACGGTGCGCGAGGCGACTCCGAAAGAGCCCCTGGCGCCGCTCTTCGCGGACCTGCTGGCGCGGGCCTTCGCGTTCGATGCGGACGCGCAGGCGAGAAAGCTCGCGTCCTGTGCCGCCTACGCCAGCCAGATCGGCTTCCAGTTCGGCGGACGGGACGGCTTGGCCGAACGCCTCGCGCGGGAAGCGGGCACCGAGCGCTACCGCCTCTCAGGGACGCTGCCGGAGCCCTTCCCCATCGCCGATGAGGCCTGAGCCCGAGGCCCCCAAGAGCCTCGCCGACCCGGCCGCCCTCGCCGCCCGTCGCGAGATGGCCTCCCTGCCCCATGTCGCCCCGATCCGGGACTTCGCCCGGCGGATCGCCACCGAGCGCGGCGCGCCGGTCCCCGATCCCGACCCCATGGACGGGGGCGTGAACGCGCGGCTCCTGCTGCTCCTCGAAACGCCCGGCCCGATGGTGCTGCGCGCCGGCTTCGTCACCCGCGACAGCGCGAACGGCACAGCCGCCAACCTGTTCCGCTTCCTGCGCGAGGCGGGCATCCCCCGTTCCGAGACGCTGATCTGGAACGCCATCCCCTGGGTGATCCACGCGCCGGGCGCCCTCAACCGCGCCCCGCGCCGGAGCGAGGCGCGGGAGGCCGAGCCCTATCTCGCGCCGCTCCTCGATCTGCTGCCGCGCCTCGCCGTGGTCATCCTCGCCGGGCGCGTCGCGGGCCAGTGCGCCCCGGCGCTCGCGACCCTGCGGCCAGACCTTCCCGTCATCGCTATCCCGCACCCGAGCCCGACCTATGTCTGCACCTCGCCCGAGGTGCCGGCCCGAATCCGGCGTGGCCTCGCGGAGGCGGCGGCTATGCTGCGGAGGGAGATCAGGCGCTCGCCGGCTTGACGCTCAGCCGCAATCCGAGCGCCTTCAGGACGCCGATCAGCGTATCGAGCTGGGGATTGCCCTTCTCGGACAGGGCTCGATACAGGCTTTCCCGTGAGCGCCCTGTTTCCTGGGCGATCTGCGCCATGCCGCGCGCCCGCGCGACGTCGCCGATGGCGGCGGCGACGAGGCCCGGATCGCCGTCTTCAAGCACGGCTTCGATATAGGCGGCGATGGCGGCTTCATCCTGAAGGTGTTCCGCCACGTCCCAGACAGTGGTGTCGAGTGCCATCGTCAGACCTCCCCGGCCATGCTTATCGCCCGCTCTATGTCGTGAGTTTGCGTCCGCTTGTCTCCACCGCAAAGCAGGATCACCAGTTCCTCGCCGCGCTGCGTGTAATAAACGCGATATCCCGGGCCGTAATCGATCTTCAGTTCGGCGACGCCGCCCTGCAGAACGCGGTGCTGGCCGGGATTGCCCAGGGAGAGCCGCCGAATCCGCGCGTTGATGCGCGCCTTGGCCTGGACATCGCGCAGGTCCGCCAGCCAAGCGGAGAACACGCGCGTCTGCCGGATCGTCGTCGTCATGCCGCGATGTAGCTTTTGAGCTACAAGCTCGCAAGGGGGCATGGCAAGCCGGTCCCGCCATCACCTCTTGTTTCTGCGGATTGCACACGGCCTCGCTGGCCATCACCGCCTGTTCGGCTTACATGGCGGGCGACGGGCCGCGGTCCGGGATGATCCGGCATGGGGCTTCGAACCCGTCCGGCCCGCGCGAGCGAGGGGACGGACGCCGATCGGCATGAATTTTCAGGGGCAACATCGGGATGATGTCGCCTCGGCCGAACCGGTCGAGGACGTCAAGCGCGGCGACGCGGGCAAGATGAGCTTCAGCCGCAACCGCTTCGCATGGATCGGCACCGCCGCCAGCATCGTCCTGGTGGCCGTCTCCCTCGGCGTGCTGTGGAAGCTCGTGCAGAGCGTGTCCTGGGCGGAGGTGACCGACGCCCTGCACAATGCGTCCGCGCGGCAACTCGGCCTCGCCTTCCTGTTCGTCGGCATCAGCTACATCTTCCTCACCGGCTACGACGCCCTGGCGTTGCGGCAATTGCGGATCAAGGTGCCCTACCGCATCACCGCACTCGCCTCGTTCACGAGCTACGCGGTGAGCTTCACCCTCGGCTTCCCCCTGCTGACGGCGGGGACGATCCGCTACTGGATCTATGCCCGCCAGGGGCTCTCGGCCTCGAAGATCGCCGCGCTCACGGTGATCGCCGGCTTCACCTTCTGGCTCGGCATGGGCGTGGTGCTGGGCCTGTCCCTCATCATCGAGGCGGGGCAGCTCGCCGGGCTCGCCTTCACCTCCATCCGGCTGAACCAGGGCGTCGGCTTCGCGGCGCTGCTCGCTGTGCTCGGCTACCTCGCCTGGGTCTCGGCCAAGCGTCGCAGCGTCACGGTCAAGCAGTGGCGGCTCGAACTGCCCGGCGCCTCGGTCTCCATCGGCCAGATGATCGTCGGCATCGGCGATGTCTGCGCGGCGGCGGCGGTGCTCTACGTGCTCCTGCCGCAGCAGACCGGCATCGCCTTCACCACCTTCCTCGCCATCTACGTGCTGGCCGCGATGCTCGGCATCGCCTCCAACGCGCCGGGCGGGATCGGCGTGTTCGAGGCCACGATCCTCCTCGCCCTGTCGAGCCTGCCGCGCAACGAGGTGCTGACCTCGCTGCTGCTGTTCCGGGGCTGCTACTACGTCGTGCCCTTCGTGATCGCCCTGGCGATGCTCGGCCTGTACGAGATCGTGAAGCGCGCGGGTGGCGCCCGCGATCGGGAGGAACGCGCGTCCGTCCCCCCCGAGGGCACTGCCGGCCCCTCCGGCAAGCCCTGGCCGGATCAGCGCGAAGGCTGACCGGGAGGCCGACCCGTGATCGACGATCCCCGGAGGCCGGCGGCCTGGAGCGGCGCGACGATCGCGGGCGGATCGATTCTCCTGCTCCTCGCCTGGGAGCGGAATCTCGGCATCGTCACCGTGCTCGGCACCCTCGCCGCCATCCTCCTCGGCGGGTTGATCGCGGGCCGGCGGCGGGCGCAACCCCCGACCCGCCCCATCGTTGGCACCCCGCGCCACGCGGTGGCCGAGGCGCTGCTCGCCCACATTCCCGACCCGGTGATCCTCGTGGACCGGCGCACCCGCGTGCTGGAGGCCAACCCCGCCGCGCGGGCGATGCTGCCGGCCCTGCACCTGTCGCACCCGCTCGCCTTCGCCCTCCGCAACCCCGAGATCACCGACGCGGTCGAAGCCGTGCTGAGCGGCGCCCCGCCGCAGCGGGTCACCTACCGGACCCGCGTGCCCCTGGAGCAGACCTTCGAGATCCAGATCGGCGCCCTGCAGATGCCGGACGGCTCCGGCCCCGGCGCCATGCTGTTCCTGCGCGACCTCACCTCGGCCCACCGCCTCGAATCGATGCGGGTGGATTTCGTGGCCAACGCCAGCCACGAGTTGCGCACGCCGCTCTCCTCGCTGCTCGGCTTCATCGAGACCCTGCAGGGCCCCGCCCGCGAGGACGTGGCGGCGCGGGAGCGCTTCCTGGAGATCATGCGCGTCCAGGCGCAGCGGATGCGGCGGCTGATCGACGACCTGCTGTCGCTTTCGCGGATCGAATTGCGCGAGCACGTCGCCCCGACCGGCACGGTCGATCTCGGGGGGCTCGCGCGGCAGATGGTCGATGCGCAGGCGCCGCTCGCCGCCGCGCGCGGGGCCAGCGTCACGCTCACCGACGGGGACGGCCCCTATCCGGTGCAGGGCGATGCCGACGAACTCACCCGGGTCATCGAGAACCTCATCGAGAACGCCGTGAAATATGGCGGCGGCGCCATCGTGGTCGGCCTCGCGCACGAACAGAATCCCCGGCACGGGCCGCGAATCGTGCTCACCGTCTCCGACGACGGCCCCGGCATCCCCCCCGAGCACATCCCCCGGCTGACCGAGCGGTTCTACCGGGTAGACGTCGCGTCGAGCCGGGCGCGCGGTGGCACGGGCCTCGGCCTCGCCATCGTGAAGCACACCCTGCGGCGCCACCGGGGACGGCTGAGCATCGAGAGCGAGATCGGGAAGGGGACCGTCGCCCGCGTGAGCCTGCCCGAGTACCGGCCGGGCGCGGATCAGCCCTGATACGGCCCGATCCCGAGCCCATCCTCGACGCGGCCGATCCAGGCGCGGATGCGGGGGAAGGGGGCGAGGTCGAACCCGCCTTCATGCGCCATGCGGGTGTAGGCGACGACGGCCACGTCCGCGAGGCTCAGCGCCTCTCCGGCGAGATACGGCCCGCCGTCGAGGCTCGACTCGATCAGGCGCAGGGCATCCTCGCCACGCTCCTTCAGCTTCGGATCGAGGTCCGCCGGGTCGCGGTGGAGGTAATGGAGCTGGTAGCGCCGCACGGCGATGTACGGCTCGTGGCTGTACTGCTCCCAGAACATCCATTGTAGCATCCGCGCCCGTGCGAGCGCCGCCTGCGGGATCAGCGCCGAGCCTTCCGCGAGATAGGCGATGATCGCGTTGGATTCGGAGAGCACCTCGCCGCCCGGCAGCACCACGAAGGGCACCCGCCCGGCCGGGTTGAGGGCGAGCATGGCGGGCGTGCGCGTGCCGCCGGCCGGCACGTCCACCTCCTCCCAGGTGAAGGGGTGGCCGAGATGGGCCGCGACCCATTTCACCTTCAGGCAGTTCCCCGAACCTGCGTTCCCGTAGATCGTCAGCGGCTGCATCGCGGTTCCCTTACGCCGAATCGGCCGGCTTCAGTTCGGGAGGTCGGCGGGCTGCGGTCAAGCGGGCGTCAGACCGCCCCTTGACCTTCCCACGATGGGAAGGTCCATCTGAGGGGGCATGGATACCGTCTCCTCCTCCCCCGTGCCCGGACAGACCCGCCTGAACTTGCCCGTCGAGGGCATGTCCTGCGCCGGTTGCGTGTCGCGCGTCGAACGGGTGCTGACCGGGCTTCCCGGCGCCAGCGACGTCTCGGTGAACCTCGCTACCAAGCGGGCGAGCCTCGCGCTGTCTGGCGGGCACATCCCCGCCGAGGTCGCCGCCGCCCTTCAAAAGGCGGGCTACCCCGTTTCCGTCGCCGAGACATCGCTGCCGATCGAGGGGATGCATTGCGCCTCCTGCGTCGGCAAGGTCGAGCGGGCGCTCGCCGCCGTGCCCGGCGTCACCGAGGCGAGCGTCAACCTCGCCACCGGGCAGGCGCTGGTGCGGCACGGAGAGGGCGTCGTCGCCCCCGCCGATCTCGCGGCGGCGGTGAAGGCGGCGGGCTACACAGCCCTGCTGCCGGACGAGGCCGCCAAGGTCGATCAGGCCGAGCGGCGCGAGGCCGAGGCGCGGGCGCTGCGGCGGGATACCATCGTCGCCGCCCTGCTTGCGGCGCCCATCGTCGTCCTCGACATGGGCGGGCACGTCGTCGGTCACGGGATGCCGGCCTTGCCCCTGCTCCAGGCCCTGCTGGCGACCCTCGTCCTGGCCTGGCCGGGGCGGCGCTTCCTCACCACCGGCATTCCGGGCCTCCTGCGCGGCCACCCGGACATGAACGCCCTCGTCGCCCTCGGGGCGGGGGCGGCCTACCTGTATTCCCTTGTCTCGGCGCTCGCCCCGCAGGCGATGCCGGAAGGGGCGGCGCATCTCTATTTCGAGGCGAGCGCCGTCATCGTCACCCTGATCCTGCTCGGGCGGACCCTCGAAGCCCGGGCGCGCGGACGCACCGGGCAGGCCATCGCCCGGCTGATGGATCTCTCGCCCAAGACGGCGCGCGTGGTCCGCGATGGCGGCGAGCGCGAGGTGCCCCTCGCGTCCCTGAAGGTCGGCGACGTGGTGCGGGTGCGCCCCGGCGAGCGCATCGCCGCCGACGGCACGGTGGTGGCGGGCGAGAGCCGCGTCGACGAGAGCATGGTGACGGGCGAGCCCGCTCCCGTCCGCAAGGCAGCGGGCGCCGAGGTGGTCGGCGGCACGCTGAACGGCGGCGGCAGCCTCGACCTGCGCGTCGGCGCGGTGGGCGCCGCGACCGTGCTCGCGCAGATCGCCGCCATGGTCGAGCGGGCACAGGGCGGCAAGCTGCCGATCCAGGCCCTGGTCGACCGCGTGACCGGCCGGTTCGTGCCGGCGGTGATCGGCCTCGCGATCCTCACCTTCCTCGCCTGGATCGTGTTCGCCCCGGCGCCGGCCCTCGGCCCGGCCCTCGTCCACGCCGTAGCGGTGCTGATCATCGCCTGCCCCTGCGCCATGGGGCTCGCGACCCCCACCGCGATCATGGTCGGCACCGGCCGGGCGGCCGAACGGGGCGTGCTGTTCCGCGACGGCGCCGCCCTTCAGGCCCTGGAGGGCGTGAAGGTCGTGGCCCTCGACAAGACCGGCACCCTCACCGAAGGGCGCCCGACGCTCGGTGCTTGCGAGACGGTCTCCGGCCTCGCCCCGGACGAGGCCCTGCGCCTCGCGGCGGGGCTCGAGGGCCGCTCCGAACACCCCCTCGCCGGGGCGATCATCGCGGCGGCGCGGGGACGCGGGCTGAATCTACCCGAGGCGGAGGGCTTCGAGGCTGTCGAGGGGTTGGGCGTCGCGGGCCGGGTGGAGGGCCGCGCGGTGGCTGTCGGCGCTCCGCGCTATCTCGACCGGCTCGGCGTCGCCCGCAATGACGGCCTGATGGCGCGGGCCGGGGAATGGGCTGCTTCCGGCATGAGCCCGGTCCACCTCGTCCTCGACGGGCGGCACGCGGCGGTCCTCGCCGTCACCGATCCGGTGAAGGAGGGCGCGCGGGAGATGGTCGCCGCCCTGCGCGGGCGCGGCATCATCGTGGCGATGGTGACGGGCGACGATCCCGGCGCCGCCGCCGGGGTCGCCCAGCGCCTCGGCATCGCGGAGGTGGCGGCGGGCGTGCTGCCCGGCGGCAAGGCTGAGGCCGTGCGTCGCTTCCGGCAGGCGCATGGGCCGGTCGCCTTCGTCGGCGACGGCGTGAACGATGCCCCGGCGCTCGCGGAGGCGGATGTCGGCCTTGCCATCGGCACGGGCACGGACATCGCGGTCGAGAGCGCCGACGTGGTGCTGATGTCCGGTGCGCCGGAGGCCCTGGGTGCTGCCTTCGACCTGTCGCGGGCGGTGATGGCCAACATCCGGCAGAACCTGTTCTGGGCCTTCGCCTACAATGCGGCGTTGATCCCCCTCGCGGCGGGGCTGCTGGTGCCGCTCGGCGGGCCGTCCCTGTCGCCGATCCTGGCGGCGGGGGCGATGGCCTTGTCGAGCCTGTTCGTCCTCGGCAACGCCCTGCGGCTGCGCCGTGCCGCGCCGAGGCCGGCATGAGCGAGGACACCGTCACCGTGGGCGAGGCGGCCCGGCTCACCGGCGTCTCGGCCAAGATGATCCGCTGGTACGAGGCGCGGGGCCTGCTGCCGCCGGCCGCACGCACGGCGGCCGGCTACCGCCATTACGGCGAGGCCGAGATCCGCACTTTGCACTTCGTGCGCCGCGCCCGCGATCTCGGCTTCGACGTGGAGGCCATCGCGGAACTGTTGGCCCTGTGGAGCGACCGCGCCCGGCCGAGCGCGGCGGTGAAGGCCATCGCGCAGACGCGAATCGCGGAGTTGCGCCGCCGGATCGCCGCCCTGGAGGGGATGGCGCGCAGCCTGGAACGCCTCGCGGCCGATTGCTGCGGCGACGAGCGGCCGGATTGCCCGATCCTCGACGACTTGGCCGCCGGCACGCCTCCGCCTGCGCGGGGGACGAAGCCGGTGCGGCGCCCGCTCGCGGGTTGACGCCGCATCTGGCCTCCGGCTTGCTCGGGCTTCACGGACGCCCCTTCAACCCCTCCAGGCCGGCATGCCCGTCCCCGCACCGATCCAAGCCTTGTCCGCCCTGATGACGGCGTGGCGGCGCACGCTACACGCCCACCCCGAACTGCTTTACGACGTGGAGCGCACGGCGGAGTTCGTCGCGGCGCGCCTGCGCGAGTTCGGCTGCGACGAGGTCGCCACGGGCATCGGCCGCACCGGGATGGTGGGGGTGGTGCGGGGACGGGGCCGCGGCTCGAACCGCGCCATCGGCCTGCGCGCCGACATGGACGCCCTGCCGATCCAGGAGGTCCGCGATCTGCCCTACCGCTCCACCGTGCCGGGCAAGATGCACGCCTGCGGCCATGACGGGCACATGGCGATGCTGCTAGGGGCCGCATATTACCTCGCCGCCACGCGCGAGTTCGACGGCAGCGCCGTGCTGATCTTCCAGCCCGCCGAGGAGGGCGGGGGCGGCGGCGAGGCGATGGTCGAGGACGGGCTGATGGAGCGGTTCGGCATCGAATCGGTCTACGGGATGCACAACATCCCCGGCATGGCCCTCGGCACCTTCGCCGTGCGGCCCGGCCCGATCATGGCCTCCACCGACCGGTTCATCGTCACCATCGAGGGGCGTGGGGGCCACGCCGCCCTGCCGCACAACGCCATCGACAGCGTGCTGGTGGCGAGCCACGTCATCATCGCCCTGCAGACGATCGTCTCGCGCAACCTCGACCCGCTGCAATCGGCGGTGGTCTCGGTCTGCGCGCTGGATGCCGGCGAGGCGTTCAACGTCCTGCCGCAGAGCGTGACCATGCGCGGCACGATGCGCACCCTCTCGCAGGCGGTTCGTACCTCAATGAAGGCCCGGCTGGAGAATTTGGTGCGGGACATCGCGGCGGGCTTCGGCGCGACGGGCCGGGTGGAATACGGGGCGAGCTATCCGGTCACCGAGAACCACCCCGCCGAGACCGATTTCATGGCCGGCGTCGCGGAATCGCTGGTCGGGCCGGAGCGAGTCGACCGCGCGGTGGCGCCGATGATGACCGCCGAGGACTTCTCCTACATGCTCGGCCGCCGGCCCGGCGCCTACATGTTCATCGGCAACGGCGACAGCGCCTCGCTGCACCACCCCCTCTACGACTTTAACGACGAAGCCGCCCCCTACGGTGCCGCCCTCTGGGCACGGCTGATCGAGACCGGGTTGCCGTTGGGGAGTTAGTTGGCAACGGCCTTGGGCGGTCCACCGCCCTTGCGGCCGTTCTCCCGCGCGGGCGCAGCCTTCACGGCAGAGCGGGGGCGGCCTCCTGCGGTTCCGCGTTGTGCCGCCATCCAGCCGTCCGAGCCCAGGATGCCCTGAAGGACGGCGGGCACGTAGAGGTCGGCATCGAGCGTGGGCCAGTGCAGACCAAGACCGGACGGGCTGATCTCGATGAAGGCGAGGTCGTCGGGTCCCGCCTCCGCCAGCCCCTCCGCGAGGCGCGGCGGGAAGGCGATCTGAACGCCCGTGCTCAGTTCGATGACGATGCGGTCGGCCTCCCTGTCGTAGCGCGCCGACAGGGCGAAGCCGTTCCGCCGCAGCGCGGCCATCCGCTCCTCGGCCTCTCGGACGTCCTGCTCAGTGACGGCCATGAATGGCACTCCATTCCGCACATAAGATTGCGAGCACCCGAGCCACCTCGTCAATGATCTGACCGAGATCACGACGGTTGAAGCCGAAACTTTCACGCAGGCTCGGCGGTCCATTTGGGCAGTGCAGGATGAAGACCGCTTCACCCTCCGAACCCTTCACGTGGACATGGGCGGGGCGGTGGTCGTTCGGATAGATGACCACGCGCAACCCATCGAATCGATAGACGACGGGCATGGCCGATCGCTATCAAAACGCGCTCCTCTGGGAAATTATGCCCGGGATCTGCCCCCAGGTTTAGCGTTCCTCACCCCCCATAGAGTCCCTTCAGCAGCGCGTAGGCCAGCCGCGCGGTCTGTACCTCGCCGCCTTCGGGGCGCGCGGGCTTCGAGGAGGGGTTCCAGCCGTAGAGGTCGAAATGGCCGTGGCGCTTCGTCTTGGGGGCGAAGCGGCGCAGGAAAAGGGCTGCCGTGATCGCCCCGGCGAAGGGGCCGTTCGAGACGTTGTTCAGGTCGGCGATCTTCGAATCGAGCATCGACGCGTAGGGCTGATGCAGGGGCATCCGCCAGATCGGGTCGATTGCCCGCGCGCCGGCCTGCGCCACCTCCTGCGCCAGGGTCTCGTCCTCGGTGAAGAAGGCCGGCAGGTCCGGCCCCAGGGCGACGCGGGCCGCGCCGGTCAGGGTCGAGAAGTCGAGGATCAGGTCGGGCGTCTCCGCATCCGCCAGCGCCAGGGCGTCGGCGAGGATCAGGCGGCCCTCGGCGTCGGTGTTGCCGATCTCCACCGTGAGGCCGGCGCGGCTGCGCAGCACGTCGCCGGGGCGAAAGGCGTTGCCGGCCACCGCATTCTCCACCGCCGGAATCAGGACGCGCAGGCGCAGCGTCAGCCCCGCGCCCATCACCATGTCGGCTGTCGCCAGGGCGACGGCGGAGCCGCCCATGTCCTTCTTCATCAGGAGCATGGCCGCGGAGGGCTTGATGTCGAGCCCGCCCGTGTCGAAGGCCACGCCCTTGCCGACCAGCGTGACGCGCGGCGCGTCCTCGGGCCCCCAGGTCAGGTCGATGAGGCGGGGAGGGCGCGTCGCCGCCTCGCCCACGGCCTGGATCAGGGGGAATTCCCGTGCCAGTTCGTCACCCTGCACCACGCGGATCGCCGCGCCGTGGCGCTCCGCGAGGGCGCGGGCGGCGGCCTCGATCTCGGCCGGGCCGAGGTCGTTGGCGGGGGTGTTCACGAGGTCACGGCCCAGGGCCACCGCCCTGGCGATGCGCGTCACCTCCGCCCCGTCGACGCCGTCCGGCGTCACGAGGCAGGCCTTCGCCCCGTCGCCCTTGCGGTACCGGTCGAAACGATAGCTGCCGAGGAGCCACGCCAGGGTCGCGGTGGTGATGTCCGGCGCGCCGTCGAGGCGATAGGCGCCCACCGGCAGCAGCGTGGGCAGGCGCCCGGCGATTAGCGGGTCGGCGCCCGGTGCGTCCGGGTCGCCGAGGCCGAAGAGCACCCGCGACAGGCTTCCGTCCGCCGCCGGCAGGTAGGCGAGGCTGCCGGCCTTGGCGCTGAAGCCCGTCGCCCAGGCGAAGGCCCGCTCGGTCGCGGTCAAGGCGTCCTCCCAGCCGCTCGCGCGCAGGCAGGTCACGCCGATGGCGGGCGTGTCGGCCGGCAGAGGCTCGGCAATGGAGCTGGTCTGCGCCGCTGTGGAATGACTCATGGACCCTCGCACCCTGTGTCGGGTGGGCGCCCGCCGCGCCCTTAACCCCGGATTAGGCTTAACGGTCTATCACCGCCACGACGGGACGGAGAAGCGCGGTCCGCTCGATCCGGGCCGCCGTCGTCCGAGTGCGTGCGGAGCGTAAGATGATCTCGGCCTCGAATGCCCGTCGCGGGTTCGCCGTCCTCGCTGTCGCCCTCGCGCTCGGCGCCTGCAACACCGAAGGCCCCGAGACCACGGGCTCCCTGGGCGCCGTCAGCCCCACCGCAGCCGCCGCCGCCTCGGCCCGCCGCGACCTCGACGGTCTCGCGGAGGCCTACAAGGCCAATCCGGGCGATGCCCGCACCGCCTTCCGCTACGCCCGCGCCCTGCGCGCCACGGACCAGATCACCCAGGCGAGCGCCGTCCTGCAGCAGGCTGCCCTGCGCAACCCGAAGGATACGGTGATCCTCGGCGCCTACGGCAAGTCGCTGGTGGAGGCCGGGCGCTACCGCGAGGCGCTGGACGTCCTCTCCAACGCCCACACCCCGGCCAATCCCGATTGGCGGATCCTCTCGGCAGAAGGCTCGGCCTCGGCGCAGATGGGCGATCAGGCCCGCGCGCAGGGCTTCTACGAGGCCGCGCTGAAGATCCGCCCGAACGAGCCCTCGCTCCTATCGAATCTCGGCCTGTCCTATGCGCTGTCGCGCGACCTCGACAAGGCCGAGGAGACGATGCGGCTGGCCGTCTCCCTGCCCGGCGCCGATGCGAAGATGCGGGCGAACCTCGCGCTCGTGCTGGGCCTGAAGGGGCGCTACGCGGAGGCCGAGACGGTGCTCCGCCAGGACATGGGCCCCGAGGAAGCCACCGCCAACGTCGCGGCCCTTCGCCGCCTCGCCGCCTCGCCGAACAAGTTCAAGGAAGGCTTGGCGAAGGCGCAGCGGGGCTGACGTCCCGCCACGCACGACACCCTCCCGCTGGTGTCATCATGCCCCTGTAGCGGGCACATTCGAAACGTTCTATACGGGCCACGGCTGCGCCGCGCGGCATTCAGGGCGTCCAAATCGCCCCCCGCGCACCGTTCGATCCGGGCACTCCCGGGGCGGCGCGCGCCCGTCGGGCGCTTCACAGGCCGAACACCGTCGTGGCGCGGGTTATGCCTGCGCGTGTTCGATCAATTCGCAGCGAGGATACGACCAGCCGTGGCATCTCTCGACAGCTTCAAGGCCCGCCAGACGCTGAGCGCCGGGGGCAAGACCTACACCTATTACTCGATCCCCGAAGCCGAGAAGAACGGCCTCGCCTCCGCCACCGCCTTGCCCTTCTCCATGAAGGTGATCCTGGAGAACCTCCTGCGGTTCGAGGACGACCGCTCGGTCAAGAAGGCCGACGTGGCCGCCGCCGTGGGCTGGCTGGAGCAGAAGGGCAAGGCCGAGGTCGAGATCGCCTTCCGCCCGAGCCGCGTGCTGATGCAGGACTTCACCGGCGTGCCGGCGGTGGTCGACCTCGCCGCGATGCGCGACGCGATGGTGGCGCTCGGCGGCGACCCGCAGAAGATCAACCCGCTGGTGCCCGTGGACCTCGTGATCGACCACTCGGTCATCGTCGATGAGTTCGGCACCCCGAAGGCGCTGGGCGAGAACGTCGCCCTCGAATACGCCCGCAACGGCGAGCGCTACACCTTCCTGAAGTGGGGCCAGTCGGCCTTCGACAACTTCTCCGTCGTGCCCCCGGGCACCGGCATCTGCCACCAGGTGAACCTCGAATACCTGTCGCAGACCGTGTGGACGAAGAAGGAAGGCGCGGAAGAGATCGCTTATCCGGATTCCCTCGTCGGCACCGATTCGCACACCACGATGGTGAACGGCCTCGCCGTGCTCGGCTGGGGCGTCGGCGGCATCGAGGCCGAGGCGGCCATGCTCGGCCAGCCGCTCTCGATGCTGATCCCCGAGGTCGTCGGCTTCAAGCTGTCGGGCAAGCTGCCCGAGGGCACCACGGCCACCGACCTCGTGCTCACCGTCACGCAGATGCTGCGCAAGAAGGGCGTGGTCGGCAAGTTCGTGGAGTTCTACGGCCCCGGCCTCGACGACATGGCGGTCGCCGACCGGGCGACCATCTCCAACATGGCTCCGGAATACGGCGCCACCTGCGGCTTCTTCCCCATCGACCAGAAGACCATCGACTTCCTGAAGGTCACCGGCCGCGCCGACGGCCGGATCGCCCTCGTGGAGGCCTATGCCAAGGCGCAGGGCATGTGGCGCGACGCCCAGACCCCGGACCCGGTCTTCACCGACACCCTCGAACTCGACATGGGCACGGTGCAGCCCTCGCTTGCCGGCCCGAAGCGCCCGCAGGACCGAGTGCTGCTCACCGAAGCCAAGACCGGCTTCGCCGGCTCGATGCAGAGCGAGTTCAAGAAGGGCGGCGACATCTCCGGCCGCTTCCCCGTCGAGGGCACCAACTTCGACATCGGCCACGGTGACGTGGTGATCGCGGCGATCACCTCCTGCACCAACACCTCGAACCCGAGCGTGATGATCGGCGCCGGCCTGCTCGCCCGCAACGCGGTCGCCAAGGGCCTGCGCTCCAAGCCGTGGGTGAAGACCTCGCTGGCGCCCGGCTCGCAGGTCGTGGCCGAGTACCTCGAGAAGGCGGGCCTTCAGGACAGCCTGGATGCGCTCGGCTTCAACCTCGTCGGCTTCGGCTGCACCACCTGCATCGGCAATTCCGGCCCGCTGCCGGCGGCGGTCTCGAAGGCGATCAACGACAACGACGTCGTGGCCGCTGCGGTGCTCTCGGGCAACCGCAACTTCGAGGGCCGTGTGAACCCCGACGTGCGGGCGAACTACCTCGCCTCGCCGCCGCTGGTCGTCGCCTACGCGCTCGCCGGCTCGATGCAGATCGACCTGACCACGGAGCCGCTGGGCACGGGGTCGGACGGCCAGCCGGTCTACCTCAAGGACATCTGGCCCTCGGCCGCCGAGATCCAGAGCTTCATCGAGAAGACCATCTCGTCCGCGCTGTTCAAGAGCCGCTACGCCGACGTGTTCGGCGGCGACGACAACTGGAAGGGCGTCGAGGTGACGGAGGCCGAGACCTTCGCCTGGAACGGCGGCTCGACCTACGTGCAGAACCCGCCCTACTTCGTCGGCATGCAGAAGACCCCGGCGCCGGTCACGGACATCGAGGGTGCGCGCATCCTCGGCCTGTTCCTCGACTCGATCACGACGGACCACATCTCGCCCGCCGGCAACATCCGCGCGGCCTCGCCGGCCGGTGAGTACCTGCAGTCGCATCAGGTGCGTGTGCAGGACTTCAACCAGTACGGCACGCGCCGCGGCAACCACGAAGTCATGATGCGGGGCACCTTCGCCAACATCCGCATCAAGAACCAGATGGTCCGCGACCCGTCGGGCAACGTGGTCGAGGGCGGCTACACCCTCTACCAGCCCACCGGCGAGAAGATGTTCATCTACGACGCGGCGCAGAAGTACGCCGCCGAGGGCACGCCGCTCGTCGTCTTCGCCGGCAAGGAATACGGCACCGGCTCCTCGCGTGACTGGGCGGCGAAGGGCACCAAGCTGCTCGGCATCCGCGCCGTCATCGCCGAGAGCTTCGAGCGCATCCACCGCTCGAACCTCGTTGGGATGGGCGTCGTCCCCCTGGTCTTCCAGGGCGACACGAGCTGGGATTCGCTGGGCCTCAAGGGCGACGAGACCGTCACCATCAAGGGCCTGTCGGGCGAACTGAAGCCGCGCCAGACCCTGACCGCCGAGATCAAGTCGTCGGACGGCTCGGTGAAGGAGGTCCCGCTGACCTGCCGCATCGATACGCTCGACGAGCTCGAATACTTCCGCAACGGCGGCATCCTGCCTTACGTGCTGCGCTCGCTCGCGGCGTAAGGCACGATCCGATGTGACGAAGGGGGCGGTGCCGCTGGCGCCGCCCCTTTTTCGTGCCGTGACGGTACGGACAGATCAATCGCGCGCAAGCTTGTCGCCGTTCGGACGCGCCCCATGTTCTGGTCCCGCAGCCAGGACATGATTCATGACGTCTTTCGCGAGGACAACGCTTGCCGGTATCGCCGTCGCCGGGTTCTTTGGCCTGACGGCCATCGCCCAGGCCGCCCCGCCCGAGCGGTTGCGGGGCACGATCGAGTCGGTCGAGCCGAACGCCCTCACCCTGACGACCCGCGACGGCAAGACCGAGCGCGTGGCGCTGGCGGACGACGCCAAGGTGTCGTGGGTGATTCCGGCGAGCCTGGACCAGATCAAGGAAGGCACCTTCATCGGCACCGCCACCAAGGGCGAGAACCCGATGACCGCCCTCGAAGTGGTGCTGTTCCCCGAGGCCATGCGCGGCACCGGCGAGGGGCAATACCCCTGGGACGAGATCGCCGACACCACGGCCGCCGGCGGCGCCAAGGTGAAGAGCGCCATGACCAACGGCACCGTGAAGGCCGAGACCACGGGGAGCACCGCTCACCCGAAGGTCAAGAGCGCCATGACCAACGGCACGGTGAAGGCCGAGGCCGGCAAGGACGGCACCAAGACGCTCACCGTCAATTACGGCGGCCAGTCGAGCACGATCCTTGTGCCCCCGTCCGCGCCGGTCGTCACCTTCGAGCCCACCGGGCGAAACGCCTTCAGCAAGGGCGCGAAGGTGTTCGTGGTCGCCACCCGCGCCGACGGCAAACTCACCGCCACCCGCGTCGCCGTCGGCAAGGACGGCCTGACCCCGCCGATGTGACCCGTTCGGTCCCCCGAACCCCCGATCCCTTTCACCGGAGACCATTACCCATGACACTCGTTTCCCTTCGCCTCGCCGCCGCCGGCCTCGTCACCCTGGCCGGCATCTCCGGCGCTTCGGCCCTCGAGCGCGTGCGCGGCACCATCGACAAGGCCGATGCCAGCTCGGTCACGCTCAAGACCGAGTCCGGCGGCACCGAGACCATCGCGCTGACCGGCGCCAAGGTCGTGTCCGTGGTCCCGTCGAGCCTCGACCAAATCAAGGACGGCACGTTCATCGGCACCGCCACGAAGGGCGAGAACCCGATGACCGCCCTCGAAGTGGTGCTGTTCCCCGAGTCGATGCGCGGCACGGCCGAGGGCCATTACGGCTGGGACGCGATCACCGACCACACCGCCACGGGCGGCTCCAAGGTGAAGAGCGCGATGACCAACGGCACGGTGAAGGCCGAGACCTCCGGCGGCCCGAAGGTGAAGAGCGCGATGACCAACGGCACCGTGAAGGCGGACAAGCCGATGGCCGGCGGCGAGCGGACGCTCACGGTCACCTACGACAAGGATGGCTCGAAGCAGATCGTCGTCCCGTCCTCGGCCCCGATCGTGGCCTTCGAGCCGGCGGACAACAGCGTCCTCAAGCCGGGTGCGAAGGTGTTCGCGGTGGTCGACAAGGACGGCGGCAAGGCCAACGGCAAGCTCGTGGCGGTCGGCAAGGACGGCCTGACCCCACCCATGTAATCCGGCTGTTCACCCTCTCCCCGCACGCGGGGAGAGGGCCTTTCGACGGCTATTTCAGCGCGACCGTGTAATCGCCTTCGGTCTTGGCGCGGATGTCCTCCTCGCTGACGCCGTCGGCGAGTTCGATCAGGGTCATGCCGCCATCGCCCTTCTTGTCGATGGTGAAGACGCCGAGGTCGGTGATCACCAGATCGACCACATGCGTGCCGGTGAGCGGCAGGTCGCATTCCTTGAGGAGCTTCGCGCTCTCGGTGCCGTCCTTGTTCTTGGCGACGTGCTCCATCACCACGACGACCCGCTTGACGCCGGCCACGAGGTCCATGGCGCCGCCCATGCCCTTCACCATCTTGCCGGGGATCATCCAGTTGGCGAGGTCGCCGTTCTGGGCCACCTGCATGGCGCCGAGGATGGACAGGTTGATGTGCCCGCCCCGGATCATCCCGAAGGAATCGGAGGACGAGAAGTAGCTCGTCGTCGGCAGGGCGGTGATCGTCTGCTTGCCGGCGTTGATGAGGTCCGGGTCCTCCTCACCCTCGTAGGGGAAGGGGCCCATGCCGAGCATCCCGTTCTCGGATTGCAGCTGCACCGACATGCCCTCGGGGATGTAGTTCGATACCAGCGTCGGGATGCCGATGCCGAGGTTCACGTAGAAGCCGTCTTCCAGCTCCTTGGCGGCGCGCGCCGCCATCTGCTCGCGGGTCCAGGCCATGTGCGGTCTCCTCTCCCTCGATCAGTGCGTGCCGCCGCCGGCCGCGGCGGCCGGGGTCGCGTCGTTGCGCTTGCGGGTGGTGCGCTGCTCGATGCGCTTCTCGCCGGTGTTCACGGCGATGATCCGCTTCACGAAGATGCCGGGCGTGTGGATCGTGTCCGGGTCGATCTCGCCGGGCTGCACGAGGTTCTCGACCTGCGCGATCGTGACCTTGGCGGCGGTCGCCATCATCGGGTTGAAGTTGCGCGCGGTCATCCGGTAGCGGAGGTTGCCCTCGGTGTCGCCGGTATGGGCGTGGACCAGGGCGATGTCGGCGAACAGGCCGCGCTCCATCACATAATCCTCGCCGTCGAACTGGCGGGTCTCCTTGCCCTCGGCCACCTTGGTGCCGAAGCCGGTCTTGGTGAAGAAGGCCGGGATGCCGGCGCCCCCCGCGCGGATGCGCTCGGCCAGCGTGCCCTGCGGGTTGAACTCGATCTCGAGTTCGCCGCCGAGATACTGGCGGGCGAATTCCTTGTTCTCGCCGACGTAGGACGAGATCATCTTCGCGACCTGACGGGTTTCCAGGAGCTTGCCGAGGCCGACGCCGTCGATCCCTGCGTTGTTGGAGACGATGGTGAGGCCCTTCACGCCTGACGCCTGGACGGCGTCGATCAGCTCGTCGGGGATGCCGCACAGGCCGAAGCCGCCGCACATGATCATCATGTCGTCGCGCAGGAGACCGGCGAGCGCCTCCGTCGGACCCTTAAAGACCTTCCGCATCGAACCGTCCTTCCTCCCGTCGGCTTCTGCCGAGCCGTTAAGCATGATCCGGGCCTGCTCTTCCCCATTCCGGGCCCCGGGTCCAGTGCCCGGAGCGGCAGCGCGACCGATCCGTTACGCACGGGAATCACAGGTTCCTCAGGGGAGGGCGGGGCGCGGGCAGACAAAAGCCTTGGAAACCGTTAAGGGCTTGGACACTCGACGAGCCCTGCCGGGCCGCGCCGGCTCTCTCGCCGCGTCGCGGCGCGGCTCCTCCGGAGCCCGATGTCGCGCCGCCCGACCATCCTTCTCGCTATCGGCGCCCTCGCGGTCTCCGGGCTCGGCCTGCGTGATTGGCCGATGCGGACGGACCGGGCGGTCGCCTTCGCGGACCGGCCGCTCGCGGCCTACGGCCTGACCCTGACGGCCTCCGGCCCCGCCTCCTTCCGGCTGCTGCCGTTCCCCTCCGTGTCGCTCGGGGAGGTGCGCATCGCGGATGCGAGCGGGCCGACCCTGATCGACAACGCCCACCTCACCGCCGACATCGACCCGGTCGGCCTCGCCACCGGCCGCTCGCCCATCGGCGGGCTGCGCTTCGAGGGCGGGCGGCTCTCCGCCGAGCGGACCGCCTGGACGAGCCCGCTCACGCGCATCCGTGAAGGCGTCGGCATCGGGCAGCGCCCGCCCCGCATCACCGTCTCCGGGGCCGATGTCGGCGCGGGCGACGAGGTGCGCGGCCTCGACATCGACATCACGTGGCCGTTCTGGAGCGGCACCGTCGCGGCCACGGCCGGCCTGACATGGCGCGGCGTGCCGGCCCGGCTGTCGCTGTCGCGCCTGCGTCCGTCCGACCTGATCGACGGCCATGGCAGCCCGTTCGTCGCTGAGGCGACGTGGCCGGGCGGGGGGCTCAGCCTCGACGGCACGGCGCTCCTGCCCGCCGAGGCGGCGGGCTCGCCGTCCCTCTCCGGCCGCGCCCGATTCGAGACGACCTCCCTGCCCGAGACCCTGGCCTGGCTCGGCTGGGACGCGCCGCTCGCGCCGCTCACCAGCGCCTTCAGTCTAGAGGGGGCGTTCGAGGCGCAGGGCCGGGTGGTCTCCTGGCCGATCCTGCGGATCGGGACCGGCAGCACGGCGATGGAGGGGGCGGGCGCCTTCTCCCTCGGCAGCGGAGACGCGCCGCGCCTCTCGGTCCAGGCGACGCTCGCCGCGGACCGGCTCGACCTCGCGCCGCTGGCCGGCGCCCTGGTGAAGCTGTTCGCGGATGGCCGCGCCCCCGTGGCCCTCGCCCCCCTCAGCCGGGGCGACCTCGACCTGCGCATGTCGGCCTCCGAGGGGCAGGTCGGCCCGCTCGTCCTGGGTGACCTCGCCGCGAGCGTCCTCGTCCGTGACGCCGCCGTGGAGGTCGCGGTCAACCGCGCACGGCTGAAGGACGGGATCCTGAAGGGCCGGCTCACCCTGTCCCGGGGCGCCGATCCGGCCGAGACCGAGATGAAGGCCCAGGGCGGGCTCGATCAGGTCGATCTCGGCGGGCTGATGAGCGAATTCGGCGGCACCCGCTGGGTGACGGGGCCGCTCCAGGGGCAGTTCAGCCTGGAGAGCCACGGCAAGGACGTGGCGTCCCTCGTCGCCGGGATCGGCGGCAAGGCGAGCGTCTCCATCGAGGGTGGCGCGTTGTCCGGGCTCGACCTCTCTGACGTCATCCATCGCAACGGCGGACTCGCGCCGGGGGCGCTCGCCCGGCGGAACGGACGCACCGGCTTCGACAAGGCCATGATCGCCATGCGCTTCGCGGACGGGATCGGCGAGATCACCGAGGCGGATCTGCGCGGCGCGGGCGTCGCCGCGACCCTGCGGGGACAGGTCTCGCTGCCGGGCCAGCGCCTCGACATGATGGCGCTGCTGGCCCCCCGCCCGTCGCTCGACGGCGCCCGCACGGTGCGCATCGCCATCGCCGGGCCCTGGGACGCGCTGACCACCGAGGCGCAGCGTGGCGATGCGGAGGACCCGGCGGGGCAGACCTCCACCTTCGCGCGGATGCGGGGCATCCTGCAGGTGCCGGCGGCCTTGGGGCTGCCGGTCGATATCCGCGCCTACGCGCCTTAGCCGTCTGGCAGACGGGGCCGCCGACGGGTATGGGAGAGCCATGCGCCGCCTGCTCGTCGAGGACCCCGTTACCCGTGCCGGCCCCCTGGCCCGGCACCTCGCGGTCTTCTCGCTCCTCGCGACGGGAATCGCGCTTCTCGTCGTGCGCGATCCGCGCGCCGACGTGTCCGCCGCCCTCGTCGCCCTGGCGGCGGGGCTGTCCGTGGCGGTCCTGGCGATCCTGGCTGCGGCCTTCGCCTTCGTCCGCGTCTGGCGGGAGGGCGCGCGGGGGCTCGGCGCGGCCCTGGGCGGGCTGTTCCTCGCCATGCTCGTGCTGGCCTACCCGGCCTATGCGGGCCTGCGCGGGGTGCGGCTGCCCGCCCTGTCCGACATCTCCACCGACCCGGATTCGCCGCCGGCCTTCTCGCGCTCCCGCGTCGCCTTCGCCGCGCGGGACGGGCGCATCCCGCCCGAGCCGCCGCGTGCCGTGCGGGAGATCCAGCGCAAGGCCTATCCGCAGATCGCGCCGCTCACCCTCGACATCGACGCCGACCAAGCGTTCGAACTCGCCCGTCAGGCGGCCCTGAAGCGGAAGTGGCAGATCGTGGAGGCGATCCGCCCCGGCGGACGGATGGGGCAGGGGCGCATCGACGCCATCGCCCGCGGGCTCGTGCTCAACCTGCCCGACGACGTGACGGTGCGGGTGCGCCCCCGCGCCGACGGGGCGCGGATCGACGTGCGCTCAGCCTCCCGGCTCGGAAGCCGCGACTTCGGCGGCAACGCCGACCGCATCCGCGCCTATCTCGACGACGTGTCCAACCTCGCGCTCGCCACGAAATAGCGGCTGTGCAGGAGGGGCGGGCCCTCGCAGTCCACGAGCCCGCGCGACACCAGATCCTCCAGGTGAGCGAAGACCGAGAGCGCCGCCGCCCCGCGCAGGCGCGGATCGAGCCCCTGGTAGACCGCCGCCACGATGGCGGCGACGTGTTCATCCCCGGCGGCGAGGCGGGCGCGGATGCCGGCCTCGCGCTGGCGACGATGCCCGGCGAGGCCGCGCACGAAGCGGGCGGGCTCGCGCACCGGCCCGCCATGGCCGGGCCAGTAGACGGCCTCGCCCCGTCCGCGCAGCTTGTCGAGGGATTCCATGTAGGCGCGCATCTGCCCGTCCGGCGGCGCGACCACCGTGGTGGACCACGCCATGACGTGATCGCCCGAGAACAGCGCATCCGCCTCCGGGAAGGCGAAGGCGAGGTGGTTCATCGTGTGACCCGGGGTCTCGATCGCCGTCAGCGTCCAGCCCGGCCCGGTGACGGACTCGCCCTCGCGCAGTTCCCGGTCGGGGTGGTGCTCGCGGTCGGCGCTGGCGTCGAGGGCCGGGATCTCGCCCTCGCCCAACGGCCTCGCCGCGCGGTGTGGGCCGCAGCCGAGGATCGGCGCCCCCGTCGCGGCCTTGAGCCGCCGCGCGCCGGGTGAATGATCCTTATGCGTATGCGTGACGAGGATCGCCTCGACGGTCTCGCCCGACAGGTCGGCCAGCAGCCCTTCGAGATGGGCGGCCTCGTCGGGGCCGGGGTCGATCACCGCCACCCGGCCATGCCCGACGACGTAGGTGCAGGTGCCCGTGGCCGTGAACGGCCCGCGATTGCCCGCGACCCGCCGCCGGATCAGCGGCGCGACCGTGTCGAGGCGGCCCGGCTCCGGCATGGCCGGGTTCAGGGCGGGGGTGGTGTCGTCGCTCTCTGCCATGGCCCGCATCTAGCGCATTTCGCGCGGAGGCGGGACCGGCCGATCAGCGGCGGTAGGGCGAGGGCGTGACGACGCGGAGCGCCGGGGCTGCGGGCAGGGCGATGTCCCCCGCGCCGGCCACCTGCACGATGGGCGTGCGCTCGGCGGCGCGGAGCTGCTGGCGGAAGCTGCGGGCGGCGGCCTCGCGGCGGATCGTGCCGACCCGCGCCTCGATGGCCCGCATTTCGGCCCGGCCGATGGCGGCCCGGCGGTAGTCGCGCAACTCGACCCGGCCGGCCCGGACGCGGGTGACAACCTGCGCGCTCGTGCCCGTGGCGACGATGTCGCCGGGGCGCAGGGTCGTGTCGGCTTCGAGGGCGGCGTGGACCGCCTTGCCGAGGGGCTGGCACGAGCAATCCGTCACCCGCCGCTGCCGGTAGACGTTGGCAAGCGCCGAGGCGCGGTAGGGCATCCCGTTCGGGCCGACGGCGTGCTCCAGTTCCGCATCGCCGGCGGCGAGGGTGAAGACCTCCGTCGCCGCGTTCGGACAGGCGGCGGCACAGGCGCTCCGGTGCAGGGGCAGGTCGGACCTGTCGTGCAGGGCGCCCAGGGGGAACAGGTAGCCGTCGCAGCGGCGCACGCAGACCGTGGTGTCGCCGCTCCGGCCGGGCGACAGGGCCGCGACCTCAGTCCGCTTCACGGCGCGGCGGCGTTCTGCGGTCGCGTAGCGGAAGGATTCCGGGCGGGGTGTATGCACGACGCGCCTCGGGATGCGGTCGAGTCTGGGGCGGGGCAGGGCGTTGTAGCGGGTCGGCTGGGGCGGGGCGCGCAGTTCGGCCTGACGCGAGGCGCCGCCCCCGAACAGCATCTCGAAGAAGCCGGCGATTCCGTCCCGTTCCGAGGCCTGGACGAGGGTGCTGCCCACGGAGACCGAACCGAGGCCGAGGATCAGCCCGGCGAGAGCCGTGCCAAGCATTCGGCGACGGCTCCCGCCCGACGCGATGCCGGCGGCGAGCGCCGCGACGAGGCGACGTCCCCCCAAAAGCTGCAACACGATCGTCCCCCGGAGCGCGCGCTATCCCGCGATACGCGACTTAGGCGCGCAGGGCGCGGCCGGGCAACACCGGTAAACAACGGATGAAGAGCATTCCTCGCGAGATGTCCCAAAATCCGACGCAAATTCGCCGGGCGATGACTGATTTCAGTGGCGAGAGATTCGCAAAGACATTCTTTGCGGCACGAGGTCGGGGCTCAGTTGCGGACCCGACGCGGGTCGCGCACGCGGACGGGAATCGGCTGGAGCACGGGCGGCGGCCCGAGGCCACGCACGATGCTGTCCACGAAGTCGGCCATCGCCTTGCCGAGGCCGGACAGGCGGGTCTTCACCGCGCCCAATCCGGAGGCGCGCGCCTTGCGTGCAGTCGTGAACCCGAATTCCGGCATCGCTCACCTCGCGAAGGCGTCCTTGACCCTCTGACGAACGCCGTCCGGTGCCGACTGTTCCTCATCGGGTCATGCACGAAACGTTGCGACACAATGGCTCCGAGCATTGGAACCGTAGCTGAAACTTGGCGTTTTCAAGGCAATGACAGCACGGACGTTCGGACGTGCCGCAGCTTTAGAAGGATCTTCGAGATGCTTGGTTGGGCCGTCACTTTCCTCGTTGTCGCCCTCGTGGCCGCTCTGCTCGGGTTCGGCGGTATTGCCGGCACCGCGATGGAAGCTGCCAAGCTGGTGTTCTTCGTCGCGATCGTTCTCTTCGCGATCTCGGCCGTCGTCGGCCTGATGCGCGGCCGTTCGCCGACACTGTAACGACGGGTCGCCACGGCGATCATACGGAAAGGGCCGCTCCATCGGAGCGGCCCTTTTCGTTTTTGAACCGACAAACGAGGATAAAGATCAGCCGGGCTCGCGATCGTTGGCATCGAGGCGGGCGATCAGGTCGGCGAACCGATCCGGCACGGGCTGGCTTGCGACGGAATCGTACATCGAACGCAATTGGAGCGCGATGCGGTCGCGGATCTGCGGCGAGAGCGTCGCCGCCCTGCGCGATTCCCGCTCGCCGCCCTGATCCTGGGGGTCGTCGTTTTCCGGTCTCTCGGTCAACATGTCACCTTCAACCGTCTCGCCACTGGCTCGGGCAACGGACATCTCGCTTCGGAGATCCTCTCCAGATCTCTCGACCGTCATCCAAGCGCCCCTTGCTGCATGCTCTCACAAGGCCACATTGTGCTGCGGCTCGAGTTGCGTCATGGCTTCGGCGGCAACGTCCGCTCCGCAGTTCGGTTCCGCTTTGTGCGGAACGGAGCCGCGGTCCCCGCGTTGGGCGGGAGGCCAAGGATCTAAATAGCCACGGTCCGGGCACCTTTCCGACCCAGTGCGGTGGGACGGGGTCTGCGATCAAAGGCGAGGCACAGGTAGAACGAATGTCGACATCGCAACTCGTGGTGCAGCATCTGCCGTACCTGCGCCGCTATGCGCGTGCGCTGACAGGCAGCCAGGTGGCGGGTGATGCCTACGTGGCGGCGACCCTGGAGACCTTGGTCAATGAGCCTGATACGCTCGGGCGCAGCACCAACATCAAGGCGGACCTGTTCCGCGTCTTTACCCGGATCTGGAACTCGCTCTCGGTGAACGGCCGCAGCGAGCAGGTGCAGCACGACCTCCCGGCGGAAGTCCGCCTCGGCCAGATCACGCCGCTCCCCCGGCAGGCCTTCCTCCTCTCCTGCCTCGAAGGCTTCTCGGAAGAGGATGCCGCGACGATCCTGGGCGTGGACGTCGCCGAGGTCCGCGACCTCGTGGACGAGGCCGGGCGCGAGCTCGCCGCCGACATGGCGACCGGCATCCTCATCATCGAGGACGAGCCGCTCATCGCGATGGATCTCGAGGCGCTGGTCGAGGGCCTGGGCCATAACGTGATCGGCGTCGCCCGTACTCGCACCGAGGCGGTGAAGATCGCCAACAGCGAGAACCGTCCGGGCCTCATCCTGGCGGACATCCAGCTGGCGGACGGCTCGTCGGGCCTCGACGCGGTGAACGACCTGCTGAAGACCTTCGAGGTGCCGGTGATCTTCATCACCGCCTATCCCGAGCGGTTCCTCACCGGCGAGCGTCCCGAGCCGGCCTTCCTCATCGCCAAGCCGTTCCAGCCGGCCAACGTGTCGGCGGTGATCAGCCAGGCACTGTTCTTCCAGCAGACCGCCCGCCGCCGCGAGGCCAAGTCGGCCTGATCCACCCGAACCTCTCTCGTTCGGCAAGAGCCCCGGCCCCGGCCGGGGCTTTTTCGTGTCCGGACATAAAGAAACGGGCCGGAGCACGCTCCAGCCCGTCAAAGAGGTTCCGGCCGATGCACAAGGGGAATGCGGGGAGGACCAAGTGGCCGGGTGAGGACAAAACGGCGCCACGGCACCCCGGTTCCGCGCTTTTTAATTTGCGACGTGATTTTTACGTCACACGGCGGGGCTGTGGATAACGGGGGTGCGACTCCGCACGCCGTCCCCGGCGCAGCGCGAATACTGACACGTTAAAGAAGCATGACAGTGGAGGAACCGCATAACGCAGTCGGCGTTATCAGAACATCCTGTCAAGCTCCTCGTGAGGTCACGGTGATGCGGCGGTCTGGTGTCATTCTCGGGATCGGTGCCCCGGCGGCTCTGCTCACCGTGCTCGCGCAGCCGGTCGTCCGCGAGACGGCCGACCATTTCTCCCCGTCACTCCCGGTGGTGGCCCCGGCCGCGCCGATGGTCCTGCCAGGGATGCGTCCCGCCTCCCTCGCCCTGAGCCCCACCCGCGTCGCGGGGATCGACAAGGGCATTCGCGGCCCCGTGGCGAGCGAGATCCAGATCCCCACAGGCCCGATGCCCGCCAAGCCCTTCCGCCGCTTCCAGCGCGAAGGCTGCGAGGCTCCGCTCAGCTCCCTCGTCGGCCCCGAAGCCCGGCGGATGGTTCCCGGCCGCTGCATCTCCTGACGTCATCCCGCTCCGACAAAAAACAGCCCCGCTTCGAGCGGGGCTTTTTTGTTACCTGAAGGATGACGGCACATATGAAAACGGCGCCGCTCCAGGGGACGCGGCGCCGTACGCAACTCACGCTTCACACATCACTCGCCGCGACCGGTCCCCGTGGACTGGCCACCCTTACGGCCGGCGGTCGAGGCCAGCTCGCGGTCCTGCGAGAACGAGCGCTTCTCGGCCGGCACGGAGCGGCCGCCCTTGCTCGCGATTTCGCGCTGACGCTCGATATCCATGGAGGCAAAGCCTCGCTTCGAGGTCGAGTTTCCGGATGCCATCAGTTCCTCCTCAGGCTTCACTGCACTCGGCAACAACCTTCAGCAATAACCAAGGTTCCTGCTAGGCCTGCGAGCTAGGCCGGAAACCGCACCTGAGCTTGGCAGCAACCGCCGCGCTTGCGAAAACGTTGGCGACTACATCGCGGTCCACGTGCATTGGCCGTTTTGTTGCAGCGCAGGATTTCAGCGGATGACCAATCGCAACATGGTGAACGAGGGCGCGAAGTCGGTCGCCCCGAACGAGGCGCCCCTTCCGGCCATGCCGGCGCCCGAGGATGCGGCCCGTCCGACGACCCACGAGGACCCGGTCGACTCGCCCCAGCCGAACGCCAGCGCCAAGCGCGCCGCCCCCGATGGGCAGAAGCAGGGTCTCGTCACCAAGCGCTGAGGGTGATCAGGCGGCTTCCTGCCGCTGGCGAATGCGGATGAGCACGAGGATCAGGCCGGCGATGGCCAGGATCGTCGCCACCCCCGCCACTGTCAGGATACGCGCGATCAGCGGCGTATAGACGCCCTTCGCCGCGTCGTAGCCGTAGCAGAGCAGGGCGAGGCGGTCGGAGAGGGTGCCGACCTGTCCCTCGCCCGCTTCGGTGAGGGCGAGGCGCAGGTCCTTCCCGTCGAGGGCGAGGGGCGAGAGGACGCGGGCGAGCCGTCCGTCGCTCGTCAGGAGCAGCGCGGCAGCGGGGTGCGCGAAGCTGTCGCTGGCCTCGTCGTAGGCGTAGCGGTAGCCGAGATCGCCGGTGAGCCGGGTGATGCCGGCCGCATCCGCGACGAGGGTCACGGGCCGCGCCGGCCGGTCGCCCCAGATCGCGGCGATCCTCTCCCTGGCCGTGGCCGCGTCGTCCTTCGGGTCGATGCCCACGAGGACGAGGCGCCGGTCCTTCGGATCGAGCCCGGTCTTGGCGAGGGCGTCCCCCGACAGGCCGATCATCGGATCGCAGACATTGCCGCAGGTGTAATCCACCGGCAGGAGCAGGGCCGGGTGGCCGTCGAGCACGGCGCCGAGCCGCGTCGTCTCGCCGGTCAGCGCGTCGGTGACGGGAAGGTCGAGGGGCGCCCGCGCGCCGGGCGCGGGGGCCAACGCCACCCGGTCGAGCTCGGCGCGGGCGAGGCGAGCCTCGGCGAACCCGCCGGGCGCCAATGCGAACAGGGCGGCGAGAGCCAGCAACCGCACGGGACTGGACAAAGACCGGACAAGCCGCATGGATGAACGCGCCGGGCGAGGAGACGTCGTCCGATCGTCTTCCCGGTCGCGGAGCATCGCATGACCCTCGACACCGAGGTAACGTCCCTCCGCCAGGTCCCGCTGTTCCGGGAGGTGGAGCCGGCGCGTCTCAAGCTCCTCGCCTTCACCAGCGAGCGGGTGCATTTCGAACCCGGCCAACGCTTCTTCGCGCGGGGCGACGTGTCGGACGCTGCCTACGTCATCCTGGAGGGCAGCGCGGAGGTCAGCATCGACGGCCCGGCGGGGCCGGTGCGCCTCGCACTCCTGGGCGCCGACGCGCTGGTCGGCGAGATGGGCATCCTGGCGGACCAGCCGCGCTCCGCGACGATTACGGCCGAGACCGCCGTCACGGCCCTGCGCATCGACCGGGGCGTGTTCCTCGAATTGCTGGCGCAGTTCCCCCAGATCAGCATCGCGCTGATGCGGGTCCTGGCGACGCGCCTCGAACAGACGAACCAGGCGCTCGCGGAAAGCCGGGGCTGATCCGTCCGCCCCGCGCCTCATGATGTCGGATAGGTGATGAATTCGAGGAGCGATCCGTCGGGATCGCGGAAATAGACGCTCTGCCCGGCCCCCGCCGCGCCGTGGCGCTCCACGGGGCCGAGCTCCACCGGCACGCCCGCCGCCTCGAGATGGGCCATGGCTTCCTCGACGCTGCCGGACCAGCGGAAGCACAGGTCGCTGTTGCCGGGCAGGACCGGTTGGGCCGCCACCGGCTCCGGCGTCACCCCCGGCCCGTGGCAATTCAGCTGCACGCCGCCGAACCGGTAGGCGAAGCCGGGGCCGCGCGCGATCACCTCGGCGCCGACCACGTCCCGGTAGAAGGCGTTCGAGCGCTCCCAATCGCTGACATGGATGACGCAATGGTCGAGATGGATCGCCGGGCGGAGATCCACGACCGGGGCCTCGACGGTCTCGCTCGGTTGCGTCTGCGTCTCGGGCATGGGGGGCTCCTACCGGCCCGGATGATCTAGGGCGCCGGATGCGGCGCAAAAGCTACATCGGCGCGGACGTGATCGGGCTAGGCAGACAAATCACGATTGCAAAGGCACCTCATGGCCGCGCCACGCCCGAACAACCGCCGCCGCATCAGGACGGTTTGTCTCGCGTTGACGGCCATCCTGTCCCTCGGTGCCTGCCAGACCCGTCAGGCGCAGCTGGCGCAGGACGACGATTCGGCGTGGTACATCGGTGCGAAGGCCGACAAGCCGTTCGACATTCCCCTGGTCGATACCGGCCGCCTCGATCCGAAGTACCGGCGCCAGACCGTCGCCTATACCGGCCTGGAGGCCCCCGGCACGATCGTCGTGGACATCGACCAGCGGCAGCTCTTCCTTGTGCAGGAGGGCGGTACGGCGCTCCGCTACGGCGTCGGCGTGGGCAAGGCGGGCTTCTCGTGGAAGGGTGAGGCGCGGGTCGGCCGCAAGGGCGTTTGGCCGGATTGGAGCCCGACCCCCACCATGGTCTCCCTGCATCCCGACCTGCCGCGCACCCGCAAGGGCGGGCTCGACAACCCCCTCGGGGCGCGGGCGCTGTATCTCTACCAGGGTAACCGCGACATCCTGTTCCGCATCCACGGTACCAACGAGCCGTGGAGCATCGGCGAGCAGATGTCCTCCGGCTGCGTGCGCATGCTCAACGAGGATGTGGCCGACTTGTACGAGCACGTGCCGGTCGGAGCCCGCGTGATCGTCAAGCGCGGCGGCCGTCCGCGCGCCTGACCGCGTTAGCTCGACGGCGTGGCGTCGGCCGCCTTGCGGACGGGGCCGCGCACCACGTCGGCCTGCGAGCCGTCGCTGCCCAGCACCGTCGCCGCCGTCAGACCCCCGCGCCGCCCATCGTCCGCGTTCGGCGGGCCGATGACATGCGCGGCGGCGACCATGAGGGCGAGCGCCGCGGCGAAACCATAAGCGAGGGTGCTGAAGGTGCGCATGTGGCGTCAACCGGGAGGCCCCGCGCCCGTTCCACGGCTCGGGCGAGCTTGGCCGTCTTAAGTCAACGTTTTACCAAATCCGCCACAAACCTCCGGCAGGGATCGTCGCCTCGCGTGACATCCTGACAGGACATTGTGGATCTGGACCCTCTGATGCGGAGATTCGTTCTCGCTCTCGCCCTCCTCGGCTGCACCCCCTGCCTCGCCGAGCCCCTGACCGGCCCCGCCACCGTGGTGGACGGCGATACGCTCGATCTGCACGGCACCCGCGTCCATCTCTACGGCATCGACGCCCCCGAGGCGGGGCAAGTCTGCGAGAATGCCGCCGGCCGCTCCTACCCCTGCGGGCACGAGGCCACCCGGCTCCTGCGCAAGCGCATCGGGGAGGGGCCCGTCACCTGCGAGCCGCACAAGCCCGATGCCAAGGGTCGCCTCACGGCGACCTGCAAGGCCGGCGGTGACGACCTCTCGGCCTGGCTCGTGAGCCAGGGCTACGCGCTGGCGAGCCGCGCGGTCACTCCCGCCTATGTCCGGTACGAGGCCCATGCCTGGGCGACCCGGAAGGGGATCTGGGCCGGCACCTTCGAGCCTCCGGCCGATTGGCGCCACGACCACCGCCGCCGGGAAGCCACCGCCGATCCCGCGATGCGCTGAGGGTCCTACGGGAGCCAGCCCAAGACCACGGCGAGGCCGAGGAGGACGACGCCGGCGCCCATGAGGAGGAGCGCCGCTCGCCGCGCCTCGTCCGACCGCCGGGGCGCGCCCTCGTTCACCGGAGCAGTCCGGCCAGCATCGCGGTGAGTCCGAAGCAGAACGAGACCAGGGCGGCCGCGAGCAGGGCCCGGTTGATCATCCTGTTGCGGGTGCTGTCGAAATCGTCCTGAAGCATCGCCCGACCCTCCCAGCCGCGACAGTGGCGGGGGCATGTTTCCGGCCTATGTCGCCCCCGCGCTCACATCTCCAGCGAGGGCGGAAGCGCCGCGCGGATGCGGCTCACGAAGGTCTGCACGGAGCGCGGCAGGCGCCGCCCGCGCATCGACTGGATCTGGATCCGCCGCGACAGGGGCATGCGCGAGCGAATCGGCAGGCTGACGATCTCGTTCAGCCGCAGGGGCGTCTGCACCGGCAGGGCCGACATCAGCGCGAGTCCCCGCGAGCGGCGCACGAAGGGCAGCAGCGCCGAGAGCACGTTGGCCGTCAGCACCGGCTCCACCACGATCCCCTCCGCTTGGCAGGCGGCGTCGAAGACGAGCCGCACCGTGGTGTCCCGCGTCGGCAGGGCGAGGGGATAGTTCGGCATGTCCGACAGCGCGAGTTCCGGCGCCCCCGCGAGGGGATGGTCCGGGGCGGCCAGCGCGATCATCTCCACCGTACCGTCATAGAGCACGTCCACCCCCTCGGCCGGGGACATGGCGAAGGTGATGGCGATGTCCGAATCACCCTGCGCCACGAGTTGCGTCGCCTGGGCCGGGGGCAGCATCGACACCTCGAACCGGATGCCCGGATAATCCGCGTGGAACTCGGCGATGACGGTGGGGATGATGTCGAGGGCGAAGCCTTCCGAACATGAGACCCGGATCCGCCCCCTGGCGAGCCCTTCGATCTCGCGGATCTCCATCACGACCTGATCGGCCCGCACCAGCACTTGGTGAGCGTGGCGGGCGAGCAATTCCCCCGCCGGGCTGAGCGCCATGCCGCGCGGCAGCCGCTCGAACAGCACACAGTCGAGTTCCGCTTCGAGGTTGGCGATCTGGCGGCTGATCGCGGAGGCCGCGACGTTGAGTTGCGACGACGCGGCGGTGATGGATCCGGTGCGCGCGACCGTCAGGAAGTAGCGCAGGCTCGTGGTCTGCATCCGGCCTCCCTTGCCGATTCGGCATGGCATCCATCGCCAAATTCTACTTGTTGCGATGGTTCCTGCACAACATGCTGGCAAGGTGAAAAAACGGGCATGGGCAGACAGCCCATCCGAGTTGTGGAGCAGAACGGAATGCCGCCACGCACTCTCGCCGCCGCTTTGCTTGCCAGCTTGCTCGCCGGTCCCGCGCTCGCAGGAAAAGCGAACGACACGTTAGTCTACGCGTCCGACTCAGAGCCCGAGAACGTCAGCCCTTACCATAACAGCGCACGGGAAGGTGTCATCCTCGCCCGCAACTGTTGGGATACGCTGGTCTACCGCAACACCAAGACCGGTGCCTACGAGCCGATGCTGGCGACCAGTTGGAAATGGGTCGACGATACGACCCTCGACTTGGTGATCCGTGAAGGCGTTACCTTCCACAACGGCGATGCCCTTGGCCCGGAAGACGTCGCCTTCACCTTCAACTACGTCCTGACCCCCGAGGCGCGCACCGTGACGCGCCAGAACGTCGACTGGATGAAGTCGACCGAGGTCACCGGCCCGCATTCGGTGCGGATTCACTTGAAACAACCGTTCCCGGCGGCGCTGGAATACCTCGCCGGCCCGACGCCGATCTTCCCGGCGGCCTATTTCAAGAAGGTCGGGCTCGACGGTTTCGCCAAGGCGCCGGTCGGCAGCGGCCCCTACAAGATCGTGTCCGTGGACAGCGGTCGCGGCGTGAAGATGGAGCGCTTCGCGCAATACTGGGCCGGCAGCCCCCTCGGGACGCCGAAGATCGGCAAGCTCGAATTCCGCGTCATCCCCGACGGCGAGAGCCGGGTGGCCGAATTGATGACCGGCGGCGTCGATTGGATCTGGCGGGTGCCGAGCGATCAGGCCGACCAGCTCCGGGCCGCGCCCAACATCACCATCCTGAACTCCGAGACGATGCGGGTCGGCTTCCTCCAGTTCGACACCCTCGGCCGGGCGAAGGAGAACTCCCCCCTCAAGGATGTCCGCGTCCGGCAGGCGATCTCCTACGCCATCGACCGGAAGGCGATGGTCGACAACCTCGTCCGTGGCTCGTCGCGGGTGATGAACGCCCTCTGCTTCATCGATCAGTTCGGCTGCGTCGATCAGGGCGTGATGCGCTATCCCTACGACCCGGCGAAGGCCAAGGCCCTGCTGAAGGAAGCCGGCTACCCGAACGGGTTCGAGATCGATCTCGGCGCCTACCGGGAGCGGGACTACGCCGAGGCGGTGATCGGCTATCTCGGCGCGGTCGGCATCAAGGCGCGGCTCAACTACCTGCGCTACGCCGCCTTCCGCGACACCCTGCGCTCCGGCAAGGTCTCCATCGGCTACCAGACCTGGGGCTCGTTCTCGGTGAACGACGTCTCGGCCTTTGCGGGCGTCTACTTCCGGGGCGGCGAGGAGGATCTGACCAAGGATCCCGTCGTGATCGCCGACCTTCAGGCCGGCGACAGCTCGACCGATCCGGAGAAGCGCAAGGAGGCCTACGCCAAGGCCCTCGGGCGAATCGCCTCGCAGGCCTACGCCCTGCCGATGTTCTCCTACTCCACCAACTACGCCTTCACCTCGGACCTGACCTTCACCGCCCAGCCCGACGAGGTGCCGCGCTTCTACGCGGCGTCGTGGAAGTAGCGGGGCGACCGCCATGCTCGCCTTTACGATCCGGCGCATCCTCGTCGCCTTCGCCGTTGCCTTCACCGTCGCGGTGGCGAGCTTCCTGCTCCTGCATCTCTCGGGCGACCTCGCCACCTCCATCGCCGGCCCCGACGCCTCGGGGCCGCAGATCGAGCAGATCCGCCGGGATTACGGCCTCGACCAGCCGTTGCTGACGCAGTTCCTGGCCTGGGGCTGGAAGGCCCTGCACCTCGATTTCGGCAACTCGTTCTACTTCCGCGAACGGGTGATCGACCTGCTCGCCGCGCGGCTCCCCATCACGCTCTATCTCGGCGTCATCGCGCTGGCCGTGGCGCTGCTGGTGGCGATTCCCCTCGGCGTGCTGGCGGCGGTGCGGCGCGACACCTGGATCGACCGGCTCGCCCTGTCGGTCTCGGTGCTGGGGCAGGCGATGCCGAGCTTCTGGTTCGGCCTGACGCTGATCCTGATCTTTTCCGTGAACCTGCGCTGGCTGCCGGTCTCGGGCAACGCGACCTGGAAGCACTTCGTGCTGCCGGCGGTGGCGCTCGGCTATTACGCAATGCCGGCGGTGATGCGGCTCACCCGCAACGGCATGCTGGAAGTCCTGTCCTCGGACTTCGTCCGCACCGCCCGCGCCAAGGGCCTGCCGCCGCGCAAGATCCTCATCCGGCACGCCCTGCGCAACGCGGTGATCCCGGTGATCGCCCTGGCGGCGGTGCAGTTCGGCTTCATGCTCGGCGGCTCCATCGTGATCGAGGCGGTGTTCTCCCTCCAGGGCCTCGGGCAGCTGGCCTGGGAATCCATCGCCCGCAACGACTTCCCCGTGGTCCAGGCCATCGTGCTGGTGCTGGCGATGATCTACATCGCCCTGACGCTGGCGGCCGACCTGCTGAACGCCTTCCTCGATCCGAGGCTTCGCCAGTGATGACCCTGCCCACCGACCGGGCGGCCCTCGCCGCCACCCTCCCGCCGGACACGGACAGCCCCGTCGCCGCCGTGATCCCCACCGCCGCGCGCTCCCCCGGCGCCATTGTCCTCGGCCGGTTCATGCGCCACGGCGGATGCCTGATCGGCGGCGGGCTCCTCGGGCTCATCATGCTGGCGGCGCTGGCCGCGCCCCTCGTCGCCCCGCACGACCCCTACGCGCAGGACGTGTCCCGCCGCCTGATCCCGCCGATCTGGCAGGCCAAGGGCACGTGGGATCACATCCTCGGCACGGACAAGCTCGGGCGCGATTACCTCAGCCGCCTCCTCTACGGCGCCCAGATCTCCCTGCTCATCGGCGTGTCGGCGGCGCTGATCTCGGGGGCGATCGGCACCTTCCTCGGGGTCTGCGCCGGCTATTTCGGCGGCCGGGTCGATGCGGCGGTGAGCTATATCGTGACCACCCGCCTCGCCCTGCCGGTGGTGCTGGTGGCGCTGGCCATGGCCTCCCTCGTCGGCGGCTCGCTGAAGGTGGTGGTGCTGGTGCTGGGCTTCCTGCTCTGGGACCGCTTCGCCGTCGTCGCCCGCGCGGCGACGCAGCAGATCCGCAACCAGGATTTTATCAGCGCCGCCCGCGCCTCGGGCCTCACCAACCTGCGGATCGTCCTGCAGGAGATCCTGCCGAACATCGCCAACGCGCTCATCGTGGTGGCGACCCTGGAGATGGCCCACGCCATCCTGCTGGAGGCCGCCCTGTCCTTCCTCGGCCTCGGCGTGCAGCCGCCGCTGCCCTCGTGGGGGCTGATGATCGCGGAGGGCAAGCAGTACATGTTCTTCCAGCCCTGGGTGATCACCATCCCCGGCGTGGCGCTGCTGGTCCTCGTGCTCGCCATCAACCTGCTGGGCGACGGGCTGCGCGACGTCACCGCCCCCGAAGGCCGCAACTGACGGGTCTTTTTCCCCGCATTCTCACCCGAGAACACCGATGACGCGCGACGACGCCATTACCCGAGCCACCGCCCATTTCGATGCGGGTGGCTTCCTCGCCCTCCTGCGCGAGGCGGTGTCCATCCCGACCGAGAGCCAGCGCCCGGACCAGCCCGGCCAGCTCGACGCCTACCTCGAGGATTTCATCACCCCGCTGATCGCGAAGCTGAGCTTCCAGGACACGACGATCCTGCCGAACCCGAACGGCACGAACGGGCCGTTCCTGATCGCCAGCCGCCACGAGGGCGACGACCTGCCGACCGTCCTCGTCTATGGCCACGGCGACACGGTGCGCAGCTACCCCGAGCAGTGGCGCGACGGGCTCGACCCCTGGCAAGTGACCGTCGAGGGCGACCGCTGGTACGGGCGCGGCACGGCCGACAACAAGGGCCAGCACATCCTGAACCTCGTCGCCCTCGGGCAAGTGATGGAGGCGCGGGGCGGCCGGCTCGGCTTCAACACGAAGCTCATCATCGAGATGGGGGAGGAGCTGGGCTCGCCGGGCCTTCGCCCGTTCTGCCGGGAGCAGGCGCAGGCGCTGAAGGCCGACGTGCTGATCGCCTCGGACGGGCCGCGCCTCAACGCCGAGCGGCCGACGCTCTTCCTCGGCTCGCGCGGCGCCTACAACTTCGAACTGTCGGTGAACCTGCGCGAGGGCGGCCACCATTCGGGGAACTGGGGCGGCCTCCTGCGCAACCCCGGCACAGTGCTCGCCAGCGCCATCGCCTCGATGGTCGATGCGCGCGGCACCATCCTCGTGGAGGGCCTGCGCCCGCCGCCGATCCCGGAGGGCGTGCGCGCGGCGCTCGCCGACATCCGCGTCGGTGAGGATCCCAACGCCCCCAAGATCGACGAGGATTGGGGCGAGCCGGGCCTCAGCCCCGCCGAGCGGGTGTTCGGCTGGAACGCCCTCGAAGTCCTGGCCTTCCGCACGGGCGATCCCGACGGGCCGGTCAACGCCGTGCCGCCCCACGCCATGGCGGTGATGCAGCTGCGCTTCGTCGTCGGCACCGAATGGAAGACGCTGATCGAGACCGTGCGCGCCCATCTCGACGCGAACGGCTTCCCGATGGTCGGCGTGCGCCCCGCCCGCGCGGCGGAGGTGTTCCAGGCGACGCGCCTTCCGGTGGAAGACCCCTGGGTCGGCTGGGCGCTCGGCTCCATCGAGGCGACCACCGGGAAGAACCCGGCGCTGCTGCCGAACCTCGGCGGCTCGCTGCCGAACGACGCCTTCTCCGAAATCCTCGGCCTGCCCACCCTGTGGGTGCCCCATTCCTACCCCGCCTGCCAGCAGCACGCCCCGGACGAGCACCTGCTCGGCTCGGAATCGCGCGAGGCCATGGCCATCATGGCGGGCCTGTTCTGGGATCTCGGCGAGGATGGCCCCGCCGTCCTGCGCCGCCGCGCCGGAGGAGCCTGAACCATGTCCGAGCCCGTCAGCCCGGTCGTCCGCATCCGCGATCTCACCATCGCCCTGCCGAAGGGCGCCGACCGCCCTCACGCGGTCGAGGGGCTGAACCTCGATCTGGAGGCGGGCAAGATCCTCTGCGTCGTGGGGGAATCGGGCTCGGGCAAGTCGATGAGCGCCTACGCGCTCACCGGCCTCCTGCCCCGGTCGCTCAAGCCCACCTCCGGCACCATCACTTTCGAGGGGCGGGACCTCCTCGGCCTCGGCGAGGCGGACTGGCGCGACCTGCGCGGGCGCCGGGTGGCGATGATCTTCCAGGAGCCGATGACGGCGCTGAACCCTGTGATGCGCATCGGCGACCAGATCGCCGAGATGTACGAGGCGCACAACCTGTTCACCCGGGCGGAGCGTCGGGAGAAGGTGGTGGCGCTCGCCACCGAGGTCGGCCTGCCGAACCCGGCCGAGATCGTCCGCGCCTATCCGCACCAACTTTCCGGCGGCCAGCGGCAGCGGGCGATGATCGCCATGGCGCTCGCCCTCGAACCCTCGGTGCTGGTCGCCGACGAGCCGACCACCGCCCTCGACGTGACCACGCAGGCGCAGATCCTGAAGCTGATCCGCGAATTGCAGCGGCGGCGGGGGATGAGCGTGATGTTCATCACCCACGATTTCGGCGTGGTGGCCGACATTGCCGATCAGGTCGCCGTGCTCCAGCGGGGCAAGCTGGTCGAGTTCGGCCCGGCGGCCGAGGTGCTGCACAACCCGCAGGCGCCCTACACGAAGAAGCTCCTGGCGGCGGTGCCGACCCTCAACCCGCCCAAGCGCGAGCCCCTCGACGGGGCGCCCGTCGCCCTCTCGGTCAGCGGCCTGAAGAAGACCTACTTCACCAAGGCCAGCTGGTTCGGGCCGCCCCGCGTGGTGAACGCGGCCAACGCGGTCACCTTCGACGTGCGGCGCGGGGAGACCCTGGGCCTCGTCGGCGAGTCGGGCTCCGGCAAGTCCACCACCGCGCGGCTCGCCATCCGCCTGATCGAGCCGGACGGCGGCACGATCCGCGTCGGCGACCTCGATTATTCGGCCCTGAAGCCCGCGCAGCTGCGCGAGGAGCGCCGCCGGATCCAGATGATCTTCCAGGATCCCTTCGCCTCCCTCAACCCGCGCCGCACGGTGGGGCAGATCATCACCGCCGGGCCCATCGCCCACGGCGTGCCGCGCAAGCAGGCGCGGGCCAAGGCCGAGGAACTCCTCGCCCTCGTCGGCCTCGACCCCAAGGCCTACGACCGCTACCCGAACGCCTTCTCCGGCGGCCAGCGCCAGCGCGTCGGCATCGCCCGGGCGCTGGCCATGGAGCCCGACGTGCTCGTGGCCGACGAGGCGGTCTCGGCTTTGGACGTCTCGGTCCAAGCGCAGGTCCTCGACCTGCTGGAGGACCTGAAGAAGCGTCTCTCGCTCGCCATGCTGTTCATCACCCACGATCTGCGGGTGGCGGCCACGATCTGCGACCGGATCGCGGTGATGCATCGCGGGCAGGTGGTGGAGATGCGGCCCACCGCCGAACTCTTCGCCGCACCCGCGCACGAATACACCCGCAACCTGCTGGCGGCGGTGCCGGGGGGGCAGGCGGCGGAGTAGCGGCCGTTACGGCTCGGAAACCTTTCCAAGCGAAGAGAGGGCGGCGGGCTGGTGTAGCGGCCCGCGCAGTCGCGTTCCCGACTCAGACCGTGCCGTCGCTCCAAGGCCCGCCACGGTTCGGGCTCTGGAAGCGGCCCGGTTGTCCTGGCAGTATGGACACGCGACGCTTTCGGAGGACGGAGTGGTTCGCAGCCCATGACGCAGGACAGCCCCCGGCATCCTGACGACGGCGAGCCGGGACCGGTCCGGGATGAGGCGGCGCGGGTCGAGGCCCTGGCCGCCCTCGGGATCCTCGGCACCGCGCCGGAACCGCATTTCGAGGCGGTCTGCCGGGTGGCGAAGCGCGTCTTCGGCGTTGCCGGGGCCTTCGTCGCGCTGATGGGCGAAGAGCAGGTCTGGCTGAAGACCCCCTGCGAGCTGATCCCCACCACGGCCCCGCGGCGCCAGACCTTCTGCCATGTCACGGTCGAGCGCGGCGTGCCCATCGTCGCCCACGACACCTGGGAGCACCCCGATTTCCGCGACCTCGCGGGGGTGAAGGGCGAGCGCGGCATCCGTTTCTATGCCGGCATCCCGCTCTGCCTGGAGCCGGGGCTGCCGCTCGGCACCTTCTGTCTCGTGGACACCGCCCCGCGCGCGTTCACGGCGGACGAGGAGGCGACCCTGACCGACCTCGCCGAGACGGTGATCGCCCATCTCCGGCTCGCCCTGTCCGACGCCGAGCGCCTGAAGGCCGCCGCGACGGTGGAGGCGCGGGAGGCCGTCATCTTCAAGCAGAACGGCGAGATCGAACTGCGCGCCCGGGCGCAGGAGAGCGCCGACGCCCAGCTGATGATGGCCGAATGGCTCGCCTCCATCGGCACCTGGGAAGTCACCCTCGCGGACGGGCGGGTGACGTGGTCCCCCGGCCTCTACCGGATCGCCGGCCTCGATCCCGGCGAGCCCCCGCCTACGATGCGGCAACTCGCCGATTTCTATCACCCCGACGACCGGGCGCGCGTCCAGGCGACGGTGGCGGAGGCCATCGCGGCGGGGGGCTCCTTCGCCTACGAGGCGCGGATCCTGCGCCCCGACGCCACGATCCGCGACGTGGTGGTGCGCGGCGTCGCCCAGGCCGACGCAGGCGGCGCGGTGACGAGCCTCGTCGGCGTGCTCATCGACGTCACCGAGATGCGCCAAGTGCAGGACGCCGTGCGCCGCAGCGACGTGCGCTACCGGGGCCTCGCCGAGAGCCTGCCGCTGCTCGTCTGGACCATGCGGGTCAGCGACGGCGAGGCGACGTATCTTAACGCCCAGTTCCGGGCCTATTACGGCCCCATCGGCGCGGGCCGGGCCGAACGCCTCGCCCGCAACCACCCCGACGATGTCGCCGCCATGGAGACGGCGTGGAATCGGGCGCTGGACAGCGGCGTCGGCTATTCCGGGCAATGGCGGATTCGCCGCCACGACGGCGTGTACCGCTGGCACCAGATCTCGATCTCGCCGATCCTGCTCGACGCCAAGGGCGACATCCTCGAATGGCTCGGCACGGCCCTCGACGTCGATGACATCGTCACCGCCCGCATCGCCGTGGAGGATGCGCGCCAGCTCCTCGGTCTCGCCCTGGAGGCGGCGGGCGCGGGCACCTGGGACTGGGACATGCAGTCCGGCGTGGTCTCCCTGGCGCCGGAAAGCGCGCGGATGCACGGGCTCGATTGCCCGAACGGCGAGCCGCGCCTGTTGAGCGCCGCCGCCTGGACCGGCCTCCTCAACCCGGACGACGCGGCCGATGCCTGGAACGAGGTCCGGCGGGCCATCGATTCCCGCAGCACCTACGCGGCGCAGTTCCGGGTGGGGGACCGCTGGATCTACGGGCGCGGGCGCACGGTGTTCGGCTCCGACGAGCGGCCGATGCGCATGGTCGGGCTGCACCTCGACATCACCGATTCCAAGGCGACCGAGGCGGCGCTCCGGGCGGCGACCCACGATGCCGAGATCGCCCGCGCCGAGGCCGAGCGGGCGAGCGCGGCCAAGAGCAACTTCCTCGCGGCCATGAGCCACGAGATCCGCACGCCGCTCAACAGCATCATCGGCTATGCCGACCTGCTCCTCGACGGCGACACGATCCACGGCGAGGACCGGCGCCGCCTCGCCCTCATCCAGAATTCGGGCGCGGCGCTGCTGACCGTCGTCAACGACGTCCTCGACTTCTCGAAGGTCAATGCCGGCGAACTGACCCTCGAATCCCTGTCCTTCCCCCTCGTCTCGATCATCGAGGCGGCGATCTCCATCGTGCGCGGGGCGGCGCTCAAGAGCGGCCTGTCGATCACGGTCGAACTCGATCCCGACCTGCCGCGCTTCGTAGTGGGCGATTCGAGCCGGCTGCAGCAGGTGCTGCTGAACCTCCTGAACAACGCGGTGAAGTTCACCCCCGAGGGCTCCGTCACCCTGAGGGTCTATCGCCAGGGCGAGGCCCTGCGCTTCGCCGTCACCGACACGGGCATCGGCATCGCGCCGGAGGACCAGTCCCGCCTGTTCCGCCGCTTCAGTCAGGTCGATGGCTCGATCAGCCGCCGCTTCGGCGGTACGGGGCTCGGCCTCGCCATCTCGCACCAGCTCGTCGAGCTGATGGGCGGACGGATGGGCGTCGAGAGCCGCGAGGGCGAGGGCTCGACCTTCTGGTTCACTCTGGTCCTGCCGCGGGGGGACGAGCCGGTCCACGGCCCGGCCCCGACGCAACGATTGCCCGCCACCTCAACCGAGGCGAGGCGTCACCTGCGGCTGCTCCTGGCCGAGGATGTCGCGATCAACCGCGAACTCGCCTGCGCGGTGCTGGAAGCCGAGGGCTACGAGGTCGCGGTGGCGGTCGATGGCGCCGAGGCGGTGGCGGCCGTCGAGGCGGCTTTCGCGGGCGGACGCGGCTTCGACCTCGTGCTGATGGACGTGCAGATGCCCGGCGTCGACGGGCTCGCCGCCACGCGCCGCATCCGCAGCCTCGCGGCGCCCGCCTGCGACGTGCCCATCGTGGCGATGACGGCCAACGTCCTGCCGGAGCAGGTCGAGGAACTGCTCAAGGCCGGCATGGACGACCATGTCGGCAAGCCGTTCAAGCGCCAGGACCTCTGCGCCATCATCGAGCGCTGGACGATGGCAGACGCCCGCAAGCGCCTCGCCAAGCCGGAGCCGGACCCGCCCCGCGTCGATCCGCAGACGCTGGACGCCGACGTGCTCGACGCCATGCGCCTGCGCTTCGGGCCGGAGCGCGTCGACGGCCTCCTCGACATGCTGGCGGGGGAGTTGTCGCAGCGCTTCCGCATTCCGGCGAACGACCGGCAGGAGATCGCCCACGACGCCCATGCCATGGTCTCGGCGGCGGGGATGCTGGGTTTCGCCGGCCTCTCGGACCTGTGCCGCGAGTTGGAGGCCGCCGCCCATGCGGGCAGCGACCTCTCGGCGTTGATCCGGCGGCTGGAGGTGCAGCGGGCCAAGACCCTGCGGGTCATCCGCACCCTGCGCGTCGCCTGAAGGTCAGGCGGCGGGCGTCTCGTCCTCGTCCTCGAACGGATCGGCGGTCCAGGCCGTGGCGAAGGCCGCGAGCTGGCGCGAATCGGCCAGGGCCGCGACGCTCAGGCTGCGTGGGGCCGGCGCGGCCCCCGGATAGGGGCTGAGCATCACGTCCACCTGGACGAGGCGCCCGCCCGGCGCGTTCGCATCGATCCAGGCTTGCGCCTCCGGGGTGAGGCGGTCGGGCGCGGCGAGCGCCCGCGCGTCGCCGCGCAGGACGAGCACATAGGGGCCGAGCGACGGATCGGCCTTCTTGACCGCTTCGATGACGTCGATCACGCGAAGTCGTTGAGTTGCACCTGGGCCTGGGCCTCGGTGAAGTTCGGGATGTCGGCGAAGATCTCGGCGCCGTGCGCCTCGGCGGCCTTGGCGAAGGCCTCGGCCGACTCGAACTTCAGCAGCGCCATCACCTGGAACGAGGCTTGGCCGCCATCGGGCGTGCCCTTGCCCGTCACCACCGTCGCCTCGTGCAGGCCGAGGCTCGACCAACGCTCGCGCACCAGCGGCATGTGGGTGTTCAGGTAATAGCCCATGTCGAACTTCGGTCCGGCCGGGTACATCACGCTCACGAGGATCACGGCGTTCTCCCTTGTGGTCTGCCTAGTGCAGCTTTACGCGCGAGACCGTGCGCCGGGTCAGGGCGCGGGCCATCGCGTCGATCGTCGTCTTCACGCTGCCGTGCAGGGCGCGCTCGTGCATCTTGTACAGCGAGCGGTACATCATCCGCGCGAACAGGCCGACGATCAGCATGTTCCGGCCCCGGATGAAGCCCATTAGGCTCCCGACCGTCGAGTAATGGCCGAGGGAGACCAGCGAGCCGAAATCCCGGTACTTGAACGGCGTCAGCGGCTTTCCGGCGATTTTGGCCTCGATCTGCCCGATCAGGTGCGTCGCCTGCTGGTGCGCGGCCTGGGCGCGGGGCGGGATCGGCCGGTCGGAGCCCGCCTCCACAAGGTAGGCGCAATCGCCCATCGCGAAGATGTCCGGGTCGCGGGTGGTCTGGAGGGTCGGCGTGACCACCAGCTGGTTGGTGCGGGTGGTTTCCAGCCCGCCGATCCCCTGGAGGAAGGGCGGGGCCTTCACGCCCGCCGCCCAGACGACGAGCTCCGAGGGCAGGAACGTGCCGTCTGCCAGCGCGACGCCATCGGCCCGCACCTCGGTGACGCGGGCCTTGAGGCGCACGTCGACGCCGATCTTGCGCAGCATCTGCATGACCTCGGCCGAGAGCCGTTCCGGCACGGCCGGGAGCACCCGGTCGGCGGCCTCCACGAGGGTGATGCGGATGTCCTTGTCGGGATCGATCTTGTCGAGGCCCGTAGCCACCACGTCGCGCAGGGTGCGGTGCAGCTCGGCCGCGAGTTCGGTCCCCGTCGCGCCCGCGCCGATCACCGTCACGTGCAACTGGCCGGGGCGCACCGGCCCGTCCTGGGTGTGGGCCCGCAGGCTGGCATTCACGAGGCGCTGGTGGAAGCGCACCGCCTGCTCCTGCGTGTCGAGGGCGATGGCGTGCTCGGCCACGCCGGGCGTGCCGAAATCGTTGGTGGTCGAGCCCACCGCGATCACCAGCGTGTCGTAGCCGACGGTGCGCTCGGGCGTGACCTGCCGTCCCTCGGCGTCGAAGCTCGGGGCCAGGGTGATCTGCCGCGCCGCCCGGTCGAGGCCGATCATCTGGCCGATCCGGTAGCGGAAATGGTGCTGGTGCGCGTGGTGGAGGTAATCCACCGCGTGATGGCCGACATCGAGGCTGCCGGCGGCGACCTCGTGCAGCAGCGGCTTCCAGATATGGGTGCGCGCCCGGTCGACCAGCGAGATCTCGGCCTTCCGCCGCTTCCCGAGCCGGTCTCCGAGCTTGGTCACCAGTTGCAGGCCGGCGGCGCCGCCGCCCACCACGACGACTCGATGAGGAGTTGTCTCGCTTCCCGCTGGGACCATGGATGCCTCAAGACTCTCGGCGCTCTGATCTTCGCGCCGATGAAGAAACTGCATAAACCGACGCGTCAGTGCTTTGCCAGTTATTCCCGCGCGACGTCTTTCCCGAAGACGCCGCGCCGTGGTGTCGCGTCAGCCCTGCGGCGCGCCCGGCTGGCGCAGGGGATGGGATTCGGCGAAGGCCGGCAGGGCGAGGCAGGTCTCGGCGATCCGCTTCACCGTGGGGTAGGGCGCCGTATCGACGCCGAAGATCCCCGTGCCGACCCACAGGCTCACGAGGCAGAGGTCGGCGTGGCTCACCGCGTCGCCCTGGCAGAAGCGCCCGGTGCCCGGCTCCGAGGTCAGGCGCGTCTCCAGCGTCTTCAGCCCGGTCTCGAAGGTGTGGCGCACGAAGGTCATCATGCGCTCCTTCGGCAGCCCGTATTCTTCCATGAGGAAAGTCCGCACGCGCGGGACGTAGAGCGGGTGGGTATCGCAGGCGACGAGCTGCGCCAGGGAGCGGGCGCGCGCCCGCTCGCGGGGATCGGCCGGCAGCAGGCGCTCGCCGCCCTTCGCCTCTTCCAGATAGTCGAGGATCGCCAGGGATTGCGTGAGGGGAGGGCCCTCGCCGTCGAACAGGGCCGGCACGGCGCCCTGCGGGTTGATGGCGCGGAACTCCGGCTTGTGCTGATCGCCGGCATCGAGGTCGATGAACGTCTCCTCGTAGGCCAGCCCTTTGAGCTTCAGGGCGATTCGCACCCGGAAAGCGGCAGCGGACCGCCAGTTGCCGTACATGTGCATCGAAGCCGCTCCACCGAGTCGGGACCAAAAAAAGGGCGGGCGCCGCGATCGGCACCCGCCCCTTGTGTCGCGCGGGGAAGTCTCCCCGTCAAAGGTCCTAGAAGCCGCCGAACTTATAGTTGAAGCCGGCACGGACGATGTTGCCCTCGGTGCGGAAGCGCGAGAGGTACGACGGGGCGCCATTCGCGACCGCGTTCACCACGACGTTCTGGGTGCCCAGGTCGTAGTGGATGTACTCGGCCTTGATGGTGATGGCGTCGTACTTGATGCCGAGGTAGCGGCCGATGGCGAAGGTGTTCAGGAAGCTGTCGGTCGGCAGGGCGAACTCGATGCCGCCGCCATAGGCGTAGCCGGTCTTGAAGTCGTCGTAGCGGCCGGCGAACTGCAGGGCGCCGCCGGGGGTGTAGAAGTTCACGTCGTGGAAGACGTTGCCGTAGGCGAGACCGCCGGTGCCGTACACGAGGACGCGGTCGAAGGCGTAGCCCACGCGGCCGGTGAGGGTGCCGAGCCAGTCGAGGCTCTGACGGTACTGGCTCGGGTTCGGCAGGACGCCGCCGGCGAGCGGGGCACCGAGGATGAAGCGGTTCTTGGTGATGTCCGTCCAGTCGATGCTGTTCGCGATACCGACGACGATGCCCGAGCCCGGCGTGAACTGGTAGTTGTAGCCAGCGGTGCCGCCGATGTTGGCGATGCCGTCCTGCGAGGTCGTCACGGAGGCGGGCCGGCGGCCGGCGGCGACGTTGCCGGCGGTCACGGCGTTCAGGCCGACGGTGTTGATGCGCTGGTTGTCGGTGAAGGTGTAGGCCGACTCGAGACCGGCGTAGAAGCCCGTCCAGGTGAAGACCGGAACCGGGGTGAAGACCGGCGGCGGGGCGGCGCGGCGCGGCAGGTCGGCGGCCGAGACGGCGGTCGCCAGCAGGGCCGTCGCGGCGGTGGACAGGAGGACTTTCTTCATCATTGAGGCGAGACCCGGTGTTTGTCTAATTCGTGTCTGTGGCCAAGTTAATCGCGCACCCCGGCGGCGCCTATGCCCTTAAAGACACAGTAGTCGGTCAAAGCGGGGCCGTGGCGGAGGAGGGGTTCGGGACCCGAATTTACCTTGACAGGCCCCCGGGGATTCGGCGTGGCCCTTGATCCCGGCTTGCCGACCCTCTAAGCGGTCGGCGCTTTTCGCCCCCGTGAAGCGTCGGGGCGGCCGAGCTGGAACCGGGGCGCCCGCGTTGCCCCCTCCGCAGGAACGGGAATCATGGGCAAGGAAAAGTTCTCTCGTACGAAGCCCCACTGCAACATCGGCACGATCGGGCACGTGGACCACGGCAAGACGTCGCTGACGGCGGCGATCACGAAGGTCCTGGCGGAGTCCGGCGGCGCGACGTTCACGGCCTACGACCAGATCGACAAGGCTCCCGAGGAGAAGGCA
>NZ_JAKSXZ010000093.1 GCF_022829465.1 Methylobacterium sp. J-067
ACACCAAGCGCCTCGCCGACACGGCGACCGCGATGTCCGGCATCGTCGGCCTGATCCAGAACATCGCGGGCCAGATCAACCTCCTGGCGCTGAACGCGACCATCGAGGCCGCCCGCGCGTGCGAGGCCGGGCGCGGCGGCGCGGTGGTCGCCGCCGCGGTGACAGCCCTGGCCGATCAGGCGGCCCGCGCCACGTGGCAGATCACCAGCGTGATTTCGATGCTGCCACGGGGTCCCATGGGGCGCGTGTGGGACCTCGGCACGGCCGGCGTAATCGTGTCGTTTCGGTGCGTGACAGGTGGGGGGACTGCGTACGTCCTAGAGATGGTCGAG
>NZ_JAKSXZ010000100.1 GCF_022829465.1 Methylobacterium sp. J-067
CTCGAAGCGGGCGCGGCCCGAGAGACGGAGGCAGGTGTCGGTGCCGGGAATGTAGAAGAAGCCGGCGCCGTAGGCGGAGCAGACACGCACGAATTCGATCGGGACCGCCTTCTTGACCGGAAGGTCGGCGGCCTGCACGGCGCCGACGGCGGCGAGTGCCGCAGCCGACCCGAGCAGAGAGCTCTTCAAGAGTTTCATTATAGACCCCAAAGCTTCGAGACCAGAATGCGACTTGCCTGTTCGTGCGGCTTTGATCGCTTATTGAGGACCCGCGTCTGATTGACGGGTCTTACTGGGCCTTCCTTTTGCGGCGGCCCTTTATGCTACTCAAATCATAACCCGGCCTGAGTCTGCAATGTGTTTCTATCTGAAACATTGCAACACGCTCCGGGTGTTGCTTGCACGACACTTTTTCACTATCGGAAATCGGTGAGAAACACGTCAATTACAGTTGGGAAACAGTATCTCCGGCGCCGCGCACCATGGTGGAACCCCGGAGATCCGGCCGGTCAGCCCTTGGCGACCGCCACGATGCGCCGCGAGACCGTCCCGACGAGGACGAACCGGTCGCCGACCTGGATGAAGCCGAGGGGATCGCTCGCCTGTCCCAGCCCGGACAATTCGGGCGGCATCGGGTGCAGATAGACCTGCGCCGGGACGACGGTGCCGGGATCGAGGGGGAAGGTCATCCGCGTGACCGGGCGGACATGCCGCCGCTCCGCCTGCGCCTTCAGCGCCTCGACCTGGGCCGGCGTCAGGGTCGGGCCGGGGGCTCCCTCGGTCGTGTCGCGCGTGCGCAGGTCGTCGAGGGTGCGGGACACGTCACCCAGGACATCGGGCGACGCCGCCGCGCCGCCGCCGGCCGGGGTGGGGAGGGGGGGCGTTCCCTCACTGGGGCGAAGCGGGATGGCGCGCACCGGAGTCCCGGCGGCCTGCTCCTTGGCAGTCTCCGGGACACGTCCGCCGCGTCCCACCAATTGATAGGCCAGCACGCCGACCGCCACTAAAGCGGCGAGGAGGCTGATCAAAAGTAATCGACGCATCGTGCACCCGCGCTGGGAAAGGCACGACCGTCTAGCCCGCGACCCGCGCGAGAGGTAGCCCGGCCTCGGCGGCCGGGGCGCGTCAGATCCTGAGGGTGACGAACCACACGAGACTCAAGGCGCCCACGAGGAAGGTGGCCGAGGAGACGAGCACGGCGACCTCTTCGCGGTGCCGGTGGACGAAGGACTGGGAGAAAGCGAGCATGGCGGCGGCATCGGCTGTGATCTGTTCAGCCTCGCGCCCGAACCTTGATCATTCGGAGGCAAACGCCGTCATCCACAATCGGTGCGCGACCAGTGTCGCCCTGCGGCCACAACCGCCCGCCGTCACCCCCGCGCGGCGGGCGTGGCCCCGCGGAGCTCCGGCTCCGGCCCGCGATGGCGCCCGATCCAGAAGACGAGGGCGCAGCCGAGGCCGGTGAGGGCGCAGAGCGGCAGGAGGGCGATGGGGAAGCTCCCGGTCTGCTCCCGGAGGACGCCGATGAGCGAGGTGATCGCGCCGGTCCCGAGATGCGCCAGCGTGTTGATCGCCGCGATTCCGGCCGCGACCTGGGCCGGCGGCAGGGTCTCGGTGGCCAGGGCGAAGAACGGCCCCTTGATGGCGTAATTGCCGAGCAGCACCAGGGAGAGCAGCACCAGCGTCACCCAGAGCGAGCCCGTCAGCAGCGTCAGGGCGAAGCTGAGCGAGGTCAGCGCCAGGGGCAGCGCAGTGCTCCAGATCCGCTCGCCGCTCCGGTCGGCACGTAGGCCCCAGAAGATCATGAAGGCCGAGGCGATGCCGAACGGGATCATGTTCAGCAACCCCGTTTCGAGGTTGCTGAGGCCGAAGCCCTTGAGGATCTGCGGCATCCAGAGCGACAGCGTGTTGCTGGTCGCGGAGCTGCCGGCATAGATCACGGCGAGCAGCCAGACCTGGCGGCTGGCGAGGACGGCCCGCACCGCCGCGAAGCCGTGCGCGGCATGGGGCGACGCCGCCTCGGCAGAGCGGCGCTCGGTGTCCAAACGGGTCGTCAGCCAGTCGCGCTCTTGCTCGGTGAGGAAGGTGGCGCTCGCCGGCCGGCTCGGCAGCAGCGCGAGGGCGCCGAGGCCGAGCAGCACCGCCGGGACCGCCTCCAGGATCAGCAGCCATTGCCAGCCGCGCAGGCCGGCGGTGCCGTCGAGGGTCAGCAGGGCCGCCGACAGGGGCGAGCCGAAGAAGCTCGACAGCGGGATCGCCACCATGAACATCGCCACGATGCGCGCCCGGTAGGCCTTGGGGAACCAGTAGGTCAGGTAGAGGATCACGCCGGGGAAGAAGCCGGCCTCGGCGGCGCCGAGGAGGAAGCGGGCGACCGCGAAGCTCACCGGCCCGGTGACGAAGGCCGAGCCGATGCCGACGAGCCCCCAGGTGATCATGATCCGCGCGATCCAGATCCGCGCGCCGACCCGCTCCATGGCGAGGTTGCTCGGCACCTCGAACAGCACGTAGGCCACGAAGAACAGCCCGCCGCCGAGGCCGAAGGCCGCCGTGGAGAGGCCGAGGTCGCGGTTCATGGTGAGCGCGGCGAAGCCGACATTCACCCGGTCGACATAGGCGATGAAGTAGCAGAGCACGAGGAACGGGATCAGGCGAAGCCCGACCTTGCGCATCGTCCGGCTCTCGAACGCCTCCTCGGGCGTGGTCAACGCGGCCATCGTGGTCTCCTCGGGTCAGGCGTCGAAGCGGAAGAGTTGCGCGGGCGTGCGGCCGAGCGCGATGGCCCGCTCCGCCGCGTCGGGAATCCAGAGGGCGAGGTCGGAGAGCGCCCTGGCCGGGGTCGCCACCGTCTCGAATTGCGTGTGCGGCCAGTCGCTGCCCCAGACCAGGCGCTGCACGCCGAAAGCGTCGCGCAGGCGTGCGGCCGCCGCGCTCGCATGGCGCGCCCCGTCCTCGCCCTTGCCGATCCGGTAGGCGCCGGAGAGCTTCACCCAGACGCGCTGCCCGGCGCCGAAGCCGAGGAGCTGCGCGAAACCGGCATCGTCCGTGCCGAGGGCGGGGTCGATGCGGCCGAAATGATCGACCACCACCGGCACGCCGGCCTCGACGAGGGGCGGCAGCAGGGCCTGGAGCCGGCGTGCCTCGGCCTGGACCTCGATCTGCCAGCCCAGCGCCTTCACCCGCGCCAGATGGGCCTGCCAGACCGGGCTCGCGAAGGCCGGATCGGGCTTGCCGATGAGGTTGAGGCGCAGGCCCACCACGCCGGAGCCGGCGAGGTCGCGCATCGCGGTTTCTTCGGCCTCCGGGGCCAGCACGGCGATGCCGCGCAGCCGCTTCGGCTCCCGCTTCAGGGCCGAGACCATGTAGCTGTTGTCCGTGCCGAGGAAGCTCGGCTGGATCAGCACGCCGTTCGTCATGCCGTTGCGGTCGAGCATGGCGAGGTAGTCGGCGATGCTCGCATCGTAGTCGGGGGCGTAGCGGCGCTCGCCCGCGAGGGTCAGGTCGCGGGTGAAGACGTGGGCGTGGGTGTCGATCCGGACAGGATCCTCGGCCTGGGCCCGCGCGGGCAGGGTGAGGGCGAGGCCCCCGGCGAGCAGGTCTCGGCAGAAGGAGCGCCGGTTCATCGGATCGTCTCTGGCGTCAGGGGAGGGGAGGGGGCGTCGGGCAGGAGCGCGACGGCGAGGAGCACAAGCCCGTAGGCCGACAGGGCGGACAGGCCGATGGCGGGGCCGAGGCCGAGGATCTCGCTCAGGAGGCCGACGCCGAGGGGCAGCAGGGCCGAGGCGAGGCGCCCGGCATTGTAGCAAAAGCCCATCCCCGTACCGCGCAGACCGGTGGGGAAGAGTTCGCTGAACAGGGCGGCAAGGCTCGCCGGGATGCCGGCGGTGCAGAAGCCCAGGGGCGCGCCCAGCAACAGCAGCGCCGTGCCGCTCACCGGCACCAGCAGATAGAGCACCACCAGCCCCATGCAGCCGGCGGCGTAGAGGGCCACCGTCCGACGCCGCCCGAGACGGTCCACCAGCCCGCCCGCGACGAGGCAGCCGAGGCCGAAGGAGGCGATGATGATCGCGAGATAGAGGCCGGTGCCCAGCACCGACGCCTCGCGCTCGGCGCTGAGATAGGTCGGCAGCCACGTGAACAGGGCGTGGAAGCCGCCATGGGCGCCGAGGCCGAGGAGCGTGCCCGTCACCGTGGCCCGCCGCATGGCGGGGGAGAAGATCGCCAGCGGACCCGTCCGCGCCGGGACGGCCTCGCGCGGGCGCGGCGGCTCCGGGACGGTGCGGCGGATCACGAGGACGAGCAGGGCCGGGGCGAGGCCGCAGGCGAAGAGTACGCGCCACGCCGCCTCGGGCCCCAGGGCCGAGAAGGCGGCGGTGGAGAGGAGCAGCGCCGCGCCCCAGCCGAGCGCCCAGCCGCTCTGGACGGCGCCGAGCGCCCGGCCGCGATGGGCGGGCCGGATCGCCTCCGCCATCAGCACGGCGCCGGCCGCCCATTCGGCGCCGAAGCCGAGCCCCTGTACGGCCTTGAGGACGAGCAACTGCGCGAAGGTCTGGGAGAAGGCGGCGAGGAAGGTCGAGACCGCGAACCACAGGACGGTGATCTGAAGCGCCCGGACGCGCCCGATCCGGTCGGCGAGCACGCCGCCGATCCATCCGCCTAGCGCCGCCTCGACGAGAGTGACGGCGCCGATCAGGCCGGCATCCGTGCGGCTCAAGCCGAAGGTCGCGATCAGGGCGGGGATCGCGAGGCTGAACATCTGCACGTCCAGGGCGTCGAGGGACCATCCGCCCAGACAGGACCAGAAGGTACGACGCTCGGCCGGACCGATCTCGCGGTACCAGCGGAACAAGGGCTTTCCTCCGTCCCCTTAAGAGGACTAGTCATTTATATGAATGTATGACCTCGCGACGAACCCGCCGTCAAGGCCCTCAGCGGATGTCGACGTGGTACCGGAAGCCCGCCGCCGGGCCCCGGGTCAGACGCCACTCGATGGGGCGGTTGTCGAAGCCGAAGGCAAGGCGCTCGATGAGCACCACCGGGGCGCCCTCGTCGAGGTCGAGAAGGTCGCGATCGGCGGCGGTCGCGGAGCCCACCGTCAGGGTCTCCTCCGCACGGGCGACGATCTCGCCGCAGATCGCCTCGTAGGCGGGGTAGAGAAGGTCGCCGATCTCCGTCAGCGGAGCCGTCAGCAGGGCCGCGAAGCGCGCAGCCGGCAGCCAGATCTCCTCGGACAGGACCGGACGTCCGCCGATGAGCCGCGTCCGCAGGAGGCTCAGGGCCTCGGCGCCGGCCTCCAGTTCCAGCGCCCGGCGCACGGCGTCGGGCGCGCGGCAGCGCCGCCGGTCGCGGATGCGCCCTTCCGGCACGGCCTGCGCGCCCTCGGCATCGAGATGACGGAAGAAACGGAAGAGGGAGCGGTCGAAGCGCGGCCGGCGGACGAAGGTCCCCCGGCCCTGCTGCCGCTCGACCAGACCGTCGGCGACGAGGCTGTCGATGGCCTTCCGCACGGTGCCGATGGCGACGCGATGGGTCGCCGCCAACTCGGCTTCGGTCGGGATCGGCTCGCCTGTCCGCCAGACGTTGCGGGCGATCTTGTGGGCGATCTCGTCGCGCAGACGCTGGTAGAGCGGCAGGCGCAGGTCGGGTGGGTGGGTGGCGTTCCCGGTCATGTGTATGACTGTATGACCTTCCCGGCCCTTCGCCAACGTGGCTTGGGGCGCGGTCCCTACGGGCGGGCGCGTTCCAGGCGGAAGGAGACCGCCCAGATCGCGAGACCGCCGAGGGCCAGCGCCACGCCGACCCACCCCGTGCTGGGGAGGCCGAACCCGGCCGCGAGCGCCAGACCGGCGAGCCACGGGCCGAGGGCGTTCGCGACGTTGAACGCGGAATGGTTGAGGGCGGCGGCCAGCGTCTGCGCATCCTCGGCCACGTCCATCAGGCGGGTCTGCAGGATCGTCGCGAGACCGCAGCCGCAGCCGATCAGGAACACCGTGGGCGTCAGCGTCCACAGGCTCGCCGAGGCCCACGGGTAGAGCGCCAGCGCCGCCGCGCTCCAGACCAGGGTCGCCCCGGCCGCCGGCATCTGCGCGCGGTCGGCCGCCCAGGCGCAGATCAGGTTGCCGGCCGTCATGCCGAGGCCGAACACCGCCAGCACGGCGGGAATCGCGAGGGGAGGGGCGTGCGTCACCGCCAGCAGGGTCGAGGCCAGATAGGTGTAGACCGAGAACAGGCCGCCGAAGCCGATGGCGCCGGTGGCCAGCGTCAGCCAGACCTGCCCCCGCTTGAGCGCGCCGAGTTCGCGCAGGGGGCTCGCCCCCGCCGCCGGGGCGCCGAGGGGCGCGAAGGCGCGCACGAGCACGGCGGTAAGGAGCGCGAGCAGGGCCACGAGGCCGAAGCTCCAGCGCCAGCCCACGACTTGGCCGATGCCGTTGGCGAGCGGCACGCCGACCACCGTGGCGATGGTCAGTCCCAGGATGACCCGCGAGACCGCCTGTGAGCGGCGCTCCCTCGGCACCAGCGAGGCGGCGACGAGGGCGGCGACGCCGAAATAGGCGCCGTGCGGCAGGCCGGCGAGGAAGCGGAACGCCAGCATCCAGCCGTAGCTCGGGGCGAGGGCCGAGAGCCCGTTGCCGAGGGCGAACAGCACCATCAGTCCGATGAGCAGCGTGCGCCGGGCGATCTTCGCGGCCAGCACCGCGATGACGGGGGCGCCGACGACGACGCCCAGGGCATAGGCGCTGATCACGTGCCCCGCCGTCGGGGCATCGAGGCCGAGATCCGGCGCAAAGGCCGGCAGCAGGCTCATCGCCGCGAACTCGGTCGTGCCGATGGCGAAGCCGCCCATCGCCAGGGCGGCGAGGACCAGGGTCGGATTGCGGCCGGGCGCGGCCACGGGCGGCGCGGCCGCCGTCGCGACCTCGGTGTCGAGGGGCGTGGTCTCGGGAAGCGCGACAAGGGTCATCGGTCGGGATCAACTCCCTGCGGATCGGCAGGCACTCGGGATGGAATTGATGCAGGGCCTATCAGCCCCGGCGGGTCCGTGCCTACGCGGCGATCGTCTCGGCAGGGCTGCCCTGCATTCGGGGCGGGTCTATGGAAAATGACGAGGATCGTCGGACGACCCGTTTCTCAGGTTTATCACATCGTCCTAGAGTATTCGCATAAGAAAGATTATGGAACTAAAGTCGGTTTCCGACGAATTGTTGCCGCTCGTTAACCAACTTATTCCGCCGCGAGGCCGAGCGTGGGCTCCTCGACGAGATAAGCGCCGCAGGCTATCATCAGATCGCGAAGGAGAGACAGAGCCTCTTCGACCTGCGCCGGTGTGGTGAGCCCCTCGCGCGCATGCGTGCCGCCGCCGGCCAGCGTCACCGTGATGGTGAACCGTCCCTCGGGGTGTTCGGTGATCCGATAGGATGCGCGGCGGGCCATGTGCTCAAGTGCCGACGATGGTCGTGGAGAGGACAACTCCAGTCATGCTAGGTCAAGCCCCGAACTTCAAGCTATAATCTCGCTGTTCAGGCCCCGGTGAATTGGGCGTGACCAGACCGATCGAAGCAAACCCAATTGGAGCACGACGAGCCTGTAGGGACTGTAATCGCTGCGTACTTGTCTGATGTCTTCGGCGACGCCCCGGTCGCGCACCGCCCGTGCCGCGTAGAGTGTCAGTCGAAGCCAAGGCCAGTTTCGAGCGCGCCGCTCAATTCTCATACAAATACGTGGGGGCACGGCATGGGCCGGTCTCCGTGGTGCGTCTGCCACTGACCCTGATCACGTCAGCGACGGATACGAGGCTCCGAGGAAGACCCGCGAACAGCTTGGCCGAGCGATCGGCGGATCGATCCCTCGCGCGGTGGCGTTTGAGAAGTCTCTGACGCCAACATGAGGGGTGCATGGCGCGCGTGGTCACGTACAGCATCGTCGATTGCGCCGACGGCCGGTTCGCGGTGGTCGCCGTGGCGGCGTCCGGTGCCTCGTATCGGCGCGGCGAATTGCTGACGCTCGCGGAGGCCGAGGATTGCGCCGAAGACCTGCGCGTCGCCCTGGCCGGGTGTGGCGTCGTCCTCGCCCGCCGCGACGCGACGCCGCCCGGAACGGGGGCGACGGGCATCGCCCTGAGCCGCCGCTGGTAGCGGCGAGTCCCCTACTCCGTCAGGCTCGTGCAGAGCAGGCTCGGCCGGTAGAGCGTGCGGAACCCCGCCCGGGCGTAGAGGGCCTCGACCGGCCCTCCCGCCGGGCATTGCAGGAACACGAACGCCGCGCCGCGTGCCCTCGCCTCGCGCAAGGCGGCGTGGATGAGGGCGGCGCCGAGACCGCGATTCTGCCGGTCGATGCGGGTGCTGACATTATAGAGCCCGGCCGCGCCGTCGCGCAGGGCGAGGGTGGCGCAGCCCGCCGGCCCCGCCGCGTCCCGGAGGATCATGTGCCACAGCGCGAGGCCGGGGCCCGGCTTGGCCCTGCGCAGGGCCGGCAGGTAGGTCCGGCGCAGGTGCTTGCGCACCGCCCCGTCGTCGAAGGACTGCGCGAAAACCTCTTCGAAGGCCGCATCCACCCGGGGCGAGAGCGTGAGCGCGGCGGGGTCGGCCGCCCGCGCCGGCACCGGCGGGGGCCGGGCCACCATCCAGCTCGCCGGAAACGTCGCCGCCGGGGTGAACAGCGCGCGCAGCCGGTCGTGCTCCGCCTCGTCCCCTGCCAGGAAGGCCGGCGAGCGGCCACGCCCGAGGGACGCCGCGCCCGCCCAGGAGAATTGCGCCGGGGTTCGGATGCCGTAGGCGAAGTTCAGGGTCGGGTCCGGGATGGCCCGTGACCAGACGAAGCCAGCCCCATCGGGGCCCCGCGCCGCGCCGTCGAGTAGGGAGCCGGTAAGCGCCGCGACATGCGCCTGGAGCAGGGTCTCGAAGGTCGGATCGCTGACGATCTCCAGGCTCACGCGGCGCTCCACGACGGCGCCGGCTCCGTCAGGGCGGCGATCCGGGCGTGGAGGCCGGGGGAAAGCACGATGTCGAGATGGTCGGTCTCCGGCACGATCTCGACGGAGAGGAGGCGCTGGGTCGTCGGCGCCCAGTCGATCACCGGGAGGCGGCGGGCAAGCGACGCCTCTGCCACGAAGCTGCGGATCGGGACGGAACCCGGCTCCAGCCGCAGGGCGCGGAATTGCAGGGCGTGATCGACCAGCGTCCAGAGGATGCGCTCCCGGCTGCCGACTTCGGGGCCGTCGGCGGGCAGGGGTTGCGGCTCGCTCGCCATGAAGCGGAGGAACTGCGCCAGCGCCTCCGCATCCATCCGCGCGCGCAACGCCTCCCAGTCGGCGCGCATGGGCGAGCGGTCGAGCCACGCGGCGAGCATCGCCTCGTGGGCGGCGCGCTCGTCCGGCGGGAGCGGATCGCCCGCGCCGAGGGCGAAGGCGGGTTCGAGGCCGCAGGCATCGAGCATCCCAACATAATCCAGGGGAAAGCCGGGCCCGAGCTGCCGGGCGGTCTCGTAGGCGAGGACGCCGCCCCAGGACCACCCTAGGAACACGCATGAGCCGGAGCGGCCCCGCATCAGGTCGCGGACCCGCCCGGCATAGGCGCGGGCGAGGTCGGCGACCGGCGGCAGGGGGCGGACCTCCTCGACCAGGGACGCGCAGAGGAACCCATGGGCCTCCTGATCCGGCCCCAGCGCCGCGACCAGCGGCTCGTACTCGCGGGTGCTGACCAGCAGGCCGGGAAACAGCACGAGGAGCGGTCGCGGGCTCCCCGGCCGCCCGGCGGAGAGCCGCACCGTGGCGGCAGGGCCGCCCTCCTCCGTGACCGAGCCGGCCTCGATCCGCTGAGCCAGTTCGGCGAGGGTCGGGTTGCGCAGCAGGTCGGCGACGCCGATCCCGCCCTGTGGCGCCATGAGGCGCAGACGTCCCACGAGCCGCAGGGCCGAGAGGGAATCGCCGCCGAGGTCGAAGAAGCGCCGGTCGGCGACGCGCACGGGGAAGCCCAGCACCTCGGAGCAGATCCGGGCGAGGCGCTGCTCCGTGGCGCCGGAGGGTGGCCGCCCTGCCCTATCGTCGGCAGGGTCGGGCAGCGCGGCCCTGTCGAGCTTGCCGTTGGCCGTCACCGGCATCCGGTCGAGCAGGGTCAGGCTCGCCGGCACCATCGGCTCGGGCAGGAGGCGGCCGAGGGCCATCCGCAGGCGCCCGGCCTCCAGATGCTGCCCCGGCGCCGGCACCACGTAGCCCGCCAGGACCGCGCCGCCGGCGCCGCTCCGGTGCAGGACGACGGCCTCCGCCACGCCGGGGAGGCCGCGCAGGGCGGCCTCGACCTCGCCGATCTCGATGCGGTGGCCGCGGATCTTCACCTGATCGTCCGCCCGGCCGGCGAAGGCGAGGCTGCCATCCGGCCGCCGCCGCACGCGGTCGCCGGTCCGGTACATCCGCCCGCCCTCGCGGAACGGGTTCGGCAGGAAGCGCTCCGCCGTGAGGGCCGGGCGGCGCCAATAGCCCTCGGCGAGCCCCCCCGCGATGAAGAGTTCGCCGGTCTCGCCTTCCGGCACGGGCTCCAGGTCCGGCCCGAGCACGTAGATGGCGCGGGCGCCCACCGGCCCGCCGATGGGTGCGTAGGGCTCCGGGAAGGTCGTCCCCGGCGGCACCTTCCAAATCAGCGGGGAGATCACGCATTCGGTCGGGCCGTAGCCGTTGATGAGCAGGCGCGGCTTCAGGGCCCGGCCGAGGCGGGCGAAGGTCTCGCGCGCCATGGCCTCGCCGCCGAAGGAATAGACCGCGACCGGGGGCGCCTCGCCCAGGCGCTCGGCCCAATCCGCCACCTGCCCGATGAAGCTCGTCGGGAAGCCGGCATGGGTGACGCGGTGGCGGCGGATCTGCGCCAGGGTCTCGGCGGCGGTCCACAGGTCGGGCCCCCGCAGGACGATGCATCCGCCGGCCACGAGGGGCGTCATCCAGCGCTCGTGCGCCCCGTCGAAGGCGAAGGACAGGACGTGGAGTTCGCGTGACTCCGCATCCATCTCGTAGGCCGCCGCCGTCGTGCGGCAATGCATGGCGAGCGGCCCGTGCGCGACGAGCACGCCCTTCGGCCGCCCCGACGAGCCCGAGGTGTAGATCAGATAGGCCGGGTCCCCGGGCTCCGGCATCCGCGCGGGGGCGCCGGCCGGGCCGGCCTCCGCGAGGGCGGCGGGATCGAGCCGCGTCACCCCCGCCGGCAGATCGAGGCAGGCGGCGATGGCGGGGGTCGCGATGCACTCGGCGATCCCGGCATCCTCCAGCATCATCCGCACGCGGGCGGGGGGATAGGCGGGATCGAGGGGCAGGAAGGCGGCGCCCGCGCGCAGGATTCCGAGCAGCGCGGCAATCAGAAGCGGCGAGCGATCGAGGGCCACGGCCACGAGGGACCCGCGCCCGATGCCTTGTCGGGCAAGCCCCGCCGCGAGGGCGGCGGCGTGGCGATCCAGCCCCTCGCGGCTCAGCGTCTCCGCGCCGAAGATCACGGCCGGGCGACCCGGATCCTCCGCCGCGAGGCGAGCGAGCCGTTCCGGCACGCTCTCGCGATCCGCATCGGGCGGGAGCGGCCGGTCGCCCTCGGGAACGGGAGGATGCGCGTCGATCCAGTCCCGCGCGGCTGCGAGCCCGCACGGGCCGTGCGCCCGACGCCAGCCCGCAGGCAGGGGGCGCCCGGCGGGCCAGAAGGCCCCATGCCCGGCCCCGTCGAACGCGACCACGAGAGGCCCGGCCATCCATTCCGCAGCCGATGGATCGTGGTCCTGCCCGGTCATGCATCCTCTCCCGCGCCCCAGGGGCTCCGACAGACCAGACGAATGACGGCACGCGGCGTTCACGCCGCCGCCGCTCGAAAAATCTGCTGAACCGGGGCGGGGTCCATCCGTCAGGGAGGTGCCGAGGACACACGGGAAACGGATGACGGACGTGGCGAGACCCGACACAGGAGGCGAGCTTGCCGGGCTCGCATGGGGCGGCAGCCGGGACATTCCGGTCGTGCGATATACCGGCGCGCCGTCGCCCGAGGCGGTCGAGGCGATCCTCGCGGGCGCCGAGCGCCTGACCGCCGCCGACACCCGCGCGCAGCGCATCGTCGTGGAGGCGGACCCGGCCATCGGCGCGCGGCTTTGCGCCCTCGGCGCGGCGCGGCGGGTCCGCGACGGCGTGGAGATTCTGCCGGGCCTGCTCTGGCAATGCGCCGGGCGCTGGCTGCCCCAGGCCCGCCCGGCCTTCCCCGAATTGTTCACCGTCACCGCCGGGCGGCGGCATCCCCTGCGGCCCGAGACACCCTCCGGCATCGTCTATGCCCGCGCGATCCCCTGGCTCGGCCGGACCCTGACCTTCCGCACCGTGACGGAGCCCGGCGACATCGCCCTGTTCTCCGGCTGGATGAACGACCCCCGCGTCGCCGCGATCTGGGAGGAGAGCGGCAGCCTCGCCGCGCACGAGGCCCTGATCGCCCGCCTTCAGGACGATCCGGCGACCCTGCCCCTGTTCGGCTGCCTCGAAGGGCGGCCCTTCGGCTATTTCGAACTGTACTGGGCGCGGGAGAGCCGCCTCGGCCCGCTCTACGAATCCGGCCCTTACGATCGCGGCTGGCACGTCGCCATCGGCGATCCGGCGGTGCGGGGGCGCCCCTACCTTTCGGCCTGGCTGCCCTCCCTGATGCACTACCTGTTCCTCGACGAGCCGCGCACGGCGCGCATCGTCGGCGAGCCGCGCGCCGACCACGCCCAGCAGCTCCGCAACCTGCACGCCTCCGGCTTCGGCACGGTGGCGACCATCGACTTCCCCCACAAGCGCGCGGCCCTCGTGGCCCTGTCGCGCGAGCATTTCGTCCGCGACCGGCTGTGGGTGCCGGGGGCGGCGGCCGCCGACGCGGCGCCGCGCCCGCCCGCCGTCCCGGTCGAGGACCCATCCGAGGAAGCGTGCGCATGACCGACCAGCCCACTACCGACGACATCCTCGGCATCGGCTTCGGCCCGGCCAACCTGTCGCTGGCCATCGCCCTGAGGGACGCCCTCGCCGGCTCGTCCCTGCGGCCCTCCTTCCGCTTCATCGAACGGCAGGCGCGCTTCGGCTGGCACCGGGCGATGATGCTGCCCGGCGCGGACATGCAGATCAGCTTCGTGAAGGACCTCGTGTCCCTGCGCGATCCGACGAGCCCCTTCAGCTTCCTCAACTACCTGCACGTGAAGGGCCGGCTCAGCACCTTCTTGAACATCAAGACGTTCACGCCCTCGCGGATCGAATACAACGACTACCTCACCTGGGCGGCGGAGCACTTCGCGGAGGCCGTCTCCTATGGCGAGGCGGTGGAGGCGGTGCGGCCCGAAATCCGGGACGGGCGCCTCGCCGCCTTCGTCGTGGAGGCGCGGGACGGGGGCGGCGCGCACCGCCTCAGGCGATGCCGCCATCTCGTCGTGGCGGCGGGGGGCGATCCGTCGATCCCCGAACCCTTCGCCGCCCATGCCCGCGACCGGCGGCTGATCCATTCATCATGGTATCTGCCGGGAATCGCGCAGGCGCTCGGGGAGCCACGCCTCGACGGGCCGGAGGCGCGGATCCTCGTGGTCGGCGGCGGCCAGAGCGCCGTGGAGATCGCCACCGATCTCGGCGCGCGCTATCCCCGCGCCCTGATCGACCTCGCGATCCGCGGCCCGGCGCTCAAGCCCGCCGACGACAGCCCCTTCGTCAACGAGATCTTCGACCCGGCCGCCGTCGACAGGGTCCACGACGCCCCGGCGCCGGTGCGCGCGGACCTGATCGCCGCCCATAGGGCCACCAATTACGCGGTGGTCGATGCCGACCTGATCCAGTCCTTCTACGCCACCCTCTACGAGCAGACGGTGAGCGGCGTGACGCGCTTCCGCCTGCGGCGCTCGACGGAGGTGACGGCCCTCGACGCGACGGACGAAGGCCTTCACGCGACCCTGCGGGATCGCCTGACCGGCGCGCTCGATCACCAGACCTACGCGGCGGTGATCTGCGCCACCGGCTACCGGCGCGCGGCGGTGCCGGCGATCCTCGATCCGCTGCGCCCCTTCCTGGCGGGCGAGACCGTCGACCGGCAGTACCGGCTGCCCCTCGTCCAGGCCGATTCACGGGTCAGCCTGCATCTCCAGGGCTTCAGCGAGCCGACCCACGGGCTGACCGAAACCCTGCTCTCGATCCTGCCGGTGCGGGCGGGCGCCATCGCGCGCACGATCCTCGGCGAGGAGCAGGCCGCCCGCTCCGCCATCCGGCCGGCGGCGATGCAGCGATGAGCCGGCCGCTCGCCCTCGACGACGCGCGGGTCGCCGTCCTGATCCTGCGCCTCGCGGGGCCGGCGATCCTCGGCATCTCGGCCCATGCCCTCCAGATGGTGGTCAATGCGTGGTTCGTGGCCGACCTCGGGGCGACGGCCATCGCCACCATCGCCATCGCCTACCCCGTGACCCTCCTCGTCGCCGCCCTCGGCTACGGCGTTGGAATCGCGGCGGCCTCGCAGGTCTCGCGGGCCCTCGGGGCGGGGGACGGCACCCTGGCGGGCGCGGCGGCGGCCCTCGGCTTCTGGCTGGCTCTGCCGGCCGGCTCGGCCGTCACCGTCGCGATCCTCCTCGACACCCCCGCCTGGCTCCGGCTCCTCAGGGCGGATGAGGCGCTGGCCGCCGCCGCCGCGCCCTACACGGCGCTCGCGACGGTCGGCACGGGGCTGATGCTCGTGATGATCGTCGGCGGATTCGTGGTGCGGGCGCAGGGCCATGCCCGCCTCAGCGGGGCGATCATGGTCGGCGGGTTCGGCCTCAACATCGTGCTCGACGCGGTGCTGATCCGCCTCTGCGGACTCGGCACCCTGGGCGCCGGCTGGGCCATCGTCGGGGCGCAGGTCGCGGCCGCCCTCGCCTATCTGTGGGTCTTCGCGCGCGGACGGGGCGCCCTGCGGCTCGTCTCGCCGCGCCGGGGCGGGCCGGGCCTCCTCGGCGAAGCCCTGCGCCTCGCCGTCCCGGTCACGGGGTCGAGCCTGCTCGCAGCCTTCGCGATGGCGCTCTTCGTGGAGGCGGCGGCCCCCTACGGTGAGGCGGCGGTGGCGGCCCAGGGGATCGCCCTGCGCCTCACCCTCGTGGCGGCTCTGCCCCTCCTCGGCCTCGTGGCCGGCGCGCAGGTCGTGTTCGGCCACGCGGCGGGGGCGGGCTTGCCGCACAGGCTGCGCCGGGCGCTGGGCTTCACCGTCGCCGCGTCCCTGGCCTACGGCCTCGCGGCGGGGGGCCTGATGATCGCCCTCGCCGCCCCCTTGGTCGGGCTGTTCGCGCAGGAGGCCGAGACGGTGCGGGCGGGCATCGAGGCCGTGTCGGTCTTCGCCCTCGCCTTCCTGCCCATCGGGCTGCAGCTCACCGCCGCCGCCCTGTTCCAGGCCATCGGCGCCCCGCGCCGGGCCGCCGCCGTCTCACTGGCGGCGCAGGGGCTGGCGCTGATCCCGCCGCTGCTGATCCTGCCGCCGCTCCTCGGCTACGAGGGCGTGCTCGTGAGCCGCGTCGTCGCCGAATACCTCGCCGACGGGCTCGGCCTCGTCCTGCTCCTGGCGTGGGCGGCGGGCGCGCGCCGGGCAGCCGGCGCAGCGCGGATCGAGGGCCGCGAGGCACTGCTGATGCCCGCGCCGCACGAGGCCGCACACCAGAGCCCGTGAGACGCCGAGCCGCCGGGCGATCTCGATCTGCGGGACGCCCTCGACACGGTGCAGGCGGAAGGCGGTGCGCATCGGCTCCGGCAGGGCCGCCACCGCCGCCTCGACCCGGCGCAGGGCGTCCCGCGTGGCCGTCGTCGTCTCCGGCGTGCCGGTGATTCCATCGGCCGTGTCCGGCGCGAGGTCGAGGGGACAGAACAGCCGCCGCTCGAAGCCCCGCCGCCGCGCCCGGTCGAGGGCGAGGTTGCGGACCATCCGCCCGACATAGGCGTCCGGCTCGCCCGCGATGCCCTCCGGCGGCTCGGCGATGAGCCGCAGCATCACGTCCTGCACGACGTCCTCGGCCAGCGCCGGGCAATCCAGGATGCGCCGCGCCCTGTGCAGGTGGGCGGCGCAGCTCCGCGCGAGCGCCGCCCCCCGATCGCTGCCCGACAGGGTTCGGGAGGCCATGAGGTTTCTCACAAGATCGACCCAGTCAAACGGGCTTACACAAGCAAGACCTAGCCAACAATCGGGATGTTTTCTAATTGGATTGATTAAAATCTGCGAGAGCATCTATGACAAGATTATTTGTATTACCATCTGCGTGAGCGTCGATGATTTCGATCCACTCACGGCGCGGCGCGGGGACCGGATCGTGATCCGATGCGCCGAAAACGCAGGGTTGTGGATGGGCTGCGCCCCTGGGAGTGCGCAGGGTGATCGGGAAGATCGAGTTTGTATCAACGTCTCATAAACAATCCCGTCCATCTCGGACCAACGAATTCGATGCCCTTAAGACATTTCTGAGTAAAGACGGCGACGCGCCCTCGGGGCGTTGCCTCGGCGGGCGGCAATCGTGTACCGCCTCTAGTGATGGCGAGCTATGAAATCGCTCAACGACGCGAAGCTCATCGTGAAACTTGCGGTCCCCGTGGCCGTGCTCATTGCGGTCTGTGTTGGGATGGTCTCTCTGGCACGGAACAGCCTCGCCACCCTCGATGCGAACACGCAGGAAATCGTCGATCACAGCGCACGGCGCGCGATCCTCGTTCTGCAACTTGCCGTTGCCGTGGATGAGGCGACGATCCGCGAGAAGAACCTCATCATCGCGGATGGCGCAGACCGGCGGGTCTTGGGTGACGAGCATGCGGGTTTGGAGAAGAAGGCGACCCAAGCGGTCGGCAGCCTTGTCCAACTCTCCGACACGCCGGAGCGACGTGCGATCAACGAGCAGCTGAGGGATCTGACGGCCCGCTTCTTCGCGACCTCACGCAGGGCCGTCGATCTCGGTCTGAGTGACGACCCGAAGGCTGCGATGGCCCTCTCGTCCGGTGAGGGACGGTCATCGCGAAAGGCCCTTCTGGAGGCATTGGACAAGCGGGTCGCTGCGAATGTCGCCGACTTGGAGGCGGAAAAGCACCGTGCCGAAGAGGTCGCCGCCGACGCGGCGCGGACTTTGACCGTTCTGGCATCGGCCGGCCTTCTCGCGGCGTTCGGCCTTCTCGCCGCGATTGCGGTCTACGGCATCACCCGCCCCCTCGGCCGCCTCGTCGCGGTGCTGCAGCGGATGGCGACGGGTGAGATCGACGCGCCAATTCCGGAGGCGAAGCGCGGCGACGAGATCGGCGCCGTCGGCAAGGCGGTGGAGGGCATCAAGGCGATGGTCGCCCAGAAGGCTGCCGAACAGGCCGAGATCAAGCGCGTCGCCGACGAGGCGGCCGCGCGCGAGCGCAAGCGCACCATGGTCGAGCTCGCCGACGGCTTCGAGGCGGCGGTCGGCGGCATCGTCGGCATGGTCTCCTCCTCGGCCACCGAGTTGCAGGCCACGGCGGGCGCCATGAGCGGCACGGCAGCGGAGACCGCCGCGCAATCGAGCGCGGTCGCGGCGGCGGCGGAACAGGCGACCTCGAACGTCCAGACCGTGGCGGCGGCGGCCGAGGAACTCGGTTCGTCGGTGCAGGAGATCGGACGGCAGGTCAGCGGCTCGGCCGAACTCGCGCGGCGGGCCGTAAACGAGGCCGACCGGACGAGCAGCCTCG
>NZ_JAKSXZ010000102.1 GCF_022829465.1 Methylobacterium sp. J-067
AGTCGCACACGAACGACCCGGAACTTGCTAAGCGTTTCCCGCTCAACATCGTCTCGCCCAAGAGCCACTACTTCCTGAACTCCTGCTACGCGAACATGGAGGACAAGCAGAAGGGCCAGGGCGAGCAGTTCGTGATGATCAACCAGGCCGATGCGGACCTGCGGGGCATCCGGGACGGCGAGCGGGTGCAGGTCGCCAACGACCGCGGCGCGTTCAAGGGCGTGGCCCGCATCACGGACGACGTGAAGCCGGGCATCGTGGTGGCGACGCTGGGCTACTGGCGCCAGCTCAACGAGGGGACGGTGAACAGCATCTCGTCGGGTGCCTTCACCGACATGGGCCATGCGCCGTCGTTTTCGGACAACCTCGTCGAGGTCTCGCTCTCGAACTGACGATCCGGCGCGGCAAGCTCGTGCGACCCGTTCGAGGCCGGGTCGCACGAGCGCGGGTTTCGTGGCGGGATGGTTCGTACCGTAACCGGATGGAGCCGTGAGTCGTTTCGTCCGCGCGGCTGAACCGACGACCCCGTCGACCGGGGTAGCCATCCATGGATCTTGGCCTGCGGAAGAGGCGACCGACGGACTGTCGGGCGCCTCTTTGCGTATGAAAGCGCCCCGGGAGCGTCGACCAGGTCTCGATGCGTCCACCAAGTGCGTCGCCTTCAGGTCGGCGACACCATTTCCCCCGGTGTCGGTTCGGCCCCGGCGGCGCCGGGTTCAGGCCCGGACGAGGACGCCGGCACGGTGGCGCTGGAGGCCGAGACGAGCGAGCCGATCACGCCGAGCAGCGCGAGCCGCTCCGGGCAGTCCGCCCGGGAGGAGAGGAAAGTCGAGAGTTCGACGCGGGACGGCCTTCCGCCCGAGGGACCGTTCGGCTCGTGGAGGACGAAGACGTCCGTCGGGTTCTCGCCGACGCACAGGAACCAGTTGTCGCCGTTCGATGCGGCGTGGATCAGTTTGCGTGCGATGGTCATAACCTCGACGGCCTGCTCGTTCACGAGGTCAACTAGCGCTGGGGATCAGACATGTCCGACGTGAGGGACCGTAACGACGAGGCACCCGAACCGACCGAGGACCTCGGGCTGCCGACGCCGCCGAGCCCGGGACGCGTCCCGCCTCCCCACTTGCCGCCGCCTCCAAAGGACGACACCCCGCCCGTGGAACCGCAGACGGACGGCTGGCCATGAGGTCGGCGTGCGCTTGAGGGGTGTGGCCTGCCCCACGTGATCCCGCGCCCCTCGGGAGGGCCGTCTCAGGCCATCAGGCGGTGGGTGTTGTCGGCGACGAGTTCCCTGTAGCGGGCGATTACGTCGCCCTGACTTCCCCCCGCCATCAGGGCGTTGGCGGCCTCCATCGCGGCGACCACCTTCTCGCCGACCATCGAGACCATCTCGGCCTGGCCCTCGGCGCCGCCCCAGGCGATCCGCACCAGCCGCAACTCGATGACCTTCTGCGCCTCCACGGCGAGCAGGAAGGTGGCATGGAGCGGGTTCAGCATGGGGGCTCCGGTCTGGCGATACCCGTGGGCAACGTTTGGCCGTGGCCCCGGTCCCTGCGGACGATGACGCAGGACGCCTGTCGTTCGCGGGCGGCGACGCCCGAGCCCGGCGACGCGGTGGTGCCCTCGGAGATACCCGACCGGTTTGTCGGGACGCGGCCGGCAAGCCGCCAAGCCCCAACCCCTACGTCTTCCTCGACCTGCCGCTGTCGCGCATCTTCGGGGGTCAGACCGTACGGGCTTGGTAGATGCGCTGCTCCCGACCCGACATGCGGACGCGTAGTGTGCCTGCGGTACGCTGGGACCCTGCCTATCCCGGGACGCGTCTCCCGAGGGCGCATCAGCTTTCACGCCTATGCGGATAGCCTGAGGATCACCGCGGACGATCCGACGATGTGGGCCAAGGTGACCAGGACCGACCCGGTATGAAGCACGCCGAAGCGCTTGCGATTGCCTACGTCGCTCGCCGCGTTGATGGCCGGCATGAGTACCTGCCGCGCCAGGAGGGCCGTGAAGGCGATGAGCCCGAGGATGAGGGCGGAGGTCCCATCGAGATTGGCCGTCAGCGCCGCGCCGGCGAGGGCGCACCCTATGACGAAGGCGTAGAAGTGCGGGAAGGCGCGCCGCAAGAGCGGGCCTGCGGCTTCGGCAGGCAGGGCGCTGAAGAGGAACGAGGCGAAGCCGAACGAGTACAGGACCATTCCCCCGAACAGGAGGGCTGTCAGGAGGACGGCCGCTTGGGAGAGCATCGTTCCAGACCTCTTATTCAAGGATCGCCCTTGCGGGCGGGATTGATTTCGCTCGGCTCGACCGCGTCGCGTGTCGGTGGCGGCGCACGAGGGCGTTTCGGGGACGACCCTATGTGTCATCGGTCGTTGGCGACACTCGTTGGCCCCGCGTCATTCGCGCCCCGGCCCGTCTGGGAGCGCCCCGCCGGCAGCAGGGGCCCTGGAACGTTGCGTCGCGCGACTCCGAGGGTAACGCGTAACGGGTCACGACATGCGCTACGCGTTATGGCTTCGAGTTGAGGGCCCGAGGCCAAGGGCTGGGTGGCGTCTCCCTCGTACGCCTGCCATGCCCGGGCCTACCGCGGACATCGGGCGGTCGCTTGCGCTATGGATGGGCATGCGTCGCTTCCCGCCTGAACGGATCGTCTGCCTGACCGAGGAGACGGTCGAGACCTTGTACCTGCTGGGAGAGCAGGACCGGATCGTCGGCGTGTCCGGCTACGCCGTCCGCCCGCCCCAGGTCCGTCGCGAGAAGCCCCGGGTGTCGGCCTTCACCAGCGCCGACATCTCCAAGATCCTGGCACTCGCGCCGGACTTGGTCCTGGCCTTCTCGGACATGCAAGCCGGCATCGTGGCCGACCTCGCCCGGGCCGGGGTCGCGGTCCACCTTTTTAACCAACGCGACGTGGCCGGCATCCTCGCCATGATCCGGACGGTGGGCGCCCTCGTGGATGCGAGGGACCGCGCGGAGGCGCTGGCCCGCGGCTACGAGGAACGGCTGGCGACGGTCGCCGGACAATCGCACGGACGCCGGCGGCCTCGGGTATACTTCGAGGAATGGGACGAGCCGCTGATCTCCGGCATCGGGTGGGTATCCGAGCTCGTGCGCATCGCGGGCGGTGACGACGTCTTCCCCGAACTCGCCCGGCAGCCGGCCGCCAAGGACCGCATCGTCACGCCAGAGGCGGTGTTGGCCGCCCGGCCGGAAGTCATCCTGGCATCTTGGTGTGGGAAGAAGGTGGTGCCGTCTCGCATCGCGTCGCGGCCCGGCTGGTCGTCGATGCCGGCGGTCGCGGAGGGGCGGATCGTCGAGATCAAGTCGCCGCTCATCCTGCAACCGGGGCCGGCGGCACTTACTGATGGGCTCGACGCCATCCTGCGGGGACTTACGTCCGGATAGGTTGCCGAACGCGACGAACCCGGTCAATCGCTAGGCGCTCCGCAATAGGCCATGACACGCTCACCTCTAAGCCCGTGGGATTGCAGCCTGCATCGGTAAAGGCATCGTCCTGGACTCCCGGTATCGTCGCATCCCAACAAGCACGTTTAGCATGCCGGTCAACACGCATGATTGAGACCACGATGGCGAGGACCAATAAGTTCTTGCCGAGGTCGCCTGGGTGCTCGCAGGGCGAATGGTGCCCCCCGAGAACGGGACCTCCCGTCGCGTCTGGCCGAACTCGTCGCCGCGCTGCTCGCAGGTGATGGCGCGCGTGGCGTCCATCGGCCGGGCGACGGCGTCCTTTGACCCGACGACGCTTGACCGGTTCCCGCCTTGCGCGCGAGCGTTCAGGCTGCCGCTCACTTCGGACATGAGGGGCGGGAGCAATCGCCCCGGGGTCAGGTGACTGTACGAACGGTCGCGGCAAACCTGCTCAAGCCCTGGGCGGTCGGATGCCGAGCAGGCGGATGACCGCGAAGGCCAGGACGGCCGACGCCAGGCTGAGACCGCACACGACAAGGAATCCGTGCGGATCGTCGCCCAGGGGCAACCCCTTCACGTTCATGCCGAACAGGCCGGTGAGGAAGGTCGGGGGCAGGAACAGCGCCGACAGCACCGACAGGACGTAGAGCTGCCGGTTCGTCGCCTCTGCGATGCGCTCGGACACCTCCTCCTGCAGCAGCCGTGCCCGCTCCGCCTGCAGTGTCATGTCGCGGTCGAGCGCGTCGAGGCGCTGCGCGAGCCGCGCCGCCGCAGCGACCGCGGGTCCGTGCACGTCGTCCGTCGCCCCGTCCGCCTCCAGCCGGTGGAACACGGCGGCGAGGCCGGTGATCTGCCGGTGCAGGCGTACCGCGTTGCGGCGGACCGGCCCGAGCCGGCGGCGGTCGTCGCGGGGCCGTCCGTCGAGGATGTGGTCCTCGATCCCGTCGAGCGTGTCCGAGAGCCTCCGCCCGGTAGTGGCCATCGCCGACACGACGTGCCCGACGAGGATCTCAAGGAGCAGCGTCGGCGAAGCGACGGTGTCGCCGCCCTCGACCGCGGCACGGGTCGCGTCCGGGCTCTCCGCCGGTCCACGGCGTCCGCTGACGAGGCTGCGCGGTCCCATGACGAAGTGGAGCCTGCCGGCCGGGGCCGGCTTGGCGCCCGGGCGAGCGATATCCGCGACGACGCCTCCGACGTGGTCGGCCTCGACCGTGACGCGCTGGTGCTCGTCGGGGGCGAACACGGCGGTGGCGAGCCGGGTGGGACCGAAATTGCCTTCGCCTGCAAGTCCCGTCAGGTCGGCGGCATCCAGGTCGTAGTGCAGCCACAGGAACCCACCGCCGAACGCGTCGAGGTCGGCCGCCGCCTCCGTCGCCGGGACGGCTCGCCCCCGCCCGTCCGCGTCGAACGCCATGGCCCAGAGCGGCTCGCCCTGCCGGGTCGATCCCAGGATAGCCTGGGTCTCGGTGGAAGCTTCCAAAGGTAGGTCCAATCGGTTCATGGATGAGTCCAATCGATACCCGACGCGATGGCCGCGCGCTGACGCAGGCCCTATTGCCGCCATGACGTTTTGAGCGGTGGCACTCAGCCCGTATGGTGCGGCTCGTAGCCGAATCGAGGGCGACCGACGAGCGGCATGGGCATCCGACCGGACATCGAGGCAACGCGCCGCTTCCGAACGGCGGCCAGGATGTCCAGCCCCTCGGCCGAAACCGCGCGGCGTTGGCACGCCAGGAACGCCCGCGCGTCCCGTGTCGCCCTCGCCCTGATCCTGTGCCTCGCACCCATCGTAGCGGTCGCCCAGTCCGCGAACACCGGCGCCGGCGGCGACCCGCGCACCTCGGTCGCCCAGCCCGAGGTGTCGGGCAAGCCGTCCGCAGTAGCGACGACCTCGATCCAGTCCGTGCTCGGTGATGCGGCCGATCCGACCGGTCTGCGCCGCTTTCTGTCCGATCATGGCGTCGTCCTCAGCTTCAACGCCATCGCCGACATCCTCGGCGACACCAGCGGCGGCACGCGCCGGACCGCGACGGTCCTCGGGCGGCTCGACATGCAACTCGACGCCGATCTCGACCGACTCGCCGGCTGGCACGGCGCCGCGTTCCGGGTCGAGGCCTTCCAGATCAACGGCGCCGGGCTGTCCCGTGCCGCCGTGAACGACCTGGCGGTGGTGAGCGAACTTGAGGCGCTGCCCTCGACGCGCCTGTACGAGCTATGGGTCGAGCAGCAATTCCTGGACGGTCAGCTCGGCATCAAGCTCGGGCAGGTCGCGGCCGACACCGAGTTCCTGGTTAGCCAGACCGCGACGCTGTTCATCAACTCCACGTTCGGCTGGCCGACCATCACCGGGACCAACCTGCCGAGCGGCGGTCCGGCCTACCCGTTCGGCGCGCCGGCGGTGCGGGCCAAGTACCTTCCGACCCCGAACCTGTCGTTCCAGGTCGGGCTGTTCGACGGCGTCCCGGCCGGCGCGGCCCGCCCTTGGAACGACCCGGACCCGCAGCGCCGGGACCGCACCGGCACGAACTTCCGCCTGTCCGACCCGGCGTTCGTGATCGCCGAGGTCGCCTACGCGTACAACTTCGAGGAACGGAGCCGGACGGGCGCGGTGCTCGACGAACCCGGGACGGTGACGTTCGGGGGGTGGCACCATTTCGGGCGGTTCGATTCCTTACGGTTCGACGACACCGGCCGTTCCCTCGCCGACCCCGCGAGCACGGGCAACCCGCGGCGGTTCCGCGGCGACGACGGCCTGTACGCGATGATCGATCAGACCGTGTACCGCGAGCCCGGCAAGGAAGACGAGGGAGCCAGCGCCTTCGTGCGCGCCATGGCCTCACCCGGCGACCGCAACCTGGTCGACCTCTACCTCGATGCCGGCATCGGCTACCGCGGCCTGCTGCCCGGGCGTTCGAACGACACCGCGGGCATCGCCGTGTCCTACGCGCGCATCTCGCCGTCGGCGCGGGGCTTCGACCGCGACACCATCCTGGAGACGGGGGTTGCCATGCCGCGGCGCCGATTCGAGGCACTGGTCGAGGCGACGTACCAAGCCGTCCTCGGCCCGGGCGTCACGGTGCAGCCGAACCTTCAGTACGTCTTCCATCCGGGGGGCAACATCCCGGACCCGCGCGACGCGCTCGGGCGGCGGATCAAGGACGCCACGGTCGTCGGCATGCGGGCGACACTGACCTACTGAGAGTTCTCCCGCGCGATGGGCGTTCGCCAGTCGGACGTTGCGGGCTCAAGCCCGGGACGTCTCGTCGACGGAAACAGTCTCCCCGGCATCCGTCTGGCGGTTGTCGAGCTTGCGCAGTTCGGTGGCGATGTCCTGCAGGCTGGCGTCACCCTTCCGAAGAACCCGGTCGGCCTCGGACAGGCGGTCGCGCTCGGCCGCTGTAACATCGCGCGCGCTGAGGACCACCACGGGGACCTCGGCGCATCCAGGTAGGACCCGGAGCCGGTCGAGGAACGAGAACCCGTCCATCACCGGCATGGTGAGGTCGAGCAACACGAGGCGCGGCACCCCGTGCCGGACCTGGTCGAGCGCGTCGCGGCCGTCGCCTGCCTCCCGGACGGTCCAGCCGTTGCGCTCCAGCACGGTCCGGAGCCGATGGCGCATGTCGGCGTCGTCGTCGACCACGAGCACGTCGCCGTCGGCCGCCCGGAACTGATCCAGGATCGTTCGCAGCCGGGCCCAGTCCACGGGCTTGGGCATGGCCTCGACTGCGCCGAGCGAGGCGCTCAGCGCCGCGTCGGCGACGAAGCTGACCATCACCACGGGTATACCGGCGGTCTCGGGGTTCGCCTTAAGGGTGGCGAGCCCCAACCAGCCGTCCATCTCCAGCATCATAACGCGGAGCAGGATCGCCAGGGGACGGAGCGACCTGTCGAGTGCCAATTCGGTACGTTCATGGTCGGCCGTGCGTAGCCCGAAGCGATGGTTTGCGAAGCGCCAAGGGTGTAGAGGCCCTGGATCCTGATGCCGGTCAGTGTTCTCGGACGGTAGCTCGTCACGTCCCGGCCGGTGGGAACACCGGGTGCTTGTGGGCGCCGTGCCTTGGAGGGCAGAGGGCGGGTGACCGCGTCGAAGGGGGCAGTGTCGGGAAAGACTGGCG
>NZ_JAKSXZ010000106.1 GCF_022829465.1 Methylobacterium sp. J-067
GAGCGGCGTGCCCAGAACCCGATCCCATCTCGAACTCGGCCGTTAAACACGCCAGCGCCCATGGTACTGTGCCTCAAGGCACGGGAGAGTCGGTCGCCGCCAGACCCGCACAACGCAAAGACAACACACCATTCCCTCTCACGACACCGCTTGGCGCGGGGTGGAGCAGTCCGGTAGCTCGTCAGGCTCATAACCTGAAGGTCGTTGGTTCAAATCCAACCCCCGCAACCAAACACACGAACAACCCGCCCGTTGAAAGACGCGGCGGGTTTTTCATGTTCGCTGTCCGCCCGGCAATCTCCTAATGATTAGCGAGTGATCCTTCCGCCGTACAACTTATAGATTTACTTGTGAATACTTCTACCATTAGTCGAATATTGCACTGATTGCAATATAGGTGTTCCATGGGCCTCGGTTTTCCGCTATCTCGAAGTCTGGGCAGGTCGATGCGCTGCCGGAATGCTCTGAGAGGTGGCCTTGATGGCCATGGCGTCCCCGAAGCCAGCTGAAATTCTACTTTTATCCGCTCGCCGCCGGGTGTGGCGATGAACGGCGTTCCCATTCTAGTCACCGGTGGGGCCGGCTTTCTCGGTTCGCATCTTTGTGATCGCCTTCTGGCGATGGGTCAGGAAGTCCTCTGCGTCGATAACTACTTCACCGGCCGCAAACGGAACATCGAACATCTGCGGCAACATCCTCGCTTTGAGGAAATGCGCCACGACATTACCTTTTCACTCTATATCGAGGTGTGGCAGATCTACAATCTGGCCTGTCCCGCCTCTCCGATCCACTATCAGCACGATCCGGTTCAGACCACGAAGACCTGCGTGGTGGGTGCCACCAACATGCTGGGCCTCGCGAAGCGGCTGAAGGCCCGCATCCTCCAAGCCTCGACCTCCGAGGTCTATGGCGATCCCATCGTCCATCCCCAGGCCGAGGATTATTGGGGGCACGTCAATCCCATCGGGATCCGCGCCTGTTACGACGAGGGGAAGCGCTGCGCCGAAACCCTCTTCTCGGACTATCGCCGTCAGTATCGCCTCGACACCAAGGTCGTGCGGATCTTCAACACCTATGGGCCGCGCATGCGGCCCGATGACGGACGGGTGGTCAGCAACTTCATCCTGCAGGCCCTGCGCGGCGAGCCGATCACGATCTATGGCAACGGCACGCAGACCCGCAGCTTCTGCTACGTCGACGATCTGGTCGAAGCGATGATCCGGGTGATGGATCAGCCGCCGGACTTCGGCGGGCCGATCAACCTTGGCAATCCCTGCGAGTTCACCATCCTCGAGCTTGCCGAGTGCGTGCTCCGGCTGACCGGCTCCCGGAGCCGGATCATCCACCACCCCCTCCCCTCTGACGATCCCAGACAGCGCCGACCGGATATCGGACTCGCTCGGGAACGCCTGGGCTGGGAGCCGAAGGTGTCCCTGGAGGATGGGCTGCAAGAAACCATCCGGTATTTCCGAAGCTTGGCAGCCTGACGCTTGACTGCTGAATGACGACGGACAGGCACACGGATGTTACGCAGTTCCTGCCCGGGTGCAGGGGGACTTCGATGTCGCAGAAGAAAATCGAAACATCGTGAAAGTCGATCAAGCCCATTACGAAAGCTTTGCTGAAATGCCAGTCACCGCATCGGAAAATACTCAGCAAACTGCGCCACGGATATTTGTTATCACGCCGTATTACCTCGAATCCCTCGACGTGCTGCGGCGGTGTCATGAGAGTGTGTTGGCGCAGCAGGCTGAAGCGCGCATAACGCATGTCATGATCGCGGACGGGCATCCTCGGGAGGAGATCGACGGCTGGGATGTCCTGCACATCAGGCTCCCCAAGGCGCATGCCGACAACGGCAACACGCCGCGTGGGGTGGGCTGTGTCGTGGCAGAGACCAACGGCGCCGAATTCATCGCCTTCCTGGACGCGGACAATTGGTACTATCCCGACCATCTCGCGAGCATGCTCGACGCCATGAGGGAGACCGGGGCAAGCGTCGCCTGCTGCTGGCGGGACTATTACGATCCCAAGGGAACGAAGATCGATGTGGTTGAGGCCGACGAGATGGCCCTGGGCCATGTCGATACGAGCTGTATCATGCTTTCCAGCGCGGCTTTCGACGTGAACCAGTTATGGTCCACGATGCCGAAGATTTTGACACCCTGGTGCGACCGGGTCGTTATGACCGGCATCCGCCATCGGCGGCACATGCAGTGCTATACGCGGAAGAGGACCGTCGCGTTCACAACGATCTACTCACAGCACTTCGAGGATTTGAATTTGCCGCTCCCGCCCAACGCCAAACGGACGCCGGACGAGGCGATGCTTGCTTACCTGCAATCGATTGAGGGCGTGCAGCAGACCGTGCGCCGGATGGGCTTCTGGCCCCTCGCCATCTGATCCGGACGCGCCGGGGCTCTGCCCCGGCACCCCGCCAAAGGGCTGGCCCTTTGGGATCCCCTATTCGGCCGCCTGCGCGAGGTATGAGGCGGGATTGTAATTGAGGATCGGGCCGAGCCAGCGCTCCACCTCCGCCACATCCATCCCCTTGCGGACGGCGTAATCCTCGACCTGATCCCGTTCCACCTTGGCGACACCGAAATAATGGGCGTCCGGGTGGGCGAGGTAGAGGCCCGACACCGAGGAGCCCGGCCACATGGCAAAGGACTCGGTGAGCTTCACGCCGATCCGGCGCTCGGCCTTGAGGAGATCGAACAGAGTCGTCTTCTCGGTGTGGTCGGGCTGGGCGGGGTAGCCCGGCGCCGGGCGGATGCCCGCATAGGGCTCGCCCGTCAGTTGGTCCGGCGTGAAGGTCTCGTCCTGGGCGTAGCCCCAGAACTCCCGGCGGACGCGCTCGTGCATCCGCTCGGCGAAGGCCTCGGCGATGCGGTCGGCCAGCGCCTTCACGAGGATCGCCCGGTAATCGTCGTTGGCGCGCTCGAAGCGCTCGGCGATGCGAACCTCCTCCAGGCCCGCCGTCACCACGAAGGCGCCGACGTAATCCGCGATGCCCGTGTCCGCCGGGGCGACGAAGTCGGACAGGCAGAGATTCGGGCGCCCGTCGCGCTTGGAGAGCTGCTGGCGGAGGCCGTGGAACGTTGCGAGCGTGTCGCTGCGTGAGTCACCGGTCCAGAGCACGATGTCGTCGCCGATGCTGTTCGCCGGCCAGAAGCCGAGCACGGCCTTCGGGTTGAACCAGCGCTCCGCCACGATCTGCTGCAGCATCTCCTGTGCGTCCTCGTAGAGCGCGCGGGCGGCCGGGCCCTGCTCCGGGTCGTCGAGGATCGCCGGGAAGCGGCCCTTGAACTCGTAGGTCTGCAGGAACGGCGTCCAGTCGATGTAGGGCACGAGGTCGGCGACTTCGTAGGAGCCGAAGACGCGGGCATCCGTGAAGGTCGGCTTCTTCGGCGCGTAGGCGGTCCAATCAGCCTTGAAGCGGTTGGCGCGGGCCTTGGCGATCGGCAGACGCTGCTTGTCGGCCTCCGACCGGGCATGGGCGGCTGCTACCTTGGCGTATTCGGCGCGGACCTTCTCGATGGTGGCTCCGCGGGTCTCCTTGGAGATCAGGCTCGACACGACGCCCACCGCGCGGCTCGCGTCGGTGACGTAGACCGCCTGCCCCCGCTCGTAGGCCGGGTGGATCTTCACCGCCGTGTGGACGCGGCTCGTGGTGGCGCCGCCGATCAGGAGCGGCACGTCGAAGCCCTCGCGCTCCATCTCGCCGGCCACGTGGACCATCTCGTCGAGCGAGGGCGTGATGAGGCCCGACAGGCCGACGATATCGACCTGCTCGCGCCTGGCGGTTTCGAGGATCTTGGCGGCCGGCACCATCACGCCGAGGTCGATGATCTCGTAGTTGTTGCAGGCCAGCACGACGCCGACGATGTTCTTGCCGATGTCGTGGACATCGCCCTTCACGGTGGCCATCAGCACCTTGCCGGCGGCCTGGCGCTTGCCGTCGCCGCCATTGGCCAGCTTCTCGGCCTCCATGTACGGCTCGAGATAGGCGACCGCCTGCTTCATCACGCGGGCCGACTTCACCACCTGCGGCAGGAACATCTTGCCCGCGCCGAACAGGTCGCCGACTACGTTCATGCCGGCCATGAGCGGCCCTTCGATCACGTGGAGCGGACGCTCGACGCCCTGACGCGCCTCCTCCGTGTCGGCGATGATGTAATCGGTGATGCCGTTGACCAGCGCGTGCTCGATGCGCTTCGCGACCGGCGCCTCGCGCCACGTCAGGTCGGCGGTGCGCGCCTGGGCCGAGGCGCCGGTCTTGAACCGCTCTGCGGATTCCAGCAGGCGCTCGGTGGAATCGTCGCGACGGTTGAGGACGACGTCCTCGCACAACTCGCGGAGTTCGGCGGGGATCTCGTCATAGACGGCGAGCTGGCCGGCGTTGACGATGCCCATGTCCATCCCGGCCTGGATGCAATGGTACAGGAACACGGCGTGCATCGCCTCGCGCACCGGCTCGTTGCCGCGGAAGGCGAAGCTCAGATTCGAGACGCCGCCCGAGATGTGGGCGTGGGGGAGGGTTTCCCGGATGGTGCGCGTGGCTTCGATGAAGGCGACGCCGTAGCCGTTGTGCTCCTCGATGCCGGTGGCGACCGCAAAGATGTTCGGGTCGAAGATGATGTCTTCCGGCGGGAAGCCGACCTGCTCGGTGAGGATCCGGTACGCCTTCGTGCAGATCTCGACCTTGCGCTCGTAGCTGTCGGCCTGGCCCTGCTCGTCGAAGGCCATCACCACCACGGCGGCGCCGTAGGACCGGCAGATCTTGGCGGCCTCGATGAACTTGTCCTCGCCCTCCTTCATGGAGATCGAGTTCACGATCGCCTTGCCCTGAATGCACTTAAGACCGGCCTCGATCACCTCGAACTTCGAGGAATCGACCATCACCGGCACGCGGGCGATATCGGGTTCGGCGGCGACGAGGTTCAGGAACTCGACCATCGCCTTCTGCGAATCGAGCAGACCCTCGTCCATGTTGACGTCGATCACCTGCGCGCCGGCCGCGACCTGATCGCGGGCGACGTCGAGGGCCGCCGCGTAATCGCCGTTGGTGATGAGCTTCCGGAACTTGGCCGAGCCAGTCACGTTGGTGCGCTCGCCGACGTTGACGAAGGGAATCTCCTTCGTGAGCACGAAGGGCTCCAGGCCCGACAGGCGCATCAGGCGCGGGACCTCGGGGATCTGGCGCGGCGCCTTGCTGGCCACGGCCTCCGCGATGGCGCGGATATGGTCAGGCGTGGTGCCGCAGCAGCCGCCGACCATGTTGACGAGGCCCGCTTCCGCGAACTCGCCGACCAGGTCGCCCATCGCCTCGGGGCTCTCGTCGTAGAGGCCGAATTCGTTCGGCAGGCCAGCATTCGGATAGGCGCAGACGAGGGTGTCGCACAGCCGCGACAACTCGGCGATGTGGCCGCGCATCTCGCGGGCGCCCAGCGCGCAGTTCAGGCCGAAGGTCAGCGGGTCGGAATGGCGCAGCGCGTTCCAGAACGCCGCCGGGGTCTGGCCGGAGAGGGTGCGCCCGGAGAGATCGGTAATGGTGCCCGAGATCTGGATCGGCAGCTTGATGCCGGTCTCCTCGAACACTTGCCACGCGGCGGCGACCGCCGCCTTGGCGTTGAGGGTGTCGAAGATCGTTTCGATGAGGATGAGCTCGGCGCCGCCCGCGATGAGGCCGCGGACCTGCTCGACATAGGCGGTCTTCACCTGATCGAACGTGACCGCCCGGTAGCCGGGGTTGTTCACGTCGGGCGAGATCGAGAGGGTGCGGTTCGTCGGGCCGATGGCGCCGGCCACGAAGCGGCGGCGGCCGTCCTTCCGCTCGGCGAGCTGGGCAGCCTCGCGGGCGAGGCGCGCGCCCTGCTCGTTCAGCTCGTGGACGATGGACTCCATGCCGTAATCGGCCTGGGCGATGGTCGTACCGGAGAAGGTGTTGGTCTCGCAGACGTCGGCGCCCGCAAGGAAGTAGTCGAGGTGGATCTGCCGGATCGCGTCGGGCTGGGTGAGGATCAGGAGGTCGTTGTTGCCCTTCTGATCGTGCCCGTGATCCGTGAAGCGGTTGCCCCGGAAATCCTCTTCCGAGAATTTCAGGCGCTGGATCACGGTGCCCATCGCCCCGTCGAGCACGAGGACTTTTTCCGAGGCCCGCTCGCGCAGGGCCTTGGCGATTGCGGTGCCATCGACGGGGGCGAAATCGGTCATCGTCAGTCCTTGCAGACTACCTCATCCTGAGGTGCCGAAGCGGAGCGAAGGCCTCGAAGGAGGCCTCCAGTAAGCTGTGCGATCCCTGGAGCCCTCCTTCGAGGCCCGCTGACGCGGGCGCCTCAGGATGAGGGCTCGGGTGGGAGGCGCCGTGTCACGCGGCCTTCGCGGCGGCGATCTTCGGGGCCTGATTGCGCAGGCCGAGGAGATGGCAGATCGCGTAGACGAGGTCCGAGCGGTTCATCGAGTAGAAGTGGAAATCGTTGATGCCCTCGTCCACGAGGTCGAGCACCTGCTCGGCGGCCACGGCGGCGGCCACGAGGCGGCGGGTCTCGACGTCGTCGTCCAGGCCCTCGAATCGGGCGGCGAGCCAGTAGGGTACCGAGGCGCCGGTGCGGCGGGCGAAGTTCGCCGCCTGCTTGAAGTTCTGCACCGGCAGAATGCCTGGCAGGATCGGGATGGTGATCCCGGCCGCCCGCACCTTCTCGAGGTAGCGCAGGAAGACGTCGTTATCGAAGAAGAACTGCGTGATCGCCTGATCCGCGCCAGCATCGACCTTGGCCTTCAGGGCGTCGATGTCGGCTTCCAGGGTCGCGGCCTCGGGATGCTTTTCGGGATAGGCCGAGACCGACACCTTGAAGTCGCCGATCCGCTTGATGCCGGCCACCAGTTCGGCGGTGGAGGCGTAGCCGCCGGGATGCGGGCGGAAGGCGTGGCCGACGCCCTCGGCCGGGTCGCCGCGCAGGGCCACGATGTGGCGCACGCCGGCATCCCAGTAGGACTGGACCACCGCGTCGATCTCCTCGCGGGTGGCGTCCACGCAGGTCAGGTGGGCGGCGGGCTTGAGGGTGGTCTCGCGCACCATCCGGGCGACGGTGTTGTGCGTGCGCTCACGGGTGGAGCCGCCCGCGCCGTAGGTCACGGACACGAATTTCGGCTGCAGCGGCGCAAGGCGCTCGATGGAGCTCCACAGAACCTTCTCCATCTCCTCGCTCTTGGGCGGGAAGAACTCGATGGAAACGCGGATGGGGTGGTAGCCGTCGCGGCTGGCGCGTGTGGTCCGGGCCATGATGTTCGTTGCTCCTCGTCCTCAAGATCCGACGGTTCGGACGGCATTCCTCGGTGAAATCTCAGGCGACAGCGCGGTCTTCGCCCCAGGTCGCGTTCGTGTCCCGCCCCTGCCCTTCCCCCTCGGCGAGCCACAGCGTGACCGTGAGCTGGCCGGAGGCCGCGGGCGCGAGGTCGCGCGCGGTGACGGCGGGCAGACCAGCCTCGGCGAGCCAGCCGGCGATCTGCTCCGTGGAGAAGCCGAGCCGGCGGTGCGCCTGGGCGGTGCGCAGGAATTCGAGATCGTGCGGGGCGAAATCGACCACCAGCAGGCGTCCTCCCGGCGCGACGAGGCGCGCGGCGGCTTTCAGCGCGCGGGCCGGGTCGTCGAGGTAGTGGAGCACCTGATGCACGATCACAAGATCGAACCCCGCCTTCGCGAAGGGCGGGGCGTGGATGTCGCCCTGGCGCAGTTCCACCCGTGCGAGGCCCTGGCGCTCGAAGTTGGCGCGGGCGACGGAGAGCATGGCGTGGTTCGAATCAAGCCCGACCGCCCTCCCCGCCAGCGGCGCGAGGAGCCCGAGCATCCGGCCGGTGCCGGTGCCGAGATCGAGCAGGCTGCCGATGGGGCGCGGCCCGAGGGCTTCCAGCACGGCAGCCTCGACGATGGCCTCCGGCACGTGGAGCGAGCGCAGCTCGTCCCATTTCGGCGCCAGCCGGGCGAAGAAGCTTTGCGCCGCCTCGGCCCGCTGCGTCCGCACCGCATCGAGCCGTGCGCGGTCCTCGGAGAGCGGCGGCGCGGCGCGGTCGAGCCCGGCGACCAGCGGGTCGGCGAGGTCGGCGCGGTTCTCCGCGAGGCGGAAGAAGGCCCAGGCGCCCTCGCGATGCCGCTCCACCAACCCCGCTTCCACGAGAAGCTTGAGGTGGCGCGAGATGCGCGGCTGCGACTGGCCGAGGATGTCGGTGAGGTCCGAGACCGACAATTCTCCCTCCGCCAGCAGGGCGAGGATGCGCAGGCGCGTCTCCTCCGCCGCGGCGCGCAGGACGGCCAAGGCTTGGGAAAAGGGGACCGACCCCGCCTCTCTCTGGCGATCACTAGACATAAAGATATCTTTATGTGCGTTCGCGGCTGGGCGCAAGGGCAAATCGGCGTGTGCGGCACGGCTGGAACCTGCGGCGCGGGCGTGCTCTTCTGACCGCATATAGTTCTGGCGAGGGCGGCTTCGTGTTCGGCATCCTGCGCACCCTGGGCTTGGCCCTCGGCCTTCTCGGCGGCGCCATCGCGGCGCAGGCCCCTGAATTCGCGCAGCAATACGCACAGCGCCTCGGCGGCGCGGTGGATGAGTTGCGCCGGGAGATCGCGACCCTCGAATCGGATGCGCAGGCCAACGGCACCACCCGCGACGGCGCGGTGGAGCGCCTGCGCAGCAACCCGGACGGTCTGGTCGCCCGGCGCGGCGAGGCGGCCCAGGCCGACATCGCCCGGCTCGCCCGCCTCTCGGCGCAGCAGCAGGCCCTGACCGAGGCGACGAGCCCCCTCGGGCGGACGGTCGCCGTGATCCGCGATCCCGACACCGGCATCGCCCGGGCGACCCTGCGGGACTACCAGCCCGCCGTGCCGACGACGGCCGATGGGCTGACCGCCGGGCTGGTCGGTTTCCTGGCCGCCTGGGGCGGCTGGCGCGTTCTCTCCGATATCGGCCGGCGGGCCACGAGACGCCGGTCGCGGCAGCCGGCGACGGTCGCCTGAGTGAAGAGCAGTGGCGGGGTGTTGCCGGGCGTCTACAGCCCTGTGCCCGCCGCTTGCTTATCGAGCCTGGATCCGCTCGCTCCGGATCGGATGGGGCGTACCATGCCACGCGCGTCGACACAGACGATCGACCCCGCCCTCGACGCCGCCGCCCTGTTGCGGCGCGTCGGGTTCTTCGGGCTGTTCGTGGTCCTTCCCGTCCTGGCCCAGGTCGCCCGGCGCGCGGCGGTGATCCTCGCGCCCATCGCCGTCGTGCTGCTCCTCATCGCCAGCGGCATCGACCGGCGGCAGCGGCCCACCCTGCCCGCCATCCGGCGGCTGCTGACGGCGCCCGCCTTTCTGGCCGGCAGCCTCGTCGTCCTGTGGTCGGCCCTGTCGCTGGCCTGGACGCCCTTCCTCGGCCCGGCGGGGGAACGGCTCGCCAACCTCGTGGCGACCATCGGCCTCGGCCTTGCCGCCTACCTCGCCCTGCCCGACCGGATGCGCTCAGCGAACCTCTATCTCCTGCCGCTCGGCGTGACGGCGGGGGCCATCGTGGCCATCGCCCTTGGCATCTCGGGGGCGCGGATGGCGCCGGGCATGGAGGATGACGGCGCCCTCGACCGGGGCCTGATCCTGCTGATCCTCCTCGTCTGGCCCGCCCTGGCGTGGCTGCGCTCCCGCCGCCGGGACCGGGAGGCGCTGGTGGTCGCCCTGCTCGTGGCCGTGGCCCTGACCGTCCAGCCGGATGCGACGCAGATCGCGGCACTCGCCATCGGCGCCCTCGCCTACGCGCTCACCAGCCTTCGCCTGAAGGCGGGCGTGGCCGCCACCGCTCTGACGGCGGCGATCCTGCTCGCCGCCGCGCCGATCCTGCCCTTCCTCGCACGCCCCATCGCCTCGGCCGTGCTCGGGCCGGTGAGCCCGGCGGCGTTGTCGCTCAAGAGCTGGCAGAAGGTGGTGACCACCGAGCCGGTGCGCCTCGTGACCGGGCACGGGCTGGAGACCGCCCTGCGCGGGCGGGTCGTCGGGCTCGTGCCGGCCAATGCGCCGACCACGGCCCTGTTCGAATTCTGGTACGAGCTCGGCATCGTCGGGGCCCTCGCCGCCGCTTTCGCCCTCTACGCTTCGATCCGCAGGGCGGGCCGGGACGCCCCCGCCCTCGTGCCCGGCGCCATGGCCTGCTTCGCCAGCGCCTTCGCGGTGGCCTGTCTTGGCGTCGGCCTCACCACGGTGTGGTGGCTCGCGACGCTCGCCATCGCGGTGATGGTGTTCGTGACGGTGGAGCGCGGTCAGTTCCGCACCAGCCGCCCCAAGGTGGCCCGCCTGCGCCGGCTCCGGGATGACGGCCCCGCCGGAGCGGGCGCCGCCTGACGTCTGGTATCGCGTCAGTCGATGACGCGGAGCGAGACCCACGAGGTCCCGCGCATGCCGAGCGCCCGCGCCGAGCCGCGGGACAGGTCGATGATCCGCCCGCGGACGAACGGGCCACGATCGTTGATCCGGACGACGACAGCCCGGCCGGTGCGGCGGTTCTCGACCCGCACGCGGGTGCCGAAGGGCAGCGTGCGATGGGCTGCGGTCAGCCCGTTGGGATTGAAGCGCTCACCGTTCGCCGTGCGATGTCCGCTGCCGTACCAGGATGCATTGCCGCCCTGAGCGGCGGCCGGGGACACGGCGCCGACGGCGCCAGCCAGCATTCCGAGGACGAGAGCGATCTTACCGAAACCAACCTTCATTTGTCCGCGCATTCCCTTGTTGTTAGCGGGACGGCGCCAGTCGTTTCGGAAACGGGCAGCAATGTGGCGTCAGATTTCGTGATTTTGGGGTCGCATTTTGGCCCCATTGATGCTGAACGCAATGATTACATGGCGGTCAGCATCGGCTTTTCCTGGATCAGAGTAACAAATACTTGCGACGAATGCTGGCGAAGTATCGCGATAGATAAGCGCGCGGCACTGGATGACCGGCGATGGTGCGAGGATTATCCTAGATCTGCGTGTCGCGAAGGGCTGCCTCCCGCTCAGGCGGAGGCTCGCGGGCCGGCGCGAATGAGGCCGGGTCAGAACGGGACGCTTTTATCGAAACAGGCTGAACGCGGTTTTTACCGTAGCCGACGCATGGTCCCCCGGTCAGTCGCGTAACCGGTGTGTCTCATGGCTTCCCAGCGTACCGTGGCAGCCGACGCTCTCGCCCGGAATCAGGTCTCGCGTGCCGGGCGGCCCGCGTCGGCGCCACGGATGGGTTACTCTGCCCAGCCGTCGCCACTCAGGTCCAAGGACCTTCCCCTCGACACGGTGCTGATCGGCGATTGCATCGCCGCCATGAACGCCCTTCCGGCGTCCAGCGTCGACTGCGTGTTCGCGGACCCGCCCTACAATCTCCAGCTGGGTGATGCCGGGCTGCTGCGCCCCGACCAGAGCCGCGTCGACGCCGTCGACGACGACTGGGACAAGTTCGCGAGCTTCCCCGCCTACGACGCCTTCACCCGCGAATGGCTCGCCGCCGCCCGCCGGGTGATGAAGCCGAATGCGACCCTCTGGGTGATCGGGTCATACCACAACATCTTCCGCGTCGGCAGCGCCCTTCAGGATCTCGGTTACTGGATCCTCAACGACATCGTCTGGCGTAAGGCGAACCCGATGCCGAACTTCCGCGGCAAGCGGTTCACCAATGCGCACGAGACCTTGATCTGGGCGTCCCGCTCGGCGGACTCGAAGGGCTACACCTTCCATTACGACGCGCTGAAGGGGGGCAACGAAGACCTCCAGATGCGCTCGGACTGGTTCATCCCCCTCTGCACGGGCGACGAGCGCCTGAAGGACGAGGAGGGCCGGAAGGTCCATCCGACGCAGAAGCCGGAGGCGCTGCTCGCGCGCACCCTGCTCGCCGCCACCAATCCCGGCGACGTGGTGCTCGATCCGTTCTTCGGCACCGGCACGACCGGCGCCGTGGCCAAGCGCCTGGGCCGCCGCTTCATCGGCATCGAGCGCGACCCCGGCTACGCCGCCGCCGCGCGGGAGCGGATCGCGGGGGTCGAGACCCTGTCGCAAGCCGCCCTCCTCGTGGCGCCGACGAAGCGCGCGGAACCCCGCGTGCCGTTCCTCTCGGTGATCGAGGCCGGTTTGGTCCAGGCCGGCGAGACGCTGTGCGACGAGCGCGGGCGCTTCCGCGCCACGGTGCGTCCGGACGGGCAGCTCGACAACGGGCTGGTGGTCGGCTCGATCCACAAGATCGGCGCCCTCGTCCAGGGCCTGCCGGCCTGCAACGGCTGGACCTTCTGGCACGCCGAGCGCGGCGGCCGGAAGACCTGCATCGACATGTTCCGCACCGAGATCCGCGCCACGATGGCGGGGGCCTGAGCGTCCCTACCGCACCTTCGGCCCGCCCTTGCGCGGCGGGGCGGCGGCGACGGGACGGCGGGACAGTACCTTCGGCAGGGGCGCCCGGCGGGCCGGCGGCTCGGCGGGCGGCGGCGTCGCGAGGTCCGGCTCCGGTTCGGGCGTCGGCGCGGGCGGCAGCGCGAGCTTCTGATCGAGGGCGTGGGCCAGAACCTTCTTCATCGCCCCCGGCAGGGGCTCCTCGCCGAGTCCGGCGGGGGTGGTGAAGCGCATCCCCTCGGGCGCCGGCATGTCGGCCGCGACCCGCGCCATGAACACCGTCAGTTCCAGCGGGAAATGCGTGAAGACGTGCCGCACGAGGCCGGGCAGGCGCTTCCAGCGGGCGTCGAGGGGCGCGTCGAGGAGCGCCTGCGCGGGGTCGTAATCCGGCCGCCACTCGCTGGTCGGCGGCTCGGCCATGGCGCCGAGGAGACCGTTCGCCGGGCGCGTCCGCAGGAGGATCGCCCCGTCCCCCGCCCGCTGCACCACGAAGGCCGCGCCCCTCCGCAGGGTGCCGGCCTCCTTCTTCACCTTGCGGGGATAAGTCTCCTGCGTGCCCTCCCTGCGGGATTGGCAGGGCCGCATCCACGGGCACAGGGCGCAGGCCGGGCGCTTCGGGGTGCAGAGCGTCGCGCCGAGATCCATCACCGCCTGCGCGAAATCCCCCGGCCGCGTCTGCGGCACCAGCGTCTCGGCGAGGGTGCGCAGGACCGGGCGCGCGGCGGGCAGCGGCTGCTCGACGGCGAAGAGCCGGGAGACGACTCGCTCGACATTGCCGTCCACCGCCGCCGCCGGCCGGTCGAAGGCGATGGAAGCGATGGCGCCCGCCGTGTAGGCGCCGATGCCGGGGAGCTTGCGCAGGCCCTCCACCGTGTCGGGGAAGGTGCCGCCGGCGGCCACCACCGCGCGGGCGCAGGCGTGGAGGTTGCGCGCGCGCGAGTAGTAGCCGAGCCCCGCCCAGGCGCTCATCACCGCCTCCTCCGGCGCGGCGGCAAGGGTGGCGACATCGGGGAAGCGTTCGAGGAAGCGGGCGAAATAGGGCTTCACCGCCGTGACGGTGGTCTGCTGCAGCATGATCTCCGACAGCCAGACCCGATAGGGATCGGGCACCTCGCCGGGCAGCGCGCGCCACGGCAGCGCCCGGCGATGGCGGTCGTACCAGACCAGCAGGTCGGCCGCCTCGGGCCGGGCGTCCTGTCTTGAGTGTGACGCCGCGGGCGCTACCATGCGCTGGCCTTAACCGGTTTTTCGCGCCGGCGGGAGCAGGTTTTCGGCCACCCCACACGACGCACCCGATGGCACGCCCCAAGCCCCTCGCCGAACTCATCGATTCCTGCATCGGCCCGGCCTTCGCGGCCCAGGGCTTCGCCTCCACCGACATCCTCGCCGCCTGGCCGGAGATCGTCGGCGAGCGGCTCGCCCGCTATTGCCGGCCCGCCAAGCTCGAATGGCCCCGGCGGCGCCGCGCAGAGGACGGGAGCGGGCCGGAACCCGGCACGCTGATCGTGCGCGTCGAGGGCGTCTTCGCCATCGAGTTGCAGCACCTCGCCCCCGTCGTGATCCAGCGCATCAACGCCCATTACGGCTGGGCCTGCGTCGGCAAGATCGTGCTCAAGCAGGATCGCGTCGGGCAAAGGGGCGCCGCCTCGGCCACGCGGGGGATCGATCCCGCGCGGCGGGGCGAGGTGGCGAAGGCGGTCTCGGCGATCGAGGATCCTGGCCTGCGCGACGCCCTCGACCGCCTCGGCATCGCCACCGTGGCCACCGCCCCCGCCCCGGGACGGCCGGTGAAGAAGACGTGAGCCGGCAGCGCCGTCGCGCCGCCTTGCCAGTCCTGCCTTCCGCAGATACCCGGTTGCACAACGACACACGCCAAACGGCGGAGGCATCACGCCAATGACCACCCGACGCGACGTCTTGAAGCTCACCGGCCTCGTCACCGCCGGCCTCGCCCTCCCCGCCTTCGCGGCCCCGGCCTTCGCCGACACGGTCGACAACGCCGCGCTGCTCCAGCCCGGCCCGTTGGGCGATGTCTGGCTCGGCCCGGCCGACGCCAAGTGCACGATCATCGAATACGCCTCGATGACGTGCCCGCACTGCGCGAAGTTCCACAAGGAGACGTGGCCGGAGTTGCGCAAGCGCTACATCGACACCGGCAAGGTGCGGTTCACCCTGCGCGAATTCCCCCTCGATCCCCTGGCCACCGCCGCGTTCATGCTGGCCCGGTGCGAGGGCGACAAGATGTACTATCCGGTGACCGACCTGCTCTTCGACCAGCAGCAGGGCTGGGCCTTCACCCAGAAGCCGGTCGACAACCTGGAGCAGATGCTCAAGCAGGCGGGCTACACGAAGGACAAGTTCGAGGCCTGCCTGAAGAACGAGAAGATCTATTCCGGCATCAACGCCGTGAAGCAGCGCGGCATGGACGTGTTCAAGGTCGATTCGACGCCGACCTTCTTCATCAACGGCACCCGCTACACCGGCGAGCAGACGATCGACGCGATGGAGAAGGTGATCAAGCCGATCATCGAAGCCTGAGCACTCGGCCACACGCGGCCGTGAACACGGGTGGCGGGAAAAGCTTGCCGAAACGCCCGAAAACGTAACGTTGACAACGAGTTGCGACGATGGGCGGTCGCCTTGACACCCAAGGTAGGCGAAACTATGGTGCGCCCCGCTTGAAGGGGGCTTCCAGCAGATTCCGGGTCCGGATTTCCCGAGGGTTAGAGCCGTGAACGGCGACGACGCGAGGGACGGAAACGGGGATGCCGGCAAGCCACCGGAGGGCGACCTCTCCGCGAGGCTCAGGCGTCTCGAAGCGCAGATTGAACGGAAGCGGCCTTCGGCTGCTCCCGGCACGTCGTCGCGCCCACAGGACACTGGCCGCACCCCGCTCGCTCAGGCGATGACGCTCTCCACGGAGTTCGTCGCCGGTGTGATCGCGGGGGGCATCCTCGGCTGGATCGTCGACCATGTCTTCGGGACGAAACCCTGGGGACTGATCGTCCTTCTGCTGCTGGGATGCGTGGCAGGCTTCTACAACGTGTTGCGGGCCTCCGGGTTCGGCGGTACGCGCCCTCAACGGCGCGACGGATCCGATCGCTGAGACAGGCGCCGAAGTCGGCGCCGGAGAGAGATAAGAAGGGCGGGAGCGGGCATGGCGGTCACGATCGACCCGATTCACCAATTCGAGCTGAAGTCCCTCGTGCCGCTCGGCCATATCGGCCATCAGCAGCTCGCGTTCACCCAATCCGCTCTGTACATGTTCGCCGCCGTGGGCGTGATCGCGCTCATCACCATCGTCGCGACGGCGTCGCGGTCGATCGTGCCGGGCCGCATCCAGTCCCTGGCGGAAGTCTTTTACGAATTCATCGACGACACGGTGTATCAGGCGACCGGCGAAGGCGGCCGGAAGTTCATGCCGCTCGTGTTCTCGCTGTTCATGTTCGTGCTGATCCTGAACCTGTTCGGCATGATCCCCTACGCCTTCGCGGTGACGAGCCATCTCATCATCACCTTCGGCCTCGCCGCCCTGGTGATCAGCGTGGTGGTCGGCTACGGCGTGTACAAGCACGGCGCCCATTTCTTTGGCCTGTTCGTGCCGTCGGGCGTGCCGAAGGTGCTGCTGGCGATCCTCGTGCCGATCGAGATCATCTCCTTCATCTCGCGTCCGATCAGCCTGTCGGTTCGTCTCTTCGCGAACATGCTGGCCGGCCACATCGCGATGAAGATCTTCGCCTTCTTCGTGGTTCAGCTTCTTCTCGCCGGGGCCTGGAGCGTGCTATCGCCCCTCCCGCTGTTCCTGACGATCGCCCTGACCGCCCTCGAATTCCTCGTGGCGGCCCTTCAGGCCTACGTCTTCGCGACGCTCACGGCGATCTACCTGAACGACGCTCTTCACCCCGGCCACTGACGACCGGCCGGCTTCCCCGCCGCGAACCTCGCGCACGTTTCTCGAGAAAGACCTCAGGAGTTACCATGGATCCCGTCGCTGCGAAGTACATCGGCGCCGGCCTCGCTTGCCTCGGCATGGCGGGTGCGGGCATCGGCCTCGGCAACCTGTTCGGTCAGTTCCTTGCCGGCGCCCTTCGCAACCCCTCGGCCGCCGACGGCCAGCGCGCCACCCTGCTCCTGGGCTTCGCCCTCACCGAGGCGCTCGGCATCTTCTCGCTGCTGATCGCGCTGCTGCTGCTGTTCGCCGTCTGATCGGCGCTCGCCGGGGTCCTCGGGCCCCGGCTTCGGCGGCGCCCCGGCGCCGCCTCTCCACGGGAGGGTGACGCCCCGCGTCCTCCTCCTCCGGCGCCCCCAGGCGCCCCCCGACGGTGTTTTCTCGGACCGGTTTGATGGCGCAGCCGAACCCTCTCACGACGCCGCCTCCGGGCGCCGACACGCAAGTCGTGCCGGGCCATGTCGAGCATACGGAAGCGCATTCCGGCGCCTTCCCGCCCTTCGAGACTTCGGGCTTCCTCGCTCAGCTTGTCTGGCTGGCTCTGGCCTTCGGCCTCCTCTACTACCTCATGGACAAGGTGGCCCTGCCCCGCATCCGGGGCATCCTCCACAACCGCGCCGAGCGGCTTCGCGCCGATCTCGATCAGGCGCAGGCGATGAAGACCCAGGCCGATGCGGCCGGGGTCGCCTACGAGACCTCCCTGCGCGAAGCGCAGAACAAGGCGCGCGATATCGCGCTGGCCACGCGCAACGAGCTGAACGCCGAGGCGGACGGCAAGCGCAAGGCCCTGGAAGCCGAGCTGAACGCCAAGCTCGTCGCCGCCGAGACCACCATCCGCAGCCGCACCGACGCGGCGATGGGCAACGTCCGTTCGATCGCCGGCGAGACCGCCTCGGCCATCGTCGAGCGGCTGACCGGCCAAGCCCCCGATCAGGCGAGCCTCAACCGGGCGCTCGACGCCACGGCTCACTGAAGAGGACCGCCATGCTGCTCGAAGCCGAATTCTGGGTCGCCGTCGCGTTCTTCATCTTCATGGCCATCGCGTGGAAGGCCGGCGCCTTCAGCACGATGACCAAGGGTCTGGACGGCCGCGCCAACCGCATCCGCCACGAACTCGACGAGGCCAAGCGCCTGCGCGAGGAAGCCGCCGCCGTGCTGGCCGACTACAAGCGCCGTCAGGTCGAGGCCGAGAAGGAAGCGCAGGCGATCATCGCCAGCGCCCGCGAGGAGGCGCAGCGCGCCGCCGACGAGGGCCAGCGCAAGCTGAACGAGTTCCTCGCCCGCCGCACCAAGGCCGCCGACACCAAGATCGCCCAGGCCGAGGCGCAGGCCGAAGCCCAGGTCCGCGCGGCGGCCGCCGAGGCGGCGGTCCGTGTCTCCGAGACGATCCTCAAGGAGCGCCTGCAGGGCGATTCCGCCCAGGGTCTCATCCGGTCGAGCCTAGGCGAGATCCGCACCCGCCTCCGCGCCTGAGACCTTCCACTTCAGCGCCGACACGAAAGCCGCCTTCGGGCGGCTTTTTTCGTTTGGCCCCTCCCCGCTCCGGTGAACGCCCATTCCCTCGGGGAGTTGGCGAGGGCATCGACGGGGCGGAGGTCGGGACTTCATGGCGGACAGGGTCAGGATCGTCGTGGTGGGCGGCGGTGTCGCGGGGCTGGAAGTGGCCACCGGCCTCGGCCGGGAGAGCCACGCCGCCGTGACGCTCGTGGATCGCGGCCTGTCCCATGTCTGGAAGCCGATGCTGCACACCTTCGCCGCCGGCACGGCGCGGCCCGACCGGCAGACGGTCGATTTCTTCGCGCAGGCCAAGCGCAACGGGTTCCACTTCCAGCCCGGCACCCTCACCGCCGTGGACCGGGCGGCGAAGACGATCTCCCTCGTGGTGGAGGAGGCCGAGTCCCGGCCGCCGCTCACCCTCCCCTACGATCTGCTCGTGCTGGCCATCGGCAGCCGCGCCAACGATTTCGGGACGCCGGGTGTGGAAGAGCATTGCTCGACCATCGACGACCTCCCCGAAGCCGAGGATTTCCATGCCGCCCTGCGCCGGCATCTGCTCCGCAGCTTCCGGGGCGGGGACGAGCTGTCGGTGGCCATCGTCGGGGGAGGCGCCACGGGCGTCGAGCTGGCCGCCGAACTGAAGCACGCCATCGACCTCCTGGCCCGCTACGGCTCGCCCGACCTGCCCCGCCGCCTGCGCCTGTCGCTGATCGAGAGCGGACCTCGCCTGCTGCCGGCCTTTCCGGAAAGAGTCTCGGCGGCGGCGGCGAAGACGCTCGCCGGGCTCGGCGTCGAGGTGATGACCGGGACCATGGTGACGGCGGCCGACGAGACCGGCTTCGCCCTGAAGGACGGCGGCCGTGTCGAGGCGACGCTCAAGGTCTGGGCGGCAGGGGTGAAGGCGCCCGACGTCCTGTCGCGGATCGACGGGCTGGAGCGGGCCCGCACGGGCGGCCTCGTGGTGGGGTCGGATCTGCGCACCACGCGGGATCCGGCGATCCTGGCGCTCGGCGATTGCGCCAGCCTGACCGATCCGGCCACCGCACGGCCCGTCCCCGCGACGGCCCAGGCGGCGCATCAGCAGGCGCAGCACCTCGTTCCGGCGTTGCGGCGGGCTCTCACCGAGGGTGGCGTCGCGGCGACATTGCCGCCGTTTCACTACCGGGAACGCGGCGCCATCGTCTCGCTCGCCGATTTCAACGGCTGGGGGACGCTGGGGCGCTACACGTTCGGCGGCGGGCGCCTGAACGGGCTCTTCGCCCGGCTGGCGCACGATCTCCTCTACCGCCAGCACCAGCTCGGCCTGTTCGGCCCCGGTCTCGCCCTGGCGACCTGGGCCGCCGACGAGCTCGACCGGAGGGTGAGCCCGCCCGTGCGGCTTGACTGATCGCTCAGTCCGGCCGCTCGCCCTCGACCTCGCGGGTCTCTTCGACCTCCGGTGCGACCTGCCCGTAATTCAGCACGGCGACGAGGGTGACGCCGCCGAACAGGTTGCCGGCCAGCGTCGGCAGAAAGAACCGGAAGACGTAATCGTTCAGGGAGGCCGCGCCCGTGACCACCAAGTAGAAGGCCTCCACCGAGCCGGCGACGACGTGGGCGAGGCTGCACAGCGACACGAGCCACGTCATCAGCATGATGATGAAGGGCGCGGCGCTGCCCGTGGCGGGCAGGAACCACACCATCAGGGCGATCATCCAGCCGGCGAAGATTGCCTTCACGAAGGTTGCAGCGAATTCGTGGGCGATGGCGTCGTGGCTGATCTCGGCGAAGGCCTTCTGCACCGAGGGCTCGAAGGCGCCCGCATGGGCGATCAGGGTCGCGATGGCCAGCGTGCCGAGGAGGTTGCCGAGGAGGACGATGGTCCACAGGCGCAGCACCCGCCACGTCGTCTTGATCGAGCGGTCGTGCAGGAGGGGCAGGACCGGGGTGATCGTGTTCTCGGTGAAGAGCTGCTGCCGGCCGAGCACCACGACGAGGAACCCGACGGAATAGCCCATCGAGGTGATGACCTTGCTCCAATCGGCCTCCGGAAGGTGCGATTTGAGCACGCCGGGCACGATCAGCGAGAGCGCGATGCTCAGGCCGGCGGCGAAGGCCGAGAGGAACAGGGCGCCTCCGTGCCGCCGCAACTCCTCGTCGCCGCCCAGGCGGATCGCCTCGTGCAGGACATAGGCGTCCGGCCGGGCGATCTCGTCCACGGTCTTGAGAAGCTCGTGGCGTCTCGTCTTCCTGTCGGACTTGTCGTCCTCGGTCATCCGCACCGCTCCGCTACGCCGACGATGGGAAGGGCCTCAGGCCGAGAGCCGGGCCACCAGTGCCTCGACCTCGGCCTGGGCTGCCGCGAGGGCGGCGTCATCGCGGCTGCGCACGACGATACGGTTGCGGAACCCCTCCGGCGTCATCATTGGATAGGATCCGATGGAAACGGACGCATGGCGCTTGGCGATCTCGCCGAGATCGCCCGCGTAATTGCCCTCCGGGATGCCCTTCGCCTCGATGGTGACGGAGCGCATGGCGGTGCCGCCCGTCAGGGTCGGGCCCACGGCGTCGAGCATCGCCTGCATGATCGCAGGCACGCCGGCCATCACCATCACGTTGCCGATGCGGAAGCCCGGCGCCTTCGAGATCGCATTGGGGATCAGGTCCGCGCCGAAGGGGATGCGGGCCATGCGCAGGCGGGCCTCGTTCAGGTCCTCCGGCTTGTGCCGCTCCAGCAGCATGGCGCGGGCGCGCTCGTCCACGTCGATACCGACGCCGAAGGCCTTGGCGACGCAATCGGCGGTGATGTCGTCATGGGTCGGGCCGATGCCGCCCGTGGTGAACAGGTAGTTGTAGCGCTCGCGCAGAACGTTCACCGCCTCGACGATCCGGTCCTCCTCGTCGGGGACGATGCGGACCTCGCGCAGGTCGATCCCGGCGGCGGTGAGGTAATCGGCGATGGTGCCGATGTTCTTGTCCTTGGTGCGCCCCGAGAGGATCTCGTCGCCGATGACGAGGATCGCGGCTGTGACCGTAGCGGGGGTGGCGTTCATCGGACCTGTCGTGATTCTGAATGATCGTGCAGATAGCGCGCTGCGATCCCGACGCCACAGTCCAGACCGAGCGATCCCCATGCTTTGGCCCTCGCCCCTCACGGAGGGGCGGCTCCTGCGACGCTACAAGCGCTTCCTGGCCGATATCGAGACCCCGGCGGGGGTCGAGACCGTCCATTGCCCGAACCCCGGCGCGATGATGGGGCTCGACGCGGCGGGGAGCCGGGTGCTCCTGTCACGCTCGTCCAACCCGACGCGCAAGCTGCCGCTGACCTGGGAGGCGGTGGAGGCCGACCTGCCGGGCGGGTCGCAATGGGTCGGCATCAACACGATGCGCCCGAACGCCCTGGTGGCCGAGGCTTTTCGCGGCGGTCTCCTCGCCCCGCTGGCGGGCTACGAGTCCCTGCGGCCGGAGGTGCGCTACGCGAAGGCGAGCCGGGTCGATTTCCTGGCGGGCGGCCCGGCGGGGCCGTGCCATGTCGAGGTGAAGAACTGCCACCTCATGCGGCGGGCCGGGCTTGCCGAGTTTCCCGATTGCAATGCCGCCCGCAGCGCCCGGCACATGCGCGACCTTGCGGAGGTGGTCGAGGCCGGCGGGCGGGCCCTGGTGGTGATCGTGGTGCAGATGCGGGCCGAGGCCTTCGACGTCGCCCGCGACATCGATCCGGCCTTCGACCGCGCGTTTCGGGAGGCACGGGCGGCGGGCGTCGAGACGCGGGCCTATCGCTGCGATGTCGGGCCGGAGGGCGTGGCGATCGTGGCGGAGATCCCCATCGTCACGCCGGCCTGAATGCCGCTCTCTTCGTCATTGCGAGCAGAGCGAAGCAATCCAGGGCAGCGTGACGCCGCAGAACGAGGCGTTATCCCTGGATTGCTTCGCTGCGCTCGCAATGACGCAGGGGCGCCGGCCTGAGGGGCCTCAGCCCCGCTCGAACATCAGGTTCAGCCGCGAGGGCGGCAATTCGCGGTAGCCGTGCTCCTTCAGGAGTTTCGGCAGGTCGAGCTGCCATTGGCCGGTGCCGTTCTCGATGAGGAGCAGGCGCGGCAGCAGGGTCTCCGGCGCCTCGCGCAGGAAGGGTTCGAGGATCAGGTCCTCGGCGCCCTCCACGTCGAGCTTGATCGCGTCGACGCGGGTCAGGCCCTCGCCGTGCAGCAGGTCGAGGAGTGTCACCGCCGGCACGGTGACTTGCGCGCCCTCATTGGTGCCGACGATCCGTAGGCTCGATTCGCCCCGGTTGCGGGGGTCGATGAACAGGGTCAGCTCTCCGGTCTTGTCGGCGACGGCGCAGGCCACGGCCTTCACCGTGTGGAACGGGTTCTGCGCGATGTTGTAGCTCAGCCGCGCGAACACGTCCTTCTGCGGCTCCACCGCCACGATCCGCGCCTGCGGCCCGGCGAAGGCGGCGACGTAGAGGGCGTAGGCGCCGATATTCGCGCCGATGTCGAGGAACACGCAATCCTGCGGCAGCCGCGCCTTCAGCAGGGCACGCTCCTGCGGATCGAAGAATTGCGGGGTGAAGAGGACTTTCTTCTCGCAGTTGTTGTTGTACGGGTGCAGCCGCATCTTCGCGCCGTAGCGCGTTACGTCGAGGGGCTTGCCCCCGAGCAGCGAGATGCCGAGGCGCCGGAGCAGCAGGGCGAGGCGTCGCCCATACCAGTTCTCCGCGCCGATGCTGCTGGTGCGCCGGGTGATCGCGGCGACGAGGCCGGTCGGCGCGTAAGTCCCGTAGGGTCGTGAATCGCTCATGGCGCGGCGGTGATGCCAGCCGGGGCGCTCTGTCGCAAGCGCGCGTTGTCGTGGCGCGGCGCTGCCGGTAAGCCGGACCCGTTGTGGCGGAATGGGTTCGGGGATGGACAGTTTCGATTCCGATGGCGTGCGGATCGCCTATATCGACGTGCCGCCGGCTTCAGGCGGCGGCGACGCGATCCTGCTGATCCACGGCTTCGCGTCGAACCACGCGGTGAACTGGGTCAACACCCAATGGGTGCGCGCCCTCGCCCAGGCCGGCTACCGCACCATCGCCCTCGACAATCGCGGCCACGGCGAGAGCGAGAAGCTGTACGATCCGGAGGCCTATTCCTCCGAGGCGATGGCGTCGGACGCGGTGCGGCTCCTCGACCATCTCGGCATCGAACGCGCCCACATCATGGGCTACTCGATGGGCGCGCGGATCACCGCCCACATCGCCCTCGACCATACCGCGCGCGTGCGCACGGCGCTCATCGGCGGCCTCGGGATGCATCTGGTGGAGGGGCGCGGCCTGCCCTCCGGCATCGCGGAGGCCTTGGAGGCCCCCGCCGGCACGCCCGCCCCGAACCCCACGGCGGCGGCGTTCCGCACCTTCGCTGAGCAGACCCGCAGCGACCTGCGGGCGCTCGCGGCCTGCATGCGCGGCTCGCGCCAGACCCTCAGCCGGAGCGAACTGGCGCAGATCGAGGTGCCGGTGCTGGTCTCGGTCGGGACGTTGGACACGGTGGCGGGCTCGGGCCCGGGGCTCGCCGCCCTGATGCCCGATGCGCGCGCCCTGGACCTGGAGGGCAAGGATCACTCCACCGCCGTGGGCGCCAAGGCCCACCGCGACGGCGTGCTCGCGTTCCTCGCGGCCCAGCCCTAGCTCTTCAGCCGGTAGCCCGTGCGGAAGATGTAGGTCACGAGGCCGAGGCAGATCACGAGGAAGAGCCCTGTCATGGCGAGGCTCACCGCGATGCTGACGTCGGCGTTGCCGAAGAACGCCCAGCGGAACCCACTGATCAGATAGACGACCGGGTTCGCGAGGCTCACCGCGTGCCAGAAGGGCGGCAGCATGCTCACCGAGTAGAAGCTGCCGCCGAGGAAGGTCAGCGGCGTCACCACGAGGAGCGGCACCAGTTGCAGCTTCTCGAACCCGTCCGCCCAAAGGCCGATGACGAAGCCGAACAGGCTGAACGTCGTGGCCGTGAGCAGCAGGAAGCCGATCATCCAGAACGGGTGGTCGATCCGCAGGGGCACGAAGAGCGACGCGGTCGCCAGGATGATCAGCCCGATCAGGATCGACTTCGAGGCCGCCGCCCCGACATAGCCGAGCACCACCTCCACGGGGGAGATCGGCGCCGAGAGGATTTCGTAAATCGTGCCGGCGAAACGCGGGAAGTAGATGCCGAACGAGGCGTTGGCGATGCTCTGCGTCAGCAGCGAGAGCATGATCAGCCCCGGCACGATGAACAACCCGTAGGGCACGCCGTCCACGGCCGTGACCCGCGAGCCGATGGCCGCGCCGAACACCACGAAATAGAGCGTGGTCGAGATGACCGGCGCCAGGATGCTCTGCCCGGCGGTGCGCCAGAAGCGGCTCATCTCGAAGCGGTAGATCGCCAGGACCGCTGGCCAGTTCATGCCGCCCATCACGCCGCCTCCCCGCGCACCAATCCGACGAAGATGTCCTCCAGGGAGGATTGCTCCGTGCGCAGGTCGCTGAACCGGATCTCCGCCTCGGATAGGGCGGTGAGCAATCCGGTGATGCCGGTTCGTTCGGCCTTGGTGTCGTAGGTGTAGACCAGTTCGCGCCCCTCCCCCGTCAGGGCCAGGCCGAAATGCGCAAGGCTGTCCGGCACCGCATCGAGGGGTGTCTGCAATTGCAGGATCAGGCGCTTGCGCCCGAGCTGATGCATCAGCGCCGCCTTCTCCTCCACGAGGATGATCTGCCCGCCGCGGATCACGCCGATCCGGTCGGCCATCTCCTCGGCCTCCTCAATGTAATGGGTGGTGAGGATGACCGTGACGCCCTCGTCGCGCAGGTCGCGCACGAGGCGCCACATGTCCTGGCGCAACTCCACGTCGACGCCGGCCGTCGGCTCGTCGAGGAACAGCACGCGCGGCTGGTGCGAGAGCGCCTTGGCGATCAGCACCCGCCGCTTCATGCCGCCCGACAGGGTCATGAGCCGGTTGGTGCGCTTGTCCCACAGGGAGAGCGCCTTCAGCACCCGCTCGATATGGGCCGGGTCCGGCTTCATGCCAAACAGCCCGCGCGAGAAGCTGACCGTGTTCCACACCGTCTCGAAGGCGTCGGTGGTGAGTTCCTGCGGCACGAGGCCGATCGACCGCCGGGCCGCCCGGTAATCCCGGGCGATGTCGTGGCCATCGACGGTCACGGTGCCGGTGCTCGGCGTGACGATGCCGCAGACGATGTTGATGAGGGTCGATTTGCCGGCGCCGTTCGGCCCGAGCAGGGCGAAGATCTCACCACGCTCAATGGCGAGGTTCACGCCCTTCAGGGCACTGAACCCGGACGCATAGGTCTTCGACAGGTCCGAAATGGAGATGATGGGCATCGCACGGGGGCTGCAACGGGGTGGCGGCCTATAGCACGCCCACGTTCGGCCTCAGCCCGTCCCGCGTGCGCGGGCACACCGGGCGGCTCAAGCCCCTCCGCGCCTCGCGAAGGATTCGAGCATCCTCAGGCAGAAGTCGCGCATCTTCGGATCGCGGATGCGCGTGAAGGCGGCGATCATCGCGGCGCATTCGCTGCTCGACGGCTCCTGGCCCGGCTCGGCCGAGGGAGCGCGGGTGAAGGTGCTGACCGGGATGTCCAGGGCGGTCGCGATCTGGCGCAGGAGCCGGGCCCGGTCGGTCGTGGACTTCGTGTCCTGTGTCGGAAGGAAGCCGCCCGCGTCAGTCATGGTGTCGTCCGCCCACTCGACCGGTCCGTCCGAAACCCATGCGACTCCGGGCCGAGGGCCCATGGCGCAGTACCACGACAGCATTCAATAAGATGCCGATGTTTGCAACCTGCCAGCAGGGGGCAAGTCCTGAAACTATTCGCTGATATTGGAGGTCCAGTCTCATCGGATGGAAACTTACATATATCGATCGGCTTTCGTGCGGATCAGCATAAGTCGCGTCTCCCCGGTGCCTGAGGCTCTTTTAGCCACGCTTGGTGGGGATGTCGCGCGTCTGCGTAGTCGCACGCCGTGTCAACGCGTCAGCCAACAGTTTGCCCGCAATCCAGTTGTCCTCAAAGTGCGCAAGGGCACCGCAAGGTCAAATGGTTAACGGCGGCGCCGTGAGAACCAGCGAGGTTTACCGTTCATCAAGGTTTACGATTGGAAACCGTCGATGAATGGCTAACGGAGCGTGAAAGGACTCGCGAACAAACCGTTAATGCGGGCATCGTCAGGCCATCGACGAACCGGAGAGACCGATGAGCGCCCGCCTCGAAGACCTGAAGTTCCTTTTCACCCTCAGCGCGGTCGTGCTCTGCGGCAGCGGCCTCGACATCATCCTGCGCTGAACGGATCAGGCGGCCTGACGCTCGACCCGGCGGAGGGAATCCAGGGCCCGTTCGAGGGCCGCGCGAGCCTCGCGCCCGTCCTGCGCCAGGGTGCGCGGGGCGCAATCCACGAAGATCTGCCGGGGGATGCGGCCCGAGGCGGCGTTGCGGTTCGCCGAGGCGGCCACGGCGTTGCCGGTGAGGAGCAGGCCTCGCAGTTCCGCCGCCCGTGCGCGGCTTTCCGCCCGGAGGCGGACGAGGCCGATCACGAGACCGACGAGGCCCGCCGCGACGAGGGCCAGCGCGAGAACGTATCCGAAAGCCATCCCACCGATCCGCGCGCCGACACCAGCCAAGCCGGGACTGTCCCCGGTCATGGTTAGCGGAAGCTTAACGGCGTGGGCGGCTCACCACATGTCGAGGGCGACGCGGGCCTCGTCCGACATGCGGCTCTGGTCCCACGGCGGATCGAACACCATCGTCACGCTGCAGGATTGGACGCCCGGCACGGCCGAGACGGCGTTCTCCACCCAGCCCGGCATCTCGCCCGCCACGGGGCAGCCCGGTGCGGTGAGGGTCATGTCGATGGCGACCTTGCGGTCGTCGTCGATGTCCACCCGATAGATCAGGCCGAGTTCGTAGATGTCGGCCGGGATCTCCGGATCGTAGACGGACTTGAGGGCGACGACGATCGCGTCGGTCAGCCGGTCCATCTCCTCCGGCGGGATCGCCGAGGCGCCTTCGACGGCGGGCGTGTTGCTGCCGCCCGTGATGGTGGCGTCGGTGCTCATCGGTCTCAACCCTTCCCTTGCCGCGTTCAAGGCGCGGCCGGTCTCACACAATCAGGCGAACAGCATTTCGGCCTTCGCCAGCGCCTCGGCAAGCGCATCGATCTCATCGGTCGTGTTGTAAAGCCCGAACGAGGCACGGCAGGTCGAGGTGGCGCCGAACCGCGTCAGCAGCGGCATGGCGCAATGCGTCCCCGCCCGAACCGCGACGCCCTGTCGGTCGATCACGGTGGCGATGTCGTGGGCGTGCGCGCCCTTCATCTCGAAGCTGATGACGCCGCCCTTGCCCTTCGCCGTGCCGATAATCCGCAGGGAATTCATCGCGCAGAGGCGCTGGTGGGCGTACTCGGTCAGCATCGTCTCGTGCGCGGCGATGTTCTCGCGCCCGAGGGTCATCATGAATTCCAGCGCCGCGCCGAGGCCGACTGCCTCGATGATCGCCGGCGTGCCCGCCTCGAAGCGGTGGGGCGGATCGTTGTAGGTGACCGCATCCTGGCTCACCGCGCGGATCATCTCGCCGCCGCCCTGGTAGGGGGGCAGGCGCTCCAGCCATTCCTTCTTGCCGTAGAGCACGCCGATGCCGGTCGGCCCGTAGACCTTGTGGCCGGTGAAGACGAAGAAGTCGCAATCGAGCGCCCGCACGTCCACCGGCTGGTGGACCGCGCTCTGCGCGCCGTCGAGGAGCACCGGCACGCCGTGAGCATGGGCGATGCGCACGATCTCCTTGGCCGGCGTCACCGTGCCGAGCACGTTCGACATGTGGGTGATCGCCACCATCTTGGTGCGCGGCGTGAACAGTTTTTCGTATTCCTCGACGAGGAAGTTGCCCTCGTCATCGACGGGCGCCCACTTGATCACGGCGCCCCGGCGCTCGCGCAGGAAGTGCCAGGGCACGATGTTGGAATGGTGCTCCATGATCGAGAGGATGATCTCGTCCCCCTCCCCGATCAGCCCGGCCCAGCCCATGGACGAGGCGACGAGATTGTACGCCTCGGTGGCGTTGCGGGTGAAGATGATCTCGTCGATGGAGGCGGCGTTGAGGAATTGCCGCGTGGTCTCGCGGGCGCCCTCGAACCCCTCGGTCGCGGCATTGGCCATGTAATGTAGGCCGCGATGCACGTTGGCGTAGCCGGTCTGCATGCAGTTCACCATCGCGTCGATGACGGCGCGGGGCTTCTGCGCGGAGGCGGCGTTGTCGAGATAGACCAGCGGTTTGCCGTAGACCGTCTCCGCCAGGATCGGGAACTCCTTGCGGATCTCCGAAACGTCGTAGGTCGGGGTGAGGACGGGTGCGTTCATCGGTTCTCGCTCGCTGGTGTCCCTCCCCCTTCGGAAGGGGGAGGGTCGTCGCGGATCAACCGCGCGCGTGGAGCCACGCGTCGATCTCGCCGATCAGCGCCTCGCGGGCGCCCTCGTGCGTGACCGTTTCGATCGCCTCGCCGAGGAAGGCCTGGACGAGCAGGCTCTGGGCGAGGGGGCGCGGCAGGCCGCGGGCCATCAGGTAGAACAGGAGGTCTTCGTCCGGCGCGCCGCAGGTAGCCCCGTGGCCGCAGGCGACATCGTCGGCGAAGATTTCCAGCTCCGGCTTGTTCATCATCTGCCCCTCGTCGGTGAGGAGGAGACAATCGGACTTCATCTTGCCGTCGGTCTGCTGGGCCGCCTGGCGGACGATGATCTTGCCCTGGAACACCCCGGTGGCGTTACCGTCGATCACCGTCTTGAACTGCTCGCGGCCGACGCCGCCCACCGCCGCATGGTCGGCCAGCAGGGTCGAATCGGCGAGCTGACCGTCGCGCAGCATGGCCGCGCCGTTGACGACGACCTTGGTGTTCTCGCCCGCGATGTTCAGGAAGATCTGGTGGCGCGACAGTACCGCGCCCGTGACCACGGCCACGGTCTCCAGTTCCGCCTCGTCGTCCAGCTTCACGCTGATCGTCGAGAGGGCGACGGCGGCCGAGCCTTCCGTGTTCGTGCGGCTGTGCCGGAAGACCGAACCCTTGCCGATATGCACGTCGAGGGCATCGTTCGGCTGGTAGGTCAGGCCGTCCGGCCCCTCATGGCTTTCCAAGACCGAGAGTTCGGCGCCGTCGGCCAGATCGACCAGGACGCGGGTCGCGGTGGAGAACGGCTCTGAGCCGGTGTTCACGAAGCGCATGTGCAGCGGTAGGTCGGGCTTGGCGCCCGCCGTGACGCCGATCAGCACGCCGTCCGCGAGGAAGGCGGTGTTGAGCTGATAGATCGCGTTCTCGCGGGCCTGCTCGACCGGGGCGAGGCGCTTCAGGCGCGCATCGCCCTTGCCCATGGCGTCGTTGATCGGCGTCACGGTCACGCCCTCCGGCAGGCCGGAGAGGTCGGACAGGGCGCGGACCAGGTGGCCGTTGACGAAGGTCAGCCGGGCCGCCTCGATCGTGGCGAAGCCCTTCGCGACGGCGACCGCGGTGCGGGCGGCCTCCGCCGAGGGGGCCTCGGCGGGCGGGGCGGCGTCGGTGATCGCGGCGCGCAGGTCGGTGTACTTGAACGCCTCGACCCGGCGGCTCGGCAGGCCGGTGGCCTCGAAGAACTTGAACGCCTCCTCGCGGCCGATGGCCTCCTCGGCGGCGAAGCTCTTGCGCCCGGACTCGAACAGTGCCGACAGGCCGGTCTCGGCGCCCGTGCGGAGGTTCTTGACCTCGGCCATTACGCGGCCTCCCCGGTGCGGTACTCGGCGTAGCCGGAGGCTTCGAGTTCCAGCGCCAGCTCCTTGCCGCCCGACTTCACGATCTGCCCCTTTGACATGACGTGCACGACGTCGGGGACGATGTGGTTCAGCAACCGCTGGTAGTGGGTGATGACGAGGAAGGAGCGGCCTTCCGCGCGGAGCGCGTTAACGCCCTCGGAGACGATGCGCAGGGCATCGATGTCGAGGCCGGAATCGGTCTCGTCCAGCACGCAGAATTTCGGCTGAAGCAGCGCCATCTGGAGGATTTCCATGCGCTTCTTCTCACCGCCGGAGAAGCCGACGTTGAGGGCTCGCTTGAGCATTTCCTTATTGATCTCAAGCTTGTCGGCGGCGCCGTTCACGGCGCGGATGAAGTCCGGCGTGGAGAGCTCGGCCTCGCCGCGCGCCTTGCGCTGGGCGTTCAGGCACGCCTTCAGGAAGGTCATGGTGCCGACGCCGGGGATCTCCAGCGGGTACTGGAAGGCAAGGAACACGCCGGCGGCGGCGCGCTCGTCCGGGGCCATCTCCAGCACGTTCTGGCCGTCGAGCAGGATCTCGCCTTCGAGGACTTCATAGTCCTCCTTGCCGGCGATGACGTAGGAGAGCGTCGACTTGCCGGAGCCGTTCGGCCCCATGATCGCGGCGACTTCGCCATCCTTCACGGTGAGGTTGAGGCCGTTGAGGATGCGGTTGTCCTCGATCTGCACGACGAGGTTCTTGATTTCGAGCATAGGTCGTCAGTCCCGTTCCATAGCGGTCGTCTCCCTCCCCGCGTCGGGGGAGGGAGGAGAGTTGTGGTGTCGCTTAGCCCACCGAGCCTTCGAGGCTGATCGAGATCAGCTTCTGGGCCTCGACGGCGAACTCCATCGGCAGCTGCTGCAGCACGTCCCGGACGAAGCCGTTGACGATGAGCGCGGTCGCCTCCTCCTCGGAAAGGCCGCGCTGCAGGCAGTAGAACTTCTGGTCCTCGGAGATCTTCGAGGTCGTCGCCTCGTGCTCGAACACGGCGGAGGCGTTCTTCGACTCGATGTAGGGCACGGTGTGCGCCCCGCACTGGTCGCCGATCAGCAGCGAGTCGCAGTTCGTGAAGTTCCGTGCGCCCTTGGCCTTCTTGTGGGCCGAGACGAGGCCCCGGTAGGTGTTCTGCGAACGCCCGGCCGAGATGCCCTTCGAGATGATCCGGCTCGTCGTGTTCTTGCCGAGATGAATCATCTTGGTGCCGGAATCGACCTGCTGCATGCCGTTCGACACTGCGATCGAGTAGAACTCGCCCCGGCTGTCGTCACCGCGCAGGATGCAGGACGGGTACTTCCACGTGATCGCCGAGCCGGTCTCGACCTGCGTCCACGAGATCTTCGAGCGGTCGCCACGGCAATCGCCGCGCTTCGTCACGAAGTTGTAGATGCCGCCCTTGCCGTCGTTGTCGCCCGGGTACCAGTTCTGGACGGTCGAGTACTTGATCTCGGCATCGTCCAGGGCGACCAGCTCGACCACGGCCGCGTGGAGCTGGTTGTCGTCGCGCTTCGGGGCCGTGCAGCCCTCAAGGTACGAGACGTAGGAGCCCTTGTCGGCGATGATCAGCGTGCGCTCGAACTGGCCGGTGTCGCGCTCGTTGATGCGGAAATAGGTCGACAGCTCCATCGGGCAGCGGACGCCCGGCGGAATGTAGACGAACGAGCCGTCCGAGAAGACCGCCGTGTTCAGCGTGGCGAAGAAATTGTCCGTCGCCGGCACGACCGAGCAAAGATACTTCTTCACGAGCTCGGGATGCTCGCGCACCGCCTCGGAGATCGGCATGAAGATCACGCCGGCCTTCTCCAGCTCCTTCTTGAAGGTCGTGGCGACCGACACGGAATCGAACACCGCGTCCACGGCCACGCGACGCTCGGGGGCGATGCCTTCCAGCACTTCCACCTCACGCAGCGGAATGCCGAGCTTCTCGTAGGTTTTCAGGATCTCGGGGTCGATCTCATCGAGCGACATCGCCGCCGGGCGCTTCGGCGCGGCGTAGTAGTAGATGTCGTTGTAATCGACCTTATCGTACGAGACGCGGGCCCACTCGGGCTCCTTCATCGTGAGCCAACGGCGGTAGGCGTCGAGGCGCCATTCCAGCAGCCACTCCGGCTCGTTCTTCTTGGCCGAGATGAAGCGCACGACGTCTTCGGAGATGCCTTTCTCGGACTTCTCCATCTCGATGGTGGTCTCAAACCCGTACTTGTACTGGTCGAGGTCGATCGAGCGGACCCGGTCGATGGTTTCCTGCACGGCAGGCATCAGCGTCTCCTGGCATGCCCGGCGTCAAGGGCCGGGAAGCGTGTGGATGTGGCTCGGGACGCGGCCCTCAGGCCGCCCGCCCTTGCCTCTCATATAGGGATGTCACGACCCGTTCGAAGGCGTGGAGGAAGCGGGTCACATCCTCCTCCACGGTATTCCAGCCCAGACTCACTCGGAGCGCCCCGCCCGCGAGGGCCGGGGGCACGCCCATCGCCGCCAGCGTCGCGGAGCGCGCGACCTTGCCCGACGAGCAGGCCGAGCCCGACGAGACGGCCACCCCCGCGAGGTCGAGGGCGATCAGCGCCGCCGGGGCATCGAGCCCCGGAACGGCGAAGCTCAGCGTGTTCGGCAGGCGCAGCGCGCCCTCCCCGAACACCACGGCGTCCGGCGCCAGAGCGCGGACACCGGCCGCGGCCCGATCCCGCAGAGCGGCGATCCGTTCAGCCTCGGCGGGAAGCGATTCAGCCGCGATCCGCGCTGCCTCTCCCATGCCAACGAGCGAGGGCAGGCTTTCGGTGCCGCAGCGCAGGCGCTTTTCCTGGCCGCCCCCCCGGACGAAGGCCCCGTCGAGAGTGACGTCGTCGGCCAACACCAGCGCGCCGACCCCCTTCGGGGCGGCGAACTTGTGGCCGGAGAGGGTCAGGGCGTCGAGACCGAGGGCAGAGAAATCCAAAGGGATCTTGCCCACGGCCTGCACCGCGTCACTGTGGACGAGGGAGCGCCCATGGGCGCGGGCCCGGGCGACGATTTCCGCGAGCGGCTGGATCACGCCGGTCTCGTTGTTCGCGGCATGGACCGAGATCAGCACGCACTCCTCCGCGAGTGCCGTCAGGCGCGCGTCGAGGGCGGCGAGGTCGATCACCCCCGCCGCATCCACCGGCAGAAGCTCCACCGCCTCATCGGGGAACCGGTGGCCGGCGGCGACGCAGGGGTGCTCGCTCGCGCTGTGCAGAAGGTGGGTCGGCTCCGGCCAGACCCGGCGGTGCAGAGCCCCCGAGAGGATTGCGTTCGCGGCTTCCGTCCCGCCGCTGGTGAACACGACCTGCCCCGGCTTCGCGCCGACGAGACCCGCCACCTGCGCCCGCGCGCCTTCGAGCGCCGCCCGCGCCGCCCGGCCCTCGGCATGGATCGAGGAGGGGTTGCCCGGCAGGGTCAGGGCGCGCGCCACCGCCGCCGCCACGTCCGGACGAACCGGGGCGGTCGCATTGTGATCGAGATAGGCGCGGGTCTTGTCCATCGCCGTAATGCTTCGTCTCCAATCGCGCGAAGTGCTTGCACGCAGGGTGGCCCGCCGTGTTAAGGCGCGCCGAGAGAAATACCGGTCCCTCCGGCCGAGATCGTCCCGGCACACCACCCTGCGGTGGACTTACGCCATACTTTAGAACGCTTCTAATGACCTAGAATTGTTCTAAGAGTGCTTTTATGACGTGGGTCCATCGAGTCAAGGTGGTCCGCTGCGGTGCGGGAACGGGCGGCCGAGGGCGACGGAGCGAGAGGACGAACATGCCAGAGGTCATCTTCACCGGTCCCGCCGGGCGCCTGGAGGGCCGTTATCAGGCCCCCAAGAAGCGCGGCGCTCCCATCGCCATCGTGCTGCACCCGCACCCGCAGTTCGGCGGCACGATGAACAATCAAATCGTGTACAATCTTTTCTACACGTTCGCCAATCGCGGCTTCGCAGCCCTGCGCTTCAATTTTCGCGGGGTCGGCCGCAGCCAGGGCGCCTTCGATCACGGCTCGGGCGAATTGTCCGACGCGGCGGCAGCGCTCGATTGGGTGCAGGCGGTGAACCCGGAGGCGAAGGCCTGCTGGATCGCGGGCGTGTCCTTCGGCTCGTGGATCGGCATGCAATTGCTGATGCGCCGCCCGGAGATCGAGGGCTTCATCTCCATCGCGGCCATGGCCAACCGCTACGATTTCACCTTCCTGGCCCCCTGCCCCTCCTCCGGCCTGTTCGTGCACGGCTCCGAGGATCGGGTCGCGCCGGCCCGCGAGGTGATGCCGGTGATTGAGAAGGTGAAGACGCAGAAGGGCGTCATCATCGAGCACCAGATCGTCGATGGCGCGAACCACTTCTTCGACGGCAAGGTCGATGAGCTGACGCAGACCGTCGACACCTATCTCGACAAGCGTCTGGGCAAGCGGGAAGAGGCCGCCTGAGGCAATATGCGGGTGGATGCCGGTAGTCGGCTTACCGCCTCTCACCTTGACGCGGCGGGGCGCTCCGAATAGGGCGCCCCTTCCATCCCTGTCGCGGAACGTATCCACGCCTGATGACGGATCACTCCTCCGAGCAACCGGTCGTCCTGCTGGTCGAAGACGACGGCCTCCTCCTGATGGAGGCGTCCGACACCCTTGCGGATGCCGGCTTCACCGTTCTGGAGGCGTCGCACGCGGACAAGGCCCTCGCCGTCCTGGAGAACCGGGACGACGTGGAGGTCCTGATGACCGACGTGGATATGCCGCAGGGCTCCATGGACGGTTTCGCCCTCGCCCGCCTCGTGGCGCATCGCTGGCCCGGCATCCCGGTGCTGGTCGTTTCGGGGATGGGCACCCCCGGCCCGCACGACATGCCCGACGGGGCGCGCTTCATCCCGAAGCCCTACGAGCCGACAACCCTGGTCCGAACCCTGCGCGCCTTCATCCGCCGCGCGGCCTGAGCCATAAGGGACGGACCTTTCGGCCGTGGCCGATCCGCGCGGTGCCGAGCCGCCTGACCCGACGAGTCCCATGACCGACGAGACCCGACATCACCGGTTCGCGACCCAGGCGATCCACGCGGGCGCCGCCCCCGATCCGGCGACGGGCGCGCGGGCGCAGCCGATCTACTTCACGAACGGCTTCGTGTTCGATTCGACCGAGCAGGCGGCCGACATCTTCGCCGTGCGCAAGACCGGCTTCTCCTATTCGCGCGGCTCCAACCCGACCGTGGCGGCCCTGGAGCGGCGTGTCGCGGCGCTGGAGGGGGCCAAGGCCGCCATCGCCGTCGCCTCCGGCCAGTCGGCGGTGCTGCTCGTGCTGATGACGCTGATGCGCAGCGGCGATTCCTACGTCGTGTCGCCACGCCTGTTCGGCGGGTCGCTGGGGTTGATGCGGCGCCTCGACGGTCGCTACGACCTGAAGCCCCGCTTCGCCCGCGGCATGGAGCCGGCGGATTTCGAGGCGGCGATCACGCCGGGCTGCAAGGCCATCGTCTGCGAATCCATCGTGAACCCCTGCGGCTTCGTGATGGACATCGAGGGTATCGCGGCGGTGGCCAAGCGCCACGGCCTGCCGCTGATCGTGGACAACACCCTCGCCTCCCCGGCCCTGATCCGGCCCATCGAGCACGGCGCCGACATCGTCGTGCACTCGACCTCGAAGTTCCTGGCGGGCTCCGGCCAGGTGATCGGCGGCGTGATCTGCGACGGCGGCACCTTCGACTGGGTGAAGGCCGGTGGCTACGACCTGATCAACGACCCCTGGCCGGATTACGACGGGCTCGTGATCCCGCAGCGTTTCCCGGAGACGCCGTTCGCGGTGGCCTGCCGCCTGTTCGGCCTGCGCGACCTCGGCCCCGGCCTATCGCCGATGAACGCCTTCCTGACGATCACCGGCATCGAGACCCTGCCGCTGCGCATGGAGCGCCACTGTTCCAACGCGAAGACCGTCGCCGCCTACCTGAAGGACCACCCGGCGGTGGAATGGGTCAGTTATCCCGGCCTGCCGGGCCAGACCGGCGAAGCGAACGCGGCGCGCTACACGCCGAAGGGACCCGGCGCGATCTTCACTTTCGCCCTCAAGGGTGGGGAGAAGGCGGCACTGAAGTTCATCACCTCGCTGGAACTGGTCTCGCACCTCGTCAACATCGGCGAGATCAAGACGCTGGCGATTCACCCGGCGACCACGACCCACCGGCAATTGCCCGCCAGCGAAAAGGCCATCGCCTTCGTCGGGCCGGAGACGGTGCGGCTCTCGATCGGGCTGGAGAACGTCGAGGACCTGATCGCGGATATCGCGCAGGCGCTGGAGCAGGCGGGGGCGTAGGAGATCGCCCTCGACGGCGAGGCTCCATCCGCATCATAATGCGCGAATGACGGACCTGCTCGACAAGGCGTTCTCGACCGCCCGGACCCTTCCCGCTCATGCGCAGGACGAGATCGCGCGCATGGTGCTCGCCCTCGTGGGCTCCGATCCGGCGGTCTACCAGTTCACGCCGGAGGAAGAGGCTGAACTCACCGAGTCGGAAGCGGCCATGGCGCGGGGCGATTTCGCCAGCGACGAAGAGGTGGACGCGATCTGGGCGAAGTATGGCGCGTGAGGCTGCGTCTCACCCGGCCGGCATCGCGCCAACTCGAAGCGGTGCTTCAGCACATTGCGAAACATCACCCGCAAGGTGCTGAGAACGTTCGTGACCGGCTGCGCTCGGTCATGAACGTTCTCGTCGATCATCCCTTCGCGGGACGTGTCACGGCCCGTCCGCAGGTCCGGCGGATCATCGCCCTGCCCTATCCCTATGCGATCACCTACACGGTCGCGGATGGGAACGTCGTGATCCTCGGCATCCGGCACACGGCTCGCCGCCCGCAGGGGTGAGCGCGCGCTACTTCCGCCGCTCCAGGATCGACACGTAGTTGGCGACCGCCGCGCCGCCCATGTTGAACACGCCCGCGAGCTCGGCGCCGGGCACCTGCATCTCGCCGGCCTCGTTCATCAGTTGCAGGCAGGCCATGACGTGCATCGAGACGCCCGTCGCGCCGACCGGGTGGCCCTTGGCCTTGAGCCCGCCCGACGGGTTCACCGGCAAGCGGCCGCCCTTCTCCGTCACCCCCTCGCGGACGATGCGAAAGCCTTCGCCCGGCGCGGCGAGGCCCATCGCCTCGTATTCGAGGAGTTCGGCGATGGTGAAGCAATCGTGGGTCTCCACGAAGGAGAGGTCCTCGTTGCCGATCCCGGCCTGCGTGCGGGCCTTGTCCCAGGCGCGGCGGGCGCCCTCGAAGGCGGTGGGGTCGCGGCGGGAGAGAGGCAGGATGTCGTTCACCTGCGCCCGCGCCCGGAAGCCGATGGCCCGCTCCAGCCGCGCGGCAGTCTCGGCATCGGCCACGACGAGGGCGGCGGCGCCGTCCGAGATCAGCGAGCAATCGGTGCGCCGCAGCGGCGCGGCGACGTAGGGATTCTTGTCCGAGACCTTGTTGCAGAAGTCGAAGCCGAGGTCCTTGCGCAGCTGCGCGTAGGGGTTGCCGACGCCGTTGCGGTGGTTCTTGGCGGCGATGCGGGCCAGTTCCTCGCTGCGGTCGCCGTAGCGCTGGAAGTAGCCCGCCGCGATGCGCCCGAACACGCCCGCGAAGCCGCCCTCGATCTCGGCCTCCTCCTTCCGGTAGGAGGCGCCAAGCAGGATGTCCCCGGTCTCGGCGACAGATTTCGCGGTCATCTTCTCCGCACCGACCACAAGGGCGATGCGGCCCCGGCCGCTGTCCACGAAGTCGAGGGCCGCGTAGAGCGCCGCCGAGCCGGTGGCGCAGGCGTTTTCCAGATGCGTCGAGGGGACGTGGGCGAGGTCCGGCTGGTTCAGGGCGACGAGGGAGCCCTCGAAGCCCTGCTTCGAGAAGCCGGTGTTCATGACGCCGACATAGATGCCGTCGACCTCGGACGCTGCGACCCCGGCATGGGCCAGCGCCTCGCCGGAGACGCGGGCGATCAGGCTCTCGACGTCGGGGTCTTCGAGCTTGCCGAAGGGGGTGTGGGCCCAGCCCACGATGCAGGCACGCGTCATCGTTTCTCTCCCGTTGCCCGGACGATGGCCCCGCCGATCCCCCGGATCAAGGGTGGTCGGGCGCGGCTCCAGCCAGGAAGTCGAAATCGCAGCCCTCCGGCGCCTGGGTGACGCTGCGCCGATAGAGGGCCTTGTAGCCCCGCTTCGGCGCGGGCGGCGGCTCGTGCGCGGCGAGGCGGCGGGCGATCTCCTCCGGCGCGACCAGTAGGTCGATGCGCTTCTCCTTCACCGAGAGGCGGATGCGGTCGCCGTCGCGCACGGCGGCCAGCGGCCCGCCGATGGCCGCTTCGGGGGCGACGTGCAGCACGATGGTGCCGAAGGCCGTGCCCGACATGCGTGCGTCCGAGATGCGCACCATGTCCTTCACCCCGGCGCGGGCGAGCTTCTTCGGGATCGGCAGATAGCCGGCCTCCGGCATCCCGGCGGCGTGCGGGCCGGCATTCTGCAGGACGAGGATGTCGTCGGGCGTGACGTCGAGGTCGGGGTCGTCGATCCGGGCCGAGAGGTCTTCGAGCCCGGTGAACACCACCGCCCTTCCCTCGGTCTCGAACAGGCCGGGCGTCGCGGCGGCGCGCTTGAAGATCGCCCCGTCCGGCGCGAGGCTGCCGCCGAGGGTGATGAGGCCGCCCTGCGGCGAGACCGGATCGGCAAAGGGCCGGATCACCGCGCGGTCGACCCAGGTCTCCGGCTCGTCCAGCCGCTCGGCCAGGGTGCGGCCCTCGATGTCCACGGTGTCGAGGTGCAGGAGTGGGCGCAACTCGCGCAGGAGGGCGCCCATGCCGCCGGCCGCGTGGAAATCCTCCATGTATCCGTCGCCGACCGGCTTCAGATCGACCAGCACGGGGGTCTCGTCGGAGATGGCGTTGAAGCGCTCGTAGGGGATGCGGATGCCGAGCCGCCCGGCGATGGCGGTGAGGTGCACGATGGCGTTGGTGGAGCCCGACACCGCCATCAACACGCGGACCGCGTTCTCGACGGACTTCTGCGTGATGACCCGGCTCGGGCGGATCTTCGTCTCGATGAGGCGCACGGCGGCGCGGCCCGTCTCCTCGGCGGCGACGAGCCGGTCGGAATGGACGGCCGGGATCGCCGCCGTCCCCGGCAACGACATGCCCAGGGCCTCGGCGATGCAGGCCATGGTGGAGGCGGTTCCCATCACCGCGCAGGTGCCCTGCGTGACCGAGAGCCGTCCCTCGACCTCGGCAATCTCCTCGTCATCGACGGTGCCCGCGCGGTACTTCGCCCAGAAGCCCCGGCAATCGGTGCAGGCGCCGAGCCGCTGGCCCCGGTGGCGGCCGGTGGACATCGGCCCGGTGACGAGCTGGATCGCCGGCAGGTCGGCCGAGGCCGCGCCCATGAGCTGGGCCGGCACGGTCTTGTCGCAGCCGCCGATCAGCACCACCGCATCCATGGGCTGGGCGAGGATCATCTCCTCCGTGTCCATGGCCATGAGGTTGCGGTAGACCATGCTGGTCGGGTTGAGGAACACCTCGCCCAGCGAGACGGTCGGGAACGGGCGCGGCAGGGCGCCGGCTTCGAGCACCCCGCGCGAGACCGCTTCCACCAGTTCCGGCATCCCCCGGTGGCAATTGTTGAAGCCCGAGGGCGTCATGGCGATGCCCACCACCGGCTTGTTCAAGAGCCGGGGCGAGATCCCCATGGAGCGCGCGAAGGAGCGCCGCAGGTACCGGGCGAAATCCCGGTCGCCGTAGTTGGTGAGCCCCCGGTCGAGGCCGTGCGGTTCGTCGGTCATCGTGGCTCCTCGGGCCTCACCGCAGGTGGAATGCGATCCACGCCGCGGCGAGCAGGATGACGGCTGTGAGGGCGAGGCGAAAGGCTGGTTTCATCTGCTTTCGCCCATGGCACCACGTCATTGCGAGCGTAGCGAAGCAATCCAGGGATGCGGGCCTTCTCAGAACGCAGCGCCGCCCTGGATTGCTTCGCTCTCGCTCGCAATGACGGTGTGGCTCTTGTGCCTACCGCATCACGAACGGGTTCTCCGGCGCGTCGCGGCTGGTGGAGATCCAGATGCTTTTGGTCTCCAGATACTCGCGGATCGACTCGATGCCGCTCTCGCGGCCGAGGCCGGAGCGCTTCATGCCGCCAAACGGCATCATGTAGCTGACCGCCCGGTAGGTGTTCACCCAGACCGTGCCCGCCTTCAGGCCCTTCGACATCCGCATCGCCTTGCCGATATCCTGCGTCCAGACGCCGGCCGCGAGGCCGTAGATCACGTCGTTGCCGAGCCGCAGCGCCTCGGCCTCGTCCTCGAAGCCGATGATCGACAGGACTGGGCCGAACACCTCCTCCTGCGCGATGCGCATCGAATTGGTCACGTCGGCGAAGATCGTCGGCTCAACGAACTGGCCGCCCTTCACGCCTTCGCCGGTGGCCGGGTTGCCGCCGAAGACGCAGCGGGCGCCCTCCTTCTTGGCCACCGCGATGTAGTCCAGCACCTTCTGGTACTGCGGCGGGGTGGTGATTGGGCCGATGTTGGTGCCGGAATCCATCGGATCGCCGAGCTTGGCGGATTTCGCGAGCTCGATCAGCCGGGCGGTGAAGTCCTCACGGATGCTGTTCTGCACGAGGAGGCGCGAGCCCGCGATGCAGGTCTGGCCGGTGGCGGCGAAGATGCCGGAGATGGCTCCGGCGGCGGCCATCTTCAGGTCGGCGTCGGCGAAGACGATGTTCGGCGACTTGCCGCCGAGTTCGAGGGCCACGCGCTTCACCTGCTTGGCGGCCTCGGAATAGATCCGCGCCCCCGTCGCATCCGAGCCGGTGAAGGTGATCTTGGCGACGTCGGGGTGCTCGACGATGGCCGCGCCGGTCTCGGCGCCGTAGCCGGTCACGACGTTCAGCATCCCGTCCGGCAGGCCTGCCTCCTTGAGGAGGGCGGCGAATTCCAGCGTGCTCGCCGAGGCGAACTCGGAGGGCTTGATCACCACCGCGCAGCCGGCGGCGAGGGCCGGGGCGCATTTCCAGGCCACGAACAGCAGCGGCGAGTTCCAGGCGGTCAGCGCGCCGACCACGCCCACCGGCTCGTGGGTGGTGAAGGCGAAGGTCTCCGGCTTGTCGATCGGCACCTGCGTGCCCTCGATCTTGTCGGCGAGGCCGGCGAAGTAGTGCCACCATTCCGGCTGGTAGCGGGTCTGGCCGTACATCTCGGCGAAGAGCTTGCCGTTGTCGCGGGTCTCGATCTCGGCGAGGTGGCGGGCCTCCCGCTCCACGATGTCGCCGATCTTACGCAGCACCTTGCCCCGTGCCGAGGCGGTCATCGTCGCCCAGGGGCCTTCGGTCATGGCGCGCTTGGCCGCCGCGACGGCCCGGTCGACATCGGCCTTCGAGCTGCGCGGGATCCTGGCCCAGGGTTCGCCGCGATAGGGATCGACGGACTCGAACCACTCGCCCTCGACCGGATCGACGAACGCCCCGTCGATGTAGAGTTGATAGGTCTTCATCGGGCGTACTCCCTGTTCCGGCGGATGGGCCGGATATGGAACAGGCCGGAGCACGGCGCCAGCCTCAGCCGCGCCCGATCCAGTCGCACACGCCCTCCACCGAGCGGAACGCGTCGAGGGCGTGGACCCGCACCCCCGGCAGAGCGGCCTCGGCCATGGTGGCCAGCGCGTGGCCGGGGCCGAGTTCGAGCACATGGCTCGCGCCGTACTCGCCGCAGGCCTCCAGGCAGGCGGCCCAGTCGATCGTGTGGGAGATCTGCCGCGCGAGCTTGTCGAGCCCGGCCTGCGGCTGGAACACCGCCGCCCCGTCGAGGCCGCTCAGCAGACGCGGCGCGGAAGGCGGCGGCCGGTGAAGCTCGGCCTCCGCCAGGATCTGCCGGAAACGCTCCGAGGCGGCGGCGAGCAGGGGCGTGTGCGAGGGCGTCGCGACGGCCAGCGGCACGGCCCGCTGGGCGCCCTGCGCCAGGGCGTCCGTGCAGAGGGCGTCGAGGGCGTCTCGCTTCCCGCCGACCACGCCACTGTCGGCGGCGTTGCGGATGGCGAGGTGGCATCCGTGCCGCCGGGCGAGGTCGTCCAGGGCCTGAAGGGTGAGACCGCGGATGCCCGCGAGGCCGAACCCCTCACCGGAAGCCGCGTCCATCGCCTCGGCGCGGGCAGCGGCCAGCCGCAGCACCGTGGCGGCGTCGAACCGGCCGGCGACGCCCCAGGCGGCGAGGTCGCCGATGGAATAGCCCGCCACGATGGCCCGGCCGGGCTGGCCCGAAGCGATGACGCTCCATCCGGCGAGCGCCGCGACGCAGCACAGGATCTGCCCCGTGCGGTTGCCGTGCAGCCCCTCCCCCGCTTTGGCGAGGTCGCGCGGGTCGGTGCCGCCGAGGAGCGGGCGCGCCGCTTCGAAGACGGGCTGCGCTTCCGCGCGCTCGGCCGTGAGGTCGAACATGGCCGGGTGCTGGCCGCCCTGGCCCGACAGGAGGATTGCGAGGGTCATAGCGCCACCGGCCGCATCGCCACCCGGTCGAGGTATTTCACCAGTACGGTGCCGCCGGGCGGCGCCTCGTGCAACTCCCGCCACTGCACCCCGCCGCCATCCGGCAGGAGGATTTCGCCGTCGAGGCGCATCGGCGCCGTGGCGTCGATCCGGGCGAGACCGTCGAGGTACGTGCGCGGGACAGGCCCCGGCCACAGCAGGTCGAGGTCGGACGTGGGCGAGAGGTAGGTCAGGCCCGTCACCGCCTGCCACAGCAGGGCGCCGAAGGGTCGTGGCGTCACGCCGTGCTCGGCGGCGAGCGCCAGCAGGGCAGCGATGGCGTCCCCCCACGCGGCGGGGGCGTGGGGCGCCGCCTCGGCAAGGCTCGGCGGCAAGACAGGTCGCAGGGCTTGCGCCGGCAGGGCGAGGCCGATCCGGCGCTTGCCGTCGGCGGGGGGCAGGGGCAGGCCGAGCGGCACGGACCCGTCGCCCTCCCCCGGCACGCGGCGGCGGACGATGAGCGGGCGGCCCGTCTTCGCCCAGCCGGGCAGGTGCGGCACGCCGTCGAGGTCGCGCCGCCCGGCGAGCAGCGCGTCCCAGGCGGCGGGCTCGGCCGCCACGAGGTCGTGGCGGGCGAAGGCCTCAGCCGGCACGGAGCCGCCCGGCGACGAGGCGCGCGATCTCCTCCGCGACCGGGCGCCCGCCCCGCTCGCGGCCGAGGCGGTCGCGCACATCGCCCTCCGGCCGGTCGGCGATCAGGGAGGCGATCTGCGGCCCCAGGGGCGCGGCGGGGTCGAGCACCGCGTGGACGGCGCCCGTGGCGAGCATGTTGTCGAGGCCGGGTGCGAAGACCGGCGTCGATTGCGCCATCTCCTGAAGCTTTTCGAGCGGCAGTTTGGTGACGCGGGCGACGGAGGGCAGGTCCATCACGCTCGGGTTGGCGCCGGGCAGCGCCGCGAGCACCCGCGTCGCGAGCGCCGTGGCGATGAAGGCGCCGGCCGCCGAATGCCCGTAGAGCAGGCCGATGGTCGGGTGCCCGTGCCGGTCCGCGAGCAGCAGCGCCTTGGCGAGATGGGCGAGGCATTCGTTGAGGCCGAGGAGTTCGTCCCGCCGGCTCATGCGCTGGCTGTCGGAATCGACCGCCACGAGGATCGGCGCCTTGTCCCCCGCCCGCACCGCCTCGAGGACGTGCCCGGCGAGCGTCAGCGCGCCCTCAACGCCCAGCGGCGTATCGCCGTCGATGCCGATCACCCGCATTCGGCCGCCGTCGAAGGGGCCGTCCCCGGCGACGAGCCCGTCCGCCACCGTGACCGCATGGCCCTCGGGGAAGAGCGAAGTCAGGATCTCAGCGAGCGTCATGGCGGGCCTCCTCCACGCGGGCGACGGTCTCCTCGAAGGCACGCGTGTCCATGGCGGGGACCGCCTCGGGATCGTTGACGCCGAGCCGCGCCCAGATCTCCGTCGCGTCGCGGCAATCGCCGAAGCGGTCGATGCGGGCGCGCAGGCGTGCCTGCTCGGCCTCCAGCATCGCGAGGTCGAAGGCCGGCGCCCGGCCGATCAGGTCGAGGGCGGCGGCGCGGAAGGCCGCGACGGTGTCGTCGCAGAAGGCATCGGCCCCGCCAATGAGGCGGCGGTGCTTGCCGCCCATCGTGCGCCAGACCAGCGCCCGGTCGCGGGAATCGAACTCCTCGGCGCCCTTGTTGGTCTCGATGACCTCCGGCCCTGAGACCGAGATGCGCCCGCCCTCCGAGACGGCCAGCCGCGAGCAGGTACCGGCGATGAGCCCGCCGCCGCCGTAGCAGCCGGCCCGTCCGCCGATCAGACCGATCACCGGCACGCCCGCCGCGCGGGCCTCGGTGATGGCGCGCATCGTCTCGGCGATGGCGGTCTCGCCGGCATTGGCCTCCTGCAAGCGGACACCGCCGGTGTCGAACAGGAGGAGCACGGCCTCGGGCTTCGCTTCGACAGCGGCCCGGAGCATCCCCACGAGCTTGCCGCCATGGACCTCGCCGAAGGCCCCGCCCATGAAGCGGCCCTCCTGCGCGGCGACGAAGACCGTCCGCCCGTCGAGGGCACCGGATCCGACGACGATGCCGTCATCGAAGGCGCAGGGCAGATCGAACAGCGGCAGGTGCGGGCTCATCCGCCGCTCGGCCGGGCCGATGGCTTCCCGGAAGGTGCCGGCATCGAGGAGCGCGTCGAGGCGCTGGCGGGCGCTGGCCTCGAACCAGCTCAGGCAGTCGCGGTCGGGTCCGGCCATCTCTAAGCCTCCAGCAGCCGGGCGCCCTGCAGCAGGCGCAGGGAGACGGTGTCCGGCCGGGCGCCGCCGTCGTTGATCGAGATGCGCACGCCGCCGGGCTGGGCGCGGGCGACGAAATCCGCCACCACCGCCTCCCAGACCTGGCCATAGCCGGCGATCGGCGTCTCGATGGCGATCTCGAACGCGTCCGGCGGCAGCACGCGCTCCAGCAGGATTTCGAGGTTGCCGGAGGCCACGACCCCGGTGATCGCCTGGGCCTTGGTGCCGGACAGCGGCTTCTGCGTGGTGTGGCGGAAGGTCAGGGATTCCATGACACTCACCAGTTCCTGAACTTGGCCGGCGGCTCGTAGAGCCCCCCGGACCAGTGCACGAGATCCTTGATCGAGCGCGCAGCAAGCAACGAGCGGTCGGCGTCCAGGGGCTCGATGCCGAGGTCTTCCGGCCGGCGGATGATGCCGCGTGCGCGCAACTCCTCGACCTTCGCCCGGTCGCGCCCCCGGCCGATCTCGGTGTAGCCCGCGACCCCACGGATCGCCTGCTCGCGGTCGTCCGCGTCGCGGCAGAGGAGGAGGTTGGCGATCCCCTCCTCGGTGACGATGTGGGTCACGTCGTCGGCGTAGATCATGACTGGCGCCAGTTCGAGGCCGATCTTCTTCGCAAGCTCCATCGCGTCGAGCCGTTCCACGAAGGTCGGCACGAGCCCGTCGCCGAAGGTCTCGACCAGCTGCACCACGAGCTTGCGCCCGCGCATCAGCGCCGGATCGCCGACCACCTGCGCCTCCCGCCCCGCCTTCATCCAGGCGTCGGAGGGGTGGCGGCGGCCGTGCGGGTCCGAGCCCATGTTCGGGGCGCCGCCGAAGCCCGCGACGCGCGACTGCGTGACGGTCGAAGAATGGCCCATCAGGTCGATCTGGAGGGTCGCGCCGATGAACATGTCGCAGGCGTAGAGCCCGGCCGTCTGGCACAGCGCCCGGTTGGAGCGCAGCGACCCGTCGGCGCCCGTGAAGAACACGTCCGACCGCTCGCGGATGTAGCGGTCCATGCCGACTTCCGAGCCGAAGCAGTGGACCTGCTTCACCCAGCCGGATTCGATGGCCGGGATCAGGGTCGGGTGCGGGTTCAGGGCGAAATGCGTCGCGATCTCGCCCTTCAGCCCAAGCTTCTCGCCATAGGTCGGCAGCAGCAACTCGATGGCCGCCGTGCCGAAGCCGATGCCGTGGTTGAGCCGGCGCACGCCGTACTCGGCGTAGATGCCCTTGATCGCCATCATGGCGATGAGGATCTGCGTCTCGGTCATCGCCGCCGGGTCGCGGGTGAACAGCGGCTCCACGAAGAACGGCGTATCCGCCTCAACCACGAAATCCACCCGGTCGCCGGGGATGTCGACCCGGGGCACCTTGTCGACGATCTCGTTGACCTGCGCGACGACGACGCCGTTCTTGAAGTGGGTCGCCTCCACGATGGTCGGCGTGTCCTCGGTGTTCGGCCCGGTATAGAGGTTGCCCTCCCGGTCGGCCGAGACGCCCGCGATCAATGCCACGTGGGGCGTGAGGTCGATGAAGTAGCGGGCGAAGAGTTCGAGGTAGGTGTGCACCGCCCCGAGCTTGATCTGGCCGCCATAGAGCATCTTGGCGACGCGGGCGCCCTGCGGACCGGAATAGGAATAGTCCAGCCGCTCGGCGATGCCGGTCTCGAACACGTCGAGATGCTCCGGCAGCACGATGCCCGACTGCACCATGTGCAGCCCGTTCACCTTGGCCGGATCGCACTGGCTCAGCGCACGGGCGAGGCAATCCGCCTGCTTCTGGTTGTCGCCTTCGAGGCAGACCCGGTCCCCCGGCTTCAGCACCGCTTCCAGCAGCGCCACCGCCGCATCGGCCGGTACGACCTTCCCCTGCGCGTGCGCCCGCCCCGCCTCGATGCGCGCGTCGCGGGCCTTCCTCTCCCCGCGCCAGTCGGCCATCGCTCGTCTCCCTTGTATGCGGGGAGGAAGTTAGCGCTGCCTCGTGAATTTTCAAACCGTTAATTCTCACATTCTCGTATATCGCATTGCCAACTCGGCACGATGTTGCATACGTTAGGGCTAACAAACCCAGGGAAAGGACACGCCCCATGCCGCATCAGGCGGAATCCGTCCGCGCGCCGTCCCAGCTCCGTCACGGGAGGGCTGCGCGATGATCGTCTTCGGTGTCGCCCTGCTCGCCGCCTGCACGCTGATCGGCGTGTATCTCGGCGACCTCCTCGGGATCGCGCTCGGCGTGAAGGCCAATGTCGGCGGTGTCGGCATCGCCATGATTCTGCTCATCGCCGCCCGGATCTGGCTCGACCGGCGGGGGAAGCTGTCGAATGGCGTCAAGTTCGGCGTCGAGTTCTGGGCCGGGATGTACATCCCCATCGTCGTCGCCATGGCGGCGCAGCAGAACGTGGTCGCCGCGCTCACGGGCGGCCCCATCGTCATCATCGCGGCGGTGGGCTCGCTGGTCCTGTGCTTCGGCGCGGTGGCGCTCCTGAGCCGCTTCGGCGGACGGAGCCATGCGGGTGCCCAGGCCGCCCATGCCGGCGCCGTCATCGAGGGCGAGGCCGACGAGATCGCGCCGCGGCGGGAGGTCTGAGTCATGAACAGCATCGGCATCTGGCACGGCATCGAGCACGTCTTCATCGAGCAGAGCCTCGTCGCGGCCTTCGCCGTGGTCGGCGGGCTGATCCTGGTCTCCAACTACGCGGCCAAACGCCTGACCAACGGCCGGGTTCACGGCTCGGCCATCGCCATCGTGCTCGGGCTGGTGCTCGCGTATTTCGGCGGGCTCTACACGGGCGGAAAGAAGGGCGTCGCCGACATCCCGGCGCTGGCCGGCATCGGCCTGATGGGCGGGGCGATGCTGCGCGACTTCGCCATCGTTGCCACCGCCTTCGAGGTGGACGTGATCGAGGCCCGCCGCGCCGGGCTGCTGGGCGTGCTGGCGCTGGCGCTCGGCACGATCCTGCCCTTCATCGTCGGCACGCTGACGGCGGTGGCCTTCGGCTACCACGACGCGGTGTCGATCACGACCATCGGCGCGGGGGCGATCACCTACATCGTCGGCCCGGTGACGGGGGCGGCCATCGGCGCCGATTCGACGGTGATGGCGCTCTCCATCGCCACGGGCGTGACCAAGGCGGTGATGGTGATGGTCGGCACGCCGCTGGTCGCCAAGCTGATCGGGCTCGACAATCCCCGCTCCGCGATGGCCTATGGCGGCCTGATGGGGACGGTGAGCGGCGTCGCCGGGGGTTTGGCGGCCACCGATCCGAAGCTCGTTCCCTATGGCGCGCTGACGGCGACGTTCCACACGGGCATCGGGTGCCTCGTGGGGCCGTCGATCTTCTTCCTCACGGTGCGCGCCCTCGTCGGCTGAGGGGCTGGGCATGGACGGCGGCGAAGCGGTGGAAAGTGCGGAGCGGGGGCTCCTGTCGGAGCGCATCCGCAACGCGCTGACGGACGCCATCGCGGCGGGGGATTTCGCCGCCGGCACCACCCTCGACGAGCAGCTTCTCGCCGATCGCTACGGCGCCTCGCGCACCCCCGTGCGGGAGGCCCTGCGCCAGCTCGCCGCCTCGGGCCTCGTGGAGATCCGCCCCCGCCGGGGGGTGGTGGTGGCGCAATTCACTCCGCAGCGGATCGGCGACATGTTCGAGACCTCGGCCGAGGTCGAGGCCCTGTGCGCCCGGCTCGCCACCTACCGCATGACGCCCCTCGAACGCGGGGCGCTCATCGACCTGCACGACCGCTCGGCGGATTCCGTCGCGGCGGGGGATGTCGACACCTACGACCGGCTGAACCGCGCCTTTCACGAGGCGCTGTATGCCGGCACCCATAACGGCTTCCTCGCGGAGCAGGCCTTGGCCCTGCGCGAACGCCTCGCCGCCTTCCGGCGCACGCAATTGCGCCAGGGCGACCGCATCCACCGCTCGCATGAGGAGCACGGCGACATCCTGGCCGCCATGTCGGAGGGGGACGGCGAGAGGGCCGCCCGCCAAATGCGCGCGCACATGCTGCGCGCCGCCGCCGCGCTGGGCCGCTACATCGCCGCGCCGGGGGGCGAGTGAGCGGAGGCTAGTCCCCCTCCCCGCCCCGCCCGAACGGCGCGCTGCCGAGGGGGGCGTTGAGGGCGTCCGCGAGGCGGGCGAGCCGGCCGGTGGCGGCGGCGATGCCCTCGGCCGCCCGCGTGGCCGCCTCGTCCCGGTCCCGTTCCGCCGCCTCGACCACGGAGCGCGACTGCGCCACCTCGGTCTCCAGGGCCGCGAAGCGCTTGCGCAGGTCCGACAGCTCGTCCGAGATCGTCAGCGCAGCCATCACGTGCAGCCGCATGTCGCCGATCTCGCCGAAGCTCTCCCGCATCCGCGCGACGCGCTCGCTGAAATCCTGCGTCAGGGCGGTGAGGTGCGCCTCCTCGTCCTTGCCGCAGGACATGCGGTAGGTCTTGCTGTCGATGGTGACGGTGATGATCGGCATCCGGTCAGTGCCTTTCCAGCACGCCGGCCACGGCGGCGATGGCCCTGTCGAGCCGGTTTCCGACCTCGCCCGACGTCGCCTCCACCTGCGCGAGCCGCGCGCTCGCCGCGTCGAGGGCGGCGGCGAGCCGGCTCCGGTCCTCGCCGAGCAGCGACAGTTCGGTGTCGCGGTCGTCGGGGGCGGCCTCGGCTTCGAGCCGGCGGGTCACGGTCGCCTCCAGACGCGCGAGGACGGCGTCGAGCCGTTGCAAGGCTTCGGACACGGGATCTGAATCGGGCACGTCGGACGGCATCGTCATCTTGAGTGAGGGCATGGTGCGGGCAGGCCCAAGTGTCGACCGGATGGTTGACGATTTCCAGGGAAAAAGCCTCTCCGAGGAATCTCTGCAGTCTTCGCCCGGCGCAATTCACCGAAGTTCGTGACAACCAGTGGTTTGTCACTTCCCGTCGTTTGACAGGTCGGGGCGCCATGCTAGACAGCCGCGCGTTCCCGAAGTGGACCACCGAGCCGCCGCCGGGCGGGCCCGCGACCGCATTTCCTTCGCCGCACCCGAGAGCGTTGCGGCGGTGCCGGAATGGCGGAGCACCGGTTCATCCCCGGTTCAAGCCCGCGCGAGCAGGGCTGCCCGGAATCAGGAAGGATCATTGCCGTGACGAAGGTTGCCATCAACGGGTTCGGGCGCATCGGCCGCAACGTGCTGCGCGCCATTGCCGAGTCCGGCCGCAAGGACATCGAGGTCGTGGCGATCAACGATCTCGGCCCGGTCGAGACCAACGCGCACCTGCTCCGTTTCGATTCCGTGCATGGCCGTTTCCCCGGCCAGGTCGCGGTCGATGGCGAATTCCTCGTGGTCGATGGCCACCGCATCAAGGTGACGGCCGTCCGCAACCCGGCCGAGCTGCCGCACCGCGACCTCGGCGTGGATATCGCGCTCGAGTGCACCGGCATCTTCACCTCGAAGGACAAGGCCAAGGCCCACCTCGACGCCGGCGCCAAGCGCGTCCTCGTCTCGGCCCCGGCCGACGGCGCCGACCTGACGGTCGTCTACGGCGTGAACCACGACAAGCTCCAGGCCGACCACCTCGTGGTCTCGAACGCCTCCTGCACCACCAACTGCCTCGCGCCGGTCGCGAAGGTGCTGCACGAGGCCATCGGCATCGAGCGTGGCTTCATGACCACGATCCACTCCTACACCAACGACCAGCCGTCGCTGGACCAGATGCACAAGGACCTCTACCGGGCCCGCGCCGCGTCCCTGTCGATGATCCCGACCACCACCGGCGCCGCCAAGGCCGTGGGCCTCGTGCTGCCGGAGCTGAAGGGCCTCCTCGACGGCACCTCGATCCGCGTGCCAACCCCGAACGTCTCGGCGGTCGACCTCGTGTTCACGGCCAAGCGCCAGACCTCGGTGCAGGAGGTCAACAACGCGATCAAGGCCGCCGCTGCCGGCCCGCTCAAGGGCGTCCTCGGCGTCACCGATCAGCCGAACGTCTCGATCGACTTCAACCACGATCCCCATTCGTCCACGTTCCACCTCGACCAGACCAAGGTGATGGACGGCGTGCTCGTCCGCATCCTCACTTGGTACGACAATGAGTGGGGCTTCTCGAACCGCATGGCCGACACCGCCGTCGCCATGGCCAAGCTGATCTGATCGACCGCGACCGGCCCCGCCGCCCCCGATGGGCGGCGGGGCGATCTCTTTGTGTACGGCGTTCCTTCGGAAGGGTGGTTCTCGGGATGGTAGACGCGTCGCAGGGCTCTTCGAGCGGACAGGGCTTCATTCCCCAGGCTCCCGCTTCGGCACCTCCGCCTCCTCCCGCACCCGTCGCTCCACCGCCTGCCGCCGGCTCCGCCGCGGCCCCGATGACCGCCATCTCCGCCAACCAGCTCTTCGACCAGCTCGCCCGGATCGAGGACAAGACCTCGCGCATCGAGGACAAGTACGCCCGCTCGGAGGCGCTGCTGTCCCGCGTCGAGGACAAGGTCGAAGGCGCCACCGGCCGGATGAACGAGGCTGCCCGCCAATCCGACCTCGCCGCCTTGCGCAACGAGGTGCGTGGCCTCGCCGAGCGCACCCGCCGCCTGCCGGGAACCGGCGCCCTCGTCCTCACCGCCGTCATCACCGCCGTGCTGACGGTCGCGCTGATGGTGGCGCTCCAGCGCTTCAACCTCGACCAGCTGCTGCCGCCGCGCGCCGGCTGATCCCGCCTTTCTGTCTTCCGACCCCTCAAAGGACCCTATGAGCGCCTTCCGCACCCTCGACGATGCCGGTTCGCTTCAGGGGAAGCGCGTGCTCCTGCGCGTCGACCTGAACGTGCCCATGGACAACGGCCGCGTCACCGACGCGACGCGGATCGAGCGGGTCGTCCCGACCATCCGCGAGATCGCCGGCAAGGGCGCGAAGGTGGTGCTGCTCGCGCATTTCGGCCGCCCGAAGGGCAAGCGCGAGGCCAAGGATTCCCTTGAGCCGGTGGTGCCGGCCCTGTCGAAGGCGCTGGGCCAGCCGGTCGCCTTCGCCTCGGACTGCATCGGCGATCCGGCGGCCCAGGCCGTCGCCGCGATGAAGGACGGCGACGTGCTCCTGCTGGAGAACACCCGCTACCATGCGGGCGAGGAGAAGAACGAGGCGGGCTTCGCCGACGCGCTGGCCGCCAACGGCGACATCTACGTCAACGAGGCGTTCTCGGCCGCCCACCGCGCCCATGCCTCGACGGAGGGCCTCGCTCACCGCCTGCCGGCCTATGCCGGCCGCGAGATGCAGGCCGAACTCGACGCCCTCACCAAGGGCCTGGAATCCCCCCAGCGCCCGGTCATCGCCCTCGTCGGCGGCGCCAAGGTGTCGTCCAAGATCGACCTCCTCGAAAACCTCGTCGCCAAGGTCGACATGCTGGTGATCGGCGGCGGCATGGCCAACACCTTCCTGCACGCGCAGGGCAAGGGCGTGGGCAAGTCCCTCTGCGAGAAGGACCTCGCCGAGACCGCGACCCGCATCCTCGCCGCCGCCGAGAAGGCCGGCTGCCGGATCATCCTGCCGGTCGATGCCGTCTCGGCCTCCGAGTTCAAGGCGAACGCGGCCCACGAGACCGTCCCGGTCGATGCCGTGCCGGAGACCGGCATGATCCTCGATGCCGGCCCGCAATCGGTCGCGGAGATCAACGCCGCCATCGACGTCGCGAAGACCCTCGTCTGGAACGGCCCGCTCGGCGCCTTCGAGCTCACCCCCTTCGACGCAGCGACCGTCGCGGCGGCCCGGCATGCGGCCGAGCGCACCGAGGCGGGCCAGTTGGTCTCGGTGGCGGGCGGCGGCGACACCGTGGCCGCACTCAACCACGCTGGCGTCGGCCAGACCTTCACCTACGTCTCGACGGCAGGCGGCGCCTTCCTCGAATGGCTGGAGGGCAAGGCCCTTCCGGGCGTCGAGGCGCTGCGCGCCAAGGGCTGAACTGGAATTTCACGCCCTCACGGGCGTTTGCATCGCGACACATCGAACGGGAAGGCGGACACCATGGCACGGATCACCCTGAGGCAGCTCCTCGACCACGCCGCCGAGCATGAATACGGCGTGCCGGCCTTCAATCTGAATAACATGGAGCAGGGGCTCGCCATCATGGCGGCCGCCGACGCCACCGATTCGCCGGTCATCCTGCAGGCGAGCCGGGGCGCCCGCGCCTATGCGAACGACATCGTGCTGGCCAAGCTGATCGATGGTCTCGTCGAGATCTACCCGCACATCCCGGTCTGCATGCACCTCGACCACGGGAACAACGAGGCGACCTGCGCCACCGCCATCCAGTACGGCTTCACCTCCGTGATGATGGACGGCTCGCTCAAGGCTGACGGCAAGACCCCGGCCGACTACACCTACAACGTCGAGATCACCCGCAACGTCACCCAGATGGCCCATTGGGCCGGCGTCTCGGTGGAAGGCGAACTCGGCGTGCTCGGCTCGCTGGAGAGCGGCCAGGGCGAGGCCGAGGACGGCCACGGCGCCGAGGGCACTCTCTCCCACGACCAGCTCCTCACCGACCCGGAAGAGGCGGTGAAGTTCGTGCAGGCGACCAAGGTCGATGCGCTGGCCGTCGCGATGGGCACCAGCCACGGCGCCTACAAGTTCACCCGCCAGCCCGACGGCGACGTGTTGGCCATGAACGTGATCGAGGAGATCCACCGCCGCCTGCCGACGACCCACCTCGTCATGCACGGCTCGTCCTCGGTGCCGCAGGACCTGCAGGACATTATCAACCAGTACGGCGGCCAGATGAAGCCGACCTGGGGCGTGCCGGTCGAGGAGATCCAGCGCGGCATCAAGCACGGCGTGCGCAAGATCAACATCGACACCGACAACCGGATGGCCATGACCGGCCAGATCCGCAAGGTGCTCACCGAGAACCCCTCGGAGTTCGACCCGCGCAAGTACCTCAAGCCCGCCATGGACGCGATGACGAAGCTCTGCCGGCAGCGCTTCGAGGAGTTCAACACGGCGGGCCAGGGCTCGAAGATCCGTCCGATCTCCGTGGCCGAAATGGCCAAGCGTTATGCCAACGGCTCCCTCGACCCGAAGATCGGGGCGCAGTAAGCGAAGGCGGTTTCAGCCTCGCATCCAGGGCCCATGGTCGATCAACGTCTCGCTCTCCTCGGTCCCCACGGCCTCGACGCCGCGGGGGCCGAGGCTCTCCTGCCCGCCCTTGAGGCCGCCTGCGCCGCAGGCGACGTCGCGGCGGTGATCCTGCGGCTCGCCCCCGCCGACGAGCGGGCGCTGACCGCCCTCGTGAAGCGCACCGCCGCCATCACCCAGGCGCGGGAGGCCGCCCTGGTCATCGCCTGCCCCGGCTTCGCGGGCGACCTTGTGCAGGTCGCCGCACGGGGCGGCGCCGACGGTGTCCACCTCGACAAGCCCCGCGACCCCGCGAGCGACCTCGGCGACCTGCGGTCCCGCCTGAAGGATGGGCGCATCCTCGGGACCGGCGGGCTCGAATCGAAGCACATCGCCATGGAAGCCGGCGAGGCGGGCGTCGATTACCTCATGTTCGGCGGCCTCTACCCGGACGGCGCCGCGCCGGATTCCGAAACCGTGCTGGCGCGGGCCGGCTGGTGGGCCGAGATCTTCGAGACGCCCTGCGTGGCCGTCGCCGCGACGGAGCCGGAGCTGCCCGCGCTCGTGGAGACCGGCGCCGAGTTCGTCGGGCTCGAGAGCGCGCTCTGGCTGTCCGATCCGTCCGTCGTCGCACGGGCTCAGGCCCTCATCGGAGCGCAGGCCGGATGAGGATGCGCGCCCTCGCCCTCGCCGCCCTCCTGATCGCCCAGGGGCCGGCCCACGCCGCCTCGGTCGTCGATCCGAAGGCCACCGAGGTGCCCCCCGCCGACAAGAAGCCGTCGCGGGAATTGCCGACGCCCTACACGCCGAACTACAGCGGCGGCGCCGTACCCCCGGTGAGCGGCCAGCCGCCGGATTTCGCCTACGGCGCCTACCAGCGCGGCCAGTACGTGACCGCTTTCCGCGAGGCGACCAAGCGCATCGAGGCCAACCCCAAGGATTCGGCGGCGATGACGCTGCTCGGGGAATTGTACAACCAGGGGCTCGGCGTTCCGCAGAACCCGGTGAAGGCGGCCGACTGGTACAAGCTCGCCGCCGCGCAGAAGGACCCGGCGGCGATGTCCTCGCTCGGCCTGATGGCCCTCGACGGACGCGGCGTGGCGCGCGACCCCAAGGCCGGGCGGCGCTGGCTCGAACAGGCCGCCGCCATCGGCTCGCCGGCCGCTTCATACAATCTCGGGTTGATCCTGATCGGCACCGGCCTGCCCGCCGACGAGGCCGAGGCCGCCAAGCAGTTCCGCAAGGCCGCCGACGCGGAGCTCGGGCCGGCGCAGCACGATCTCGGCGTGCTCTACCTGCAGGGGCGCGGGGTGCCGAAGGACCCGACCGAGGCGGCCTCGTGGTTCCGCCGCTCGGCCGACAACGGCGACCTCGCGGGCGAGGTCGAGTTCGCGATCCTGCTGTTCAACGGGACGGGCGTGCCGAAGGACGAGCGGGCGGCGGCCCGCTACTTCCTGCATGCGGCCAAGCGCGGCAACGCCATCGCGCAGAATCGCGTCGCCCGCCTCTACGCCTCGGGGCGCGGCCTGCCGAAGAACCTCGTGGAGGCGGCCGCCTGGAACCTCGCCGCTGCCGGGCAGGGCCTGTCCGATGCGTGGCTGGACCAAGCCGTCGCCGGCCTCTCCACGGAGGAGAAGGCGCGGGCGGAACGGCTCGGCAACGACCGGATCGAGGCACAGTAGGTCAGGCTTCGGCCTTCGACCAATCCACCCCGGCTTCCAACTCCGGCAGGAGGACGACGCTCTCCTGCTCGTTCGGATCGGTGCGGGCGATCACCGCCACCACCGGTTCGGTCGCGCTGCGGTTGTAGGGCAGGTGCGGGACGTTCGCGGCGATGTAGACGAACTCCCCCGCCCCCGCGATGGCGTGGTGTTCCAGCCGCTCGCCCCAGAAGCAGCCCGACACGCCCTTCAGGACGTGGATTGCCGTCTCGTGCGCCTCGTGCTTGTGGGCGTGGGCGCGCTCGCCGGGGGCGATCTCCAGCAACTGCATGTGCAGCGCCCTGGCGCCCACCGCCTCCGCCGAGATGGCGTGGCGGTAGAGGTGGCCCTGCTTGCCCCGGAAGGGCGCACCCTCCCGCACCACCATGAGGCCGGCTCGTTCGCTCACCTGTTCCTCCCGCTGCAATCAGCGGCAGGACATCACAACCGGCACGCGCCGCCAAGCGCGTCGTTCTCGGCTTGGGTGAAGAGACGCGAGCGGATGTGGAAGCGCTTCTCGCGGCCGTTCTCCAGAGAGAACATGCCGCCCCGGCCGGGCACCACGTCGAGCATGATGTGGGTGTGCTTCCAGACCTCGAACTGCGAGCGGGAGATGAAGAAATCCGCCCCGCCGACCTGGCCGAGATGGACGTCGCCGTCGCCGACGATGAAGTCGCCGACCGGATAGCACATCGGCGAGGAGCCGTCGCAGCAGCCGCCCGACTGGTGGAACATCACCGGCCCGTACTCGCCCTTCAATTCCTCGATCAGCGCCAGGGCCACGGGCGTCGCGGTGACCCGCAGCGGCGTCCCGTCCGCGCCGGTCTGTTCGGCGGTGGTGGCCTCGACCGTCTCCGTGGCGCTCATGCGCTCCTCCCGTTTGTTGGTTCCGGTGGGATCTATGGCCGTCAGGTGGGGGCGGCGAGCCCCGGACGCAAAGAGGCCCCGGCCGAATGACCGGGGCCTAAGGCAGTCTCGGGGGGAGACTCGGCGAGGCTCAGAAGAATCCGAGCTTCTTGGCCGAGTAGCTAACCAGCATGTTCTTGGTCTGCTGGTAGTGGTCGAGCATCATCTTGTGCGTCTCGCGGCCGATGCCGGACTGCTTGTAGCCGCCGAATGCCGCGTGGGCCGGGTAGGCGTGGTAGCAGTTCGTCCAGACGCGGCCCGCCTGGATCGCCCGGCCGAAGCGGTAGGCGCGGGTCCCGTCGCGGGTCCAGACGCCGGCGCCGAGGCCGTAGAGCGTATCGTTGGCGATGGAGAGGGCGTCGGCGTCGTCCTTGAAGGTCGTGACCGACAGGACCGGGCCGAAGATCTCTTCCTGGAAGATCCGCATCTTGTTGTGGCCGCGGAACACGGTCGGCTTCATGTAGAAGCCCTCGGCCAGCTCACCCTCGCGCACGCCGCGCTCACCGCCGGTGAGGCACTCCGCGCCCTCCTGCTTGCCGATGTCGACGTAGCTGAGGATCTTCTCCAGCTGCTCGCTCGACGCCTGGGCGCCGATCATCGTGGCCGGATCGAGGGGCGAGCCCTGCGTGATCGCCTCGACGCGCTTGATCGCCCGCTCCATGAACCGGTCGTAGATCGATTCGTGAACGAGGGCGCGGCTCGGGCAGGTGCAGACTTCGCCCTGGTTCAGGGCGAACATCGTGAAGCCTTCCAGCGCCTTGTCGAAGAAGTCGTCGTCCTCGTTCGCCACGTCGGCAAAGAAGATGTTCGGCGACTTGCCGCCCAGTTCCAGCGTCACCGGGATCAGGTTCTGCGAGGCGTACTGCATGATGAGGCGGCCGGTGGTCGTCTCACCCGTGAACGCGATCTTCGCGATACGCGGCGAGGAGGCCAGCGGCTTGCCGGCTTCCAGGCCGAAGCCGTTGACGATGTTCAGCACGCCCGGCGGCAGCAGGTCGCCGATGACTTCCATCAGCACCAGCACGGAGGCCGGGGTCTGCTCGGCGGGCTTCAGCACCACGCAATTGCCGGCGGCGAGCGCCGGGGCGAGCTTCCACACCGCCATCAGGATGGGGAAGTTCCACGGGATGATCTGGCCGACGACGCCCAGCGGCTCGTGGAAGTGGTAGGCGACGGTGTCGTGGTCGATCTCGGAGATCGAGCCTTCCTGCGCCCGCACGCAGCCGGCGAAGTAGCGGAAATGGTCGATGGCCAGCGGGATGTCGGCGTGGGTCGTCTCGCGGATCGGCTTGCCGTTGTCCCAGGTCTCGGCCAGGGCGAGGAGGTCGAGGTTCTCCTCCATCCGGTCGGCCATCTTGTTCAGGATGCGGGCGCGCTCGCCCGGCGCGGTGCGGCCCCAGGCCTCCTTGGCCGCGTGGGCGGCGTCGAGCGCCCGGTCGATGTCCGTCGAATCGGAGCGGGCCACCTCGCACACGACCTTGCCGGTGATCGGCGAGGTGTTCTCGAAATAGCGGCCGGCATTCGGGGCGACCCACTGGCCGCCGATGAAGTTCTCGTAACGCGACGAGAACGGCGACTTCGTGCGGCTGTCGCCGAAGAATTCGGGCTTGTTCATGGGCGTACTCCCTGGGTTGGGCCCGGCCTCACGGACCGCAGCTCGTTGATTCGGCCCCCTTGAGGGGATCCGTGCCGCGTCCCTCGGCTCCGGGCTCTAGCCAATGTCAGATGGCCGCTCGAAGCAAGATGGACTTTTGGCCGATGCTCCCGACACAGGAGCTTACGCCTGCCGCGAACCCCTGGCGACCCCGCCCCTCACGCCGCCAGGGCGAAGGGCAGGCAGGCCGCCGCGAGGGGCAGGGCGGCCAGCGCCGCCGGCCGCAGCCAGCCCGGCCGATAGGTGAGACACAGGGCCACTCCCAAAGCCGCCGCCGTGATGGCGCCCGTGGCCTGGACCGGCCCGAAATTCCAGCCGTCGAGGGCGATGGCGGCCGCGAAGGACAGGACGATTCCCGCCCAGCCCACCGCGCGCAGGGGCCGCACGCGCCCGCGCGGCACCGGCCCCCGCAGCGCGACGCGGTGATGCCTGTCGAGGCTGAGGGCCAGAGCCGCCATCCCGGCGAAGGCCAAGGCGGCGCACAGGAGGAGGCCGGCCGCGCTCACGCCTCGGCCACTCGCGACGCGGCCCGTCTCGCAAGCGCCGAAGGGGGCCGTGCGGCCGTCCGCGCCGCGACGATCAGCAGGGCTCCCACGAGGAGCATCGCGATGTCGAAGGGCACGAAGCGCGGCTCGCCGATCAAGGCGAGGTCGGCCGGGACGATGGCGACGAAGGTCGCGGCGGCGAGGCCGAGGGTCAGCGGCCAGGCGAGGCGGCGCGGCGCCAGGGCGCCTGCGAGCGCCACGACGCCCCAGGCACCGAAGAACAGCCCGACCTCCCACGAGGCCCGTGCGGCGAGGTCGGGGGGGAGCAGCCGGTTGGCGAGGAAGAACGCGGCGATCCCGGCGGGCAGGCCGGCGATGGTCCCGACATTCAGGATCCGCACGAGCCGCAGGCCGAAGCCCTCCGGGGCCGCACCCTTCGGCGCCCGCGCCACGGTCCAGAGCACGAGGCCGGACGCCACGGTCGCGGCACCGAGGAGCCCGCACAGGAAGAACAGGACCCGCAGGGCATGCGAGGCGAAATGCGCCTCGTGCAGGCCGTACATCACGGTCGCGGTGCGCGTCGCCGGCCCGGCCGGCAGGTTGCGCGCGAGTTCGGCGCCCGTCACCGCGTCGTAGGCGATCTGCGGATGGAGATGGGGGAGGCCGTGCGGCTCCTCGAATACCGCGCTCACCGTCGCGGCGGCGTCACCCGGCGAGGAGACCATCAGCGCTTCCGGCAGCTCCCCGCCGTCCTTTTCGGCGATGCGGACGATCTCCCCCAGGGGAAGCCCTTCGGCGGCGGTGCCGGCCGGCATCCGCCCCTTGGGCATCAGCCCCGCCTCGACGTAAAACTGGGGTGCCTCGTCGTGATAGGCCGCCTGCAGACCCCAAGGCATCAGCATCGGCCCCAGGGTCATAAGGCCCGTGTAGGTGATCATCAGGTGGAAGGGCAGCGCCAGCACGCCGAACAGGTTGTGCGCGTCGAGCCACGCCCGCTGCCGCGAGCGGTCGGGCCGGAAGGTGAAGAAGTCGACGAAGATCCGCCGATGGGTGACGATGCCGGAGATGAGCGCGATCAGCAGCACCATCGCGCAGGCGCCGACGATCCAGCGCCCCACGAGGGGCGGCAGCGCCAATTCGAAATGGAAGCGGTAGAGGAATTCGCCCGCCTGCGTGTCGCGGGCGCTGGTCGGCGCGCCGGTCGTGGGATCGAGGAGGGCGTGGTGGAATGGGCCGGCGAAGCTCTTCCACCAATAGACCTCGGTCAGCGGCTGGTCCGGCTTCGGCAGCTTCACGAGCCAGCCACCGGAATCGGGGGACTGCCGGGCGAGGAAGCCCGCCGCCGCCGTCGCGGATTGGGCCGGATCGATCACGGTCTCCCGCAACTCGGGCCGCATCCAGCGGGAGATGTCGTCCTTGTAGTAGCTCGCCGTGCCCGTCACGAAGACCGCGAACAGCACCCAGCCGACGACGAGCCCGGCCCAGGTGTGCAGCCACGCCATCGCGGGGCGGAAACGCTTGGGCTCGCTCATGCCGGCACCCCCGCCGAGAAACCGCCCGCCAGCCACAGGCAGGCCGTGAGGATTGCCACCGTTCCCAGGATGCCGATGGCGGCCCGGCTGAGGGTCGCGGCGGCGAAGACGAAGACGACGGCCCCGGCCATCACCGCGAAGCTCGCGAGCATCGTTGTCGAGACCGCTTCCGCCCGCGACAGGGGCAGCGTCACGGCGCCGAGGGCGGTGGCGAGGGCGGCCACCGCGTAGCCGCCGAACGCCGCCAGGGCGACCCGGCCCGCGACGGCGAGGCGCCCGCGCCAATCCGATCCGCTGCGGGACGGCGAATCGCGGGAGGCGTCGAGAGGTGGCGAGTCGCTGGCCATGGCGTCGGGTAGCAGCGGCCGGCGACGCTCGGCAATCGCTATCTTTCGGAACGATTCCAACAAGGCGCCAAGCACTTGGCCCGTCTCGAAGGAATCGGTTCGCGCTCAGCGGCTGCTGGCGCCGCGCCCCGTGCGCTGAACCCCGGCGGCGGCGGCCGAGGCGCTGGGCGGGAGGGCCGTCGCGGCGGGATTTTCACCGGAGGGGGCGCCGGACGTGGCGACGGGAGCGGTGCCCGTGTTCGTCTCGCGGCCGGTGGCGTAGCCGGCGTTCACGCCCGCGTAGAAGCCGGTGAAATCCTCGGCCCGGGCCGGAAGGGCGGCGAGGAGGAGAAAGAGCGGCAGGCGGCGGATCATGCGGAACCCAGCGCGTGAAACGGAAACGGCGGCCCGTGGGGACCGCCGTTTCGAACCTGTCGTAGCATCGCGGCGACAGAGAGGCGCCGCGAAACCCGAACTCAGCCGTCGACGCTGATCGAAGAGGCCTCGCGGCCCTTCATGCCCTCGACGACGCCGAGGGTGACCTGCTGACCTTCGGCCAGGGAGTCGAGGCCGGCGCGGGCGAGCGCGGAGCGGTGGACGAACACGTCCTTGCCGCCGTCGTTCACCGAGACGAAGCCGAAGCCCTTGGCCGGGTCGTACCACTTCACGGTGCCGACCATCTCGGTCGACGGGCCGGACGGGGCACGACCGCCACCGCCGCCGCCACCGAATCGGTCGCCGCCACGGCTGCCGCCGCCGCCGAAGCGATCGCCGCCGCCGCCGAAGCCCTCAGTGCGCGGACGAAACTCACGGCGGGGCGCCGGAGCCTCGGCCGTGGAGGTGTCGACGCTGGTCACGCTCGTGACCTGCGGACCCTTCTGGCCCTGGGCGGTCGTGACCATCAGCTTGGTGCCGGGCATGAGGTCGTCATGGCCGGCCGCCTCGACGGCCCGGATGTGGAGGAAGGCATCGCCCGAACCGTCGCCGAGTTCGACGAAGCCGAAGCCCTTCTCCTTGTTGAACCACTTTACAGTGGCATCGCGCTCAGGGCCCGTCGGAGCCGGCGCCGCGCCACGGGCCGGACCGCGGTCGAAGCCGCCCCCGCCGTAACCGCCGCCACCACCAAAGCCGCCACCGCCGCCGCCGCCGCCGTAGCCCCCGCCAAAGCCGCCCGAGGGAGCCTGATCAGGCCATCTCGGTTCACCGCTCTCGTCGAAGCCGCGCTTCTGCGGCCCCCTGAAATCACGACCACGTCCCATTAGAAGCTCGCAAAAACCGTCCGCCGCCCGTATTCAAAATACACGCCGACCATTGCGGAGGATCGGCGGCTCGCACTGCGCATTACCCCAGGTCACGCTAACCAAGAATAATGGCTTAGTCCTGACGCAATCGGGCCTTGACCGCAAGGTCCTTTAAGGCCGAAACGCGGCGGTTCAATCACTTTCCTGACGCAACCGTCGCGCGGAGGGTGAGTGGCGTTAGCGAAATGCAAAGTCCGGTCGGCTACGTTCGCGACGGGACGACGCACCCGATGATAGCCACACCGACCTTCCCCGACCTCTCCGCCCTCGTCGTCGACGAGAGTCTGTATATCCGGCGGATCGTCCGGGACATGCTGATGCGCGTGGGCATCAAGCGCGTCCTGGAAGCGCCCGACGGCGCCGAGGCGCTCGGCGTCCTGGCCGAGAGCAAGCCCGATATCGCGATCATCGATTGGGATCTCTCGATCCTGTCGGGCGAGGAGTTCATCCGGCTGGCGCGCACGCCCTCCACCTCCCCCTGCCCCACCCTGCCGATCATCCTGATGCTCGCGCAGCCGCGCCGGAACGTCGTGGACCGGGCGGTCGGGCTCGGCGTCAACGAGATCATCGCCAAGCCGTTCTCGCCCAAGACCCTGTGGTCCCGGCTCGACGAGATCATCAACCGGCCCCGCCCCTACTCGCAGGTGAAGAGCCTGCTTCGGCCGATTCCCCGCGCGGCCGGCGTCGCGAAGGTGTTTGCCTGACCCCCGCGCGGACGTTCGCCCGTTGCAGTTCCCGCCCGAGCCTGTAGGCTCGCGGGCAAGTGAGGTCGGGCTGTCAGCCGGGCCGATGAGGATTCGACGGCCGCGCCGATGAGGGACGAGACCGCCGCGGCCGCGCCGGCCCGGCCTGCCACCGGCATCGCGCCGCTCCCGACGCCGACCCTCTACGCGGGCCGCGAGCGCCGGCAGAGCTATGCGGCCCTCGATCTCGGCACGAACAATTGCCGGCTCCTGATCGCCGAGCCGACCTATGGCGGTTTCCGGGTGATCGATGCCTTCTCGCGCATCGTGCGGCTGGGCGAGGGGCTGGGCTCCTCCGACCGGCTGAGCGAGGCCGCCATCGAGCGCACCGTCGAGGCCCTGCGGATCTGCCGCACGAAGATGCAATCGCGCCGCGTCCGCCGCGCCAAGATCATCGCCACCGAGGCCTGCCGGCTCGCCGTCAACGGCGCCGACTTCGTGGAGCGGGTGCGCCAGTCGGTGGGGCTCGATCTTGAGATCGTGGACCGGCAGACCGAGGCCTACCTCGCCGTCACCGGCTGCGCGGCCCTGGCCGACCCGAGGGCCGAGTCGGTCGTGATCTTCGACATCGGCGGCGGCTCCACCGAGGTGGCGTGGCTCGACGGCGCGGCCACGAACCCCTCCACCGACCCAACCCTGCGCATCCGCGCCTGGGATTCGCTGCCGGTGGGCGTCGTGACGCTCGCTGAGCGCCATGGCGGCGCCGAGGTCACGCGGCGGACGTTCGAGGGCATGGTCGAGGAGGTGGCCGAAAAGCTCGCCGCCTTCGCCCTGCGCGCGGCCCCGGCCGCCACGGCCAAGAGCTTCCACCTGCTCGGCACGTCGGGCACGGTCACGACCATCGCGGCGATGCACCTGCGCCTCGCCCGCTACGAGCGCCGCCGGGTCGACGGCCTCTGGATGCGCGACGACGAGGTCTCGGCGGCCATCGAAGACCTCCTCGACACGCGGCTGGAGCAGCGGGTCGACAATCCCTGCATCGGCCGCGACCGGGCGGACCTCGTCCTCGCCGGCTGCGCGATCCTGGAAGCGCTGCGCCGGGCTTTCCCCTCCGAGCGCCTGCGCATCGCCGACCGTGGCCTGCGCGAGGGGCTTCTCGTGAACATGATGCGCGAAGATGGGGTATGGTCGCGCAAGCCTGTGCGGTAACGGGCGACGGACACTGGGTTCATGACTGACAGGCGCGGCGGCGTAGGCTCCACCGGGGGCGTGCGCGGGGATCTCAAGCAGCGGGTGAAGACCGCGCGCAAGCGCACCGTCTCGCAGACGCGCTGGCTCGAACGGCAGCTCAACGATCCCTACGTGGCCCGCGCCAAGCGCGAGGGCTACCGCTCCCGCGCGGCGTTCAAGCTCCTCGAGATCGACGAGCGCTTCAAGCTGCTGAAGCCCGGTCAGCGGGTCGTGGATCTCGGCGCGGCGCCCGGCGGCTGGTCGCAGGTGGCCGCGCGCGTCGTGGGGCCCACCGGCAAGGTGGTGGGCATCGACCTCCTGCCCATCGAGCCCATGGCCGGGGTGGAGTTCATCACCCTCGACTTCCTAGACGACGACGCGCCCCGGCAACTCACCGACCTCCTCGGCGGCCCGGCCGACTTCGTGATGTCGGACATGGCCGCCAACACCACCGGCCACAAGAAGACCGACCACCTGCGGATCATCGGCCTCGCCGAGACCGCCGCCGAATTCGCCCGGGAGATCCTGGCCCCCGGCGGGTCCTACCTCGCCAAGGTGCTGCAGGGCGGCACCGAAGGCGAATTGCTCGCCAACCTGAAGCGCGACTTCGCCGTGGTCCGCCACGTGAAGCCCTCCGCGAGCCGCGCCGATTCGAGCGAACTCTACGTGCTGGCCACCGGCTATCGCGGGACGCTCGGCCGGGCTGTGGCACCGGAGGAGTAGGCGGTCCTGTTCCCCTGGGGACAGATCGGCGCAGAGTGGCGGCGCCGGTAGGCCGGCACGGCGGAATGGGTTAATTTTATTGAAAGTGTATCGATAGTCAGCGCGTGCTCAGCGGTCCCGCAATTCTTCGCATCTCGGTGCTGCTGCTCCTCGCCGGAGCCCTCGCCGCGCTCGTACAATACTGGATGCCGGCCTCGCCGCAGCCGCCCGCCAAGACGGCGGTCGCGACAACCGCGCCGGCACCGAGCGAGCCTCCCGTCCGCAAGATTCCCTCGGCGGCCCCGCCCGATACGGTGATCGCGGCGCCCACGCCGCCGCCAGCTCCCCCCAAGCCTCAGCCGGCCCCGGTTTCGCCCCCGCCCCCGCCGCAGATGCCGAGCGAAGCCCTCGCCTTCCCGGCGCCGCCGCCCTCCGCCGCGCCGGAGGGCCGGCAAGAGGTGACGGAGGCCGAGACCACGGAGGGCCCGCCGGCCGTCGCACTTGTGGATCTCAATACCGCGAGCGTCGCCGACCTGAACCGCCTGCGCGGCGGCGGCGCCATCGGCCGGGCCATCGTCGCCAAGCGGCCCTACACCCAGGTGGGCGATCTGCTCACCAAGAGGGTGCTCAGCCGGTCGGTCTACGAGCGGATCAGGGAGCAGGTGACGGTGCGGTGAGGGGCTGGGAAGCCCCTCACGCCGGTCTCAGAGCTTCGTGCCGAACAGTTCCGCGACCTGCGGAATGTCCTTGTCGCCGCGCCCCGACATGCTCAGCACCATCAGGTGGTCGGTTGGGCGCGCGATGGCGAGTTCCGTGACCTTCGCCAGGGCGTGAGCGGGCTCCAGGGCCGGGATGATGCCTTCCAGCATCGAGCAGAGCTTGAACGCCTCCAGCGTCTCGGTATCCGTGGCCGAGAGGTAGGTGACGCGGCCCATCTCGTGCAGCCACGAGTGCTCGGGCCCGATGCCCGGATAGTCGAGGCCGGCCGAGATCGAGTGCGCGTCGGCGATCTGCCCGTCCTCGTTCATCAGCAGGTAGGTGCGGTTGCCGTGCAGCACGCCCGGCTTGCCGCCCGTGAGGGAGGCGGCGTGCAGGCCGCTCTTCACGCCGTGGCCGGCCGCCTCGACGCCGAAGATCTCGACCTCGCGGTCATCGAGGAACGGGTGGAACAGGCCCATCGCGTTCGAGCCGCCGCCGATGCAGGCGATCAGTGAATCGGGCAGGCGGCCTTCCTGGGCGAGCATCTGCTCGCGGGTCTCGTGGCCGATCACCGACTGGAAGTCGCGGACCATCGCCGGATACGGGTGCGGGCCGGCGACCGTGCCGATGCAGTAGAACGTGTCCGCGACGTTCGTCACCCAATCGCGCAGGGCCTCGTTCATCGCGTCCTTGAGGGTCTTGGTGCCGGACTCGACCGGGATCACCTCGGCGCCAAGCATCTTCATGCGGAAGACGTTCGGGGCCTGACGGGCGACGTCCACGGCGCCCATGTACACGACGCATTTCAGGCCGAACCGGGCGCAGAGGGTGGCGGTGGCCACGCCGTGCTGGCCCGCGCCGGTCTCGGCGATGATCCGCGGCTTGCCCATGCGGCGGGCGAGCAGGATCTGCCCCAGCACGTTGTTCACCTTGTGCGAGCCGGTGTGGTTCAGCTCCTCGCGCTTGAAGTAGAGCTTCGCCCCCATGCCGGCCGGCGCCTGGGCGCGCATATGCTCGGTCAGCCGCTCGGCGTAATAGAGCGGGCTCGGGCGGCCGATATAATGCGTGCCGTAGCTCTCCATGTCCGCCTTGAAGGCGGGATCCCGCTTCGCCTCCTCGTAGGCCTTCTCCAGGTCGAGGATCAGCGGCATCAGCGTCTCGGCCACGAAGCGGCCGCCGAAGATGCCGAAGCGGCCGCGCTCGTCGGGTCCGGTGCGGAAAGAGTTCGGGGCGGGGGCGATGGTCACGGATCTGTCCTTCGCGGAACGACAAGAGTTTTGCCGGTTGCTAGACCCATGCGCGCCCCGCCGCAATGCCGGCGGCGCCAGACGCATCCGCGCAGTGCTAGCCTCGCGCAGCCGTGACGAAGGCGGCGATGCGGGCCGGATCCTTGATTCCCGGCGCGCTCTCGACGCCGGAGGAGACGTCGACGGCGCGAAGACCCGTCCGCGCCAGGGCCTCGGCGACGTTCTCCGGCCCGAGCCCTCCGGAGAGCATCAGCCCGGCGGGCAGGTCCGCCCCCGCCAGCAGCGACCAGTCGAAGCTGACGCCGTTGCCCCCCGGCAGGGCCGCGCCGGGCGGCGCCTTGGCGTCGAGGAGGAGGCGGTCGGCGACCGCCGCGTAGGCGGGAATCGCGGCGAGATCGGCCGCCCCCGCGATGCCGAGCGCCTTCATCACCGGCAGGCCCGTGGCGGCGCGGATCTCCGCGACCCGCTCCGGGCTTTCGCGCCCGTGAAGCTGGATCAGGTCCGGTGCGATCGCCTCGACGGCGGCGGCCACGGCTGAGTCGTCGGGATCGACCAGCAGCACGACGCGCCCCGCCCTGCCCCTCGCTTGGCGCGAGAGTGCGCGCGCCGCCTCAAGCTCCACATGGCGCGGGCTGCGGGCGAAGCGCACGAAGCCGACCCAATCGGCCCGCGCGCCGAGGGCGGCGTCGAGGGTTTCGGGGGTGCTCAGGCCGCAGATCTTGATCTCGGTCATGGGGAGGATGGGCGCGGCGCTCCGCAAGGACGGGCCTCAGCGCGGGGCGGGCAGCGCCGTGCGGACGGGAACGGAGGTGCCGGGATAGGTCTGGCCCGGCGCGTCGGGGGCGTAGGGGCGCAGGCGGTTGACCTCGCGCTCGTAGCGGGTGGCCTCCCGGCGGTGGTGACGGGCATTGGCGCGGACGCGGCCCTGGCCGAGCCACGTGAAGACGCCGCCGACGACGATGCCCAGCGCCACGGCGCCGAACAGGATCGCATAGAGCGGCAGGTTCACGCTGAAGACCGGCGCATCGACGTTGACCGGATCGAACGACAATTGCACCGGTGCCCGGTTGGCGACGGCCAGCAGGACCACGATTGCCGCGACCGGCAGGAGGAGGAGGCTCTTCAAGAACCGGATCATCGTTGTGTGACTCCCGCCTATTCCGCCGCGACGCCTTCGCCGATCTTGGCCTCATTGAGCCGCAGGCGCATCTCCTTCCCCGTCTTGAAGACGGGGATGGCCTTTTCGGACACGGCAACGGCCGCACCCGTGCGGGGGTTGCGTCCCTTGCGCGCTTCCCGGCGCTTCACGGAAAACGCGCCGAAGCCGCGCAGTTCCACCCGGTCTCCCCGCGCCAGGGCGTCGGCGATCGTGTCGAGGATGGCGTTGACCAGGATCTCCACGTCCCGCTGATAGAGATGCGGGTTCTGTTCGGCGATCTTGAGAACAAGCTCCGACTTGATCATGGCGTTTCGTCTTCCCGTTGGTTCGGCTTCGTACGGAGGTCGCTGAGGCGGTCGCGCTCAGGGCTCCGGCCGCCACAGGACGAGGAGCCCGCCCTGCGCGCCGGCCTGCGCCTCGGCGCTGAGCGCCCGGAGCTGGCCCGCGAAGCCTTCGAGGCCGAGGAGCCCCGCCCCCGTGCCCGCGGCGGACCACAGGGAGAAGTCGCTCTCCGAACGCGGCTTCCAATCGGTCACCGGCAAGTCCTTCGGCACGCCCCGGGCGCTCTCCAGCCACGCCACGGCCTGCCGCTCGCCGCCGAGTTCATCCACGAGCTTCAGGGGTACGCTCTGCCGGCCGCTGAACACCCGCCCGTCAGAGACGGCGGCGAGCTGCTGCGGGTCCATGCCCCGGCGGTCGGCCACGAGGCCCTTGAACCACGCGTAGGTGTCGCCCACCACGGCGGCGAGGGCCGCCCGCGCTTCGGGTGATGTCGGCGTGAAGCCCGAGGGCTCGGCCTTCAGCGGCGAGGACTTCACCGATTCGACCTTCACACCGACCTTGTCGAGGAGGCCCGACAGGTCGGGGTACTGGAACAGCACGCCGATGGAGCCGACGAGGCTTGTCTCGCGGGCGACGATGTGGTCGGCGGCGATGGCGGTGATGTAGGCGCCGGAGGCCGCCGTGCCGTCCACGAAGGCGACGATCGGCTTCTTGGCGGCGAGCGCCCGCAGGTTGCGGAAGATCTCCTCCGAACCGGTGGTTGTGCCACCGGGCGAGTTAATCGAGACGACGACGCCCTTCACGGCATCCGATTCGCCCACCCGCTTCATGAGCTTGGCGGTGGCCTCGCTGCCGGCGATGAAGCCGGAGACGGAGATGCGCGCGATCTGCGGGCGCACGGCGAAGGCGCCGTTCCCGCCCGCCCGGACGCGGTAGCCCACGGCGCCGACGGCCACGATCAGGCCGCCGATCCCGAGCACGCGCCAGAGGCCGAGCCTGCGGCGCAGGCGCCGCCTGTCGATCAGCAGTTCGGCGTCGGCTGCCATGCGATCCGTTCCCTTGCATCCCCGGCCGAACGCCGTGGTCAGTCACCCTGCCCGACGCCGCCCTGGCACCGCCTCGCGGCGTGCAAGTCCTTGGCGTCCTTGGCATCCCGCCGGGCGGGGCCCGTGCGAGGCGGTGTTCTAGAGCATTTTTTGCCGACGTGGATACGGGGCGCGACGAAGAATTTGCGCGGAGGTCGCCCGCTGCGGTCAGGCCGCGTCGAGGGTCGGGATGGCGGCGAGTTCGTCGGCCATTTCCCGCTCCAGGATGCGAAGGTCGTTGCCGTGCCCGCCAGCGGCTGACAGCCGATACCCGCCGCGAAACAAAAGAAAAGCCGCGCGGATGTGGATCCGCGCGGCTTTCCGATCTCATACCGCCCGGTGAACCGGGCGGCGCGCGATGAGGATTACTCCTCGTCGGGGCGGGCCTTCTTGAAGGCGGCGCCGAGGATGTCGCCGAGCGAGGCACCCGAATCGGCAGAGCCGAACTGGGCCATGGCTTCCTTCTCCTCGGCCACTTCCAGGGCCTTGATCGAGACCTGCACGCGGCGGGCCTTGCGGTCGAACTGCACCACGCGGGCATCGACCTTCTCGCCAGCGGCGAAGCGCTCGGGGCGTTGGTCGGCACGGTCGCGGGCGAGTTCGGCCCGGCGGATGAAGGTCTGCATGTCGGTGTCGGCGAGCCGCACCTCCAAACCGGAATCCTTCACCTCGACGATCTCGCAGGTCACGATCTGACCCTTCTTGACTTCGCCGGCTTCGGCGAAGGGGTCACCCGCGAGCTGCTTGATGCCGAGCGAGATACGCTCCTTCTCGACGTCCACGTCGAGAACCTGGGCGCGGACCATGTCGCCCTTCTTGAACTCGTCGATGACCTGCTCGCCGGGACGGTTCCAGTCGAGATCCGACAGGTGGACCATGCCGTCGACATCGCCCTCGAGGCCGATGAACAGGCCGAACTCGGTCTTGTTCTTGACCTCGCCCTCGACCTCGGAGCCCACCGGATGCTTCTCGGAGAAGCCTTCCCACGGGTTCTGCAGGGTCTGCTTGAGACCCAGCGAGATGCGGCGCTTGACCTGATCGACTTCCAGGATCTGCACCTCGACCTCCTGAGAGGTGGAGACGATCTTGCCCGGATGGACGTTCTTCTTGGTCCAGCTCATCTCGGAGACGTGGATCAGACCCTCGATCCCCGGCTCCAGCTCCACGAAGGCGCCGTAGTCGGTGATGTTAGTCACGCGGCCCTTGAGCTTGGCGCCCTCGGGGTAGCGGGCGGCGATGCCCTCCCACGGATCGGCCAGGAGCTGCTTGATGCCCAGCGAGATGCGGTGCGTCTCGTGGTTGATCTTGATGATCTTGACCTTCACCGTCTGGCCGATGGTGACGACCTCGGACGGGTGGTTCACGCGGCGCCACGCCATGTCGGTGACGTGGAGCAGGCCGTCGATGCCGCCGAGGTCCACGAACGCACCGTATTCGGTGATGTTCTTGACCACGCCGTCGATGACCTGACCTTCCTCAAGGTTGGCCACCAGCTCGCTGCGCTGCTCGGCGCGGCTCTCTTCGAGGACCGTGCGGCGCGAGACGACGATGTTGCCCCGGCGGCGATCCATCTTGAGGATCTGGAACGGCTGCGGCGTACCCAGAAGCGGGGTGACGTCGCGGACCGGACGGATGTCGACCTGCGAGCGCGGCAGGAACGCCACGGCGCCGTCGAGGTCGACCGTGTAGCCGCCCTTGACCTGGTTGAAGATCGTGCCGGTGACACGCTCGTTGGCCTCGAAGGCCTTTTCGAGCTTGACCCAGCTCTCCTCGCGGCGAGCCTTGTCGCGCGAGATGACGGCTTCGCCCAGCGCGTTCTCGATCCGGTCGACGTAGACCTCGACCTCGTCTCCGACGCTCAGCTCGCCTTCCCGGCCGGGGCCGGAGAATTCCTTGAGTGCGACACGGCCTTCCGTCTTGGCGCCGATGTCGATGACGGCCACGTCCTTCTCGATCGCGACGACGCGACCCTTGACGACGGACCCTTCGGTGATCTCGTGTTGGAGGAAGCTCTCCTCCAGAAGCGCGGCGAAATCATCGCGGTACTGATCCCGCGCCACGGCTGTCCCTGCGGTCATTCTCTCTCCTGGGCGGTCACATCCTGGGATGGACCGGGTGCGTCGGCGGCTCGCGTTGCAAACGCCCTTGCCGCCGCAGCTTCCCTATGGAGAAGCAACCGCCTCCAAACGGAGACCGGTTTGCCGACGCGTCGATACGGATGACGAGGGCGGCCCGGCCGACTCGCCCGAATATGCCGCCAAAGAAGGCAAGCATCACGACGGACGGCGAGGCGCCTGTCACATACTCTATTCGCGAAGGCCGTTCAACAGCGCCCTCACGCCGCCTGCGCGAAGGCTCCCGCGTTCTCCGGCAGCTCGTCCGTCAGGACGTCGAACCGGGCGAGGTAGGCGGTGCCGAAGCTCGTGGTCAGGGCGCAATCGGTGGCGTCGCGGCCCCGCGCCATGACGATGCGGCCGATGCGCGGACGGTTGTGCCGGGCATCGAACGTGTACCAGCGCGGGCCTTCGGGGCCGTCGAGGAAGACCTCGAACCACGCGGAGAAGTCCATCGGCGCCGGGTCCTTCGGCACGCCGATGTCGCCGAGATACCCGGTGGCGTAGCGGGCCGGGATGTTCATGCAGCGGCAGAGGGTGATCGCGAGGTGGGCGAAGTCGCGGCACACGCCGACCTGCTGGCCGTGCCCGTCATGGGCGGTACGGGTCGCGTCGGCCTGCTGGTAGTCGAAGCGCAGCCGGTTGTGGACGTAGTCCACGATGGCCTGCACCCGACCCCAGCCCGGCGCGATCCCGCCGAACAGCGCCCATGCCGTCTGGGAGAGCTTGTCCGTGTCGCAGTAGCGCGAGCCGAGGAGATAGACGAGCACGTCGTCCGGCAGATCCTGCACCGGAATTTCTCGGGCGTCGGGGGCGTAGTCATCCGGCAGGCCGCTGTCGGCGATCACGAAGTCGGCGGACATGGTGATCCGGCCGCCCGGCGCGACGATGCGGGTGCAGACGTTGCCGAACCCGTCCACATGCTGCCGTGCAGCGACCGGCGGATCGAACGTGATCACCTCCGGTGTGATCAGGTCATCCCGGCGCTCCGGCCGGATGTTGAGGAGCAGGTTCATCGGCGTCGGACCGTTGGTGTCGAACGCGATGGTGAAGCCGGTGCGGATCTGCATGGTCTGGGCCGAGATGCGTGGCGGCGATCACTGTCGTGATGCCGCGAAGACTTATGACAGGCTCCAAAACCACAAACTAAAAGCTTGGTTCCGCAGTTCGGGCTCCTGTTCGAGTCGCCGAATGCACAAAGATCATGCAAGGCCGGTCGAGGGTCGTGCAAACATGCAGGGCTGGGCTGTTACCGCCGATGTTGCATCGCGATGACGCCCTGCCTAACCCTGCGCCACCTTTCCTCTGTCGATCCGATCCCATGGCCGCCGACTCCCCGCTCGCCGACAAGCTCTCGCTCCCCAAGGACAAGATCCGCGTCCTGCTCCTGGAGGGGATCAACGACAGCGCCGTCGCGCTGATGCAGGCCGCCGGCTACACCAACCTCACCCGCCTGCCGAAGGCGCTCGATAAGGAGGCGCTGCACGCGGCGCTCCAGGGCGTTCACATGGTCGGCATCCGCTCGCGCACCCAATTGGACGCGGCGGCGTTCGAGGCGGCGGACAGGCTGCTGGCGGTGGGCTGCTTCTCGGTGGGCACCAATCAGGTGGACCTCGAAGCCGCCCGGCACCGGGGCATCCCGGTCTTCAACGCGCCCTTCTCCAACACCCGTTCGGTGGCCGAGCTGACGATCGGCGAGATCGTGATGCTGCTCCGGCGGATCGTGCCCCGTTCGGTGGGCGCCCATGCCGGCCAGTGGGACAAGTCCGCCGTCGGCTCGATGGAAGTGCGCGGCAAGACGCTCGGCATCGTCGGCTATGGCAATATCGGCACGCAGCTCTCGACCCTGGCCGAGGCCATGGGCATGCGGGTGCTGTTCTACGATCACACCGACCGCCTGCGCCACGGCAACACCGAGCCGACCGACTCGCTGAAGGATCTGCTCGGGCAGAGCGACGTGGTCTCCCTGCACGTGCCGGAGACCGAGGCGACCTTCAACATGATCGGCGAGGCCGAGATCCGGGCGATGAAGCCGGGCGCCTTCCTCATCAACAATGCCCGCGGCACCGTCGTGGACCTCGACGCCCTCGCCGCGGCCCTGCGCGACGGCCACCTGCGCGGTGCCGCCGTGGACGTGTTCCCGAAGGAGCCCGGCTCCAATGCGGAGCGCTTCGTCAGCCCTCTCCAGGGTCTCGACAACGTGATCCTCACCCCGCATGTCGGCGGCTCCACCGAGGAGGCACAGGAGCGCATCGGCGCCGAAGTCGCCAAGAAGCTGGTGGATTATTCGGACATCGGCTCGACGGTCGGCGCGGTGAACTTCCCGCAGGTGCAATTGCCCACCCGCGCCACCGGCACGCGCTTCATCCACGTCCAGCGCAACCTGCCGGGCATGCTCGGGCGGCTCAACGAGGTCTTCGCCCGCAGCCACGTCAACATCGCTGCCCAGTTCTACCAGACGGACGGCGAGGTCGGTTACGTCGTGCTGGAAACCGATGCCACCGACGCGGATGCCGAGTCGCTGCTCGGGGAGATCCGCGCCATCCCCGGCACGATCCGCGCCCGCCTGCTCTACGAGCGCCGCTAACGATTGCACCTTGCGCGCGAGGCGTTGGCGCTGTTCAAGTCCAGCGATCAAGCGGAACGGGAGTGGTCAGTGGTCAAGCGTGGCTGGACGGCACAAACTTCGCGCGGGGCCGCAGCCCTCGCCCTGGCCGTGCTCGGCACGGCCTGCACCGCCTCGCTGGCGTCGGCGGAATGCCTGCGCCAGATCGTCAACCGCTCGGCCTACGTGCTGACGGCCCGGCGGGACGGCGGCCCGCCGGTGACGATCCTACCGGGGCACGCGGTGCAGATCCGCCTCACGCATCCGGGCCAGCTGGACTTTGCCGCCTATTGCGCCGTCCCCGGGCCCGATGGCGCCCTGCGGCCGATCACTCAGGCGAGCTTCGACTACGAGGCGGTGATCGATCGCTGCTTCATCCGCTTCGGCGGGCAGGCCTTCATCCCGCAGCTCGGGCGCGGCTTCATCGGCCTCCAGGGCACGGCGCCGTTCACGGTGAACAATCCGCGCCAGGGCGACGTGGTCCTCGGCCCCTTCGCCACGGAAGCCTGCCCGGCGCCGGCGATCCTCAGCCGGGGCGGCTAGGACCGCGCCCTACAGGTAATGCCGGAAGACGACCGGGCCGCCCGCCGGGCGGCCCGCAGGCGCGGCCGGGACGAGGCGGCGCGTGACGCGCACCGCGAGGCGGATCAGGGCGGCGAGTGCGCCGTCGAACGAGGTGGTCTGGCGCTGGGTCATGGACGCCTCCGCCGCGGCCGGAGCGACACGCCCTTCCCGCGTAGCCTCACCCTGTCAGGCGCCTACGGCCAAGGCTGTGCCGGAGCGCACATGGTTTCGTTTCGCAATCTTTCCGCGAAGAGTGAAAGGGCGAAACACCCCTTCCGTCTGGCGTGGGGCGTGAGCGCCGAATATGGTGGTTTCGCCGAACCGGGACCTGGTCAAGCCCGGCGTGACTGAGGACGCGCGTATGCTCACACACACCGGCAGCACGATCCTGCGAAACGAGCTCGGGGTCGAGGAGACGGTCGAATCCGACAACATCGTCCGGTGGGACGGGAACCGGCTCTATGTCGAGCAGGACGTCTTTCACAACGGACAATTGGTCCATCGTAAGTACAGGCGCACGGTCACGGAGCCCGTGGCCCGGGTCCTGTGGGACATCATCAACCGCGCCAAGCAATAGGCGAGGCGTCGGTCAGGCGGCGATGGCGGTCTCGACTGCCTCGTCCGCCGGGCGGATCCGGTCGATCGTCTGACGGGCGGTGTCGAAGGCCGCCCTGACGGTGGCCGACACGTCCTCGACCGCGACCAGAACCGAGAGCTTCTGGGCGGTCGCGCGGTCGGCGAGGCCCTGGGCCGCGTTCAGCAGCAGGGTTTCGAGCCGCGACAGGTCGGCCTCCGCGTCGCGCCCGGCCGCCTGATCGGCCTTCGCGAATTGCGACAGCACCGCTTCCAGGGCGTGCCCCAGAACGAGGGTCTTCACCCGTTCCTGGAGGAGTGCTCTCTCTTCGCGCTTCATGGGGCCGTTCGCCGATTCGGGTTACTAAACCACTGTGGCATCAGGGCGCACTTGAAGCAGCGCCTTCCGTGCAACAGGGACCCCTCCCCGCGTCGCCGGCCGCGTTTTCTCGGATCACAAGCGCCGGAGTGCCACACTGTCGATCCGGTGGCTCGCCCCCTTCGTGAGGATGAGGCTCGCCCGCTGGCGGGTCGGCAGGATGTTCTCCCGCAGGTTCGGTAGGTTGATCGTCGTCCAGAGATGGTCGGCGATGTCGAGCGCCTCGGCCTCGGGGATCTCCGCGTACTTGCGGAAGTAGGAGCGCGGATCGCGGAAGGCGGTCTGGCGCAGGCGCATGAAGCGGGTGACGTACCAGCGGTGCAGGTCGTCCTCGTGCCCGTCGAGGTAGATCGAGAAGTCGAAGAAGTCGGACACGAACGGGACCGCCGTGCCGTCGCGCGGCAGGCGGGCCGGCTGCAGGACGTTCAACCCCTCCACGATGAGGATGTCGGGGCTCTCCACCACCCGCTCCTCCCCCGGCACCCGGTCGTAGACGAGGTGCGAGTAGAGCGGCGCCGTCACCCGCCTCTGGCCGGACTTCACCTCGTGCAGGAAGCGCAGCAGCGCGGCGGTGTCGTAGCTCTCGGGAAAACCCTTGCGCTCCATCAGGCCGTGGGCGGCCAGTTCGGCGTTCGGCATCAGGAACCCGTCCGTGGTGACGAGATCGACCTTCGGCGTGTTCGGCCAGCGGGTGAGGAGCGCCGCGAGGATGCGCGCGGTGGTGGACTTGCCCACCGCCACCGATCCCGCGAGCCCGATGATGTAGGGCAGCTTGGTCTCGCGCTCGGCGGTGAGGAAGCGCTGCGTCGCCTTGAACAGGCCCTGCGTCGCCGCGACGTAGAAGGAGAGCAGCCGCGACAGGGGCAGGTAGATCTCTACGACCTCCTCGATGGAGATCGGATCGTTGAGGGATTTCAGCCGCTCGAGGTCGTCCGCGTTGAGCGTCAGGGGGGCGTCGGCGCGCAGATGCGCCCATTCCTCCCGGCCGAAGCGGCGGTAGGGGGAGAGGCTGTCCGTGCCGTCCGAGAGAGCGGGCGGCGGAGTCACGCGGTCGGCCTCGAAGCCTTCTCGGCGATGCCGCTCTGGGCGGTCCGTCGTTCCAGCTCGGCCATCACCGCCTCGAGCTCGACGTTGCCGGCCTTCAGCAGCACCACGAGGTGGTAGAGCACGTCCGCCGCCTCGTTCTTGAGGCCCTCGCGGTCGCCCTGCACGGCGGCGATGGCCGCCTCGACCGCCTCCTCGCCGAGCTTCTTGGCCGCCTTGGCCGGGCCGTCGGCCAGGAGCTTCGCGGTGTAGGAGGTAGAGGGATCTGTGCCGGCGCGGCTCGCCACGAGGCGAGCGAGATCGGCGAGGGTGTAGCTGCTCATGAACGGTCTTGCATTGTCCGGCCCGCGACGGGCCGATTTCCGGCAGGAAACTGCGCCAGCGCGCGTGCGGGGGCAAGCGCCTGCGCGTGAGAGGCGAGCCGCTTTGTTGGGTAAGGGTTTATCCGGCGATCCTCACCCGTTGGGCAGGTGACGCGCCAGGGCGTCGAGCACGGCCATGCGCACGGCGACGCCCATCTCGACCTGCTGGCGGATCAGCGATTGCGCCCCGTCCGCGATCTCGGAGGAGATCTCGACCCCGCGATTCATCGGGCCGGGATGCATCACCAGGGCGTCGGGCTTGGCGAGCGCCAGCTTGTCGGCGTCGAGGCCGTAATACCGGAAGTATTCCTTCACCGAGGGCACGAAGGAGCCGTTCATGCGCTCGCGCTGCAGGCGCAGCATCATCACGATGTCGCAGCCCTCCAGGCCCTTGCGCATGTCGGTGAAGGTCTCGACGCCGAAGCGCTCGATCCCCGCCGGCAGCAGCGTCGAGGGCGCGATGAGGCGCACCCGCGCGCCCATCGCCTGGAGCAGGATAAGGTTCGAGCGTGCCACCCGCGAATGCAGGACGTCGCCGCAGATCGCGACCTGCAGGCCCTCGATGCGGCCCTTGTTGCGGCGGATGGTCAGGGCGTCGAGGAGCGCCTGCGTCGGGTGCTCGTGCGCCCCGTCGCCGGCATTGACCACGGCGCAATCGACCTTGCGCGCCAGGAGATGCACCGCGCCCGCCGCCTGATGGCGCACGACGATGATGTCCGGCCGCATGGCGTTCAGCGTCGCGGCGGTGTCGATCAGCGTCTCGCCCTTCTTCACCGAGGACGAGGCGACCGACATGTTCATGACGTCGGCGCCGAGGCGCTTGCCGGCGAGTTCGAACGAGGATTGCGTCCGCGTCGAGGGCTCGAAGAACAGGTTGATCTGCGTGCGCCCGCGCAGGGTGGTGCGCTTCTTCTCGACCTGGCGGGAGATGTCCACGGCGGCGTCGGCGGCATCGAGCAGGGTTTCGATGTCGGGCCGGCTCAGCCCCTCGATGCCCAGCAGGTGCCGGTGCGGGAACAATGCGGGCGCGGGCGTCGGGGCTGTCATGACGGGTGCCGGGTGTAGGTGCCGCCGGCGAGTCCTGCAAGCGTCGCCGCGTTCCGGGCACCGGCCAACGTGCGGCGTTTTCGTCGCGGCTGGTAACCGCACGGTCGCGCTACACGTATTGCGCGCAAAGACCCCCGCCTCGGAGATGGCCCCTTGGACGCCTCGCCCGCCCTCAATGCCCCGGACAAGGCCGCGCCCGAGCGCGTCGGCCCGAACGGGCGCCGGCTGATCTACCGCCATCCGCTGGTGATCCGCCTGACCCACTGGATCAACGCCGCGGTGCTGCTGGTCCTTCTGATGAGCGGCCTTCAGATCTTCAACGCCCACCCGGCCCTGTACTGGGGCGCGGTCTCGACCTTCGACACGCCCGCCCTGGCCATCACCAGCGAGGAGAGCGGCGGCGCCAACCGCGGTGTCGTCTATCTGGGGAACCACAAGTTCGACACGACCGGGGTGCTCGGCCTGTCGAAGGATCGGGGCGTCGAGAGTGAGCGGGCCTTCCCGTCCTGGATCACCCTTCCCGCGAACCAGGACCTCGCCACCGGCCGCCGCTGGCACTTCCTGTTCGCGTGGTTCCTCGTCATCAACGGCGCGCTCTACCTCCTCTACGGGTTGTTCTCGGGCCAGTTGCGCCGCCGGCTGATCCCGGAGGGCGACCAGATCCGCGATTTCAGCGGCTCGGTGAAGGAGCACCTGCTCCTGAAGTTCCCCGAGGGCGAGGAAGCCAAGCGCTACAACGTCATCCAGAAGCTCACCTATCTCGGCGTGGTGCTCGTGCTGCTGCCCGCGATGGTGCTCGCCGGGCTCGCCATGTCGCCGGGCGTCGATGCCGCGTGGCCCTGGCTGACGGAGCTGTTCGGCGGCCGGCAATCGGCCCGCAGCGTCCACTTCATCGCGGCGGGGCTGCTCGTCCTGTTCGTGGTGGTCCACCTCGTGCTCGTGCTGGTCTCGGGCGTCGTCAACAACCTGCGCGGGATGATCACCGGCTGGTTCAGCATAGGCAAGGTTCGCCCTGCCGGGGAGGAAGCCCGATGATCCTGCACCGCCGACGCCTCCTCACCGCCACCGCCGGCCTCGCCGGCGCCTCCCTGCTCGGCGGCTGCGACCGCTTCGCCGGGACCGACGCGGGCCGCCGCACCCTCTCCATCGGGGAGGACGCGAACCTCTACGTCCAGCGCCTGCTGATGTCGGGCATGACCACAGCGCGGGAATTTCCCGAATCGATGATCTCGCCCTGGTTCAAGCCGAACGGCTCGATCGATCCGCCGGACACCGCCTACAAGGCCCTCGCCGCCAAGAACTTTTCTGACTTCAAGCTGAAGGTCGACGGGCTGGTGGACACGCCGCTTTCGTTGAGCCTCGCGGATTTGCGCGCCCTGCCCTCCCGCACGCAGATCACCCGGCACGATTGCGTGGAAGGGTGGAGCTGCATCGGCAAATGGTCGGGCGTGCCCCTGTCCGAGGTGCTGAAGCGAGCCGGGCTGAAGCCGCAGGCCCGCTACGCGGTGCTGCACTGCGCCGACACCCTCGAATATGCCAGCGACGATGGGGCCTGGGTGCAGCCGAGCCATCCGAACACGGTGCGCGAGGCGCATGCCGCCTATGTCCAGCTCGCGGCGGCGGACGATTGGGGCGGCTCGCCGACCGGCGCCGCCTCGAACGGGGAGAAAGACCCCGACGCCACGGACGGGCGCCGCCCGATCCGCTACTACGAGAGCATCGACCTGTTCGACGCCTTCAACCCGCAGACGATCCTCGCCTACGACCTCAACGGGAAGGCGCTGCCCGTCTCCAACGGCGCGCCCCTGCGCCTGCGGGTGGAGCGCCAGCTCGGCTACAAGAACGCCAAGTACGTGATGCGAGTCGAGATGGTCTCGTCCCTCGCCGGGTTCGGCGACGGCAAAGGCGGCTATTGGGAGGATCGCGGCTACGAATGGTACGCGGGGATCTAAGCCCCCTCAGCCCGCCTTGCGTGTCCGGTGCGTTACAGGAGCCACCGCCGGCTCCGGCGGAACATTTGAAACGACGGGCCGCACGAGCCGCCCGTTCACGTACAGGTTCGCCCGAGCGATCATCTCGTCGGTGAGTTCGGGGATCTCGTCGTAATCCTCGTCGGTCAACTCATAGGAATCGACCTTCGCGAGATCGCTGAGGATCGGCTCTTCAGCGGATGAAGGGGGCATAGCGCCTTTGTTCCCTGTCATTGGCCTTCCTCATCGAGATGACGTGGTGACCCCGGCCCCGTCGTGTCCAGATAACGATTACCATGCGATCCGCCAGGAACCCGACGGTGACGATTCTTCGCTCGCCGTATTCCTTTCGCAGATCCTCGAAATCGAATCTCGGGCCTGCGAGGATGTGGGCGGCATCCGCGAAATCCAGTCCCCTTTCGGCCAAGGTCCGTTCACGCTTGCCCGGATCGAAGGTGATCGAAAACGCACGCAAGATACAAGGGAATCCGGGTGGTGGCGATGGCCGCCGGGTTCACCGAGGCGGCGGCGTGGCAGAGTGCGCAGGCGCCGTCATTTGACAACCCGCCGCCGCTCACCCACTTCTCCGCCCCGCGAGGCCCCGGCTGGCGGCGGGTTCGTTCGCATTCCGAACAATCCGTCGCGCCGCGGCCCCTTCGAGGGGGCAGAGGGTTCTGGATGAAAGTCGTCGTCGTCGAGTCGCCGGCCAAGGCCAAGACGATCAACAAGTATCTCGGCCGCGACTACGAGGTGATCGCCTCCTTCGGCCATATCCGCGACCTTCCCGCGAAGGACGGCTCGGTCGATCCCGAGCAGGACTTCCACATGGTCTGGGAGCTTGAGGATCGCGGCTCGAAGCGGGTCAGCGAGATCGCCAAGGCGGTCAAGGGCGCCGAGAAGCTCATCCTCGCCACCGACCCGGATCGCGAGGGCGAGGCCATCTCGTGGCACGTCCTGGAGGCCCTGAACGCCCGCAAGGTGCTGAAGGGCGTGCCGGTCGAGCGCGTCACCTTCAACGCCATCACCAAGTCCTCCGTCGAGCAGGCGATGCGCAAGCCGCGCCAGATCGATCAGGCGTTGGTCGATGCCTATCTCGCCCGCCGCGCCCTCGATTACCTCGTCGGCTTCAACCTCTCGCCGGTCCTCTGGCGCAAGCTCCCCGGCGCCAAGTCGGCGGGCCGGGTGCAGTCGGTCGCCCTGCGTCTCGTGGTCGAGCGCGAGATGGAGATCGAGGCGTTCAAGCCCCGCGAATATTGGTCCATCATCGCGACGCTCGCGACCAAGGACGGCGCGACCTTCGAGGCCCGCCTCGTCGGCGCGGACGGCAAGCGCATCCAGCGCCTCGACGTCGGCAATGCCGAGGAGGCCGCCGCCTTCAAGGCCGCCCTCGAAGCGGCGACGTTCCAGGTGGCGAGCATCGAGGCGAAGCCCGCCAAGCGCCACCCGCAGCCGCCCTTTACCACCTCCACGTTGCAGCAGGAGGCCTCCCGCAAGCTCGGGATGGCACCCGCCCAGACGATGCGCGTCGCCCAGCGCCTCTACGAGGGCGTCGATGTCGGCGGCGAGACGGTCGGCATCATCACCTACATGCGGACGGACGGCGTCGACATGGCGCCGGAGGCCATCGCCGATGCCCGCAAGGTGATCGCTCGCGAGTTCGGTGATCGCTACGTGCCCGGCGCCCCGCGCAAGTACAGCGTGAAGGCGAAGAACGCCCAGGAAGCGCACGAGGCGGTGCGCCCCACGGACATGGGCCGCCGCCCGAAGGACGTGGCCCGCTACCTCGAACCGGAGCAGGCCAAGCTCTACGACCTGATCTGGACCCGCACCATGGCGAGCCAGATGGAATCGGCCGAGCTGGAGCGCACCACCGTCGATGTCCACGCCATTGCGGGCGGGCGCCGGATCGAGCTGCGCGCCACCGGGCAGGTGGTGAAGTTCGACGGCTTCCTCGCGCTCTACCAAGAGGGCAAGGACGACGAGGAGGACGAGGAGAGCCGCCGCCTGCCGAAGATGGAGGCGGGGGATTCCCTGCGTCGCGAGAAGATCGCCTCCACCCAGCACTTCACCGAGCCGCCGCCGCGGTACTCCGAGGCGAGCCTCGTGAAGCGCATGGAGGAGCTCGGCATCGGCCGTCCCTCGACCTACGCCGCCGTGCTGCAGACCCTGCGGGACCGCGAATACGTCAAGATCGAGAAGAAGCGGCTTCAGCCGGAGGACAAGGGGCGGCTCGTCACGGGCTTCCTCGAGAGCTTCTTCCGCCGCTACGTCGAGTACGACTTCACCGCCGACCTCGAAGAGCAGCTCGACCGCGTTTCGAACGCCGAGATCGACTGGCGGCAGGTGCTGCGCGACTTCTGGCGCGACTTCTCGGCCGCTATCGGCGAGACCAAGGAGTTGCGCGTCGCGGAGGTGCTGGAAGCCCTGAACGGGTTGCTCGGGCCGCACATCTTCCCTGACCGGGGCGAGGGCAAGGACCCCCGCGCCTGCCCGAATTGCGGCGAGGGCCAACTTTCGCTGAAGCTCGGCAAGTTCGGCGCCTTCGTCGGCTGCTCGAACTACCCCGAATGCACCTACACACGGCAATTGTCGGCCACCGGCGTCAACGGCGAGGGCGACGGCTCCTCGACCGACGGCCGCCAGCCGGGGGTGCGGGTGCTCGGCAACGACCCCACCACCGACCTGCCGGTGACGGTGCGCGACGGGCGGTTCGGGCCGTTCATCCAGTTGGGCGACGCCAGCGCCGAGAAGGGCGCGGAGAAGCCGAAGCGCTCCTCCCTGCCGAAGGGGCTCTCCCCCGGGGACGTGACGCTGGAGACGGCGCTGGCCCTCCTCTCGCTGCCCCGCGAGATCGCGCGGCACCCGGAGACCGGCGAGCCGATCCTCGCGGGAATCGGGCGGTTCGGTCCTTACGTGCAGCACGGGCGGACCTACGCCAATCTCGGCCGCGACGACGACGTGCTGGAGATTGGCGGCAACCGGGCCATCGACCTCATCGTCGCCAAGGAGCAGGGCGGTGGGCGCGGTCGCCCGGCGGGCGATCCCGGCCGCTCGCTCGGCAAGGACGCGGAGAGCGGCAAGGAGATCGTGGTGAAGGCGGGCCGCTACGGACCCTACGTCACCGACGGCAACGTGAACGCGACACTGCCCAAGAGCGTGAATGCCGAGGCCCTGACGCTGGACGAGGCTCTGAAGCTGATCGCGGCGAAGCGCGAGGCCGGCGGCGGCAAGAAGGCGCCCGCCCGCAAGAAGGCGACGCCGCGCAAGGCCGAGGGTGAGAAGGCGAAGGCCTCAGCCAAGAAGCCGGCCGCCAAGAAGGCCGCGCCGAAGAAGAAGGCGGCGGGCTGAGGCCCGACGCCCCGCAGGGCTCAGATCAGGTAGGAGATCGTGGCGGCGAAGGCCGTCGCGAGGGTGGCGACGGCGATGGCGGCGGGGGCGATGACGAACGGGTCGGAACGGCCCTCGTCCTCGTCGATGCATCCGAAGGCGGCGCCGGCTGCGTGCTCGAACCGGACGAGGTCCAAGTGGCGTGCTTCGTTCGCGTCGCTGATCATCGGCGCACTCCTGGGATCGGAGGTTTGTCCATCCCTGCAACGCCTTGGCCGTAGGCGGGTTCCGGCGTTCCCGGAACGTTAACTACGGCGGTTCACCCTGCCGGGCTTGCCGTGGCGGCGCGGGGCGCTCGCGCGCCGCAGCGCAGCATGGCAGAAAGGCCGTCGATTCCGCTCCGGCGGCTTTGATGTTTCCGTTTTGTTCCGTTATGCTGGCGAGATGAAGGCGCATGCTCCCAGACGCAAAGCTTCCCCCGCTTCGGTCGCTCCTGCAGCACGCGGGAGCGGGCGCGTGAGCGATCCGGCCCGCGACCTCTTCGCCGGCAAGGGCAAGCCCCTGCCCGTCACCGAGCCCAAGCGCCGCCTGACCGAGGTGGCCTCGCCCGTCACGCTGGCCGCGGCCTCCCCAGAGGCGGGCTACACCGCCTCCGACATCGAGGTGCTGGAGGGCCTGGAGCCGGTCCGGCGCCGGCCCGGCATGTATATCGGCGGCACCGACGAGCGCGCCCTGCACCACCTCTTCGCGGAGGTGATCGACAATTCCATGGACGAGGCGGTCGCCGGCCATGCAAGCTTCATCGAGGTGGAGCTCGAGGAAGGCGGATCCCTCGTCGTGACCGATAACGGGCGCGGCATTCCCGTGGATCCGCACCCGAAGTTTCCGGGCAAGTCCGCCCTCGAAGTCATCATGACAACCCTGCACGCGGGGGGTAAGTTCGATTCGAAGGTCTACGAGACCTCCGGCGGCCTGCACGGCGTCGGCATCTCGGTGGTGAACGCCCTCTCGGACGTGCTGGAGGTCGAGGTCGCCCGCAACCAGACGCTCTATCGCCAGTGCTTCTCGCGCGGGCATTCGCAGGGCGCGCTGGAGATCGTCGGGCGGGTGCAGAACCGGCGCGGCACGCGGGTGCGCTTCCACCCCGATGCGCAGATCTTCGGCTCGCTGAAGTTCGACCCGCGCCGCCTGTTCAAGATGGCTCGCTCGAAGGCCTACCTGTTCGGCGGCGTCGAGATCCGTTGGAAGTGCGCCCCCTCCCTGGTCGAGGGCATGGAGGACGTGCCGGCCGAGGCGGTGCACCGCTTCCCCGGCGGCCTGTCGGATTATCTGGCCCGGGACATCGAGGGGAAGGACCTCGTCCTCGACACGGTGTTCTCCGGCAAGATGACGAAGCCCGGCTCGCACGGTTCGCTCGAATGGGCCGTGGCCTGGACGGTCGCCGATGACGGCGTCTCGCATTCCTACTGCAACACGATCCCGACGCCGGAGGGCGGCACCCACGAGGCGGGCCTGCGGGTCGCCCTGCTCCGGGGCCTGCGCGAGCATGCCGAGCGGGTGAACCAGGCCAAGCGCATGACGGCCGTCACCACCGACGACGTCATGGCGACCTGCGCTTCGATGCTGTCGGTCTTCATCCGCGAGCCGGAATTCCAGGGCCAGACCAAGGACAAGCTCGCCACCGTCGAGGCGCAGCGCATCGTCGAGACGGCGGTGCGCGATGCCTTCGACCATTGGCTCGCCGCCTCCCCGGCCCAGGCGAACAAGCTCCTCGATTGGGTGATCGACCGGGCGGAGGAGCGCCTGCGCCGCCGCCAGGAGAAGGAGGTCGCCCGCAAGAGCGCCACCCGCAAGCTGCGCCTGCCGGGCAAGCTCGCGGATTGCTCGGCGGCCGGCACGGCGGGCTCCGAGATCTTCATCGTCGAGGGCGATTCCGCCGGCGGCTCGGCCAAGCAGGCGCGGGACCGGGCGACGCAGGCGATCCTGCCGCTGCGCGGCAAGATCCTCAACGTCGCGTCGGCGAGCCGCGACAAGCTCGGCGCCAACCAGCTCATCGGCGATCTGACGCTGGCGCTCGGCTGCGGCACCGGGGCGAATTTCCGCGAGGCGGACCTTCGCTACGACAAGGTGATCATCATGACGGACGCCGACGTGGACGGCGCCCACATCGCCTCGCTGCTGATCACGTTCTTCTACCGGCAGATGCCCAAGCTGATCGACAAGGGGCATCTCTACCTCGCGATCCCGCCGCTCTACCGGATCCAGCAGGGTTCGAAGGTCGCCTATGCCCGCGACGATGCCGACCGCGAGCGGATCACCAAGACGGTCTTCAAGGGCGGCAAGGTCGAGATCGGGCGCTTCAAGGGCCTGGGCGAGATGATGCCGGCGCAGCTGAAGGAGACCACGATGGATCCGAAGAAGCGCACGCTCCTGCGCGTCGCGATCCTGGACGAGGCGCGGGAATCGACCGGCGACACGGTGGAGCGGCTGATGGGCAACAAGCCCGAGGCCCGCTTCACCTTCATCACCGAGCGGGCCGCCTTCGCGGAAGGCGCCGACCTCGATATCTGATCGAGGTCGCGCGTCAGGTCGATCCGGCCTAGTGCGCCGGAATGGCCTTGGCCGGGTCGAAGGCCTGGGCTGCCGCGATCGTGTCCTTGCCCATCTGCAGGATCGCGGAGAAGCGGTCCCCGCCCGGTCGCAGGACCAGCGCGTCCGGGCCCACGGCGATCCGCTTGCTGCCGATCCCGAGGAATCCGCCGACATCGATGACGACGGCCTTCAGCGTCCCGCCGTCGAGGAGCAGATCCTCGATCTTGCCGACGCTGTCTCCGGCCGGGTTACGCACCTCCACGCCGATCATGCGCGACGCCAGGAAGATGGCGGGCTTCAGGTTCTGGCGCTTGGTGGCGTCCTCGACGCTGCTTGCCTGCATCAGGCCGCCGGTGCCCTGGCCACCCGTGGTGGTGCCGGGACCCGTGCCGGGCAGGACCGTATCCTTCCCGATGACGGTGGCGTCCTGCGCCAGGGCTGGGGCGGCGCCTAGCGCACCGAGCAGCGGCAGCAGGGCGAGGCGGGACGGGCGCGGCATGCGATGATCTTCCGGGCTGGATGCCCGTCTCAAGCGCGGGCGCCCGTCAATCGGCCGGTTCCGGTGTGGGTTCCTGGGCGCGGCGTCGCACCAGACGTCCCTGAAACGCAAAAAGCCCGGCCAAGGGGCCGGGCTTCCAGTGCCGCGGCCGAAGCCGCGGCGGTCGAGGTCTTAGTACGAGCCGAACTTGTAGTTCACGCCGGCGCGGACGACGGCGAACTCGGTGCTGCGGTTCGTGTTGGCCGGGCCGGAGATCAGCGTCACGCCCGGGGAGGTCGTGGTGATGGTCTGGCCGAAGTTGTTGGTGGCGAAGGCGCCGGCGGAGCGGCGGCTCTGGTCGAGGTTCACGTACAGACCTTCGACCTTCAGCGTGACGGCCGAAGAGCGGAAGAAGTTCAGGAACGAGTCGGTCGGGAGAGCGTACTCGATACCGCCGCCGACAGCGTAGCCGGTCTGGAAGTCGTTCGAGGAGACGCCGGTGCCGAACTGACGGCCGCCGCCCGAGCCGTAGGCGAAGCCGCCCGTGGCGTACACGAGGGTACGGTCGAAGGCGTAGCCGAGGCGGCCGCGCACGGTGCCGAAGTAGTCGAGGCCCGACAGGCCGTTCGGGTTGTAGACGAGGGTGCCGGGGATGATCGCCGAGCCGGCCGGAGCGGCGGCCGAGAAGCGGTTCCGCTGGGCGCCGAAGTCGGCGTACTGGGCGTCAGCCTCGATGCCGACGACGAAGCCGGAGCCGGGGGTGAACTGGTAGTTGTAGCCGATCTGGCCACCGCCAACGAAGCCTTCGTTGTTGTTGCGGTTCGAGAAGGCGAGGACACCGTTGGTCGTGACGTTGCCAGCGGCGCATATGGCGTTACCGGGCGAAACGCCGACGACAGTCGGGGCGCGCCTGTAGGCGGCGTCCAAGCCGTAACCGGCGTTGAAACCGGCGTCGAAGCCCGGCCAGGTGAATACGGCCATCGGCTTGAACACTCGCGGCGGGTCTGCGAGTCGTCCGGGCGGACGCCGGGGCCGAACTGCCGGCCACCGCCCGAGCCGTAGGCGAAGCCGCCCGTGGCGTACCCGAGGGTGCGGTCGAAGGCGTAGCCGAGGCGGCCGCGCACGGTGCCGCAGTAGTCGAGGCCCGACAGGCCGTTCGGGTTGTAGACGAGGGTGCCGGGGATGATCGCCGGGCCACCCGGGGCGGCGAACGAGAAGCGGTTCCGCTGGGCGCCGAAGTCGGCGTACTGGGCGTCAGCCTCGATGCCGACGACGAAGCCGGAGCCGGGGGTGAACTGGTAGTTGTAGCCGATCTG
>NZ_JAKSXZ010000116.1 GCF_022829465.1 Methylobacterium sp. J-067
TGCTTGCCGGCCGCGGGAATGGTGTACTGCGGATCGCCTTTGTAGGTATCATGGCTGACCGTAAGGACCAGCGTGTCAGACCCCGTGCCGCCGTTCATCGTGAACGGCGGCGGGAGGGACGAGGCCGGAGCCGGGAGCGCGGTGGTGTCGTGCACGGTCACGGTCTGCGCCCCCGAGCCCAGCAGCGAGAGCTTACCGCACGTGACCGCAGCGCGAGCGTAGGTGGCGCTATCGAGATAGAGGTTGCGGTCGGTGGCGGCGGTGCCGCCGAAGGCGTCGTTGAGGAAGTTGATGCTGACCTTATGGTCGCCCGCCG
>NZ_JAKSXZ010000133.1 GCF_022829465.1 Methylobacterium sp. J-067
GGTGGCGAAAAGGGGCTAGCATTTATGGGTACACAGGTAGGGCGGGCTTGCAGGTTAGGGGAAGGGCAGGCTGTGGCGTTGAATAGCCTCACGTTCGCAGCGTAGCGATCAATGAACGCGAACGTTCCCGAGCCCGTGGACGTCTTCACCGGCCTGCACTCGAAAATGTCGGCATTGGAGATCGTGCTGGGCTTCCTGATCGGCCGCTTGTCTGAGGAGATCCCTGAAATGCGGGAGGACGTGAAGCGCGACGTCGCCGTGATCCTCGGCGACCTCCCTATCGATGGTCCGAGCGAAGAACTGATTGCCGCCGAGGTAAAGCGAGCCGCGGACGTGCTGACCAGCGTCTCAATCGGGTGAATACCGCTCAAGATCTATCGGTGAATGGGCAAGCACAAACCTATGAGCACGAGACCAAAAATCACCAAGCATCCTGCGGCGGTCTCGATAGCAGCCCGTCGCTTATTCTCCCCCGTCACAAGGCTCGCGAGGGTGACGCCCAGCAGAAGACAGGCCGCGCTCAGAATGACCATCGCGGGCGCTCTAGCTTCGGATAAGGCCCCTTGTAGGCAAGGCGGTCTTCGAAGCACCCACGCCCGCTCTGATGATGTCGGGGAATTCATAGAGCGAGCGTGAGGGTCGGAAGAAGAGTCCGACGCAAGCAAGCTATTGCTCTGAGGCGACTCAATCTTCGCTTTATGTTGATAATTTTAGGAAAACCGCATGAGTATTTTGCCAAGTCGGACACAAGAAAGTGATCACAACTTTCATTCGGTAGGCCCCTGACATTCACACCCATTCCCATGAAGCCACTGTGCGATCATGGGTTAAAACGTGGGTAGCACTGTGAGCTGTGGAGCTAAGTATGCAATCAGAAAAGATAATTTCTGAAGGATTGGCGGACCCCCTCTCCGCCAGATACCCGTTCCGCCGATCATCGGAGCGGCCGGAAAGCGGGCATAGGCCCGCTCCCCATCCCCATGGCCTACGGTGATCTGTGCACGCCTGTCAGCGTCGCGCGACGAAGCGACGAAGCTTGCCGGGGCCATCCTTCGTGATGGCCTTGCCGTGCCCGAACGCGACGGCCTGGAAGTCGAGCGCCGCGAGCTTGCGTTGGCTGGCCCGCCCTTCCGCCTCGTTCTCGAACGCGATCGGGTCGCTCACACCCAGGATGTTGATGAACGTATCGCCGCCGAGCAGAAGCCGGCCGTCTTGCCACATCAGCGCGACCTGTCCGGCGCAATGACCGGGAACGTGTGTCACGTGCAAGCCACCCAAGATCGGCAGCGTCTCACCGTCAGCGATGTGCTGGTCGATCGGGAACGGCTGCATGCGCTCGTTCTGGTCCCAAACAAGCTTGTACATCAGGGCGTGCACGAGGCCGGGCGCAGGGGCCATCGGTCGGAACGGGCCGCCGCTTTCCGCCAGGGGAGCGTCGGCAGCGTGCATGTAGGTTCGTGCCCCCGTCGCGCGGACGATGGCGGCCGCGCTCCCGATGTGGTCGGGATGCCCATGCGTGAAGACGAGGTGCTTCAGGTCCGAGGGACGCCGACCGAGCTTGCCGATCGCGTCGAAGACGATCTGCTCCTTGCCGGGGAAGCCCGCGTCGATCAGGGCCAGTTCCTCGCCCTGACGGAGCAGGATGGCGTTGCCGTTGCCCAGCGCCAACAGCCAGGCATCCTCGACGATCTGCTGCATATCATCACCTCTGGGTCGTCGTGGCGGGCGGGATGCGCTTCCGCCCGGACCGTGTTACCATTGGCAACATACGCCGAATGTTACCACCGTCAACACTCCACACGAGGTTCTCGTGAACACAGTCGCGTCAGCAGCCCCGTACCACCACGGCGATCTGCGCCGTGCCCTTCTCGACAGCGCCACGGCGATCCTGGCGGAGACGGGGCGGTGGGACTTCTCGCTGCGCGAGGTCGCCCGCCGCGCCGGGGTGAGCCACGCGGCGTCCTACCGGCATTTCACGGATAAGGAGGCGCTGATCGCCGCGGTGGCCCTCACGGGTTGCGAGACGCTGCATACCTGCATGACCGCGGCGATCGATGGGGCCAAGGGGGCGGTCGGGACGCTGCGTGCCATCGGGCAAGCCTACATCGGGTTTGGCGTGGCGAACCCGGCCCTCTACCGGCTGATGTTCGGTCAAGCGCTGCCCAGCATCGAAGGCCTTCCGCCGGCGGTCTTGGCTGTCCTGACCGAGGCACGTGCGGTGTTGCGGGGCGTGATCCTGGCCGGCGCGCGCGCGGGCGCATTCGCGATCGACCCGGAGGATGAGCAGGAGGTCTCGGTGGCGGTCGTCACCGCATGGTCGCTCGTTCACGGGTTCACGCTCCTGACGATCGACCGCGTGGTGGACCGCGAGGTTCGCCCACAGGTGATCGACGCCTTGGCGGCCCGCGTGGCCGACCGCCTGATCATCGGCCTGCTGCCGATACAAGGTCGTCGATAGGATCAAGGCCGGTTCGCCTCTCGGCGGCGACCATCGCTTCGTCGAAGGTTGGGTTTATGGCCTCGCCGATGTCTGGCCCGACCCGATCAAGGGTCGGCGCCGCATCGCCAACTCTGGCTGCTTTCCCGCCGCGACGCTGATCTGGAGCCGGTCGCGGTGGCGACAGCAAGTTCGGTTGCGCCGAGAGCAACGCGAACCTCGTGCCCTCCGGTCTACATCGGCACGTCCACAGGCCCGAGATGGCAAGGCAATCGAACGGCTAAGCGGCGCTAACGCCGCCGGAGCTCTATCGAGACTTGGTGGTCGCTACAACGATTTCTCCTCAATGAAGTGGATTTGATTATCGATACTTCGTTTGTGGTCTGCTCGAACGGTTATATCTAATTCTATAATAAATATCTTACTTGTTAATAATCGTAAACATCTGAGCCAAGATACTCTCGGACAAGTCCGGTGAAGCTATCAACCATATCGGACGACAATCGCTCACATCATTTGAAATATGTAATAATCGGCATTCTTGCCCCTTCCCTGGTTAGTTGACGCAGCTTAGCATTAGTTCGGTGTCGGGGCCGTTTGCTTCCGGCCAGGAGGGGTCCAGTGATGTTCGGCCGGTTCACAACGTCCGCCTGCGCCGTGGGGGCAATCGCACTTGTCACCCTGATGCCTTCGCCGTCCCGTGCACAAAGCGCCGGCGCGATGCTCGGCGGACTCGCCGGGGGCGTTTTGGGCGGCATGATCGCCGGCTCCATGGCGGCCCAAGCGGCTCGGCACCGTCCCGTCGTCGTCTACGCAAGGCCGCGCCGTGAGGTCCGCCGGGTGCCGAGACGGGCTGTGGTGAGAGCGGAGCGTCGGCCCATGCAGCCGGCGGCTGGCCCGACGGGCGCTCAAATCGTCAACGCCTCGGCCGATCCCTTCGCGAACGCGCGCGGCAACGCCACGACAACGGTCAACCGGACGCGCTGACCGTTCTCCCATTCGACGCAAGCTGAGCGCCTCGCATGTCCCGATCGAAGATGGTCCTCGTCGTGTCGGGCTGCATCGGCCTGACAGGCCAGCCAGTCCTGGCATCCCCCGCGCCGCCACAGCTGACCGTGGACAGGACGTTCGGCAAAGTCGCGGGGTGGTCGATCGGGTACAGCGAAAGCCTGGGCGGCTGTCTCGCGGCGGCAAGCTACGGGGATGGGACGACGCTGTGGTTCGGCTTCAACGGCAACCGCAGCTCGTCTTACCTCGCCTTCACGAACGCCAAGTGGCAATCCCTCGAGTCCGGCGGGCAATACGATCTCCGCATGATCGCCGGTCGCCAGAAGTGGCACGGGACCTTCACGGGGTTCGAGCGCGGCGATGCGCACGGACTGTATCAGTCTGGGTTGAAAGAGCGCTTCGTGGCGGATCTGTCCGAAGCCGGCACCATCAAGGTCATCTTTCAGGGCAGGCAGATCGCCGAACTGTCCCTGGTGGGATCCACCGAGGCCTTCGAAGCCGTCATCGGCTGCCAGAAGGATGTGACGGCGGCGGCTGCGAAATCGGAGCCGAACCTCGACAAGCCCCGGAAGCTCGATCCCGGCGTGACCAGCACAGGGACCGGATTCTACGTCTCCGAGCGCGGTCATCTGCTCACGAACAACCATGTGGTGGATGCGTGCACGGAAATCTCCGTGCGGCAGCCCGGCCATACGGCGATGCGCGCGCGGCTGGTGGCCCGTGATGCCGCCAACGATCTCGCCGTGCTTACGACCGATTTTCCGCAGAAGGCGGTGCCGCCCCTCTCGATCCGCGCCCGGCTCGGCGAGAGCGTCTTCATCTACGGTTATCCGCAAAGCAGCGTCCTGGCCTCGACCGGAAACTTCACGATCGGCAGCGTCACGGCGACGGCCGGCTCGGGCGACGACACCCGCAAGATCCAGATCTCGGCACCGGTTCAGCAGGGCAACAGCGGTGGTCCTGCCCTCGATCAGTTCGGGAATGTAATCGGCATCGTGCAATCCAAGCAGGTCGCCTTCGCGTCAGGGGATGTGCCGCAAAACGTGAATTTCGCCATCAAGTCGACGATCGCGCTCAACTTTCTGGAGGCAAACGGGATCGAGGCCCCCATCAACGTGCGGATGGTCGATCCCATGGATGGCGCGGCCATCGCCGAAAAAGCCCGCGAGTTCACGGTTCAGGTCGCCTGCCACTAAATCTCAGGTTATCGCCTGTGAAAGGTTTGTGACTTTGGCGAGCCGTTGTCACGCGCATCGTTGTTCCGGTAAAATGCATCAACTTCGCCGGTGTGGCGACACGGCCACTTGCGAACACAATCGAGACGAACGGCGTCGCATACACGTCGAGGCTGTGGGAAGCCAACCTAAGGATGCAAATGCATTAACGGTGGCGGCTTATCACGGATGAAACAAGGCATTTGAAGTGTCGGCCGTGCTGTTGCGAAGATCAGAAAGTGCAATTCTCACTTCCTTTAAGCCGATTGCCGCTCGTGTCGTATTGATGCTGTTTGTGCTTGTCGGCGACTGCTTTGCATCGGACCACAGCGTGAGCGCCGAAGCCGTACAAGCCTGCGATGGCCTCGCCAGTGCCCCCTGGGATCCGGATGCGCCGGACCGGTCGCGGACAGTCGAGTTCCGCGATTTGCGCGCCGGACCGGCCGCCACGGCATGCCAAGCCGCAATTGCCCAGGCACCGCACCTCCGGCGTCTCTACTTTCAGCTTGGGCGTGCCTACGATCGTCAGGGGGCAAACCAGGACGCCTACCAAGCCTATCGTCGGGCGTCCGACCTCGGCAGCGGCGCGGCCAAGGTCAATATCGGCATCCTGTTCCGCCAGGGACGCCGGTTCGAGAAGAACGATACGAAAGCCCGGTCGTGGTTCCGCGAGGCGGCCGAGGCGGGCATTCCGGAGGGGATGTTCTGTTACGCGACCGCCTTCGACAACGCGATCGGCGGGGCTTCGGACATCGCGGCGGCCAAGCTCTGGTACGGCAAGGCGGCCGAGCGGGGGACGACCAAGGCCCGTGACGCGCTGGTGCGCCTCGAACTGAATGGCGTCGGCACGGGGGCTCGCTGTGATTAGCGTTCGGCTCCGGGCCAGGAACGAGGTTCGGCCATGACGGGTTCGATGCGCTTCGTCGCCAGCCGGACGCTCGCGGGCCTCGATCCTATCCGGATCGACGACAGGATTCTCCTCGAAGACTACGAGCGCCTGCGCCGGCTGGTGCTGACGCGTTGCGGTGCCTCGGTCGCGGATCTGTTCGCCGAGCCCGTCATCTCCCGCAGCAACGGTGCGGCGCCGGCGCGGGTGGATTGGTACACTCATCTCGATGGCCCGATCCGACCGTTGGCCGAGCTCGATCCCGCCGTCGCGGAACCGGCCGCGCAGAGACTCCGCTCCGCCCTCGCGACCCTGGCGCCGCTCCTGCGGGATCGGGAGGCGGGAGCCTTCGCGGCGGCCTGCCTCAACCTCGCTTCGCCGCTGGCCGTGCTCGCGGTTGGAGACGCGCCCCTGCTCGTGGATTGGGGGTTGCTCCCGCAGGGGCTCGCTGCCGATGATCGCGGCCGGGGGCGTCACTTCGCATCGACGCTCGGTGCCTTCGCCCCGGCCGCCATGCCGTCGCCACCGACGAGCCGGGACGATTGGGCGGCGCATGTCGAGCCGCTTCCCGCAGCCGATCCAATCGTGTCGCGCCGGCTTCGCCGCGCGCCGGCGTGGCCCCGGCGTCAGGTCGTCACCGCGCCCGTCGTCGCGACCGCCGTGGCGGGACTTCTGCTTGCGCTGTCCTTCGTGCCAGGGGTCCTGGTTTTCCCGGTGCTGCCGCAGGGTGTGTCGGCCGAGGCCAGGACGTTGCAAACCGCCTGGCTCGATGGCCTCCGCCGACGGCGGGATGCGCTCGTCGCGTCGGAACGCTTCGATTGCCCGCGCCTGCGAACCGAGCTTCCGACGCTCGTCCCGCAAAGCCCGGCGAGCGTGCGCCTGCCCACCGATCCGGCCGCGCCGCCGCAGGCGAGGACGGGCCTGGAGGCTCCGGCGGCGCAGGCAGGCCCGGGGGCGCAACCCGCCGATGGTCTCACCGACCGTCTCGAACGTGGCACGGTCCTCATTCTGGCCGGCAACGCGACCGGCTCCGGGTTCTTCGTGGCGGACGATCTCGTCGTGACCAACCGCCACGTCGTCGAGGGGGCTCCATCGCTCCTGATCGCCGGACGGCACGCGGGCCTCGTCCCGGCGACGCTGGTGCGGGTCGGCGACGAGGGAACGCTGACGGATTTCGCGCTGCTTCGCCTGCCCTCGCAGTCGGGCGGACGCGCTCTGTCCGTCGCGCCACCCGGAAGGCCGCTGACCCCGGTGGTGGCCTCGGGCTTCCCAGGGCTGCATCTCGGCACGGACCCGATCTTCGCACGACTTCGCGAAGGCGATGCCGGCGCCAGCCGCGATCTCGTTCCGGTGCTCCAGTCCGGGGTAGTGAACCATCTGCAGCGATACGAAGCCGAGGCCGTCACCCTCGTTCTCCATTCGGCCGAGATCGCCCCCGGCAACAGCGGCGGGCCTCTGGTCGATTATTGCGGCCGCGTGGTCGGCGTGAACACGTTCGGCCGCACCGATGAGCAGATGCCCGTGACGGCGCGATACGCTCTCGGATCGGACGGGCTCCTGGCCTTCCTAACGAAGGCCGGCATCGCCATCACGCCCGATGCACGGGCCTGCGACCTCCAGGCGTCGCCGCGCGTGGCCGCCGCCGCGCCGGCCGAGCCTGCTGCGCCGACAGGGCAAGCCGCGCCGCGTACACCCGCCCGGCCGCCCGCCGTGCCGCCGTCTGCTCGCTGAGGGGTTGCACGATGTCCGCGACCACGAAGCTCACCGAGACGCCGCGCCAGGGGCTTACACCCGTCAACCCGAAGCTCGGCCAGCAATACGAGCAACTGACCGATCTGCTCGCGCGCCGACTCAGCCCGGCCCATGCGGGGCTCTTTGCGGAACCGGTGCCGATCGCCGTGGCCGGGACCGGGCGGCCGGGCTTCGCGTGGTTCTCGGCCTTCGAGGGCGATGTCCGTCGGGTGACGGAGCTCGATCCGCAAGCCGCCGGCACCTTGCGGGCCGGCGCGGCGAAGCTGGAAGCCGAGATCGCCGCGTTCGCCGACGGCCTGGAGCGGGAGGGCGATGCATCTCGCGATCTTTCGCGGCTTCTGCGCGATGCGCTCATCGTTCCCGATGCCGATCATCTGTGGTCCGTCGACGGACATCCGGTCTTCGTGGCCTGGGGCTATCGACTGGCCGGATCGGAGGGGCCCGTCGTGGCGCGCGGGGCCGCCATCACGGCCAGTGCGGCATCGGCCAGCGCCGGAGGGCCGTCGGCGGAGCCGGCCTCCGGTCCGACGGCGACCATGGCGGCCACCCCTGTTCGGGTCGAGCCGAGACCGCTCAACGCACGGCGGCGCTGGCTCGGTCCCGTCCTGTGGCTGGTGTTCGTCCTGCTGACGGGTGTCCTCGCGGACCGGCTGCTGCGCGCGTGCGCCCTGGGCGATGAAACCTGGCCGTCCTGGATCCGGGCGGTCCTGCCACAACACTGCCCCGTCCCGTCTGTCGAACTCGACCCGGACGGCGGCGCGATCCTCGCCGCGATCCGCACGACCGACGAGGCGGTGCGGGGCGCCGAACTCGCGGTGACACGCCGGGCGCTGACCTGCGACGCGGCCTGCCCGGTCCCGCCGCGGCGGGCGGCCGTCGAGCCACCTCGGGTGATCCCGCCCGATCTCGAACGGCGGCTGACCGGGATCGAACGCGGCCAGGGTCTTGAACTGACCCTGGCCTGGGAAGGCGCGGCCGATCTCGATCTCTACGTCGTGTGCCCCGACCGCTCGCGCATCACCTTCGACCACCGCGCTTCGTGCGGCGGACGCCTCGTGGCCGACCAGAACGAGAATGGCGGGACCGGCGCCAGCCGTCCCGTCGAGCATGTGATCTGGGACAGCGCCCCCGCGCCGGAAGGGCGCTACGGGGTCCAGGTCGGACTGTTTCGGCGCCACGGCGAGACGCGGGCGGACGTACCCTTTCAGGTGATCCTGTCGCGGCACGGCGAAATCGTGGCGCAACGGGACGCCAAGATCGGCGCGGAGCGGACGATGCAAACCGTCATGACCTTCGATCTGCCGATGCCGGACGCGGCACAGGCGCCCGCCGGGGCCTCCGCCGTGCCCTGATCGCCTGCGCCGCCGCCGCTCCTCCCGCACACGTCACACGAGATACGCCCCGAGCGATGTACGTCGAACCCGTCACCTTCGGCCCCACGATCCGGCTCGTGCCTCACAGCGGCGTGCAGTTCGTGGAATATGCCTTCCACATCGATACGGTCGGGCGCCTGTCCCGCCGCTTCATCGAACGCGAGGTCGTGGGGGCGACCCAGGCGGACGGGCGGCGGACCTATCGCCTGCTCCCCGCCTGGAACGAAGAGGACCCCGGTGCGGACCCGGTGGAGAGCGCGAAGGGCGAGGATCGTGAGTATGCGGTCGGCGAGAGGGGGGCGCTCGAAGTCTTTCTCGAGAAGTGGACGCCGGTCCCGATGCTGCGGGTCAAGTCCGGGATCGACGGTGGCGAGGAACTCGACCTCGGGCCGACCAACTGGGCGCGGGTCCGCATCGTCGAGGTCGCCGACAGGGCGCCCGACAGCCCGATCAGCCACCGGGTGATCTTCGCCTTCGACACCGAGCTGCTGGAGCGGCGCAACAACCGACCCTATACGGCCCCCAGCCTGGAAGACGCGGCCAACGAGCACGAATTCCGCTTCGCCTTCCGCTTCCGCGACATCGGCTGGTTTCTCGGCGCCGCCGGGGAGGATGAGGAGACGAAGCGCCTCGCCGGCTTCCAGGAATGGGTGCCGTCCTGGCTCCTGGAGCAGTTCCGCGAGTTCAAGGCCGCGCAGCGCCCCGATCGCCCCCTGCGCGAGACGGACTTTCCGAACGCGCTGGAGCATTACGCCCGCTATCTGGTCTTCCTCGAATACCTGCAGATGGCCGTCCGGCCCCGGACCCTGAGGCTCACAGATACGGTGACGGCCCAGCCGGCGATCCGGCCCGTCACCGTCGACCTCATCCTCGACATCGGCAACAGCCGCACCTGCGGGATCCTAATCGAGTCCCATCCCAACGAGGACCGGGTCGATCTCAACAATTCCTTCGTGCTGCAATTGCGCGATCTGTCGGAGCCGGAGCAGATCTACACGGAGCCGTTCGAAAGCCACGTCGAACTCTCGCACGCCAAGTTTGGGCGGGACCACCTGTCCCGTCTGTCGGCGCGCCCGCGCGCGTTCTTCTGGCCGAGCCCCGTCCGTGTCGGGCCCGAGGCCAGCCGGTTCCGCGAACTCGCTCAAGGGACGGAGGCGATCGGCGGCCTGTCGAGCCCCAAGCGCTACCTCTGCGATGTGCGCCCCGTGAACCAGGAGTGGCGCTTCCCCGACCGCGACTACAGTGCCGACGGGACGAGCCCGCTCATCGACCGCACGATCCGGCAATACGTGAACAGCCGCGGCGACGTCATCGCGCAGCTCGACGCCGACAAGAAGCGCTACGGGATCCGGGTGGGGGCCGACGACCGGATCGGTGCCTCACGCCTGACCTTCTCGCGGTCGTCCTTCTTCACCTTCATGGTGGCGGAGATCGTCTGCCACGCCCTCTCGACCATCAACAACGCCGGGGTCCGGGAGCGGCGGCGCACCAAGGACGCCCCGCGGAAGCTGCGGCGCATCATCCTGACGCTCCCGCCCGCGATGCCGGTGCAGGAACAGCGCCTGCTCCGCTCCCGCGCGGAGGGAGCGGTGAAGCTGATCTGGCAATTGATGGGGTGGGCCGACAACCCGCCTCCCGGATTGACCCAGCCGGAGGTCCACGTCGCGTGGGATGAGGCGAGCTGCGTGCAGTTCGTCTACCTCTACGGCGAGATCACCCAGAAGCTCGGCGGCGCGGTGGAGGGGTTCCTGCGCCTCGTCGGCCGCCCGAGGCCCTTCGCCGAGCCGGATGCCCCGCCTGCGCCCACGGCGCAGCCCGAACCTTCGGTGCGCATCGCCAGCATCGATGTCGGCGGCGGCACGACCGACCTGATGATCACGACCTACTATGCGGAGGGGAATCGGGCGATCAAACCCGTCCAGAACTTCCGCGAGGGGTTCCGGATCGCCGGCGACGACATCCTTAAGCGGGTGATCGAACGCCTCGTCCTGCCCACTCTCGAAGGTGCCCTCCGGGCCGCCGGGCATCCCGACCCGCACGCGCTCCTGCTCGAACGCTTCGGCGGCGACCGGGCCAACATGGCGGAGCAGGAAAAGCACCTGCGCCGCCAGTTCGTATCCCGCGTGCTGGAGCCGATCGGCCTGCGGATCCTCGGCGACGTCGAAGCCGGGGCCGAGATCGTCGCGCGACCCTTCGAGGAGTTCTTCCCCGAGCGCGGCGGCCGGATCGTTCGCCGGGCCCTGCCGCAGCAACGCCTGCTCGATTTCCTGGAAGTGCCCGCCAGGGCCGGCGGCGCGGCCGGCTTCTCCCTGACCGATTGTCTCTTCGAAAGCCGCGCCGACGTGGTCGCGGACTGCGTGGTGTCGACCCTCGATCTCGTCCTCGACAATTTGTGCGAGGCCGTTCACGCCCTCGACGTCGATGTCGTGTTGCTGTCAGGCCGGCCGTCGCGGCTCCAGGCGTTCGTCGATCTCCTCGTCGACAAGCTCTCCGTCTCGCCCGACCGCATCGTGCCGCTGCACGAGTATCAGGCCGGGACGTGGTACCCGTTCCGCGAGCGGGACAACCGCCGCATCGGCGATCCCAAGACGACGACGGCGGTGGGCGGCATGCTGTGCGCCCTGGCCGAGGGCCAGCTTACCAACTTCACCCTGTTCACGCATCGCCTCGCCCTGCGCTCCACCGCCCGCTACATCGGCGAACTGGAGCTCAGCGGCCAATTGCGCGACGCGGGCCTCTGCTTCCGCGACATCGATCTCGATGCCCCCGTGCCGGGGCGGAAGGGGCCCGCCAAAGGGCCGGAGATGGATGCCAAGCTGCGCTATTACGCGCCGATGCGCCTGGGCTACCGGCAATTGCCGGTCGAGCGCTGGATCGCGACGCCCCTCTATCGGCTGAGGCTGCGTGCCGGAGAAGAGGCGGCACGCATGAAGCTCCCGCTCGAGATCACGCTCGAACGCTGCGGCGACGGTCGCCCCGATGATGAAGGGGCCGACGCCCTCCTGCGCTCGGAATCGATGAAGGAAGAATTCAAGATCTGCGACGCCTATGACGCGGACGGTCTCGATGTTGCGCGCAAAATCGAGCTGGTGCTCGATACTTTAAGCTCGGAGCACGGATACTGGTTGGATACCGGTATCCTCGCCCTGGATTGAGAATGCCCATGTCAATCGATCATCTGGCACAGGATTGCAGGGCGACGGGCCGCCTCGCCGAGGAGGCCGAACGCTGGCTCGGCGACGAGGCGAACGCCGCCACCGTCGGGCGCGAGCGCGCGGACCTCGTCCGGTATGTCCGCAAGGCCGCCCACCGGGCCGAACGCCTCGCCCGCGCGGCGGGACGGCCGATGTGCGCCGGCGTGTTCGGGCCGAGCCAAGCGGGCAAATCCTATCTGGTCGAGGTTCTGGCGCGCCCGGAGGACGGGGCCCTGCGCGCGCGCTTCCCTGGCCACGACCCGGTGGATTTCCTGGCCGAGATCAACCCGATCGGCGAGAAGGAGGCGACGGGGTTGGTGACGCGCTTCACCGCCGCGACCGCCGGAGGGACCCCGCCCGGCGCGCCGGTACGCCTGCGCGTCCTGAGCGAGATCGATCTCGTGAAGATCCTCGCCAACACCTTCCTACATGACGGCGACGCCGCCAAGGAGACATTGCCCGAGCCGGAGGCGATCACCGCCCTCGTCACGGCATTGAAGGCGCAAGCCCGCCCCGGCGCGTCGCGGATCGGCGACGTCGAGATCGACGACCTCCAGGACTATGTGCGTGAGCAGGCGCGCGGCACACGCCCCCTCGAGGTGTTCGCCCGCTATTGGGACGAGGCGCGCAGCCTCGCTGGCGGTCTCGATCTCGAACGACGCGCGCAGCTGTTCGCGCCGCTCTGGGGCGGCCATGCCGCCTTCGGCGTCCTCTACCGCCAACTCGCCGACGCGCTCGAGCGATTGGGGCATCCCGAGGAGATCTTCGCGCCGCTGAGCGCGCTCGTGCCCCGCGAGGGCAGCATCCTCGACGTGGCGACCCTGTCGGGCCTCGGCGCCTCCGCCGCGGGGGACACACTCACCGTCCACGGGGCGAACGGAGCGATCGTCACCCTGCCGCGCGCGGCCGTCGCCGCGATCACCGCCGAGCTGCGCATCGAGATCGCGGACGAGCCCCGCGCCTTCCTGAAGGAGGCGGACCTCCTCGATTTTCCCGGTGCCCGCAGCCGCCAGAAGGTCGACCTGTCCCACTTCCTGACCGCCCACCCCGATGCCCTCAAGGAGACCTTCCTGCGCGGCAAGGTGGCCTACCTGTTCGACCGCTACGTGGCCGAGCAGGAATTGACGGCGATGATGCTGTGCGTCCGCCCCTCGAACCAGGAGGTCGTGACGCTGCCGGACCTCGTGGACCGCTGGATCGCCCTGACGCACGGGGCCACACCGGAGGCCCGCGCCTCCCTCCCGAACCTGCTTTTCCTCGTCCTGACGTGGTTCGACAGCCACTTCGTCGACAAGGCGGGGGATGCGGGCCAGGACGCCGGTCTCCGCTTCCGCAACCGGCTCGAGGCGTCGCTGCTGGGCTTCTTCGGAAAGGCTCATACGTGGCCGCGGCAATGGACGCCGGGCACGCCGTTCCGCAACACGTACTGGTTCCGCAACCCGAACTACCCGGCCGAGTCGGTGATCCGCTACGACGGCCGCCGCGAGGTCGCGTTCCTGCCCGAGAAGCAGGATCGGATCGCCGAACTGAAGGCCGGCTTCGCCGCGCTGCCGGAGGCGACCGCCCACTTCGCCGAGCCGGACCGCGCTTTCGATGAGGCGCTGCGTCTCAACGACGGCGGCGTCAGCTACCTCGTCGAGAACCTGTCGCGGGTCTGCCGGCCCGCCCTGAAGGCGCAGCAGATCGCCGCCCGCCTCGATGCGCTTCGGGCGGAAATGCGCGAGCGTCTGGCCCGCTTCCATGTCGCCCTCGACATCGAGACCCGGCTCGCGGAACGGCGGGAATCCGCCGGATTGGTCTTCGATGCGCTCGATGCGGTCGTCGCGGCGGGGCAGCTCGGCTCCCTGTTGCGGTCCCTCACCGTCGATGTCGGGGCCCTCACCGTGTCCTTGCATGGTGCCGAGAGCGCTACCCCGGCGAACGCGGCTCCGGCGGCCGCACCGCGGATCGCCCGCCCCGGCGCGATTTCTCGCCCCGGCGGCATGCCGGGAGCCCGAAGCGAAGCGCCGGCGGCCAGCACCGACCGGGAGCACGCCCTGGCACGGGCGGCCGTCGCGGCCTGGATCGGCTTCCTGCGGCGCACGATCGAGGACGAAGGCTTCGCCCGTCGCTTCGGCGTTCCGCTGACGGTCATGGAGGTCGTCGTCGGCGAGCTGATCGCCCTCGCCCGGAGGGCCGACATTGAAGGGGCGATCGCGGCCGACCTGCGCGCCCTGGCGACCATCGAGCGGGCCGAACAATCGACGGTCAAGCTTGCCCTGATCGCGGCGACCCGTCTCAACCGGCTGGCCGGGAGCCTGGGCTTCACCCTCGTCCCCCCGGCCGGCGAACGGCCGTCCATCCAGGATGAGGCGGGAGACAGGCTCGCCTTCGCTCCCCGTGGGATCGCCTTCGACGCCCGCAGCATCACGCAGGCACCCGCCCCCTTCGCGCACACCTACGCGACGGACTGGTTCCACGGCTTCTACCGGGTGGTGGAAGACAACGCGAAAAGCGCCTCCGGCGTCACGATCGACCTCGCGCAGAACGCACGGATCGGCGCGATCCTCGCCGGTCTCCAAGCACGGGCCGCCTGAACCGGCCGGTCCCAACGGAAACGTCTGACATGACCATCCGCATCACCGAGGATGAGGGCGAGAGCGGCGGCTACGCGTTCATCGACCTCGGGCGTCCGCTCCGCTCCCCGCTGCTGTCCTTCCGCCGTCAGGACACCGAGCCGCGCCATCTCGGCGCCGAAGGCTGGCAGCCGGAGGTGGCGTGGCTGGCGCCGCTGGCCGTGACGGAGCGGGACGGTGGGGCGGTGGCCCGCTTCGGCCCCGCCGTCATCGACCGCATCGAAGAACTGGTTCCGATCGAGATCGTCGCACAGGACGGCACCTCCTTCGGAGTCGTGTCGTGGCCCTACATCTCTCCCGCCCCTGCCGGCCCCGGTATTCTCGCCGGCCTGCCGAACACGCCCGCGACCCCGCCCCACATCGATGTGAAGGGCGCGGGCGATGCTGCCACCGCGAGGGAAGATACGGGTCCGTCGGAGGACGTCGCGGCCCCGGACGTGCCACTGGCCGAACCGACGCCTCCGCAGGGCAAGCGCCGAGGTCTGCCCTTCCTCGCGCTTCTCCTGCTCGCGTGTCTCGCGATTGGGACCGGCGCGCTCATCCTCTACCGCGATGCGCTCTGGGTCATGGTGGCCCGGAACGACGCCCCGGCCCCCGCGCCGCCTCCGCCCACGACGACGGAACCTCCGCGCCTGACGGCCGCCGAGCTCCACCAGCGCTTCTCGCGGCTTGTCCAGGAGCGGGCGACGCCCGGCGCTTTCATCGCGCTCGGCGAGACGGCCCTGTCATCCCGGCAGGGAGGCGCCGCCTTCCGCGCCTTCGAAGAGGCGGATCCCGTCACCAATGCCGATGCGGCATGGCAGCTCGCCCGCTTCTACGACCCTGGAAACGACGAGGCGACCTATCGCGAGGCGGCTCGGCCCGACCTCGTCCGTGCCGCCTACTACTACGCCCTCTGGCGCAACCGCTCATCCCGCCACACCGACGCGCTCCGTGGCCTGTGCGACGCCAACGCCGCCAACGACCGCCTGCGGGCGATCTGCCGTTCATGACGAACCCCGTGCCCGCTCCCATGTCCGCCAGATCACTCGTCGCACCGTCGCCCTCATTGGCCGTGATGGGGCGCGCCCGCCGCGTTTTCGCGGCTGCAGCCCTCGTCTTTCTGGGGGCCGTGGAGGGGCAGGCCGCCTCGCCGGGCCTGGCGGTTCAATCTGCCACCGCCCGCAGCAGTGCCGCGACGGGGCCGCGCATCGCCCTGCTCGTCGTTCCACAGCCGGCCTCCGCCGGAGGCCGCGCGGCCACGGCCCATGCCGACGAGGAGGCCTATCGCAAGCGACTGAGAGACATCGGCTTCGACGTCTGGACCTTCGGTCCTGCGGACCGTCCGCAACTGGAGCGCGGTCTGCGCGAAGCGGCCGGACGCTTGCCGGAGGAGGCGCAGGTGGCCGTCTTCGTCCTCGGTCCGACCGTCGGCGGCGTGGACGACATCCATCTGATTCCGCAGGACGCTCCATCCGATATCGGTCAGCGGCCGACCATGCTCGACAGCGAGGGCGTCCGGCTCAGCGACGTGATGCGTCGCATCGCCCAGCGCAGGCCGCGCGATCTCGTGGCAGTCATCGATGAGTGTCAGGCGGCTTCCGGCGCTCGCTGTGATTTCGATGCCGCGGCGGGCAACTCGGGCGCGAGCCTGATCGGCAGTGAACGGGCCCCCCGGCGCACGGCCTCCCCCGCGCCGCTCGCCGGGCGCGCCTCGCTGCGCGATCCGATGCTCACGGCGATGGCGCAGGAGGGCGAAACCTTCCTGCAGTCTTACGAGACCTTGAAGCGGGGTCTCGCCGGCAGTGACTTGGAGCCCCGTGCGAGTGGCGCGCTGACGACATCGTTCGCTTTCATCCCGCAAGGTTTCTTCGGCGGGCTGCGCAGCGACTGCAACAAGATCGATCCCAATGCGGAGCCGGTCTCCCTCCGCGGCGTGAACCTCGAACCAGCGATCAAGGCCTGTGAGGCGGGAACCGCGACCTATCCCTTCGCAAGGCCGTTTCAGGACAGGCTCCAGGCCGGGCGAGAGCAGCGGGCCTACCAGCGGGCGGTTGCGTCTTGCGACGATCCGACCAGCACCGCGAGCTACACCACGGCCTACCCGGCGGGGCGGTTCCGATCCCTCGTGGAAACGTTCGCCCTCGAATGCGGCCGCAACCGGGACCGCCAGGACGAGGCGCGGCGACAGCAGGAGGACGAGGCCCGTCGACGGCAGGAGGACGCCCGGCGGCGGCAGGAGGAGATGGATCGGCAATGGGCGGAAGCCCGCCGCCAGCGGGAGGCGGACGAGCAGCGCCAAGCCGATGAGGCGCGGCGTCAACGGGAGTTGCAGCAGCGCACGACGGTCGGCAGCGCCTCCGGCTGGACCCTGACCTACTCGACCGATCTTCTCGACATCTCCCGGCTTGCCAACGATCAGTACGATCCGCAGAAGCAGACCTACACGACCATCTGGCATTCGCGGCAGCATGGCGAGCAAGTCGTCATGTATGTTCAGGTCAGCCCCAACGAACGCTGCGGCAGCGCGCAGCAATTCATCGCCGAGCAGATCCGTCCAAGGCGAAATCAGATCTCCCGCGCGCAGGAAGTGACGTCTTCGCCCGTCCGCACCGGCTACGTGCTCGAAGGCCGGGGGACGGCCGTCTCGCAGGGCACCTTCGATGACCGAAGCTTCTACGATTTCGCGACGATCCGGCGCGACGACCGGAGCACGATCGTCAACGTCGGTGGCCGCTTCCCGGCGGAATTCAGTGATATGTACCGAGCTGAGCTTCTTCGGATGATGAACTCGATGCAGCTGCCGGGCCGGGACATCTTCAACAACCGCTGCGGCTAAAAATCCAGGACTGCAACGAGGGGCCGGGAGAATGGGGCTTGAGATGCGCGCGATCGTCCTGGTGCTCGCCGTCGCTCTTGGCGGCTCTCTGCCAGCGGCCCTGATCCTAGACACGAACGCGCGCGCGGATGCGGCCCAAGATTGCCGAACCGGAAGCCCCGAACTTCGCTTCGGGGGATGCAGCCGCCTGTTGCAGGAGGCCCGAACGCCCCGGCAGCGGGCCATCGCGCTCGACGGCCGTTGCTGGGCCAATAACGAGCGGAGTGCGTTTGCCGAAGCGTTGATGGACTGCAATTCCGCTATCGCGGCCGATGCGCAATACCCATATAGCTTTCACAATCGTGGCATTGCCTATGCTGGCCTGAACAATCCTTCCGCGGCTCTCAACGATTTCAACAGGGCCATCGCGATGCGCCCGAATTTCTCTAACACTCTGCTCAATCGGGCCAAGGTTTATCTGTCTCTCGGAAATACAGCCGCAGCTATCCGCGATTACGAGGATGTTTTGCGCCTGAAGCCGGACAACGAAGAGGCGCGATCGGCGCTCGCCACGCTCCGTGGGGCAACACCGCCACAGATGGGGCCTAGCGCTGCCAACTCGCTGTGTGGGGCTCCCGGCTGCAATTGACGGCAGTCTGATGCGAGCCAACGTTCAGGGTCGCCTGACGGGAGAGCTGGAAGGCCGTTCAGGCCAAGGGCGAAGGTCCCTGTGGGAGCGCAATCGTCGAGGTCGCTTCGGCAATCTGCTCCGGACCGCCCTTCGGCGGCCAGACACCGGCTCCATAGGCGCGCGAGCGTAACTCGGCCCGTTCCTTCAAGCTCGTAAAGGCCCACACGTGTGTGATTCGCGGCGCTCCATCGAGGGCATACATGTTGGCGACGAGATGCTCGGTATACTCGCGGGCGGGTGCGATAGCGGCTTCCCAGCCTGCGAGCGTTGGCGGAAGCCCACCGGGCTTCAGGTGGTAGGTCCGGAACTCGTACACCCCGCCCCGGTCCCCGGTCCGGATCGGCGGCAGGAAGGGAAACGGCGCGTAGCTGTCCATGTCCAGCGCCGTCACCACGCTTCCTGCATTGAAGGGATTATCGCTCAAGAGCGCACGGCGACGCTCGGCCGTCATATCCTCTGGTGCCTCGAACCCACGCAGGACGATCAGGCGTCCGAGCGTTCCGATCTCCGTCCGCCAGCAGCCAAACAGTTCACCCTTGGCCTCCGCGTCGTTCACCCAGTCATAAACACCCTCGGCTGCTCGACCGACCGCAAGCAGCGGGCACGAAATGGTCGCGAGTTCGTAGAGCATTTGGACCTCGGCGTCGTGCCTTCGAAGCGAGAGAGCATTGCTCGTTTCCCTGGGCCCGGTCCATCCATTGCCGCGCCCACGTGATTCGCGCACGCGGCGCGTTACCGCAGCGCTCATCCATGGCGCGCCCGACTTGATGGAGACCACCATGCTCGGACCGGATCCGTTCCTGTCAGGCTTCGAACTGCACGACGTCGAGACTGGCGCCGTCCGCATCCGCGCCTCGGTCGGCGGTTCGGGTCCGCCGCTGCTGTTGCTTCACGGCCATCCGCAGACCCACGCGACCTGGCAGGCGGTCGCGCCGCGCCTCGCCACGAACTTTCGCGTCGTGGCGATGGACCTGCGCGGCTACGGCGACTCCGATAAGCCCGAGGGCGGAGCGCGCCACGCCAACTACTCCAAGCGCGCCATGGCTGCCGATGCGGTCGCGGTGATGGCCCGGCTGGGCTATGAGCGCTTCGCTCTTGTCGGCCACGACCGCGGCGGGCGCGTTGGCCACCGCCTCGCCCTTGATCACCCGCAGGCGGTGACACGGCTCGCGCTGTTCGATATCGCGCCGACCGCCACGATGTATGCACGGACCGACAAGGATTTCGCCACCCGCTATTTCTGGTGGTTCTTCCTGATCCAGCCCGCTCCGCTGCCGGAGCGCCTCATCGCAGCCGACCCCGAGTTCTTTCTTCGGACGCATGTGGACGGGCAGTCGAAGACCCCGGGCTCGCCGAGCTCCGCACTGTTCGCGGAGTATCTGCGCGTCTACCGCGATCCGGCAACTCGCCACGCGATCTGCGAGGATTACCGGGCGGCGGCAACGATCGACCTGGAGCACGACGCGGCCGATGCCGAGACGCGCATCGCCGTGCCGGTGCTGGCGCTCTGGGGCGCAAAGGGCACGGTCGGGCAGACCTACGATGTCCTGGAGACATGGCGCGAGAAGGCCGCCGACGTTTCGGGGCGAGCGCTCGATTGCGGCCACACGCTGCAAGAAGAGCGCCCAGACGACGTCCTGGCCGAACTGACCCAGTTCCTTCGCTGAGGATGCTCCTGAGATAAGGGGGTACCTCTGCGGACGTGGGATCAGCGCCCACGTCATCGCTCTCCGACGTGCAGGGTCCGGCCGAAGAGCGCAAGCATTGCGCCCCAACCCTGTTCGGCCGCAGCAGGGTCGTAGACAGGGAAGTCCGGCATCATCCAGCCATGCGCGGCCGGATACGTCCGCGTTGTGAACCGCACGCCAGCCTCCGTCAGAGCCTTCTCCAGCCGCTCGGCCATTGCAGGCGGGTAGCTGCCATCGTTCTCCGCCGCGCCGATGTAAACTTCCGCCTTGAGTTTGGCAGCGAACAGGTGGGGGCTCGTCGGCGCATCGGTCGCAAGATTGCCCCCGTGAAAGCTTGCAGCCGCGGCGAACCGCTCGGAATAGGTTCCCGCTGTGGCCAAGGCCATGCCGCCGCCCATGCAGAAGCCCACCACCCCGATCTTGCGGCCTTCGACGTCGTCGCGCGTGTCGAGGTAAGCCAGCATGGCCTCTGCGTCTTCAGCGGCCTTTAGAGGGCTCGTTGTGGCCATCAGTGGCCCGAGGACTGCGCGGAAGTCACCCGCGAACACTTCCTTCGGTACGAATGGCCCGTAGGGTCCGTAGCGGTAGAAGAGATCCGGGAGCAGGACGATGTAGCCAGCGTCAGCGAGCTGCTGAGACATGTCGAGCATCGCCGGCCTGATGCCACCTGCGTCCATGTAGAAGATCACCGCAGGCCATGGTCCGCCGCTCGCAGGGGTCACAACGTGTGAAGGGCAGTCGCCGTCGCGTGTCCGGATCGTGACTTGCTCGATCGGCATGGGATGCTCCTCAGCCGGACATTCGCAGTGTCCGCTTCGAACCGTTTACGACCAGCAGCGGACCAACCGCATCGCTGTCGCGATCCCCACCGGGGCACTCGCGCGGGAGTACGTGGTTGCGCGGAATGCCCGGCTGTACCGGACGACGATGGACAATGCGGCCTTGTGCGTGCGAGCGCTGAACTGCGTGTCAGCTACTCAATAGGACCCTCCATGGCCGGTCTCAAGGACAAGCGCGGCTTCATCGATAAGGACCGACTCGACCTGTCGGAACGCAAGGCTGTCGAGTTCTGGATGAAGCGGTGGGGCGTCACCCAGGACCAGCTTACGGCGGCCCATCGGAAGGTTGGCCGGATGACCAAGGATATCGCCGCCGAGTTGGGCAAGAAGCGTTAGCGGCTTGCTTGCCGCTGCGGGATCGCTCGGGCGGCGGTGATATCGAGGGCGAAGCCGTCGCGAACGCCCCGCAGGCCGATCCTGGCATCGCTGTCACGCGGCGCATGGCGGACGGTCGAGGCGGCGTCCGCTCAGCACACCACCGCCTGTCCATCCCGCCGGGGGTCGCTGGCCGCGACGTAGCCGTCCTCGGACGGATCCCCCATCCGCCAGATGAACTGCCCGGCCCCGAAATCCTGGTAGCTGTCGTTGATCACCTCGAGGTGGTGGCCCCGCTCCACGAGGGATTGGACCGTGGCCGCCGGCATCGTGGATTCGGTGTTCACGCTCAGCCCGTCGGCGACCCGCCAGCGCGGGGCGTCGCAGGCGGCCTGCGGGTTCTGGCCGTGGTCGATCATGCGCACCAGGGTCTGGACATGGCCCTGCGGCTGCATGTTGCCGCCCATCACCCCGAAGCTCATCACCGGGGCGCCTCCCTGCGTCAGGAAGCCGGGGATGATGGTGTGGAACGGCCGCTTGCCGGGGGCCACCACGTTCGGGCTCTCCGGGTCGAGGCTGAACCCGTGGCCGCGGTTCTGCATCGAGACGCCCCATTCGGGCACGACGACCCCGGAGCCGAAGCCCATGTAGTTCGACTGGATGAAGCTCACCATCATGCCCGAGGCATCGGCGGTGGTGAGGTAGATCGTGCCCCCGCGGACGGGGTTGCCCGCGCCGAAATCCTGCGCCTTCGTCCGGTCGATCAGCTTGGCGCGGGTGGCGAGATAGGTGGGGTCCAGCATCGCCTCCGGGCTGACGCCCATGCCGCTCGGGTCGGCGACGTAGCGGTAGGTGTCGGCGAAGGCGAGTTTCATCGCCTCGATCTGGATGTGCTGCGCGTCGGGCCCGTCGACGGGCAGGGACGCGAGGTCGAAATTCTCCAGGATGCCGAGGGCAATCTGCGCGGCGATGCCCTGTCCGTTCGGCGGGATCTCGTGCAGCGTGTAGCCCCGGTAATCCTTGGCCAGGGGCTCCACCCATTCCGGCGTGAAGGCGGCGAGGTCGGCCACCGTCATCGCGCCCCCATGCGCCGCCGCGTGCCGGGCGATGGCCTGCGCAATCTCGCCCTCGTAGAAGGCCCGGCCCTTGGTCTCGGCGATGGCGCGCAGGGTCCGGGCGGCATGGGGGATCGTCACCCGTTCCCCGACCTCCGGGGCCCGGCCACGGGGCAGGAAGGTCTCGGCGAAGCCCGGCTGGCCCGCGAGCGACGGGAGGGCGGCGGCCGCCGCCCATTTCTGCTGCACGACGATGGGCGCGAGGTAGCCGCGCTCGGCGATCTCGATCGCGGGCTCCATCAGGTCGGCGAAGGGCAGGCGGCCGAACCGCTCGGAGAGCGCCGCCCAGGCCGCGACCGCGCCGGGCACGGTCACCGAATCCCAACCGCGCATCGGGGGCGTGCGCGCCCCGCCGTGCTTGCGTGCGAAGTATGCGGGGGTCCAGGCCGCCGGGGCGGGCCCGGAGGCGTTGAGGCCGTGCAGGCGCTTGCCGTCCCACAGGATGCAGAAGGCGTCCGAGCCGAGGCCGTTGCTGCAGGGCTCGGTGAGCGTCTTGGCGGCGGCGGTGGCGATGGCCGCATCCACGGCGTTGCCCCCCTTCCAGATCATCCGCAGCCCCGCCTGGGCGGCGAGGGGGTGGGACGTCGCCACCACGTTGCGGCCGAAGATCGGCATGCGCACCGTGGGGTAGGCTTGGTTCCAGTTGAAAGCTGTCATGGTTGCGTCCTCATGGCGTCTTCGGCGCGCAGGCGCAGGGTGGCGCGGTCGATCTTGTTGGTCGAGGCGAGGGGCAGCGCCTCCACGAACCACACCCGGCGCGGGTGCTGGTAGGCCGGGGCGTGGGCGAGGGCGTGCGCCTTGATGCCCGCCTCGTCGAGGGTGGCGCCGGGCCGGCGGACGACGAAGGCGACGGGCTTGGTGCCCTTGATCGCATCCTCCACCGGGACGACGCAGGATTGCAGCACGTCCGCGTGGCGTTCGAGGACGAGTTCGACCTCGCCGGGGAAGATGTTCTCGCCGCCGGAGACGAACATGTCGTCGGTGCGGCCCAGGAAATAATGGAAGCCCTCGGCGTCCCGGCGGAATACGTCCCCCGTGTCGTAGAAACCGTCCGGGGTGATCGGAACGGGCACGTCCGGCCGGTTGTGGTAGCCGAGCATGATCGCGGGGCTGCGCATCTGGAGCACGCCGGCTCCGGGGGCATCGGGTCCGACGAGCCGGATCGCCACGTCGGGGCGGGGGGCGCCGACGGAGGCGACGGGCGTCGGCAGCCCGTCCGGATGGTCGCCGAACACGATCGGCCCGCCCTCGGTCGTGCCGTAGGCGTTGAGGATGCGGGCGTTCGGCAGCAGCGCGCGGATCTGGTGGGCCAGGGTGTCGCTGACTGGCGCCGAGCCCATCCGCACCGTCCGCACGCCGGTGAGGTCGCTGGAGGCCAGGAGGTCCTTCTCCCGCAGCATCATGGCGATCATCGGCGGCACGGCGGTGAGCCACGTGCACCGGTGGCGGTCGATGGCCGCGATGTAGCTGCGCGCCTCGAATTGCGGCAGCAGCACCATCGTGGCGCCGGCCGCGCAGACGAGCAGCGCCAGAGCCAGCGCGTTCATGTGGTAGAGCGGCGCCGCGACGAGCAGGCGTTCGCCGCGCAGGTCCGTCTCCGCCGCGCGGGTCCGCGCCACCCAGAGGTGGCTGGCATGACTGAGGCGCACGCCCTTCGGCCGGCCGGTGGAGCCGGACGTGTACAGGAACAGGGCCGCCTCGTCGGGCTCGGGCGTGATCGGCACGAACGGGCCGGGATCGAGCCACGCGGAGAAGCCCTCCGGCCCCTCGCCGTCGAACGCGGCGAGGCCGACACCGGGTGCCAGCGGCGGCAGGGCCGCCCGGCGCGGGCCGTCGCAGAGCACCAGCCGCGCGCCGCAATCGGCCAGCACGGCGGCGACGGTTGCGGGCGGGAACTTATGGTTCACCGGCACGGGCACCACCCCGGCCCGCATCGCGCCGAGGAGCGCCGCGAGGGTGTCCGGCCGGTTGGCGGAGAGGATCGCGATCCGCTCGCCCCGTGCGATCCCCCCGCGCAGGAGGCCCCGGGCGAAGGCGTCGGCGCGGGCGTCGAGGCCGGCGCGGGTCATCGTCTCGGGCTCCCCCGCCGGGGAGAACCCGACGAGCAGCGGCCTGTCCGGGGGGCCGGAGCGGTCCACGAGGTCGCCGAGATTCGTCGCCGCGCCGGTCATGAGGCGGCCTCGCACCGGAGGTGGAGGCCGAAGGCCGGCAGCGTCAGCGCGCCCGTCCTCTTCCCGCGCCGGGTCCATTCGGCCCCGGGGAGGGCGCGGGCGCGGGCTTCGATCCCGTCGAGGTCCGCGAAGCGCAGGGTCAGGGCGGCGAAGCGCCCGTGGGGGCCCGGCACCACCGTGACGGAGGCGTCCCCGAGGCGGATGCGCCACCCGCCCTCGCCGGGCTCGGCCGTCGCGCCGCAGGCGGCGGCGTAGAGGCGGGCCTCCGCCTCCGGGGTCGGGCTCTCGACGGTTACGCCGTCGAGCGCCGTGAAACCGTTCGGGTGGGCGAACCATTCGGGGCGCCAGACGAGGTCCGGCGTCAGATGCTGGCAATGGTAGACGCGGCCCGCCGGGAACAGGCCCGCCGGCAGGCGCACGGTGCGGAACCGCGCCTCGGCCTCGCCACCGTCCAGGGCGACGGGGCGGGAGAAGGCCACGGGCGATCCGACCTCGAACCCCGCCCCGGCGAGGCGGTCATGGGTCGTGTCCGCGTCGGCGCTCGCCACCACGAGGCCGTTCAGGCCGAACGGGCTGTCCTTCAGCTCCTGCCGCTGCGGCCCGGTCTCGGGCAGGCCGACCAGTTCGAGATAGGCCCCCGGCACCATCATCAGGTGGTTGATCGAGCCGAGGGAATGGTGCCCGCGCGGCGTGAGCCGGAAGCCGAGGGCGGCGAACAGGTCCGCCGCCTCGTCCATCCGCCGCAGCACGTTGACCACGACGTGGTCGAGGCTGCCCGGTGCCGCGGCGCCGGTCATTTGGCCGGCGCGGTCATGTAGACGCCCCGGCCGCTCGCCAGCAGCCGGCCCTCGCCGTCGAGGATCTGCGCCTCGGCCACCGAGATCTGGCCGCCGAACTTCACCACCTTGCCCCGGCAGGTCAGGTCGCCCTGCATCGCGGCGCGGTGGTAATCGACTCGCAGGTCCACGGTCGGGACGCCCCGGCCGGTGCGGGAGACCAGCGCCCAGTCGGCGGTGAGGTCGACGAGCGTCGCCAGGATGCCGCCGTGGACGTAGCCGCGCTCGGCGTTGACGACCCATTCCGGCCGCCACGTCGCCTTCAGTTCGATCTCGCCCTCGCCGACGCTGACGACGGAGAGGCCGAGCCATTGGTGGAACGGGCCGCGCAGCAGCAGCGCCTCGACCTGTTCCTTGCTGAGGGGGGTATCGGACATCGTATCGGGGACCCTTTGTGGCCGGGAGCGGGATCAGGGGGTGACGACGATCTTGCCCATCACCTCGCGGTCGCGGATCATCCGCAGGCCCTCGGCGGCCTGTTCGAGGGGCAGGACCTTGTCGATGGTCGGCTTCAGGGTGCCGGCCTGGATCATGTCCATCAGCGCCGACAGGTTGTCGTCGTAGAAGCTGTTCGAGCCGATCACCTTCAGCTCGAAGCTCCAGATGTAGCGGAGGTCTTCCTTCGGATCGTGCCCGGCGGTGGCGCCGCAGACGAGGAGCGTGCCGCCCCGCTTCAGGCACTTCAGCGAGGGCACCCAGGTGTCGCCGCCGGTGAAGTTGATCACCACGTCGACGCCGCCCTCGTAGGTCCGGCGCTGGGGCTTGCCGTACTGCTGGATCGCCCATTTCGAGAAGTCGGTCTCGCGGTAGTTCACCACGTGGTCGGCGCCGAGTTCCTTCAGCCGGGCCATCTTGTCCTCGCTGCCGGCGCAGGCGATCACCTCCGCGCCGAGCTGCTTGGCGAGCATCACGCAACCGGTGCCGACGCCGCCGCTGGCGCCGAGGATCAACACCGTGTCGCCGGCCTTCACCGTGTTGTGGGTGATCAGCATGCGGTGGGCCGTGCCGTAGGCCACCGGCAGGGAGGCGGCGTCCGCGTAGCTGACGTCCGGCGGCATCGCGATCAGCTGGCCGGTCGAGACGCGGCAATACTCGGCCATGCCGCCGTCGAGCATTTCGCCCATCAGGCCCTTGGCCTTGTTGAGCGGGTTGACCAACACCCGGTCGCCGACCGTCCAGTCCGAGACGCCCTCGCCGAGTTCGACGATCTGCCCGGCCATGTCGAGGCCGATCACCACCGGCATCGGCACCTTGATGCCGGGCATGCCCTTCACGGTGAACACGTCGTGATAGTTGAACGAGGAGGCGCCGACGCGGATCAGCACCTCCCCCGGACCCGGCACGGGCTTCGGATAGTCGCTCGTGACCTTGAGCGCATCGATGTCGCCGTGCGCGTCGAGGACGAGGGCCTTCATCGTCTCAGTCATCGTGGGGTGTCCTTTTCCGGTGTGGGGCGGGCTACGGGATCGTCTTCGACCGCGCGTAGGGGCGGGGATCGAGGGCCGTGTCCGGCAGGGTGCCCTGGACGGCGCCGACCGCCTTGAAGACCTCGAACTCCCGCTTCAGCGAGGCGATGTCCGCCGGCTCCAGGCTCACGGTGTAGATGCTGTCCCAGAGGGCGGCGTAGGCGGTGGCGTCGGGCCCGCTCAGGTTGGCGGAGGCCTGGAGGATCCTGGCGACCGCCGGCTTGTCGGCTTGGCCGAAGGCGTAGGCCTTGCGCATCGCGGCCACGACCTTGGCCGGCGCGTCCGGGTTCTGCGCCATCCAGGCGTTGCGCATCAGCCCGACCCCGAGGATGGGCGGCGCGTCCTGCTTGGTGAGGGTCTTCCATTCCTGGCGGAACGAGCCGATCCGGCGCAGCTTCGCCTCGGGCAGCAGGGCGATCGTCACCGTGCGCAGGGCGGCGGCGTCGATGTCCTTCTGGACGAGGAATTGCGCGAGGCGCGGGTCGTTGCCGGGGACGCCCTGGTAGTCGCCCGGCGTGAATTTGTAGTTGGTTTCGAGAATCGCGGAGGTGATCGCCGCCGTGGCGCTCCCGGAGGGCGAGGTGCCGATCTTCTTGCCCTTCAGGTCCGCCATCGTCTTGATCGGCGAATCCTCGGGCACCACGAAGTCGAGGTCGGCGACCTGCGTCGCCAGCACGATGCTCAGGGGCAGGCCGTCGGCGGTGACGCTGAGCGAGGTTCCCGCGCTGGCGGCGATGGCGAAGTCGATGGCGCCGGCGGCCATGGCCTTGGTCGGCGCGTTCACATCCGGGAACTTCACGTATTCGGGCGTCAGGCCCTCCTTCTCCATGAATTTCCCGGCTTCCAGCACGGCGCCGAAGCCGAGGCTGATCCCCGAACTCCAGTAGCCGATGCGAACGCTCTCGGCCTGCGCGGGGCCGGATACGTTGAGGGCACAGAGCGCGGCGGCGGCAAGGACACCGATCCGTTTCAAGGGAGTCTCCGTAAGCTTGGGTTGCGAACCGGCGTTTCCCCGTGCGACGGCGCCATCACGGCTGCGTCGCCTTCTTCCAGACGAACAGCCGCTGTTCCGCGGGCTTGAGGACGAGGGTTTCGAGCCCGATCATCAGGGCGACGAGGGTCAGGGTCCACGCGAAGACCTGATCGGTCTGGACGAGGTCCGCCGCCTGCCGCAGGCGGTAGCCGATGCCGCTGCTGGCCCCCAGCGATTCGGCCACGAGGACCACCCGCGCCCCGAACCCGATGGCCAGCCGCGCGCCCGCGAAGAACGAGGGCAGGATCGTCGGCAGGTAGATCTTGGTCAGCACCTTGCGGCGCGGCATCCGGAAGGTCCGGGCGAGTTCGAGGTGTTCGGCGCTGACGGTGCGCGTGCCCTGCCAGACATTGGTGAGGATCAGTGGCATCGCCGTCATGAACACCACGAAGATCGTGGTCCAGTTCGACAGGCCGAACCAGATCAGCGCGAAGATCGCCCAGATCGCGGAGGAGACGGTGTTCGTCACCGTCAGGACCGGCTCGAAGAAGCTGCCGAGGCGGCGGCTCGCGCCGAGCAGCAGGCCGAGGGGCAGGCCGACCAACGCCGCGAAGGCGAAGCCCGCGCCGATGCGCCCGAGGGTGATGCCGAGATCCCCGGCGAAGCTCGGCGAGGCGACGAGGTGCAGCCACGTGGTCCAGACCCGTGCCGGGCTCGGCAGCACGAAGGAGGGCGCGCGCAGGGAGGCGACCTGCCATACGGCCAGCGCCAGGCCGATGAGGGCGAGCCGCTGCAGGACGATCCCCGTGCGGCGGCCGGCGCCCGAGGGGCGCGTCCGCGGGACGAGGCGGGGAGGGGTCCGCACTAGCATGTGGCCCTCGCGCCCGAGAGGCCGATCCGCAGGCGGCGGACCTCCTCGGCCACCTCCGGGGAGAGGGGATCGCGGGGATAGGGCAGGGCGATGTCGCGGACCTCGCCGATCCGGCCGGGGCGCGGCTGCAGGACGATCACGCGGCTCGCCAGCACCACGGCCTCCTCCACGTCGTGCGTGACGAAGACCAGGGTCATGGCCCGCAGGGCGGCGATGCGCAGCAATTCGCCGTGCATCTGCGCGCGGATCTCCGGGTCGAGCTTCGAGAAGGGCTCGTCGAGGAGGAGGATCCGGGGTTCGGTGACGAGGCTGCGCGCCAGGGCCACGCGGCTGCGCATGCCGCCCGACAGCTCGTGGGGGTAGGCATCCCGAAACCCGTCGAGGCCGACGAGGCGCAGGGTCTCGTCGACCCGCCGCCGCCGCTCCTCCCGCCCCATGCCGCCGGCTTCGAGCCCGAAGGCGACGTTCTGCGCCGCCGTCCGCCAGGGGAGCAGCCTGTCCTCCTGGAACATGTAGGTCATGGCCCGCCAGTCGCGGAAGGCGTGCGAGGGGATCCCGTCGAGCAGGACCGCGCCCTCGTCGGGCTCGATCAACCCGGCGATCATGTTGAGCAGGGTGCTCTTGCCGCAGCCGGAGGCGCCGAGGAGGGCGACGATGGCGTGCTGTGGGATCGCGATGTCGATGGCGTCGAGCACGTGGAGCGGCGCGCCCTCGCGCCGGTCGAACCACTTGCTGACGTGGTCGAGCTGGACGGCGTTCATCGCTCGCCTCCCTCGGCCTGGGACGCGCTCCGGGGCGGGATGACCGCCGTGTCGCGCAGGCTCGCGATGACCTTCTCCATGGTCATCTCGCGGAAGGTCTCCACATGGCGGCGGGCCACGAGCGCGGCGCTCTCGGCGTCGCCCGCCGTGAGGTGCTCGATCATCGCCGTGTGGTCGTTCTCGATGTTCGGCCGCACGCCCTGCACGCCGAAGCCCAGGGCGACGAGGCGCGTCATTTCGTCGAGGAGGCCGGACAGCGTCCGGTACAGGCGCCCGTTCCCCGCCGCCGCCGCGATCGCCATGTGGAAGCTGCGGTTGGCTTCGAGGAAGAAGTCGATCTGGTTGCCGACATCCACCGTGATCCGGCGGCGGCAGGCCTGTTCCAGCCGTTCCAATTGCGCCCGGTTCACCCGGCCGGCGGCGCCCCGCGCGGCGAGGGGTTCGAGCTCCATCCTGAGGGCGAAGACCTCATCGACGTCCTTCACGGTGACGGGGCTGACCCGGTAGCCGTGCCGGGGCATCGAGCTGACGAACCCTTCCTGCGCGAGCCGCTGGAGGGCGATGCGGCAGCTCGCCTTCCCGATCTCGAACCGCTCCATCACCTCGGCCTCGGTGAAGCGGGTGCCGGGGAGCAGGCGGCAGGAGACGATCTCCCGCCGCATCAGGTCGTAGGCCTGGTTGGCCTTGCGCGTCGCGTCCGGGACGGAGAGCACGCCGGCCGGCCGGCCGCCCCGTCTGGTTTCCTCGTCGCTCGTCATGGCACCTCGCCATCGCGCTTGAGTTTCCCACAGCGTGCTGTGAGCGGCTCACCAATTGCAGATCGCGTGCCAACACCGGCCCGGGAGGCCGTTTTCACGATGGAACGCAGGCCAAGGGACGGATGCCCGACCGGAGTAACCAGAGACGGTCAGCCTCACGGCTTGATCATCTCAGCCCATTTGGTGAGCATCCCATGGCTCATTTATGCGCAAGAGCCACGATGTCTGTAAATAGAATCAGAATTCCAATTCGCGGAGATCGTGAGGACGATACGTCTTCATCATGCCGGCGCCGCAGAACAACCTCGCTGCGGCGGCGGATCGAACGGGCGATGCTGGGCGGAGCACGGGACAATGGATGAGATCGACCGGAAGATTCTCGACGTGCTTCAGGTCGATGCGACGCTGCCGGTGGCGACGATCGCCGAGCGGGTCGGCTTGAGCGCGGCCCCGTGCTGGCGGCGCATCCGCCGGCTGGAGGAGAGCGGCGTCATCACCCGCCGGGTGGCGCTCGTGGACCGCCGCAAGGTCAACGTGCCGATCACGGTCTTCGTCGCGGTGAAGGCGCCCCGGCATACGGCCGAATGGTCGGCGGCGTTCCGCAGGACGGTGGACGACTTTCCGGAGATCGTCGGCGCGTGGCGCCTCACCGGGGAGATCGACTATCTCCTGCGCATCGTCGTGCCGGATATCGAGACCTACGACACCGTGTACCAGCGCCTGACCGCGCGGCTCGAATTCTCGAACCTCTCCGCCTCCATCGCGATGGAGGAGATGAAGTACACGACGGCCGTGCCGACGATCTACATGGCGTGAGGGGCGGCTCAGCCGGCGACGATGCGGTATTCGCGCTCGATCGAGGAGGCGCGGATTTCGGGATCGAAGCCGTAGACGTGGATCGAGATCGCCTCGTCCGGCCCGGCATTGACCATCTGGTGCAGGTTCGGTCCGCTCGGCATCATGCAGGCGACGGAACCGGGCTCACGGAGGGCCTCGCCGGTGGCGACGGCGTCGGTCTCGTTGAGGGCGCGGAACCAGACCTCCCGCAGGGCACCGCTCCAGACGCCGAAGCAGCAGGAGCAGTGGTGGTCATGCACCGAGGTCCTTGAACCGGGGCTCCAGGTGATCGCCCAGACGCTGATCCCGTTCTCGCCGAGCAACAGGGTGCGCGCGTAGCCGCCGGGCTTCCGCTGAAGGGTGATCCCGGCGAGGAGGTCGTCCCGCGCCATCAGGTCTTCCAGAGTCCTGCGCGCGAGACGGAGATAGTCGGAGGAGGAAGTGCCGGCGCCCCTGGCCAGGGCGGTCAGGCAAGCCTTGCGCGGGTCGGCAACCGGGGTGAGCATGGCGATCTCCTGTGTGCTGCGAAAAGTCTATTCGCGCAGCCGCACAAATCGCTCTCAATTTCCGATGGCATGACGGGCAAAGACGGCGGTGCCGTTTCACGAAACCACGGCTTCGTGAAATCTCATTTCGCCGAGCCCGTCGTGCCGGCCCGCGAGGATGACGCTCGGGCGTCGGGCTTTGATCAGATGTTCTCGCGGGCCGCCTGTTCGGAGCAGGCCTTCGCCACCTCGGAGATCGGCAGGCTCCCGTGGCCGGTCGTCCTCGACGTGTCGTCGAGGCAGGAGCGCACGCGCTCCCGGGCCGCATCCCCGCCGCTCGCCGCGTCCAGCTTGCCCAGAAGGGCCTCCTTGTCCGCAGCGGAGGCCGCCGCCCAATCCTGCATCGAATCCCCCCCGCTCAGCGCGAGGGCGGGCGTCGCCATCAGGGCGAGGGTGAACAGGCCGGTGGAAAGAATGCGCATGGCGTGAGCCTCGGACGACGAAGGATCGGCGCCGGCTGGCCGAGAACGGAAGCCGGCCAGCAAACAGGCCTGCGGAGGGAACTAGGTCCGCAGGCGCCTTCGCAGATTGCCGGAGGCTTGGGGCAAAAACGCACAGCGCCTCGCCGCCCTCCCATGCTGGGGGCCAATCGGCCATTCGTCGCACGGAGGGCCGTCGGTCGAACCCGGCCCGCGATCACCGGTTGCCGCGTGAGGAGAGGGGACCGCGATGGCGTGTCAGCCCGAGGGCGTGAAGACGCCGGCGGCCACGGCCCTCGTGGTCGCCGACATGATCGGCGTCGGAGTGTTCACCAGCCTCGGGTTCCAGGTGACGGATGTCCCGTCCGGATTCGGGCTGCTGTTGCTGTGGGGCGTCGGCGGGCTCGTCGCGCTCTGCGGGGCGTTCAGCTACGCCGAGTTGGCGACGATGTTTCCCCGCTCCAGCGGCGAGTACAATTTTCTCACCCGCGCCTACGGCCCGGCCCTCGGTTTCATGGCGGGCTGGCTCTCGGCCACCGTCGGCTTCGCGACCCCCGTGGCGCTGGCCGCGATGGCGTTCGGCCAATACGCGAAGGCCTTCCACCCGGCTGCCCTGCCGCTCCCCCTCGGGCTGGCGGTCATCTGGGCCGTCACCGCCATCCGCCTGACGGGCGGGCGCTTCGGGGAGGCGTTCCAGACCGGCGCGACGCTGCTGAAGCTGCTGCTCATCGTGGCCTTCATCGGCGCCGGCTTCGCTGCGGACGGCGGGGCGCCGGTCAGCTTCTCGCCGCGCGCGTTCGATCCGGCGCAGGTCTTCACCGCCGGCTTCGCCGTTAGCCTCGTCTTCGTGATGTACGCCTATTCGGGCTGGAACGCCGCGACCTACATCGCGGGCGATCTGGCCGACCCGTCCTATACGCTGCCGAGGGCCCTGTTCCTCGGGACGGTCCTCGTGATCGGGCTCTACGTCGCGCTGAATGCGGTGTTCCTCCGCACCACCCCGCTGCCCGAACTCGCCGGGCAGATCGACGTCGCGATGATCAGCGGGCGGCATGTCTTCGGCGCCGAGGGCGGCCGGGTCGTCGGCGCGGTGATCTGCGTCGGCCTGATCCCGACGATCGGCGCGATGATGTGGATCGGCCCCAGCGTGACGGTCACGATGGGCGAGGATGTGCGGCTGTTGCGCGCCTTCGCCCGCCGCACCCGCCACGGCGTGCCCGCGCGCGCGGTCCTCCTCCAATGCGGCGTGGCGAGCCTCCTGCTGCTGACGCAGAGCTACGCGGCGGTTCTGGAGTTCATCCAGTTCGGCCTCATCCTGTGTTCGTTCCTCGCGGTGCTCGGCCTGATCAAGCTGCGGATCACGCGGCCCGACCTGCCACGGCCCTATCGCGCCTGGGGCTATCCCGTCACGCCGCTGGTCTTCCTCGGCGTGACCGCGTTCATGCTGGCCTACCTCGTCACCGCGCGGCCGATCCAATCGCTCGGTGGCCTCGCCGTGATGCTCCTCGGCCTGGCGCTGTACGGCGTCTCCCGCCGCGCCGGGCGGCGGTGATCGATCAGGCGGGCTTCGTCACCCGCAGCACGTCGAGGCGGTACTCGGCGGTTCGCGATTGCGTCAGGACCCGCGCGAAGCCGCGTGCGCCCGCGATGAAGCCCTCCGCCGCGTCGTCGCCGGACAGCGGGTAATGGGTGATGCCGAGCCAATGGACCAGCACGATGTCCGCCTCGGGCAGGACTGCGCCCTCGACCCGTGCGACCAGCCGGGCGAGGTCGGGGCGGTCGAGATAGTAGGCCACCTCCGAGATCACGATGAGGTCGAAGCGCCCGTCCGGCCATGTGCCCGGGACGGTGGCGAGGCTGAAATGCGCGTTCGGGCAATCGGCACAGCGCGCCCGCGCCTCCGCCAGCACCGAGGGCACCACGTCGAGCCCGATCAGCGCATCGCAGCGCGGGCAGAGCTCGTGGGTGAACACGCCGATGGAGCAGCCGACATCCAGGGCGGACGTGTAGTGGGGGCGCGGCAGGGCCTTGAGCGTGGCCGCGTATTTGGCGCGCTCGTACGGGCTCGTGGCGAACTTCCACGGGTCCGACTCGGTGGCGTACATGCCCTTGAAGTAATCGGGATCGAGGGTGGTCGGCCGCCGACCGGTCGGCGCCTCGCCTGCGGCGCCGCGTATCCCCAGCAGGGTGCCGGTGGCGGCCACGCTTCCGGACTGAAGCAGGAAGCGCCGTGAGACGGGTCCGCGGTCACGCACGAGACACCCCCACGATACACCCAATGGCGCCAGTCACCGTCCGAGGGGAACCCCAGGTGAGGGGGGCGGTTCCTGCCGCCCCCCTCGACGCCTCACGAAGCCTGCGCGGCGGGGGCGCGGGCGGGCAGGACCCAGTTCGGCCGGACGAAATGGCAGGTGTATCCGTCGGGCCGGCGCTCCAGGTAATCCTGGTGCTCCGGCTCGGCCTCCCAGAACGGCCCGACCGGCGCCAGCTCGGTCACGACCTTCCCCGGCCAGAGGCCGGAGGCGTCGACGTCGGCGATGGTCTCCTCGGCGACGCGGCGCTGCCCGTCGTCGGTGAAGTAGATCGCCGAGCGGTAGCTCAGGCCCCGGTCGTTGCCCTGGCGGTTCGGCGTCGTGGGGTCGTGGATCTGAAAGAAGAATTCCAGCATGCGCCGGAAGCTCGTCCGGGCCGGATCGTAGACGATCTCGATGGCCTCCGCGTGGGTGCCGTGGTTGCGGTAGGTCGCGTTCGGCACGTCGCCGCCCGTATACCCGACGCGGGTCGAGACCACGCCCGGCTGGCGCCGGATCAGGTCCTGCATGCCCCAGAAGCACCCACCGGCCAGCACGGCCCTCTCGGTCTGCATGGTCATGTCCTCTCCTCGCTCTGCACGTTCCCTTTATATGGGGTCGCCGCTCAGGCTTTTCCCCGGTCGGAGACGAGGCGGAGCCCGGCCACCGGCCGCGCCTCCAGCGCCGTGGCGACCTTGCGTTCGAGCTCGCCCTGCCGGAACGGCTTGAGGACGACCGCGTCGGAGCCGCTTGCGCCGGCCAGCGTCAGGGCCGTCGTGTCCGCGAACCCGGTGACGAACAGCACCGGCATCCCCGGCCAGCGCTTGCGGATCTCGATGGCGACCTCGGCCCCGTTCATGCCCGGCATGGCGAAGTCGAGCACCACGAGGTCGACGCACGGGTCGGCCTCCAGGGCGGCCAGGGCCTGGAGGCCTGAGGCCGCCTCGCGCACCGCGTACCCGACCTCGGTGAGGCGCGTCACGGTGACCTCCCGGACCTCCGCGTCGTCGTCCACAACGAGGAGGGTCGGGCGGCTTCCCGGCGGGTGAGCCAGGGCGCAATCGACGGCCTTCGCCTTCTCGGTGGCGGCCGAGCCCCCGCCTTCGACCCGGGGCAGGTAGACCTTGATCGACGTGCCCTCGCCGAGCACCGTGTCGATGCGGATGCCGCCGCCCGATTGCTTCACGAACCCGAAGACCTGCGCGAGCCCGAGGCCCGAGCCCTTGCCGACCTCCTTGGTGGTGAAGAACGGCTCGAACACCCGCGCGAGCACTTCCGGCCGCATGCCGGTGCCGGTGTCGCTCACCGCCACCATCACGTACTCCCCGGGCTGGGGCTGCTCGGGACGGCTCGGCGCGCCGGTGACGGTCACGTTGGCGGTCTCGATGGTGAGGCGGCCGCCCACCGCCATCGCATCGCGGGCGTTGATGGCGAGGTTGAGGATGACGAGTTCGATCTGCGTCGCGTCGACCAGCGCCGGCCAGAGGTCGGCCTGCAGCGTCGTCTCGATCTGGACCGCGCCGCCGATCGAGCTCTGCAGCAGGTCGCGCATCGAGGCGACGGTGTCGTTCAGGCCGACCGGGGTCGGCTCCAGCCGCTGGCGCCGGGAGAAGGCGAGAAGCTGCGCCGTGAGCCTCGCGCCCCGGTCCGCCGCCCCCTTCATCATCGCGAGCCGGCGCTTCGACCGGTCGTCGGAGACCGCGCGCTCCAGGAACTCGATGTTCCCGGCGATCACCGTGAGCAGGTTGTTGAAGTCGTGCGCGACGCCGGAGGTCAACTGCCCGACGGCCTCCAGGCGCTGGTTGAGGCGCAGCGCCTCCTCGGCCCGCTCCCGTTCGCCGATCTGGCGCTGAAGCTCGGCGTTCGTCTCGGCCAGTTCGCGGGTGCGCGCGACGATGCGCGCCTCCAGGGTCTCGTTCAGCGCCTGCAGGGCCTCCTCGGCCGCCCGCTTGTCGGCCCTGGCCCGCGCCTCGGCGAGCGCCCGGACAATGGTGCGGGACAACCGGTCGAGGCGCTGCTTGCCCACGTAGTCGGTGGCGCCGTTCTTCAGCGCCTCGACGGCCACGTCCTCGCCGAGGGTGCCGGAGCAGAAGATGAACGGGATGTCGGGGCATTGCTCGCGGGCGATGCCGAGCGCGCTGACGCCGTCGAAGGTCGGCAGGACGTAATCCGCCAGGATGATGTCGTGGCGCCCCGGCCAGGCCGTGGCCGCGAACTCCTCGCGCGTCATCACCCGCTCGATCACGAACGGGTGGCCGAGGTTGTCCAGTTCCGCCTCGATGAGTTCCGCGTCGAGGTCGCTGTCTTCCAGGTGGAGGATACGCAGCGGACCGGCGGAAGGTCCGATTACGCGTTCGATGGCCAGCCTCCCCGGTGCGGCGGCGGCTCGTTCAGGAGCGCCCAGAACACCCCGATATCCTTGATCGCAGCGAAGAACTCATCGAACCCGACCGGCTTCACCACGAAGGCGTTCACCCCGAGGTCGTACGAGCGGACCACGTCGGTCTCCTCCCGCGAGGAGGTGAGCATCACCACCGGGATGCCGCGCGTGGCCGGGTCGCCCTTGATCTTGGCGAGCACTTCCAGCCCGTCGACCTTGGGCAGCTTCAGGTCGAGCAGCACGACCGCCGGATCCTGCGCCTGCCGTCCCTCGTGGGTGCCGCGCCGGTAGATGAAGTCGAGCGCCTCCGCCCCGTCGCGGCAGATGATGATCTCGTTGGCGAGGTTGCTCGATTCCAGCGCGGCGAGCGTCAACTCGATGTCGTTCGGGTTGTCCTCGACGAGGAGGAACGGCTTCAGTCCGGCCATGTCAGTGCGCCTCCTCCCGAAGCGGTAGCGTGAAGTAGAAGGTCGCGCCCCGACCCAGATGGCCCTCGGCCCAGGTCCGGCCACCGTGCCGCTCGACGATGCGGCGCACGTTGGCGAGCCCGATGCCGGTGCCCTCGAACTCCTCGACCCGGTGCAGGCGCTGGAACACCCCGAACAGCTTGTCGACATAGGCCATGTCGAAGCCCGCGCCGTTGTCGCGCACGAAGAACACCGCCTCGCCGTCCCTCGGCGGAAGCCGCCCCACCGCGATGACCGCCTCGGGCTTGCCGCGCGTGTACTTCACCGCGTTCGAAAGCAGGTTCTCGATCACGAGGCGCAGCATCACCGGGTCGGCATAGGCCCGGCCGAGGGGTTCGATCTCCCACCGCACGGCCCGGTCCGCCGGAACGTCGCGCAGGACCTTCCGCTGCACCTCCTCGACCAGGGCGTTCATGTCGCCCGTGACCTTCTTCAGGGCGTTGCGGCCCATCTGCGAGAACGACAGCAGGTTATCGACGAGGGTGCCGGCCGAGAAGGCCGCCTCAATGATCGTGTCGACGTAGTGCCGGCCCTTCTCCGAGAGGTTGGCGCCCTCCCGCGTCTTGAGCAGGTTCGAGTAGCCGACGATGTGCCGGAACGGCGCGCGCAGGTCGTGGCTCACCGAGTAGGAGAACGCCTCCAGCTCCTTGTTCGAGCGCTGAAGCTCCTCGCTCATCGCCGCGAGTTCCTCCGCCCGGCGCAGCACGATGCCGAGCACCGAGGCGCGCAGGTCCTTGGCGGCCTCGACCTCCGGGATCGACCACGGCAGTGAGCGCCCCTGCACCGTCTCCTTCCAGATCTCGAAGGACTTGCGCGGATGCAGGCGGTCCGGCCCGCCGGCCGGATCCGGCACGGCGGGCTTGACCGGGTTGCCGCCCCACTTGACCGTGCGCACCACCTCCGGCCTGAACCAGAGGATGTAGCTCGCGTATTTCTTGGAGACCGAGATCGCCAGCAGCCCGCTCGCGTGGTCGGCATAGGACGCCGCGCCGGGGATGGCCTCGGACAGGGACTCGGACACGAAGACGTCGTCGGTGTCGCCGCGGGCCGACAGCCAGTCGTACATCGCGCGCACGTCGCGCTCCTCCGGCGTCGCGCCCATCAGCCGGCACCGGTCGGCGGTGACGACGGCCGCGCCGGAGGCGTTCACCAGGGCCAGGACGTCGTCGGGATGCTTGAGCAGGCCGTCGACGAAGCTGTCCTCCTCCGCCATGAACCCGAGGAGACGGGCCTGCACCTGCCCGAGCGCCAGCCGCTGCTCGGCCTGGGCGCCGCGCTCGCGGGCCGAGAGCTGCAGGGCGAAGATCTGGGCGAGCACGTCGCAGGCGTTGCGGGCGTGCAGCGGCACGCGCTTCGGCGCGGCGTTGTGGCAGGAGATCAGGCCCCAGAGCGCGCCGTCGATCAGGATCGACACCGACATGGACGCCATCGTGCCCATGTTGCGCATGTACTCGACATGAACCGGCGAGACGGAGCGCAGGACGGACTGGCTGAGGTCGAGGGGCTTCCCCGAGGGCGTCGCCGCCGGCTGGATCGGCACGGGGGCGTAGCCCGCGTCCGGGATGATGCGCATGCGGTTGCGGCGGTAGAGTTCGCGCGCCTGGGCCGGGATGTCGGAGGCGGGGAACCGGAGATCGAGGTAGCTCGGCAGCGCGCCATTGCCGTCCTCGGCCAGCACCGTGCCGTGCCAGTCCCGGTCGAACCGGTAGACCAGCGCCCGGTCGAGGCCGGTGACGGCGCGGATGTCCTGCGCGACGAGGTGGCAGAGTTCCGCGATGTCGTGGGCGGCGTGCAGGCGCTCGACGAAGGAGCGCAGGCGCGGGGTGAGCACGTCGAGGCCGAGATCCGCCGCGGCGGCATCGACCTCCTCCAGTTCGAGCACAACGAGGCCATCGACGCGGTGCGCCGCGACCTCGTAGGTCAGGCGGGCGGCATCGGAGGTGAGCGTCACGGTGCGGAGGTAGGACGCGCCCGTCTGCGCGCCGGGCTCGTCCAGATGGCGGCGGACGATGGCGGCGAGGTGCGGGAAGACCGCGTCCAGGGACGTGCCGACGGCCGCCTCGGCTGGGGCGTTGGCGCTGGCCTGCACGACGGTCAGGGACGGCGGTTCGAGGACGAGCAGGAATCCGTGCGGCTGGACGCTGCCGACGATGTGGATGGGCTCACGGTCGCAGGCGGTGAGGTCGATCCTCGGTTCGGCGTCGTGCGATGGCTTCAAACCGACATTCCCATCTCGGATGGGCGCCCAGGGGGCCACGCCATTTAACGGGCATTAACATCGGGCCGCCGGCCTGACCACGGCCGAACCGGGCCGGCCGGGCGACGACACCTAGGCCCAAAGGTCACAGGTCCGTCCGGGCCGGCGCAGCCCAGGCGTGCGGGGCCGGCATGTGTCCCCGCTCCCGGCGCGGGGGTTATGATGGCGGTCTTCGATCTCACATGGGCCCCATGCACACCGTGTTCGACGTCATCATCGTAGGGGGAGGGGCCGCCGGCATCGGCGCGGCGCGGCGGCTGGCGGAGCAGGGCGTGTCGGCCGTGCTGCTCGAGGCGTCGTCGCGCCTCGGGGGCCGCGCCCATACGCAGGATCTCGGCGGGTATCCCCTCGATCTCGGCTGCGAATGGCTCCATTCGGGCGACCGCAACGCCTGGGTCGGCATCGCCGAGGCGGCGGGCTTCCCGGTGGACCGGGGCGATCCGCCCTGGGCCAAGGCCCATCCCAGCATCGCGCAGGACCGGGACGACCAGGAGGCGGCCCAGCGGGCGTACGGCGTGTGGGAGGACCGGCTCCGCGCCGTCGCGGCGGGCGGCGACCGGGCCGCCGACGCCCTGGAGCCCGGCGGCCGGTACAACGCCTATGTGCGGTCCATCGCCGGCTTCATGAGCGGCGTCGGACCCGAGACGATCTCCGCCACCGACTACCTCGCCTACGACGACGCCTCGACGGGCCGGAACTGGCACCTGCCCCTCGGCTACGGGACGCTGGTCGCCGCCAGCCTGCCGACCGCCACGGCCCTGCGCCTCGCCACCCCCGTCGCGGGGATCGACCTCACGGCGGACGGGGTCGCCGTCACCACGCGGGCCGGCACCCTCCACGCCGGGGCCGCCATCCTGACGGTCTCGACCGCGATCCTGGCCGGCGACGCGATCCGTCTGCCCGCTGGGATCGACCCCTGGCGCGAGGCCGCCGCCGCCCTGCCACTCGGCCACAACGAGAAGGTGTTCCTCGAAATCGGGCGCGACTCGGCGTTCGCGCCGGATTCGCACGCCTACGGCGACGTCCACGATGCGAGGTCCGCCGCCTATTCCATCCGGCCCAACGGATGGCCGGTGATCGAGGCGTTCCTCGGGGGCGAGGGCGCCCGCATGGTGGCGGAGGAGGGCCCGGCCGCCGGCTTCGCGTTCGTCACGGACCAGCTCGCCGCCCTGTTCGGCCACGACGTGGCCTCGGCGATCCGGCCGCTGGCGGCGACCGCGTGGAGCCGGATGGGCACCATCGGCGGGGCGTATAGCTGCGCCCTGCCGGGCCGCTCCGGCGCGCGGGCGCAGCTCGCCCGGCCCTTCGAGGAGAGGCTGTTCTTCGCGGGCGAGGCGACGCACCCGCACGACTTCACCACCGCCCACGGGGCCCACGACAGCGGGCAGAGGGCCGCCGACGAGGCCATGGCGGCGCTCCGGCCGCGCCGCGCGCTCACGGCTCGGCGATGAGGTCCTTGATGCGGGTGGCGAGGGTTTCCAGCACGAACGGCTTGGTCAGGACCTGCATGCCCGGCCGCAGGTAGCCGTTTCCGAGCACGGCGTTCTCGGCGTAGCCGGTGATGAACAGCACCTTCAGGTCCGGCCGCCGCTCGCGGCCGGCATCGGCCATCTGCCGCCCGTTCATCCCGCCCGGCAGGCCGACATCGGTGACGAGCAGGTCGATGCGCACGTCCGATTGCAGCACCTTCAGGCCGGCGACGCTGTCGGCGGCCTCGATGGCGGTGTAGCCGAGGTCTTCCAGCACCTCCGTGACCAGCATACGCACGGAGGGCTCGTCGTCCACGATCAGCACCGTCTCGCCCTGGCCCGCCAGCTCCACCTCGGCGAGCCGGCGCGCGACCTCGGCCTCGTCGGCCTCGCCGTAATGGCGGGGCAGGTAGAGGCACACCATCGTGCCCTCGCCGACCTCGGAGTAGATCCGCACCTGCCCGCCCGACTGGCGGGCGAAGCCGTAGACCATGGACAGGCCGAGGCCCGTGCCCTCGCCGGTGGGCTTGGTGGTGAAGAACGGCTCGAACACCTTGTCGATCAGGTCCGGCGTCATGCCGGTGCCGGTGTCGCTCACGCAGACGCTGAGATACTGCCCCGGCGGCAGGTCGTGCTGCCGGCCGCCGACCTCGTCGATCCACCGGTTGGCGGTCTCGATGGTGATGCGCCCGCCCTCCGGCATCGCGTCGCGGGCGTTGATGCACAGGTTGAGCAGGGCGTTCTCCAACTGCCCCGGATCGATCAGCGCCGGCCACAGCCCGGCGAGGCCGACGACCTCCAGGTGGACGGAGGGGCCGACCGTGCGCCGGATCAGCTCCTCCATGTCGGTGACGAGGCGGTTTACGTTGGTGGGCTTGGGGTCGAGGGTCTGGCGCCGGGAGAAGGCGAGGAGCCGGTGGGTCAGCGCGGCAGCGCGCTTGGCCGCGCCTTGGGCGACCGCCATATAGCGGTCGAGGTCGCCCATCCGGCCCTGGCTCATCCGGGTCTGCATCAGCTCCAGCGAGCCGGAGATGCCGGCGAGCAGGTTGTTGAAGTCGTGGGCGAGGCCGCCGGTCAGTTGCCCCACCGCCTCCATCTTCTGCGATTGCCGCAGGGCCTCCTCGGTCCTGGCAAGGGCCTCGGCCTGCCGCTTGATCGCGGTCACGTCGCGCACGGAGGCATAGATCAGCCCGTCGCGGGGCACGGCGTTCCAGGACAGCCACACATGGCCGCCGTCCTTGTGGAGGTAGCGGTTCTCGAAGGTGAGCTGGGCCTCCCCGCGCGCCAGCCCGCCCGCCGCCGCCACGGTCGCCGCGATGTCGTCGGGATGCACGAAGTCGAGGAACGGCCGCGCCTTCATCTCGGTGTCGGTCCACCCGAGGGTCCGGGGCCAGGCCGGGTTGAGGCTGACGAAGTAGCCCTCGAAGTTGGCGACGCAGAGCAGGTCGGACGACGCCTGCCAGATCTGGTCGCGCTCGGCCGTCCGGGCGGCGACCTGACGGGCGAGGTCGGCCTCGGTCTGCGCGCGGACGGTCACGTCCTGCACGAAGACGTGGAAGCCGTCGACGCGACCGTCGGTGTCCCGGCGCGGCAGGTAGCGGATCTCTGCGATGCGGGGGCGCCCGTCGCGGTGGGGCCAGTCCATCTCGAAGGTGACGGGATCGCCGCCGAGCGCCCGGTCGATGAACGGCCGGCGCGCCGCGTAGCCATCCGGTCCGAGCAGGTCGCGCACGTCCTGGCCGACGATCTCCCGGGCGGGGACGAAGAACCAGTCGTCATAGGCCTCGTTGGCGAAGCGGTAGACGTGGTCCGCGCCGATGAAGGCGATGAGCACCGGCAGGGCGTCCGCGATCAGGCGGAGTTCCCGTTCCCCCGCCTCGGCGCGCCGCTCGACCTCGCGGCGCTCGGTGATGTCCGAGAAGAAGATCGCGACCCGGTGCGCGGACGGCTCGCCGATGCGCAGGGCCCGCACGTCGAACCAGCGGCCGAACACGTCGGCGAAATGCTCGAAATGCGCGGGCTCGCCGGTCAGGGCGACGTGCCCGTAGGTGTCGAACCAATGTTGCTCGAGATCGGGCGCGAAGTCGCTCACCCATTGTCCGGCGACATCGGCGCCGGTCTGCCGCACGAAGGCGGGGTTGGCCTCGACGATGCGGTAATCGACGGCCCGGTCGCCCTCGAACTTCAACGCGATGATGCAGAACCCGACCTCGATGCTCTCGAACAGGGTGCGGTAGCGCGCCTCGCTCTCCCGCAGCGCGGCCTCGGCGCGGGTGCGTTCGGTGACGTCGTGGCCCTCCACGAAGATGCCCTCGACCCGGCCGTCCGCCCCCGCGACCGGCTGGTAGACGAAGTCGAGGTAGCGCTCCGTGACCGGCCCCCCCGGCGCGCGCTGGAGATCGAGCCTCGCCCCCATCGCCTGGTGGGGCCGTCCGGTGCGGAACACCTCGTCGAGCAGGGCGACGTAGCCCTGGGCGGCGGCCTCCGGCAGCGCCTCCGCGACGGTGCGCCCGACCACGTCGCGGTCGTCGACGGCGCGTTGGTAGGCGGCGTTCGTCAGGGTGAAGCGGTGCTCGGGGCCGCTCAGGAGGGCGATGAAGCTGGGGGCCTGCTCGAACATCTGCGCGAGGGAGGTCGAATGCCCCCGCAGGCGCCGAACCTCGGCTTCCAGGTCCGCGCGGGACATCGTTCCCGGGTCGAGTGGGGGTGTGTGCATGATGGCTCGAAAGGAGCGGGCTTCCTCAGCGCGCCCGGCGGGCGACGCACGTCAACGCGCGCGATCCCCGGCGGATGCGCCTTGGCCGGGGCTTTACACCGTCAGCCGAAGGTCAGCGCCAACCGCTCCCGCAGGGCCTTGCGCAGGGCCCGGCTGAGGTCGGCGACGGAGTAGGGCTTGCCCAGCAGCGGAAAGCCGTCCGTGCCCTCGGAGGCCAGGACGTGGCTGTAGCCGGAGGTGAGCACCACGGGCAGGTAGGGCCAGCGCCGCCGGATCTCCCGGGCGAGGTCGACCCCGTTCATGCCGGGCATCACCACGTCGGAGAAGACCACCTCGAACCGCTGGCCGGACGCCTCGATCTCGGCCAGGGCGGCCTGCGCGTCCTTCACCCAGACGGCCTGGTAGCCGAGTTCCCCGAGGGCCTGGGTGGCGAAGGCGCCGACCTCCACGTTGTCCTCGACGACGAGGACCGGCGTGCCGTGCCCCTCGGCGAGCGGCCCCGGATCGTCCCGCGCGGGCTCCCGCGCCCCGGCGTCGGCGGAATGGGGAAGGAACAGGGTGAAGGTGGTCCCGACGCCGACCGCGCTGTCGACCGCGACGTCGCCGCCCGATTGCTTGGCGAAGCCGAACACTTGGCTGAGGCCGAGCCCGGTGCCGTGCCCCACGCCCTTCGTCGTGAAGAACGGCTCGAAGATGCGCTCCAGCAGGTCCGCCTCGATGCCCGCGCCGGTATCCGAGACCGACACGGCCACGAAGTCGCCCGGCACGGCCGGATGCGAGCGCAGGGGCGGGATGCGGTCCGCGCGCCGGACCGCGATGCGCAGGCGCCCCTCGCCCTGCATCGCGTCGCGGGCGTTCACGACGAGGTTCACGAGCGCCGTGTCGAACTGGCTCGGGTCGGCGTCCACGTGGCAGGGCAGCGCGCGCCCCGCCTCGTCCGTCCCGGCATTCGTATCGGTCTCGACGTGGATGCGGGCGCCGGTGAGCGTGCCGACCATGTCGGCGATGGCCGCCACCGACTGGGCGGCGTCGAACACGGCGGGGCGCAGCGCCTGCCGGCGCGCGAAGGCGAGCAACTGGCTGGTGAGCCGGGCCGCGCGGTCCACCGTGTCGGAGATGGCGTCGATGTAGCGGGCGCGCCGCTCCTCGCTTAGGCTCGGCCGCTTCAGGAGGTCGGTCGAGGACTTGATGACGGTCAGCAGGTTGTTGAAATCGTGCGCCACACCCCCCGTGAGCTGCCCGACCGCCTCCATCTTCTGCGACTGGCGCAGCTGCTCCTCCAGGGCCCGGCGCTCGGTCACGTCCCGGCCGGTGGCGTAGTAGCGGTCCCCCTGCAGGATGGCGTTCCACGAGATCCAGCGGTGCGCGCCGTCGGCGGTCCTGAGGCGGATGTCGATGTTGGAGACGTTCCGGCCGGTGCGCACCATCTCAAAGCCCTGGGCGGCGGCGTCCTGCTCGTCCGGGTGCATCACGGCGTCGATGCCGGTGCCGACGAGGCTGCCCGCCGGCCAGCCGAGCAGGTCCGTCCAGGCCGGGTTCACGGCGCGGATGGTCCCGTCGAGGCTGCAGACGACGAGGAGGTCGCGGCTCGTGCGCCAGACCAGGTCGCGCTCCACGAGCCGGTCGCGGTCCTGCGCCTCGCGGCGCCGCTCGTTTTCCAGCCGGACGGTGGCGTCCTCGAACAGCACCGCCACGCGGTTCTGCGCTTGGCTTCCGATTCGCACGGCGTGGATGTCGAACACGCGCCCCCGCTGCGAGGCCGCGCCCCGGAACCGCGCGTCGCGGCCGGTGCAGGCGACCTGCCCCAGCGTGTCGAACCAGTGCTGCTCGTGCTCCGGTTCGAGCTCGCGCATCCAGCGGCCTTCCGCGTTTGCCAGCCCCGACTGGCGCTCGAAGGCGGCGTTGACCTCGACGAAGCGGTAATCCTCGGCCCGTCCCCGCGCGTCGAATCGCATCTCGACGATGCAGAAGCCGGCCTCGCCGTCCTCCAGCAGGCTGCGGAAGGAGGCGCCCCGCCGCACGGCCATGCCCTCCATCTCCCGGAAGCGCGTCAGGTCGAGCTGGCTTCCGAAGAAGTACAGCAATTCGCCGTGCGGGCCGAAGACGGGGCTGACGTAGAGCTCGTTGACGAAGGGGCTGCCGTCCCGCCGGTAGTTCAGCAGCTCGACGACCACGTCCCGCCGCGCCGCGACGGCGTCGCGGATGCGGGCGACGTGGGCCGGATCGGTGCCGGGCCCCTGCAGGAAGCGGCAATTGCGGCCGATCAGCTCCTCGGCCGCGTAGCCGGAGAGTTCCAGGAAGGCGCGGTTGGCGAAGACGATGGGATTGTCCGGCAGGTTCGGATCGGTGACGATCATCGCCATCCGGGTCTTGTCCGAGGCGGTGAACAGCAGGTCGGACCGGAGGGTCCCGACCCCGGCCTCGCCGGCGGTCGAGGGGGCATCCGGCTCCCGCCCGGCGCGAAGGCGTCCGACCTCCGCCACCAGTTCGCTCTCGCGCTGGCGCAGCCGCTCGACCTCTTGTCGAAGATCTCCGTCGGTCATGCGCCTCTCTACCCGCTGCGGCGGCCGGGACCAACGCCCTCCGGCACTCGGTGGTCGATGTCGGCTGCGGCCATGCGTCCGGCACCGGGCTGCGCGGCGCCCGGCTCGGGGCCGCCATGGCCGTGTTCGCTTTGTTGCAGGGCGTGACTTAAGAGTGGACGGACAAGGTGGAGATAGTCATGGCCAAAGACAACAAGAGCACATTTCCCGGTGCGATTCGGGATCACAAGGAGGCTGTGCAATCTGAAGCCGCCAAAGTGAACACGAAGATCGAGGATGCCTTTCAGAAGCTCGCGACGAAGATGAGCGAGCGCGCCGAGAAGGCCAAGACGAAGATGGACGGCGCGCGCAAGCCGGAGAAGCGAGCGGTCCTGCTCCGGCGCTTCGAGCTGTACTCGGACGCCGCAACCCATCTCAAGGAGCGCCTCCCGCCGCGCGAGGCTTAGCCGCCGGCCCACCCGCGGGCGGCCGCCTTGTGCGCGGTCGCTTCGACGCCCTGCGGGCGCCACGCCGTATTGAACCCTGAAATGCGCCGCGCCGGGGCCGCCCCGCCGACTTCGCGGCCTCCGGGATCGTTCCGAAGCCCCATAAGATCCTCAACCGCCAGCGACAATTCAATTTACGTCGAGGCACGCAGCGATTAAGTCTTCTCAGAGATTTACAACGTTAAGTCGTCAACAAAAATAAACAATGACCGCGGATCGAAAGTAATCTACGTTGACCCACATGGGGGCAACAGTGAATACAACGATCTCATGGTGTCGTGCCATCCGACCCAATTTCGCGGGCTACCTCGAACATCATTTCGATATGATGGGGCCGCAGGTCGTCTTGATTCATGCGTGGCTCGTCGATGACAACAAGGACCACAGCGAGTGGCGGCTGAGCCCTCGGGGAACCGAGCATTTCGAGATCTGGGCGGAGTTCAGGGACGCCGGGGCGGTCAACCGGGTGGAGGGTCACATCGCCCGCCTGAAGGCGGCCTGGGGCGCGCCCGAACATCTCGTGCAGTGGCAGCAGCGCGACCGGATCTTCTAGCCGCGCGGCCCCCTGCGATCACGCGAAGAGGGGCCGCTCCAGGAACGTCAGCCCGGCGGGAAGCGGGGACTCGACCGGCCGGTAGCGGCCAGCGCCTCCCTCCGTCGGCCGACCGCGCCGCCGGACGACCTCCCGCTCGAAGGCGATGAAGGCGTCCGTGTGCCCGTCGAGGCCGATGATCGGCCGGATATCCAGCTCGCAGAGGTAGGGCTCGCCGGTCTGCCGGTAGTTCTGCAGGCGCCCGAGGAAGCGGCCGTCCGCCCGCAGCGCCCGCTGGACCAGCCTCGCCCCTTCCCGGCTGGTGCCGGCGCCCTGCAGCATCCGGGGCGTCTTGCCCAGGACATCCTCCGCCCCGTAGCCGCTCATCCGCGAGAAGGCCGCGTTCGCGTAGACGATCCGCGGGCCCGGGAGGCTGAGCGCGGCATCGGTGACGAGAACGCCCACGTCCAGCGAATCGGCGAGGTGGCTGACGAGATCGACGAGGTGCATGGCTCCACTCCCAGAGAACCTCAACGATATTCAGGAATTCTTAATCCGCGCTTAAGGGGAAAGAGCCGAAATCGATCACCTTTTTTCCTACAACTTCTGGGAAATTCAGATCTTGTTAGAAGATCGACGGCAAGATCTGCCCAAGCTGAGCCCCTGATGAAGGCGCCTGTCGCGCCGGCGGCTCCACCTTGTGGCGAAGATGATCCGGGTTCGGGGGCGTACGATGACGTGGGGTTGGAAGGTCCGTTCGGCGGGAAATACAAGCGAGATCGCTGCGCTCGCGGCCCTGCGCACCAACGTGATGATCGCCGATGCGGCGATGAACATCACTTATATGAATCCGGCCCTGACGCACTTCATGCAGGAGGCCGAGGCCGACCTGAAAGCCGAACTCCCGCGCTTCGATGCGGCCAAGCTCATCGGCAGCAACATCGACATCTTCCACAAGGACCCCTCGCACCAGCGCCGGATGCTCGCGGCCCTCGACACGCCGCACCAGGCGACCATCCGGGTCGGCAAGCGGGTGTTCGATCTGCTGGTGACGCCGCTGTCCGAGGGCGGGAAGCGCATCGGCTTCGTCGTGGAATGGGCCGACGCGCAGGAGCGGCTGCTCAACCTCGACTACTCGGCGCAGATCGCCGCGATCAGCCGCTCGCAGGCGGTCATCGAGTTCCAGCCCGACGGGACGATCGTCACCGCCAACCGGAACTTCCTCGAGCTGATGGGCTACCGCCTCGACGAGGTTGAGGGGAAGCACCACGGCATCTTCGTGGAGCCGGAGGTCCGGGCGGCCCGCGAGTACACCGAGTTCTGGGACCGGCTGCGCCGGGGCGAGTATCAGGCAGCGCAGTTCAAGCGGCTCGCCCGCGACGGCCGGCCCGTCTGGATCGAGGGGTCCTACAACCCGATCCTCGACCGCCACGGCAAGGTGGCCAAGATCGTGAAGTTCGCCAGCGACGTCACTGACGACGTGAAGCGCCTGACCGAACTGAAGGTGCTCATCGACGAGAACTTCGCCGAGGTCGATCGGGCGGTCCACCTGTCCAACAACGAGTCCGAGGAGGCGCGGGTCGCGGCCGGGAAGACCTCCGACAACGTCCAGTCCGTGGCGGCGGCGGCCGAGGAACTGGCCCGCTCCGTCGATGAGATCGCCGCCAGCATGAGCAAGGCGCGCACGAGCAGCGACGAGGCGCAATCGCAGACCCAGGCCGCCGGCGAGCTGACGCAGAAGCTGAGCGCGACCGCCACCGCCATGAGCGGCATCGTCGGGCTGATCCAGAACATCGCCAGCCAGATCAACCTGCTGGCGCTGAACGCGACGATCGAATCCGCGCGGGCCGGCGAGGCGGGCCGGGGCTTCGCGGTCGTGGCGCAGGAGGTGAAGAACCTCGCCAACCAGGCCTCGCGCGCCACCGACCAGATCGCGGGGGAGATCGGCAACGTCCAGGCCGTCTCGACCCAGGTGGTCGGGTCGCTGGAGACCATCCTGGCCTCGGTCGAGACGATGCGGGACTACGTGGTGAGCACGGCGGCGGCGGTCGAGCAGCAGAGCGTGGTCACCCGGGACATGTCGGCCAACATGCAGGACGCGGCCGGCGCGGTGGGGGCGATCGCTCAGAACATCGGCGCGATCTCGGCCGCGGTCGGCAGCGTGTCCCAGGCGGTGGAGACGACCAAGGGCGCGGCGCGCGTCCTGGCGCGCTGAGGAGGGGAATCATGGCCCGCATCCACCGACTTCCGGTCGTACTCCAGGGCGAGGCCAGCCGCCGCCTGACCGACGGCCTCGCCGCCGTGATCCGGGCGGGCGAAGACCCCGGTCCGCGCCGGCATCAGATCGCGGTGCTGCACCGGTCGATCCACGATTCCCTGCGGGATCTACCGGCCGCGCTCGCCGAGGTGGCGGAGACGCTTCCCGCCGACCACCCGTGCCGGCGGAGTGCCGAGGACGCGGTGATCCGCTTCATGGCCGAGGTCGAGGCGCTGGTCGCGATTATCGAGGCGACCGGTTCGCGTCCCTCCCGCGCCGCCGCTGGCCAATAGCGCGCGAACAGGAGGCGAAGGCCGCCCTCAGCGGGACGGCTTGGCCGCGACGTCGCCCCAGCTCGCGAGGGGGAAGGCGTGGTCGTAGGCCAGATTGAAGAAGAAGGCGTAGGCCACGTAGAAGGCCGCGATCGCGAGGTCCATGAAGAAGGCCTCGACCAAGCCGATGCCGAGATACCACGCGATCGGCGGCAGCAGGATCATGAGCAGCCCCGCCTCGAACAGGACGGCGTGCGCCACCCGCAGGACGACGCTCTTGCGCGTGTGCCCGGCGAAGCGCTGCATCGCCCGGTCGAAGCCGAGATTGTAGACGTAGTTCCACGTCGTCGCGACCAGCGCGCTCCCGACGCCGATCACGCCCATGTCGGCGGCGTGCAGGCCGAACACCACGGTCCCGAGGGGAACGATGAGCAGGAGGCCGATCACCTCGAACAGGATGGCGTGACGGATACGGTCTCGTGTGCTGCGCATGATCTCCTCTGCGGACGCCGAATGGGTTGCCCGGTGTCTATCTGTGATAAGCCGATCCACAAGTTAGGACGTATCTGAGAATCAGATAGATGGCCGTGTCGCTGGATCAGCTTCAAGCCTTCGTGGCGGCGGCGGAGGCCGGCTCCTTTTCCGGTGCGGCGCGGGTTCTGCGGAAGGCGCAATCGGCCGTCAGCACGCAGGTCGCCAACCTTGAGACCGATCTCGGGCTGGCCCTGTTCAACCGGACGGGCCGCAATCCGATCCTCACCCCGGCGGGCGAACGGCTGCTGCTCGAAGCGCGCGTCGTCCTCGACCGGCGGGAGCACCTGATCGGCGTCGCGAGCAGCCTGGAGCAGGGCGTCGAGAACCGGCTGGTGGTCGCCATCGACGAACTCTACCCGGAGCACGCCCTTGGCGCGCTGTTCGCCGACTTCGCCCGGCGCTTTCCCTTCGTGGAACTGGAACTGCTCTTCCCCCTCATGGAGGACGTCAGCCGCATGGTCCGGTCCGGGGCGGCCGACCTGGGGGTGATGTGGCGCCAGGAGGCGCTTCCCACGGAACTCGGCTTCCAGACCATCGGCTGGGTGCCGCTCAAGCTCGTCTGCGGCCGTGATCACCCCCTCGCGAAGGAGCGGGTGGAGTGGGAGGAACTGAAGCGGCACCGCCAGATCCTCGTGGCCGCACGGGGCGACGGCGCGGAGAAGCGCCGCCTGCGGGTCGCCGCCGAAGTCTGGTGGGTGGAGAGCCACTGGGTCATCCTGGAGATGGTCAAGCACGGGATCGGCTGGGCCTTCGTCACCGACCACGTCATCGCCGCGTCCCTCACGGCGCCGTATCTCGTGACGCCCGACCTCCATTTCGATCAGGGCGATTGGCCCATCGCCCTCGAACTCGTCTGGCACAAGCAGCGGCCCTGCGGCCCGGCCGCTGCGTGGCTCCGTGCCCGCTTCGCGGCGGAGCGGATCGGTGCGAATGCGCAGATTGCGCAACTGCGTTGACGGAATGCGCGTTCTGCGCAAAGTTGTCCGCGAGCACCGGCCTGCGCCAGGGCCATCAACGAAAGTGCTCGCCACAGACAGGGAGGACGCGGCGATGCAGTTGCCGATCAAACGGACCATTGACCGCGTTCCGGGGGGCATGATGGTCGTGCCGCTGCTGGCGGGCGCGCTGATCGCGACCTTTTTTCCCGGCACCCCGAAGTTCTTCGGCTCCTTTACCGGGGCTCTGTTCTCGGGCGCCCTGACGATCCTCGCGGTCTTCTACGTGTGCATGGGGGCGAGCATCGATTTCCGCGCCACACCGTACATCGTGAAGAAGGGCGGCACGCTGCTGATCGTGAAGATCGGCATCGCGCTCATCCTCGGATTGGTCTTCGGACGCGTCCTCGGGGAGGCCCCGGTCGCGGCGGGCATGTTCGCCGGATTGTCGACCCTGGCCGTCGTCGCCAGCATGAACGACACGAACGGCGGCCTCTACATGGCGCTGATGGGCCAGTACGGCCGCCCCCGCGATGTCGGCGCCTACACGGTCATGTCGCTGGAAAGCGGCCCGTTCCTCACCATGGTGACGCTGGGCGTCGCCGGCCTCTCGGCCTTTCCCTGGCAGACCCTGGTCGGGGCCATCCTGCCCCTCGTCGTCGGGATGATCATCGGGAACCTCGACCGCGAGATGCGCGCCTTCCTGAGCAAGGCGATCCCGGTCATGATTCCGTTCTTTGCTTTCGCCCTGGGCGCCGGCCTCGATCTCACCAAGGTCTGGCAGGCGGGCCTCTTGGGGCTCGCGATGGGGGTCGCGGTGGTGGTGCTGACGGGCATTCCCCTGTTCCTGGCCGACCGCCTCACCGGGGGCACCGGCGTCGCGGGTGTCGCCGCCGCCTCGACGGCCGGAAACGCCGCCGCCGTCCCGGCCATCGTCGCCGCCGCGAACCCGGCCTATGCCGATGCCGCCGGCCCCGCGACGATCCTGGTGGCGGCCTGCGTCGTTGTCACGGCCATCCTCGTCCCGATCGTCACGGCCTGGACGGCGAAGGTCGTCGGCCCCGGCGAGGCCGAGGCGGAGGACGTCGTGGCCGAGCCCGCCCCGGTGGGCCGCGCCTGAGATGGACGCGCGCTGGCTCATCCTCGCCGACGACCTGACCGGAGCCGCCGACTGCGCCATCGCGTTCCGTCGGCGGGGGCGCGCCGCCGCCGTCATCTGGGGTGAGACGGCCTGGGACGAGGAGGTCCCGGTCCTGTCCTACGATGCGGACAGCCGGGGCCTTGCCGAGGCGGCCGCCGCGCAGCGCCACGCGGCGCTGCTGCAGCGGTTTCACACGGCCGGGCGCCGCCTGTTCAAGAAGATCGACTCGACCCTGCGGGGGCACCCCGCCGCCGAGATCGCGGCAACGCTGGCCCCGCTGCGGGCCGTCCACGGCCACGCCTTCGGCATCCTGGCGCCGGCATTTCCCGGCACCGGCCGCACGACGGTCGATGGCCGGGTGCGGGTGGGCGGTCGTCCGCTGGAGGACACGGAGGTCTGGCGGCGCGACCACCGCTACGAGACCGCCGAACTCGGCGCGATGCTGGCGACGGCCGGGCTCGCATCGCGGGTGCTCCCCCTGGAAACCGTGCGCGGCGCCGGGCTGGCCGGGGCGCTGGCGGAGGCCGCCTCCGTTCCCGACCGGATCGCCGTCTGCGACGCCGAGACCGACGACGACCTGAGCCGGATCGCCGAGGCGGGCTTGGCGATGGACGCCGCGCCCTTCTTCATCGGCAGCGCCGGGCTGGCCCATGCCCTCGCCGCCTCCGCGCCGCCGCAGGGGCTGGACCCGGTGCGCATCGGGCCGGACGGGCGGGGGGCACTGTTCGTGGTCGGCTCCATGGCCGACATCTCGCGGGCCGGCGCAAGGCGCCTCGTGGCCGAGGGCGCCGTCCTGCACCTGCCCGTCACGCCGCACACCCTGCTGGCGGATGCGGACGGGCGGGCGGGCCTCGCGGCCCAGGTCGCGGAGCGGCTGGCGGCGGGGGGCGACGTCCTGGTGGAGATCGTGCTCGCGGGCGAGCCCGACATGAGCCTCGGCCTGCGGCTGGCGCATGCCCTGGCCGACGCGCTGGCCTCCGTCGCCGGGGAGATCGGCGCGCTCGCCGCCACGGGGGGCGAGACCGCCGCCGCCCTCCTGACGCGCCTCGAGATCCGGGGCATTCACCTCGCGGACGAGATCGAGCCCGGCGTGTCCCTCGGGCTCACGCTGGGACGGTTCTCGATCCCCATCGCGACCAAGGCGGGCGCGTTCGGCGATGCCGACAGCCTCGTCCGCATCCGTGACCGCCTGCGCAAGGCGCGAACCGAAGGAAGTCTCACATGACCCGTCCGACCATCGCGATCACCATGGGCGATCCCGCCGGCATCGGGCCGGAGATCATCATGAAGGCCCTGGCCCATCCCGAGGTGAACGACCTCTGCCGGCCCCTGGTGATCGGCGATGCCGGGCGCCTCAGGCAGGCGGGCCGCATCGTCGGGTCCGGCCTGATGATCGAGGTCCGCGCCGAGGCGGGGGAGGCGGACTTCGGCACGGGCGCCGTCCAATGCGTGGACCTGCACTGCGTCCCCGAGGATCTGCCGTTCGGGCGCGTCTCGCCCGTGGCCGGCGAGACGGCGTACCGCTGCATCGCCAAGGCGGTGGAGATCGTGCAGGCGGGGCAGGCACAGGGCATCTGCACGGCGCCCCTGTCGAAGGAGGCGCTGCACGCCGCCGGCCACAAGTTCCCCGGCCATACCGAGATGCTGGCGCACCTCACCGGCACGCCGGAGGTCTCGATGATGCTGGTCTCGCCCAAGCTGCGGGTGATCCACGTCACGACGCATATCGGGCTGATCGATGCGATCGCGCGGATCGAGCCGGGCCTCGTCGAGCGGGTCATCGGGCGCGGCCACGCCGTCCTCGTGAAGGCCGGGATCGTCGACCCGATCATCGGCGTCTGCGCCATCAACCCCCATGCCGGCGAGAACGGCCTGTTCGGCCATGGCGAGGAGGCGGAGAAGATCACCCCGGCGGTGGAGGCCTGCCGCGCGAAGGGGTGGGACGTCCGGGGGCCGCTGCCGGCCGACACCCTGTTCTTCCTCGCGGGGCGGGGCGATTACGACATGGTCGTCGCCATGTACCACGATCAGGGCCACGGCCCGATCAAGGTGCTCGGCCTCGAAGCCGGGGTGAACATCACCGTCGGCCTGCCGGTGATCCGTACCTCGGTCGATCACGGCACCGCCTTCGACATCGCCGGCACCGGGGTGGCGGACGAGCGCAGCCTCATCGAGGCGCTGCGGCAGGCGGTGGGGCTGGCGCCGAAATCGCTGGCGGCCTGACGCCTCCCCTTGCATACAGCGCCGGCCCCCCTGATCGGGGCGGAGGGAGATGGCACGGGCATGCGGGGGACGGAACGCCGTGCGCGGCTGCTGGCGGCGCTCGAACTCGGGGAGATCGACGTGGACGATCTCGCCCGGCGGTTCGGCGTCTCGGCCTCGACCGTCCGGCGCGACCTCCAGCACCTGTCGGACACCAAGGCCGTGCGGCGGACCTATGGCGGCGCCATCCTGGCCGGAGGGCCGCCCGAGACCACCCTGGACCAACGGCTCGCGATCGACGGCCCGGAGAAGCAGGCCATCGCGCGGGCCGCCCTCGCCCTGATCGCGGACGGCGAAACCCTCATCCTGGATGCCGGCTCGACCGTGACGGCCTTCGGCCGCCTGCTGGTGGACCGCCGGCTGCGCATCGTCACGAACAACCTCGCGCTGCTTCCCTATCTGGCCCGCGCGCCGGACATCGACCTGATCGTCCTCGGCGGCGGGCTGCGGGCGACGAGCATGAGCACCGTCGGGCCCCTGGCCGTGGAGGCGATGCGACGGCTGACGGCGAACCGCCTCGTGACGAGCGCGGACGGCGTCGTCGCCGGGCGGGGCCTGTGCGAGGCGAGCCTCGATCAGGTCGCGCTCAAATCCGCGATGATGGCGCAGGCGGAGGACACGATCGTCCTCGCCACCGCCGGCAAGCTCGGCCGCGCGGAGCAGATGGCCTGGGCCCCTCTGCCCCGCCGCTGGACCCTGGTGACGGATGCCCGCGCCGCGCGGGACCAGCGGCAGGCCCTGGCCGAGGCCGGCGCGCAGGTCGTGGTAGCCGAGGCCTGAGCGGCGGCTACGCGATCCGCCGCTCGACGACGACGGTGTCGACGATCTTGCCGTCGTCGTAGAGCCACTTCGCCAGGGTGCCGGCGATCATGGCGCCCGCGATGGGGGCAAGCCAGAACAGCCAGAGCTGCCCCACGTACTCGCCGCCGGCGAACAGGGCGACGCCGGTCGAGCGGGCCGGATTCACCGAGGTGTTCGTCACCGGGATCGAGACGAGGTGGATCAGCACCAGCGCGAAGCCGATGGGGATGCCGGCGAAGCCGCTGGCGGCGCCCTTCGAGGTCGAACCGATGATGATCAGCAGGAAGAAGAACGTCGTCAGCACCTCGATGGCGAGGCAGGCGCCGAGCCCGTATTGGCCGGGGCTGAGGTCGCCGTAGCCGTTCGACGCGAAGCCCTTCGGCACCCAGCCCGCCTTGCCCGAGGCGATCAGGTAGAGGGCGCCCGCCGCGACGACGGCGCCGACGAGTTGCGCGACGATGTAGGGCCCGACGTGCTTGTTGGCGCAGCGCCCCGAGGCCCAGAGACCGAGGGTGACGGCGGGGTTGAAATGCCCGCCCGAGATGTGGCCGACCGCGTAGGCCATGCTGAGGACCGTCAGGCCGAAGGCCAGGGCGACGCCGACGAAGCCGATTCCGAGTTCGGGGAAGGCCGCTGACAGGACGGCGGCCCCGCAGCCGCCGAAGGTGAGCCAGAAGGTGCCGAAGAATTCGGCCGCCGTGCGTCGTTTCATGTCATGGTCCATGATGGTCCTCCCTCGGGGAAATCTCTTGAATTAGGTCATTGTAAGCTTTCGAAATGGGTCCCTGTGGCGCGATCCGGCTCGGATCTAGCGAAGCGGACAGAATCGGTAGCTTCGTTCGGCGACGATAGCTTAGGCTTCCGCGCGTTCGACGGCGAGCCGTTCCCAAGAACAGTTGATCGGCCGCCCCGCGATAAATTTTGGAACTGCCTTGTGCGCAACCGGTTCTTGCGTGCTGCCGACCGGCCGAGGCGAACCGAGCGCATGAATCAGCACCACCGGACGACGGCCCATGTCGTGCTCTCGAACTTCGGCAGTCTCGGCGATGTCATCCCCTTCCTGGATCTCGGCAGGGCGTTGCGCGCGCGCGGCCACGCCGTCACCTTCGCCACGACGTCCAACTTCCGCGAGCGGGTCGAGGAGAGCGGCCTCGCCTTCCGCGCCATCGGCTCGACGCGGCGCATGGAAGCGCTGCACGCCGACCCCGCGCTCTGGCACCCGAAACGCGGCATGAAGCTGATGTTCGACCTCGCGGTCGAACTCGCCGAGCCCAGCCGGCGCATCGTCGAGGAGGCCCGGTGCCGGTCCCTGGCGGAGGGCGCGCCCTTCGTGGCGGTCGGCGGAATGCTGAGCTTCGGCTTGCGCCTCGCGCGGGACCTTCAGGACTTTCCGCTGATGACGGTCTTCCTGTCGCCCTTCCTCATGCGCAGCCGCCATTGGCCGCCGGTCCTGCCCGGCCTGCCCCTGCCGGCCTGGATGCCCGGCGCGGCGATCCATCGTCTCCAGCGCCTCGCGGAGCGGTACGTCGTCGATCCCGAGCGCCTTCCGGCCCTCAACGCCCTGCGCGCCGAACTCGGCCTGGGTCCGATCCGTAACCTCTCGGATTGGCTGCCCTCGCCCGACCGGCTGTGCCTGATGGTGCCGCCCTGGTTCGCGCCCCCCCAGCCCGACTGGCTGCCCCAGACCCGGCAGACGGGGTTTCCCCGCGTCGAGACCGTGGGCTTCACGGGCGAACTGAGCGCGGATCTCGCCGCCTTCCTGCGGGCGGGGGCGAAGCCGGTCGTCGTGACCAACGGATCGACGATGCGGCACGGACGCGACTTCTTCCGCACGGCCTCGCGGGTCTGCGCCGAAGCCGGCCGCCGGGCGGTGCTCGTCATGGGGGATGCGGAGCCCGCCGCCGGCCCTCTGCCGCCGGACCAGTTCGCCATCGGCCGCGCCCCGTTCGATATCCTGCTCCCCCAGGCGGCGGCGCTCATCCACCATGGCGGGATCGGCACGTGCTTCGAGGCGCTGGAGGCCGGGATCCCGCAGATGGTCGTCCCGAACGCCTTCGATCAACCGGACAACGCCACGCGGGTCGCGCGGCTCGGTCTCGGCGTCCACCTCTCCCGAAAGGCGTTCGCCCGGCACGGCGCCGCCGCGCTGTCGCGGATGATGAGCGATCCGACGATCCTTCAGACCTGCGTGGAGGCACGGCGGCGGTGCGCGCGGGAGAACGGGATCGCCGACGCCTGCGCCCTGGTCGAGGCGATGGCCCATGGCGACGGATCGCCGGCCGGGGCGTACCGGCGGCTCGCCGCCCCGATCGCGTAGGGCGGGCGCTCTACCCTCCGGCAACCTGTCCGGCGATGCGGGGTTGCACCGGCCGGAGGTGTCTCTCGCATGGCTCGTCGCATCCTGATCACCGGTGCCAGCATCGCCGGCAACGTCGCCGCCTGGTGGCTCGGCCGCAGCGGCTGTGACGTCACGGTCGTGGAGCGCGCGCCCGCGTTCCGGGACGGCGGGCAGAACGTCGATGTCCGCGGCGTCGGGCGCGAGGTGCTGCGCCAGATGGGCCTGGAACGCGCCGCCCTCGATGCCGGCACCGGCGAGGAAGGCACGGCCTGGATCGACGGGGAGGGGCGGATCGCCGCCCGGTTCGATCTGGCGGGCTTCGAGAGCGGCGGCCCGACCGCCGAGATGGAGATCCTGCGCGGCGACCTGGCCCGCCTCCTCTACGAACCGGCCCGGGAGAGGGCCCGCTACCGCTTCGGCGAGAGCGTGGTGCGCGTCGTGGAGGAGCGGGACGACGTGGCCGTGACCTTCGCGGGCGGGGGGACGGAGCGCTACGACGCGGTGATCGTCGCCGAGGGCGTCGGCTCATCGACCCGCGAGCTCGTCTTTCCCGGCGAGAACGACCCGCGCTGGATGGACCTGACCATCGCGTACTTCACCATCCCCCGCACCCCCGACGACACCCGGATGTGGCGCTGGTTCAACGCGACGGGCGGGCGCGGCATCTCCTTGCGGCCCGATCGGCACGGGACGACGCGGGCGATGCTGACGCTGCGCCAGCGCCCCGGCGCGGAGCAGAATTGGGACATCGCCCGGCAGAAGGCCCTGCTGCGGGAGCGCTTCGCCGATGCCGGATGGCAGGCCGACCGCGTCCTGGCGGGGCTGGCGCAGGCGGACGATTTCTACTTCGACGTCCTGCGGCAAGTGCGGATGAAGCGCTGGTCGTCCGGACGCGTGGTGCTGACGGGCGACGCGGCGTGGTGCGCCACGCCGCTCGCGGGCATCGGCACGACGCTGGCCATCGCCGGGGCCTACGTGCTGGTGGGAGAGTTGCTGCGCCACGACGACGTCGCCGCCGCCTTCTCGGCCTATGACCGGGCGATGCGCCCGTTCGTGGAGAAGGGCCAGGGTGTCCCGAAGATCGCCCCGAAGCTGATGAATCCGCTCACACCCCTCGGCATTCGCCTGCTGCACGGGGTGTTGAATGTCGCGAGCCGACCGGCGGTTCGGCGCCTGGGCGCCGCCTTGTCCTTCGGCGGCAGCGGCGAGCCGGACCTGTCGCGCTACGCCGAACGGCCGCTTTGAGGTCGCATCGCGGCGGCGCGCGGGGGCAGCCCCTTTCCCGTCAGAACACGGCGTGGTCCCCACGCTCGGCGGCGGCCTCGCCCCGGATCACGCGGGCGTAATAGTCGAACAGCGTCTCCGACCCGGTCGAGGGGGTAGCCTGCGCGTCGTAGCGCCCGGTCGCGGGGTCCAGGACGAGCATGGATTCGGTCGCGTAGTAGCGGCCGATCTTCGCGAGCTCCGCCTTGGCCGCCAGGGACGGCACCCATCGCCCGAGGGTCGACAGGACGGCGACGATGCCGTCGAGGAGCGCCACCGGAACGTGCCGGAAGCGCGGTTCGCGCCCGAGCAGGGCGAAGAGCCGCTCACCCTGCGCCCGTGGCGTGATCGCCTCGCCGGGGCCGCCGATCGGCAGCACGCGGTTGCGCCGCCCCTCGGCGTCGAGGCAATCCGCGAGGTAGCGGCCGAGGTCGTCGTCGCTGATCGGCTTGCAGGCCGTCAGGGTCCCGTCGCCGAAGACGAGGAACGGCTTGCCGCGTCTCACCCGCTCGATCTGCCCCGAGAGGGATTTGAAGAACGCCGTCGGCCGGACGATCGTGTAGTCGAGCCCCGACGCGATCAGCTCCGCCTCGAAGGCGAGCTTGGCGTGTTGGAAGGCGAGGAGGGGCTTCTGGACGCAGATCGCCGACAGGAGCACGACATGGGTCACGCCGGCCGCCCGGCTGGCGTGGAGGGCGTTCACCTGCGCCCGGTGATCGATCGCCCAGGCGTCGTCGGGAAGGCCGGTGCGCGACGCGAGGCAGGACACCAGCACGTCGAAGGTCTCGCCGCGCAGGCCGTCGCGCGCCACCGAGACCGGATCGGTGAGGTCTACGATCCGCGTGACGGTGCCGGTCTCGGCGGGGCGCCTGATGAGGCAGGTGACGTCATGGCCGCGCGCGGCGAGCGCCCGCACGGTCGCCCGGCCGATCGTGCCCGTCGCCCCCAGGACGAGGACGCGGCGGGGCCTCGCACCGTCCGGCCGATCCGGGGTCATGGACGCCTCATTGCAACGCTCCGCCCGCCCGCAGGGTGATCCGCGTCAGCTCGGAGGGGCGGCCGAGGCGCAGGGCAAAGCCCGGCCACAGGGCGGTCCCGTTGCTGACGTAGAGCACCATGCCCCCGACCCGGTACGCCCCGGAGACGAACCCGGCATTCCCCCGCGCCACCAGGCGGTCGAGGCCCCGGATCATGCCGCCATGGGTGTGCCCCGACAATTGCAGCCGCACTCCCTGCGCGGCCGCCTTGGCGGCGTTGCCGGGCTGGTGATCGAGCAGCACGACCGGCGCCTTGGCCGGGGCGCCCGCCAGCGCGGCGGCGAGGTCGGGTCCCGGATGGCCCGTGGCGGGGGCCGAACGGTCGGTCACGCCCGCCAGCACGAGCGCCCCGCCCTCGCGCCGGAGAACCGTATGGGCGTTGGCCAGCATGCGGATCCCCATCCCGCCGAGGTGGCGCATCCAGGCCTCGTAATCGAAGAAATATTCGTGGTTGCCGGGCACGGCCCAGACCCCGTCCGGGGCCGTCAGGGCGCGCAGCGGCGCGACGTCGTCCCGCCGGGAGGCGAGGGCGCCGTCGATGAAGTCGCCCGTCACCACGATCAGGTCGGTGCGGAGGGCGTTGGCGCGGGTGACGACGGCCTCGGCCCAGGGCGCCGGGAACAGCCGGCTGAGGTGCAGGTCGGAGAGGTGGAGGAGCGTGTAGCCGTCGAAGGCGGGGGGCAGGTCGGGGATCGCCACCGTCACGTCCTTCAGCGGCGGCACGCGCACGGCCTGGGCCACGGCCAATGCCGCCAGGACCAGGGCCGCGATCACCGCCGCGTACCGCCAGGCCAGGGGGACGGCCCATCCGCCGCCGGGCACGACCCAGCCCACCAGCGCCACCGCATCGAGGGCGAGGAGCATCGGCGCCGCCAGCGCCAGGGCGCCGAACGCCTCGTTGAACAGGATCACCACCGGGCGGGGGAATTCCGGCGCGAAGACCGATCCCGAGGAGAGGCGGCTCCACAGGTGGTACTGGGACGCCGCGATCAGCAGGACGGTCGCGGCGAGCTTGACCGCGAGGGGCCAGGGGCTCGGCCACACGACCCGCGCGGCGACGTAGAGGGCGGGCAGGCTGGGGATCAATCGGATCATAGGCCGCTACATGGCGAGCGGCCCATGCAAAGCAAAGCTTGCCGCCCGGCCGTCACTTCCTCAGCGGCACGCCCTTGGTGGTGAAGACCGGGCGACCCGCGTGGCGGCCTCGGCCCCCGGGCTTGCCCATGCCCGCGCCCGCGCCGGCCCCCGGCGGCTGCGAGAAGGGCACCAACTGGTCCGGCCTCGGGCCGATGAGGTCGGCCCGGCCCATCTCGCGCAGCGCCTCGCGCAGGAGCGGCCAGTTCTCGGGGTCGTGGTAGCGCAGGAACGCCTTGTGCAGCCGCCGCTGGCGCATCCCCTTGATCGCCTCCACCGGCTCGCTGCCGCCCCGCCGCACGCCGCGCAGCGGGTTGATCTCGGTGTGATACATGGCCGTGGCGGTCGCCATGGGAGAGGGCAGGAAGGTCTGCACCTGGTCGGCGCGGTAATCGTTCTTCTTCAGCCAGAGCGCGAGGTGCATCATGTCCTCGTCGGTCGTGCCGGGATGCGCCGCGATGAAGTACGGAATCAGGTAGTACTTCTTGCCCGCCTCCTTCGCGGCGGCGTCGAACATCGCCTTGAACCGGTCGTAGGTGCCGATCCCCGGCTTCATCATCTTGTCGAGGGGGCCGCGCTCGGTGTGTTCGGGCGCGATCTTCAGGCGCCCGCCGACATGGTGGGTCACGAGTTCCTTGACGTATTCCGGGCTCCGGACCGCGAGGTCGTAGCGCACGCCGGAGGCGACCATCACCTTCTTGACGCCCTTCACTTCGCGGACCTTCCGGTAGAGCCGGATCAGGTCGTCGTGCGAGGTGTTGAGGTTCGGGCAGATGTCCGGGAACACGCAGGAGGGGAGGCGGCAGGCGGACTCGATCTTCGGGTCCTTGCAGGCCATCCGGTACATGTTCGCGGTCGGCCCGCCGACATCCGAGATGACGCCCGTGAAGCCGGGGGTCTTGTCGCGGATCCGCTCGATCTCGCGCAGGATCGAGCCCTCCGAGCGGTTCTGGATCACCCGGCCCTCGTGCTCGGTGATCGAGCAGAAGGTGCAGCCGCCGAAGCAGCCGCGCATGATCGTCACCGAAAACTTGATCATGTCCCAGGCGGGGATCTTCGCATCGCCGTAGGACGGATGGGGGGCGCGGGCGTAGGGCAGGTCGTAGACCGAATCCATCTCCTCGCTGCTCAGCGGGATCGGCGGCGGGTTCAGCCACAGGTCGCGGTCGCCGTGGCGCTGGACGAGCGGGCGCGCGTTGCCGGGGTTGGCCTCCCGGTGCAGCACCCGCGAGGCGCGGGCATAGGCTTCCTTGTCGTCCTTCACCTGCTCGTAGGCGGGGAGCCGGATCACGGTCTCGCCGGGCTTGCGGGAGGCGGCCTCGTCCGCGGAGTCGAGGTCGTCGGCGGGCAGCTCGGTGTAGTGGGCGGGCACCCGGCGGAACAGGGCGACGCCCCGCACGGAGTCGAGCTCGTGCGGCGCCTCGCCGGCCGCGAGGCGGTTCGCCACCTCGATCACGGCGCGCTCGGCATTGCCGTACAGGAGCAGGTCGGCCTTCGCGTCCGCCAGGATCGAGCGGCGCACCTTGTCGGACCAGTAATCGTAATGGGCGATCCGGCGCAGCGACGCCTCGATGCCGCCGAGCACGATCGGCACGTCCTTGTAGGCCTCGCGGCAGCGCTGCGTGTAGACGATGGTGCAGCGGTCGGGCCGCCGGCCGCCCTCGCCGCCGGCCGTGTAGGCGTCGTCGTGGCGTAGGCGGCGGTCGGCGGTGTAGCGGTTCACCATCGAATCGAGGTTGCCGCCGGTCACGCCGAAGAACAGCCGCGGCTTGCCCAGCGCCTTGAACGGCTCCGCCGACTGCCAATCGGGCTGCGCGATGATGCCGACCCGGAACCCCTGCGATTCGAGCAGCCGGCCGATGATGGCCATGCCGAAGCTCGGATGGTCCACGTAGGCGTCGCCCGTCACCAGAACGATGTCGCAGGCATCCCAGCCGAGGGCGGCCATCTCGGCGCGGCTCATCGGCAGGAACGGCGCCGCCTTTCCGGCACGCGGCGGCGTGCAGGCGAGGGGCGCCACGGGCCGTTCGGGAGAAATCTGGAGTTCCATGGACACTGCATAATGCGCCCGGCTCAAGACCTCAACGAATGGCAGATACGCGGCGCCGGCTCCTTTACTGACGGCGCGACACCGGGACTCCCGTTCGCAGGGCGGGCGATAAGCTTGAGCGGAGCCGCCTAAATGGGAAGGTGATGCCACCACCGCCACAAGTGTCGAGGAAGCTTGGCGGTAGTATGCGCGGAAACCGCATTTGCGAGCTGTGCAGCGAATTTCAATTTACCTTGCACGTTTAATTCCCCGTAAGTCTTCGAACCTACGGTGACCCTTCCCGAAACTGCGCCGTTACCGAGTGGCGCGTCACGAAGCGGAAGTCAGGGCTCCCGATGGTACCGGTGCATCCTCGCGAAGCCGCCCGGCTCGAAGCCCTGCTCGATCTCGACATCCTGGACACGGCGCCCGAGGACCACTTCACCGCGATCTGCGAGACGGCCCGAGACCTCTTCCGGGCGCCCATCGCCCTCGTGTCCCTCGTCACCGAGACCGACCAGTGGTTCAAGGGCCGCTGCGGCATCGGCCTGCCGGGCACGGAACGCGGCGAATCCTTCTGCACCCACACCGTCGTGTCGGACGAGGTTCTCGTCGTCGAGGATGCGGCGCAGGACCCGCGCTTCCGCGACAGCCTCCTCGTGGTGGGGGCGGAACGGGTCCGGTTCTATGCGGGCGCCCCGCTGGAGGTCGCCCCCGGCCTTCAGGTCGGCAGCCTGTGCGTGATGGACCGTGTCCCGCGCACCTTCACGGCCCGGCAGCGCGGGCAGTTGCAGAACCTCGCCCGGATCGTCACCGCGCAATTGCGGCTGCACAAGACGGAGCGCCTGCTGCGCGAGCGCGAGGCGCGGCTCGCCCACCTGGCGCGGCACGATCCGTTGACCGGCCTGCCGAACCGCCTGCAATTCCGCGAATGCCTGCAGGGCGAGATCGCGCGGGCGCAGCGGGGCCATGACGGCTTCGCCCTGCTTTGCCTCGACCTCGACCGGTTCAAGGCGATCAACGACAGCTTCGGCCACCATGTCGGCGACCGCCTGCTCCAATCCGTCGCCGACCGCCTGCGCGCGGCGGTGCGGGACGAGGACGTGGTGGCGCGGCTCGGCGGCGACGAGTTCGTCGTGATCCAGCCGGGGGCGGACCGGGCGAGGGCCATCACCCTGGCGCAACGGCTGATCGCCGCGCTCTCCTCACCCTTCGACCTCGACGGCCATGAACGGCAGATCGGCGTGAGCATCGGTATCGCCCTCGCCGCCGCCGGGCCGGTTCACGGCGAGGCGCTTCATACGCGGGCCGACAAGGCGCTCTACGCGGCCAAGGCCTCCGGCCGTTGCACCTTCCAGTTCGCGCAGACCGTCGAGGACGGCGCGCGCGAGCCCGTCCTGCGCCGGAGGGGCGCGGCCTGAGCGGCTGATCGCGCTCAGCGCGGGGGCCGGCGGCGCTCGTGCGTCACCCGGTCGACGGCGTATTCCGCCGCGACGCCGATGGCCGCCCCCGCCAGCACGTCGGCGGGGAAATGGGCGCCGCGCAGGACCTGCGCCGCGACGATCCCGGCGGCGACGGCATAGGCGGGCCCCGCGACCTCGGGATAGGCGCGGACGGCCGCGCAGGCGACGGCGGCGCTCAGGGCGGAATGGCCCGATGGGAAGGATTGCCACGGCCCGACATTCGTCCCCGGCCATCCCCGTGCGTAGTAGCCCTCGTCCAGGACGACGTTGGGGCGGGTCCGGTGCACCGTCCGCTTCAGGCTCGTCTTCACGAGGCTGGCCAGGATGCCGGCCTCCAGCATGTGCCGCCCCGCCGCCGCGAGCCGGCGGTCCCGCGCCGCGAGGCCCAGGGCCAGGGTGCCGGCGGACAGCGCCAGCAGCGATTTCCAGCTTCCGATCTCGCTCGCGCTCCCGAGCCTGCGCACCACGGGATGATCCTTGCCGCGCGCCAGCCGGAGGCCGGCGGCGACGTCCGCTGCCTCGAACCGGTTGGCGGGGTCGGCGGGGCTGATGTGGGGGGGACGGTCGGGGGTTCGCGCAAGCATGGCCATGAACGCGCAAGGCCGGCATTCGTTCGGTGCGCGCTCGCCGCCCGCGAACCCGAGGGCCCGAAGGGCGTTGCCGAACGCAATCGAAGGGCGAAGTTCATGCACCAGCGCTGGCCGAGCCGGCTGTGGATCGTGCGGCACGGTGAGAGCGCCGGCAATGTCGCGGCGGAGGCCGCCCACGGCGCGAGCCTCGCCCGGATCGACATCGCCGAGCGCGACGTCGATGTGCCCCTCAGCGCGCGCGGTACGCATCAGGCCGACAGCGTGGGGCGCTGGTTCGCGGACCAGCCCAAGGGAGCCCGTCCTGAGATCGTGCTGGCTTCGCCCTACCTCCGGGCGCGGCAGACCGCCGACCGCATCCGCGCGGCAGGCGGCCTGTCGCCGGGGGCGCCCGCGTCGCACATCGACGAGCGGCTGCGCGAGCGGGAACTCGGCATCCTCGACCGGCTGACCCGCACCGGCGTCGAGCAATTGCATCCCGAGCAGGCCGCCATGCGCCGCCGCCTCGGCAAGTTCTATCATCGGCCGCCATCCGGCGAGAGCTGGTGCGACGTGATCCTGCGCCTGCGGAGCGCGCTCGACACCGTGTCCCTGCATTACCCCGAGCGGCGGGTGCTGATCGTCGCGCATCAGGTCGTGGTCCTGTGCCTGCGCTACCTGATCGAGGACATGACCGAGGCGCAGATCCTGGGCATCGACGCCGAGGGCGACGTCGCGAACTGCTCGGTGACCGAATACGCCCTCCGCCCGTCGGGGGACGGCGCCGGCCACCTCGCCCTGGACCGCTACAACTTCGTCGCGCCGATCACCGAAGGCGGCGCGACGGTGACCTCCGAGCCTGACGCGAACGTGGCGGCCCGATGACCCCCAGCATCCTCACCCCCTCCCTGCTCCGGGAGCACCCGCTCCCGGTCCCCCGGGAGGGCAGCAAGGACGCGCGCGGCAGCGTCCTGGTCATCGGCGGCTCGGCCTCGGTTCCGGGGGCGGCCCTGCTGGCCGGCGTCGCGGCCCTGCGCGTGGGCGCCGGGAAGCTCAAGATCGCCACCGTCGCGAGCGCGGCCGCCGGCATGGGGCTGATGGTGCCCGAGGCGATGGTCGTGGGCCTGCCCGAAGACTCCGACGGCGGCGTGGACGCCCCGCGCGCCGCCGACGACCTGCTGCGCATGGCGGGGGGCTGCCAAGCCGTCCTGATCGGGCCCGGCATGATGGGCGACGACGCCTCCGCCTCGCTCACGGCCGGGCTGCTCCGCGCGGAGGGGTCTCCCGCCTTCATCCTCGACGCCACCGCCCTGTGCGGCCTCGCCGTCCATGCGGAGGCGGTGAGGGCGGTCGGCCAGCGGGCGGTGATCACGCCCCATGCCGGTGAGATGGCGCAACTCCTCGACCGCAGCCGGGATGCGGTCGAGGCGGACCCCCTCGACGCGGCGCGGGCGGCCGCCGACCTGCTCGGGACGGTGGTGGTGATGAAGGGCGCCGCGACGACGATCGTGGACCCGCAGGGCGGCCATTGGCTCTACGATGGCGGCGGCGTCGGGCTGGCGACCTCGGGCTCCGGCGACGTGCTCGCCGGCCTCGTCGTCGGGCTCCTCGCCCGTGGCCTCGAACCCCTCTCCGCCGCCCTGTGGGGGGTGTTCCTGCACGGCGAAGCCGGCCGTCATCTGGCCGGCTCGATCGGTCCCATCGGCTTCCTGGCGCGGGAGATCTCCGGCGTGGTGCCGGGCCTGCTGCGCGAGACGATGGGCTAGGCCTCCTCCCGCCTGCCAGCATGCCGCACGCATACGCACTGCCCTTCGGGGGTTGGTGCTAGGCATTGCACCCTCGCGCTCCGTCCTGCTCGCCGAGCCCGCCCGAGGACCCCCATCGCAAAGGCAGAATGTGGCCCCCGACCGTCAGACCCCGCGCCTGCTCGTCGCCGAGAGCGAAACCCCGGAGGCGCGGGACGAGCGCCGCGCCAGCGTGGGCCGCTCCTCCGGCGAGACCTATCTCGACGTCCTGAGCCGGCTCGCGCCCGGCGCCGTCTGCGACCGGGTCTTCCCCTCCGACGCGGATGCCGCGCTCCCGGCGGGCACCTCGCCCGCCGATTACGACGCGGTGCTGTTCAGCGGATCGCCCCTGCACCTCTACGACGAGACGCCCGAGACCCGGCGCGCCATCGCCTTCATGCGGGCCGTTTTCGACGCCGGCACGCCCTCGTTCGGCTCCTGCGCCGGCCTGCAGGTCGCCACCGTGGCGGCGGGCGGCAGCGTCCGCCCGAACGTCCGCCGGCCGGAGGCGGCCTTCGCGCGGCGGATCACCCCGACCGAGGCGGGCCGCGCGCATCCGCTCCTGGCCGGACGGCCCGCCGCCTTCGACGCGCCGTCGATCCACACCGACGAGGTCGAGGCCCTGCCGCCCGGCGCCGTGCTGCTGGCTGAGAACGGCCTCACGACGGTCCAGGCCGCCGAGATCCGTTTCGGACGGGGGACGTTCTGGGGCGTGCAGTACCACCCCGAGATCGGCCTGGACGAGGTGGCCGGCGCCCTGCGGCGGCAGGCGGACGGCCTCGTGGAGGCGGGGCTCGCCCGCGACCGCGCCGACATCGAGGGCTATGCCGGGCAGATCGACGCGCTCCACCGCGAGCCGGAGCGGCCCGACCTCGCGTGGCGTCTCGGCCTCGACGAGCAGGTGACGGACGAGCGGCGGCGGCTGACGGAGCTGCGCAACTTCCTCGAAAGCCTTCGTCGGGTCGCGATCAGGAACCTGCACTGAGGCCGCAGGCTTGCCCCCCGTGCCGACCTCTCGTCGGCCAGGAGGAGTGTCATGTCGAGCGACACCGAAACGCACCGTCAGTTGCTGAACGCCCTGAAGGTTGCCCAGGACAAGCGTGACGGATCCTTCGAGAAGGCCGTCACGGCGGCCTTCGAGCATGTGTTCGAGCATCTGACGCGGCTGAACGACCACGTCTCCCCCGGCGGTCCCGATGGGGGCGAGCCGCATCTGAAGCCGGGCGAGCCGGCCACCCTGCGGTAAGGTCGGGCACGCACGATCTAGCGGCGCGAGATCCGATTTGCTGTCGTCAGCCACCAAACGGCTCCGCCGCGCCACCGCGACACGGATCGGCCCCCTGCGGCACCTGCCGGCCCTATTCCGGCTCGCCTGGTCCACGAGCCGCGCCCTGACGCTTCTCAGCGTCGGGTTGCGGCTCGCCCGCGCGGCGGTGCCGGCACTGATGCTGTACGTCGCCAAGCTCGTGGTCGACACGGTCGTTGCCGGGCGGGCCGACCCCGCCGGGGCGGCGGGTGCCGGAGCGTGGTTCACCGCGCCGCTCCAGCGGCACGTCGAACTGCTGATCGGGATCGAATTCGCCCTGGCCCTCGCCTCCGACCTGCTCGGGCGGGCGACGACCCTCGTGGACGGCGTGCTGGCCGAGAGGACCGGCAACGCCATCACCCTGCGGCTGATGGCCCATGCCGCCACCCTCGATCTCGCGCAGTTCGAGGACCCCGCGGTGCAGGACGGGCTGGAGCGCGCCCGGCGTCAGGTCGCGTGGCGCGCGAACCCGATGGGCCAGCTCCTCGGCCAGCTTCAGGACGGCCTGACCGCCCTGTCCCTGGCCGTGGCCGTCGTGGCGTTCCTGCCCTGGCTCGTCGTCCTGCTCGTCCTCGCCCTGATCCCGGCCTTCCTGAACGAGCTTCACTTCAACCGGCAGGGCTATCGCCTCGCCTACCGGCGCTCGCCGGAGCGGCGGGAGGGCGACTACATGCGCCAGCTCGGGGCCGGGGCGGAGACCGCCAAGGAGATCAAGCTGTTCGGCCTGAGCGGCTACCTCTCCGCGCGCTTCGGCATCCTCGCCGACCGCGCCCTGCAAGAGAACACCCGCCTCGCCCTGCGCCGGGCCGTGGCGGGCGGGCTCTTCGCCAGCCTCGGCACGCTCGCCTACTACCTCGCCTACCTCGTGATCGCCCTGCGCACGGCCACTGGCACGCTCACGCTCGGCGACCTTACCTTCCTCACGGGCGCCTTCCTGCGGCTGCGCGGCCTCGTCGAGGGGCTGCTGCTCGGTCTCTCCCAGCTCTCGGGGCAGGCGCAGTATCTGGACGACCTGTTCACGTTCCTCGCCCTCGCGCCCCGTGTCCGCGCGCCCGCCGAGCCGGCCCCGTTCCCCACGCCGATCCGCGACGGCTTCGTGTTCGAGGCGGTGGGCTATCGCTATCCGGGTGCGGAGCGCTGGGCGGTGCGCGACCTCTCCCTAACGATCCGGGCCGGCGAAGTCGTGGCGCTGGTGGGCGAGAACGGCAGCGGCAAGACCACGATCGTCAAGCTCCTGGCGCGTCTCTACGACCCGACCGAGGGGCGCATCCTGCTCGACGGGCGGGACCTGCGCGACTACGACCCGGACGTCCTGCGCACGCGCATCGGCGTGATCTTCCAGGATTTCGTCCGCTTCGATCTCACGGCGGGGGAGAACATCGCCGTCGGGCGCATCGAGGCGCAGGACGACGCGCCCCGCATCGAGGACGCGGCGGGCCGCGCCCTGGCCGACACCGTGGTGGAGCGGCTGCCGGCGGGCTACGGCCAGCGGCTGGGGCGGCGCTTCGAGGACGGGGTCGATCTTTCCGGGGGCGAGTGGCAGAAGCTCGCCATCGCCCGCGCCTACATGCGCGAGGCCGAGGTGCTGATCCTCGACGAGCCGACCGCCGCCCTGGACGCCCGCGCGGAGGCCGAGGTGTTCGCCCGCCTCCGCGCCCTCGCCCTAGGGCGCACCGCGCTCCTGATCTCGCATCGCTTCTCCAGCGTCCGCCGCGCGGATCGGATCGTCGTGCTCGGGGACGGCCGGGTGCGGGAGGCGGGCACGCACGAGGAGCTGGTCCGCAACGGTGGGCGCTACGCCGAACTGTTCGAGCTGCAGGCCGCCGCCTACCGCTAGGCGGCTCTATCGCCGCAGGCTCGGCCGTCGCGATTCGTGCAAGGCCTGCGCCGCCGAGTGCAGGAAGATCGCGGCCTGACTCAGGGCCGCACCGCCGGCGTCTCCACCGGCAGCGGCGCGGCCCGCGTCGCGAGGTAGAGTTCGAGGGCGACGAAGTCCGGCGCGCCGTAGGCGAAGGGCTCCGCCCGCATGCCGGTGAGGCAGTTGCGCAGGCGCCTCTGCAGGGAGCCGAGCCCCTGCCATTCGAGGCGGTAGAGCGGGTAGCCGGTCGGCTGGCCCTGGGGGATCACCGCCGCGCCGAGGCGGCGGCCCCACAGGTCGTCGTGGCAGATCGCGCAGGACAGGCCGAGCTGCCCCTGGCGGGCCTCAAACAGCGCGCGGCCCCGATTCCGAGCGGGTGTCAAACGGTCATCGTCCGGCGGGGCGATGGGCAGGCCGCGCGACTGCGTGGCGACGAAGGCCGTCAGCGCCAGCAGGTCGGGGCTCTCGTAGGGGAGGGGCTCGATGCCCTGGTGCTCCCGGCGGCAGGCATTCACCCGGTCCTGCAGGTCGATGGGCCGTTCCATCCGCGCGTCCCAGGCCGGGTAGCGCGCCGCCACGCCGCGCAGGCTCGACGCGGCCTCGCCGTGGCACCCGGAACAGGCCGGCCGGCCGGAGGGGGGACGCGCCGTCCAGAGTTCGGCCCCGTCCGCGACGGCGAGCAGGCCGGGATTGGACTCGTCGTCCCGCTGCATGGCCTGGATCGCGGGGCTCATCTGGTCGAAGCCAGAGCGCCGGTCGGCCGGGGCGATGGGCTCCGCCCCCGCCAGGGTGCCGGAGAGCAGGATGGCCAGGAGGGCGGCCGGCGGCGACGTCCCGGAGCGGCGCGGCATGGCCGGGCTCAGGCCACGGTGATCGACGCCGTCTCGGTCTGATCGAACCCCCCGTCGCCGCGCCACGTGAAGCTGAAGCGGCCGCTCCTCGTCGCGACCCAGGTGAAGGTCAAGAACGGGTTGGCCGCCGAGGCGGGGAAGAGTTCGGCCCGGAAGATCTCCTCGTCCTCGAAGCGGCAGACGAACTCCGTCACGATGTTGCGCGGCAGGATGCGGCCGTCCGCGCCAGGGCGGAACCCCGTCTCCATCGGGTGCGCCATCAGCGTCTTGATCGCGATCACGTCGCCGGCCTTGGCGGTCTTGGGCAGGTTGATCAGGGCGCGGGCCATGCGGGTTCAGCCCTCCAGGCAGGCGGCGAGGGTCACGATGGCGTCCGCGCTCGCCGACCAGTAGGTGCCGTCGCTCATCTCGGCGATGGCGGTGATGCGCTGCGTGTCGGCGAGGCGGATCCGGGTCGAGACCTGCGCCCGGCCGGCGCCCGGCCGCAGATGCACCGTCATCACGTTCGGCTGCGGGTTCTTCTCGTTGAACACGCCGATGCGGCGCACATGGTCCTCGGCGGTCATCGGGCTCTCGACGCTCACGGCGAGCGGCACCGTGTTGCCGTTCTCCACCAGCGGCGGCAGGTCCAGCGTCACCCGCCCCGGCCGGATCGGGTTGTCGCCCAAAAAGCGCCTGATGGCGGCTTCGGTGGTCTCGGTGCGCGGCAGCGTCGCCGCAATGGCGGGGCGCAGGGCCACCGCCAGGGTGGCCCCGGCCGCCCCGGCGAGCACCCGGCGCCGGTCCATCGCGCTCCGTCCGCTCCGCGTGCTCATCGGCTCTCCTCGCGCAGGGTCGCCAGGAAGGCGACGATATCCTCGATCTCGCCCGCGCCGAGGATCGGGCGCCCCTGCCACGCCTTCCCCACGCGGGTGAGCCCCGCGAGGCTGTAATAGGATGGCATGATCGTGTCGGGGTTCAACGCCCGCCCGTCCACCAGCCGCAGGCGCAGCTGCGCCGGGCTGCGGCGCGCGCCGACCCCCGCGAGGTCGGGAGCGAGGTTGCCCTGGAAGCGCTCCTCCGGGAAGGGCCCGGCATGGCAGAGCAGGCAGAGCCCCCGGGTCCGGTCGGCGACGATGGCCCGCCCCCGGACGGGATCGCCCGGCGCGCCGGTCAGGGATGCGGGGATCGCGTCGCCGACGACGGTGTAGGGCACCATGCCGTCCCCGGCCCGCGTCGGCGCGGCAGCGAGCCCCAGCAGCGCCGCGAGGAGGCGCGCGGCCCGCTCGCGCCGCCTCACCCGAACACGTCCCGGGTGATCGTCTGGTACCAGCTCTCGCCATAGGCCGCCTCCCGCGCCTGGACGTCCTCCGGCGCGTCGAGGGGGCTGATGCCGCCGGCGCCCGGCACGTCGGCGAGGAGGCCGTCGGCCGGGTGGAAGACACCCGCGATGGAGATGCCGTGGCCCGGGGCGACGAGGCTCCAGCAGGTGTTGATGAGCTTCGGGCTCTCGGGCTCCCGCCCGGCCAGCAGGTCGATCACCGCCTGGGCGCAGACCTTGCCCTGCGAGTTGGCGGAGAAGGCGGATTTCGGCATCGCCCCGGCGATGGCGGCGTCGCCGATCACGTGGATGCCCGGCACGAGGCGCGATTCGAAGGTCACGGGGTCGATCGGGCACCAGCCGCTGCGGTCGGCGCAGCCGGCCTGCGCCGCGATGCGCCCGGCCCGCTGGGGCGGGATGATGCAGGCCACATCCGCCTTGTACTCGGCGAAGTCGGTGCGCACGACCATCCCCGCCGGATCGACCTCCGTCACCGCGCCGCCCGCGGCGAGGGGCACGTACTCGATCACGTCCGGGTAGAGCCTGGCCCAGGCCGCCTCGAACAGCTTCTGCTTCGAGAACGTGTCCTTGGCGTCGAGCAGGACGAGCTTCGCCCGGGGCTTCCGCGTCTTGAGGAAGTGGGCGATCAGGCTCGCGCGCTCGTAGGGGCCGGGCGGGCAGCGATAGGGGTTGGCGGGCGCCGAGAGCACCACCGTGCCGCCCTCCGGCATGGCGTCGAGCTGGCGGGCGAGGCGCAAAGTCTGCTCCCCGGCCTTCCAGGCATGGGGCATCGCCTCGGCGGCCTTCGCGTCGTAGCCGGGGATGGCGTCGAAGCGCAGGTCGATGCCCGGGGAGAGGATCAGGCGGTCGTAGGGCAGCGCCGTCCCGTCGCCGAGGCTCACCCGGCGGGCGGTGGCATCGATTCCGGTGGCGGTGGCGCGGACGAATCGCAGACCGGCCCGGCCGAGGGCGTCGTAGCCGAAGGTCTGGGCGTCGATCCCGCGCAGGCCCACGACGACCGCGTTGCTGCCGGTGCAGGCGATGTAGCGTTCGGACGCCTCGACCAGGGTGACGTCGACGCCCCCGGCGGCGAGGCCGCGCGCCGCCGTGGCGCCGCCGAACCCGGCGCCGATCACCACGACGCGCGGAGGCGTGCCGCCGAGCGCCGGGCGCGCCAGCACGCTCGCGGCGGCGGCGCCGATCACCGCGCGGCGCGTCGGCTCCGGGGAGGCCGCGCGCCTCATCGGGGCGCCTGCGCCGCGAACCAGGCGGCGATGGCCTGGGATTCCTGCGCGTCGAACCCCTTGGCGATGCGGTTCATGATCGTCGCCGGGCGGGTGCCCCCGCGGAAGGCGTCGAGCGCGCCGACGATCTCGGCTTCCGGCCGCCCCGCCAGCACGCCCATCGCCGAACCCTCGGCATGGCAGCCGGTGCAGGACGAGGCGCCCGGCGGCGGGCGCATCTCGGCGCCGCCCGCGCCCGTGGTGAGGGCGGCTAGGAGCGCGAGCCCCGGCAGCGGCGTCCTCATGCCCGGCGCAGGTCCGTGTCCCTCAGGGGAAGGTGGCGCACCCGCTTGCCCGTGGCCGCGAAGACGGCGTTCAGCACGGCCGGCGCCGCCACGGCGATGGTCGGCTCGCCGACGCCGCCCCAGAACCCGCCGGAGGGCATCAGGATCGCCTCGACCGCCGGCATCGCGTCCATCTTCATGACGGGATAGCTGTCGAAGTTCGTCTGCTCGATCCGCCCGTCCTTCACGGTGCAGGCACCGTAGAGGGCCGCCGACAGGCCGTAGACGAAGGAGCCCGCCACCTGCGCATCGATCTGCTGCGGGTTGACCGCATGGCCGGGATCGGTGGCCGCCACGATGCGGTGGATCTTCACCTCGCCCTGGTCGGAGACCGAGACCTCGGCCGCGCCCGCCACGTAGCTGCCGAACCCCATCGTCTGGCAAATGCCGCGGAAGACGCCCTCCGGCGGCTTGCTGTCCCAGCCGATCCGCTCGGCCACCGCCTGCAGCACGGCCCGGTGCTTCGGGTGCTTGTCCATCAATTTCAGACGGAAGGCGAGGGGATCCTGGCCGGTGGCATGGGCCAGCTCGTCCATGAAGCATTCGAGGTAGATGGCGTTCGGGTTCAGGTTCACGCCCCGCCAGAAACCCGGCAGGATGTGCGGGTTGCGCATGGCGTGGTCGATCAGGAGGTTCGGGATCGTGTAGCCGATCGCCGCCTCCGGCCCGCCGGGGTTGAGCCCCTGGAAGGTGACGGGATCGCGGCCCTCCACCATGCGCTGGGGGGCGATGGCGGCGAGGATCGACTGGCCGGAGATGCGCATGTGCAGCCCGGTCAGGGTGCCGTCCGCGTCGAGGGCGGCGCGCATCCGGCACTGCGTGACCGGGTGGTACCGGCCATGCGTCATGTCCTCCTCGCGGGTCCAGATCAGCTTGACCGGCGTGCCCGGCATCTCCTTGGCGATCAGCACGGCCTGACGCACCCAATCGTGCGTGGCGCCGCGCCGGCCGAAGCCGCCGCCGAGATGGATCTTGTAGACCTCGCAGGACGTGGCCGGCAGGCCGGCGGCGTCGGCGGTGGCAGCCAGCGCCGCCTCGCCGTTCTGCGTCGGCGTCCAGACCTCGCAGCGCTCCGGTGTCCACAGCGCGGTGGCGTTCATCGGCTCCATCGTGGCGTGGTTCTGGAACGGCACGCCGTAGACGGCCTCCACCACCTTGGCGGCGCCCTTCAGCGCGCCTGCCACGTCGCCGGCCTTGTTGCCGACGAAGGCCTGATCGGCGTCGAGCCCTTCGCGGAGGGTCGCCGCGATGGTCTCGCTGGACACCGCCGCGTTCGGCCCCTCGTCCCAGACGATCGCCAGGGCGTCGAGGGCGGTCTTGGCCCGCCAGAACGTGTCGGCCACCACGGCGACGGCGCTGTCGCCGACCGGGATCACCCGCTTCACGCCGGGCATGGCCGACACCGCTGCCGCATCGAAGCTCTTCACGGTGCCGCCGGTGACGGGGCAATCGCGGATCGCGGCGTTGAGGAGGCCGGGGAGCTTCAGGTCGAGGCCGTAGACCTGGCTGCCGTCGAGCTTGGGCAGGGTGTCGAGCCGCTTCAGCGGCTTGCCGGCGATGGTCCAGTCCTTCGGGTCCTTGAGCGCCACGTCCTGGGGCGGGGCGATCTTCGCCGCCTCGGCGCTGACCGCGCCGAAGGTGGTGCTGCGGCCGGACGGGCCGTGGGTGATCACCCCGCGCTCCACCCGGCACTCGGCCTCGGGCACGCCCCAGCCCTTCGCGGCGGCGGCGACGAGCATCATCCGGGCGGCGGCACCGCCCTTGCGGACGTATTCATGGGAATCGCGCACGCCCCGGCTGCCGCCGGTGGAGTAATCGCCCCAGACGCGCTTGCGGGCGAGGTTCTGGCCCGGGCTCGGATATTCGGTGGTGACGCGGGCCCAATCGCAGCCGAGTTCCTCCGCGACGAGTTGGGCGAGGCCGGTGAGGGTGCCCTGGCCCATCTCCGAGCGGGCGATGCGGATCACCACGGTCTCGTCGGGCTTCACCACGACCCAGGCGTTCACCTCCGGGGCCTGGGGCGCCCCGTCGAGGGTCGCGGCCGTGGCCTTGAACGGAATGTGGAAGCCGAGGGTGAACAGGCCGGCACCGGCCAGCATCGCGCGGCGGGAGGGGCGGGGGGCCTTCTGATCGACGCTCATGCGGAAACCCCTCAACCGGACTGGCCGCGCTCTGCGGCGAGCTTGATGCCCGCCAACACGCGGTTGTAGGTGCCGCAGCGGCAGATGTTGGTGATCTCCTGGCGGATCTGCTCCTCGCTCGGGTGCGGCGTCTGCGCCAGCAGGGCCGCCGAGGCCATGATCATGCCGGGCTGGCAGAAGCCGCATTGCGGCACGTCGAGCTCGGCCCAGGCCTGCTGCACCGGATGGGCGGCGCCCGGCGCCAGCCCCTCGATCGTCACGATCTTCTGCCCCGGCTCCACTGCCGAGAGCGGCATCGAGCAGGAGCGCACCGCCGCCCCGTCGATATGCACAGTGCAGGCGCCGCACTGGGCGATGCCGCAGCCATACTTGGTGCCGGTCAACCCGATCTGCTCGCGGATCACCCAGAGGAGCGGCGTGTCGGGCTCGGCATCGACCTCGCGGACGACGCCGTTGACGGTCAAACGCGCCATCGGATTCTCTCTCTGGAACAGGCGTAATGTATACCGTATCCTCAGAGCAGCCTTCGCCTCAAGGGGCAAGGGCGCAAGTAACGGCATGGACACCTTGCCGGACGGGCACCGTTCCAGGACCGACCGTACTGGCCATGGAAGGCGCCCGCTGTCTGTCGATGCTTAGTGGAACACGCCGAAGAACCACAGAAGCAGGATGATCGGCAGCGGTATCCCCAACAACCAAAGCAATCCACCGCGCAGCATATTGGCCTCCTCGTTGTCGTTTCATCCCCCCGTGAGCTGATGCTCTGCTTGCGGGAACGCACGACGCGCCGAAAACGATGCGCGGTTTTCTCACCTCGTCCCACATCGCGTTTCATGCGCCTCGACCTGTCGCGACAGGCTCCTCTTTTTCCGGGCCCGCAGAGATCATTCGTCCTCGCGGGCGAAGATCTTTGGAATGTCGGGCGGCGGCCCGGCGATCTACACACTCGCCGACGACAACAGCCTGCCAGAGCTTCCCACCGATGCGCCTTCCGAGAATGTTCGCCGCCGCCCTCCTCACCCTCGGCGCGACGTTGGCCCAGGCCGAGACCCTGAAGGTCGGCACCGTGCCGGGCGCCTACAGCGACGCCGTCAACGCCTTGATCCCGGAGGCCAAGGCGCAGGGCATCGACGTCAAGGTCGTGGAATTCAGCGACTGGACCACGCCCAACGTCGCGTTGGATGCCGGCGACATCGACCTGAACTTCTTCCAGCACCGGCCCTTCATGGAGAACGCCTCCAAGCAGAAGGGCTATGCGTTCGACATCGTCGGCCTCGGCATCCTGCAGAATGTCGGCCTGTATTCCCTGAAGCATAAGAGCTTCGACCAGATCCCCGTCGGCGGGACGGTCGCCATCGCCAACGATCCGGTGAACCAGGGGCGCGGCCTGCTGCTCCTGCAGAAGGCCGGGCTCATCAAACTCAAGGACGGCGTCGGCTTCCTCGGCACGGTCGACGACATCACCGAGAATCCGAAGAAGCTGAGATTCACCGAGGTCGAGGGGCCGCAGCTCGTGCGGATCACCGGCGATGTCGACCTCGCGCAGGGCTACCCGCACTTCATCATCGCCGCCGGGACCTTCGACCCGACGAGCGCGCTCCTCTATTCCGGCATCGAGGACAAGCTCTTCACGGTGAGCTTCGTCACCAAAGCCGCGCGCAAGGACGATCCGGTCGTCAGGAAATTCGTGGCGCTGTTCCAGAACTCGGAGGCCGTGAAGCAGCAGATCCACAAGTCCTTCGCCGGCAGCGACAAGCTGTACGTACTGGCGTGGCAGAAGTGACGATGGACGGCTTGGCTTTCGTCGGCCTCCACGACGCGGAGGCCTGGGCGGGCGGCGCCGCCGCCTCGCGCCCCGTCTCGGCCGCCCCGGCGCCCGCCGCGCCCCGGACGGGCGGAACCGTGCGGTTCGAGGGCGTCTCCAAGACCTACCGATCCGCCGGGGGCGAGGTCCGCGCTTTAGAGGACATCTCCCTCGCCATCCCGGCGGGCGCGATCGTCGGCATCATCGGCCGCTCGGGGGCGGGGAAGTCGAGCCTGCTGCGCACGGTGAACCGGCTGGAGGAGCCGACCTCCGGCCGGGTGCTGATCGACGGCGAGCCCATCGCCGGGCTCGGCACGGAGGGGCTCGTGGCCCTGCGCCGCCGCATCGGCATGATCTTCCAGCACTTCAACCTGCTCTCGGCCAAGACCGTCCGGCAGAACGTGGCGCTGCCCCTGCGGGTCGCCGGGGTGGACCGGGCCGAGACCGCCCGGCGGGTGGAGGAGGCGCTGCGCCTCGTCGGGCTGGAGGGGAAGGCCGATTCCTACCCGTCGCGCCTGTCGGGCGGGCAGAAGCAGCGGGTCGGCATCGCCCGCGCCCTGGTCAGCGACCCGGAGATCCTGCTCTGCGACGAGGCGACCTCGGCGCTGGACCCCGAGACCACCCTGTCGATCCTCGGCCTGCTGCGGGACATCAACCGGCGGCTCGGGCTCACCATCATCCTCATCACCCATGAGATGAGCGTGATCCGCGAGATCTGCTCCGAGGTCGTGGTGTTGGAAGCCGGGCGGGTCGCCGAGACCGGGCCGGTCTGGCGGGTCTTCGGCGCGCCCGAGCACCCGGCCACGCGGGCGCTGCTCGCGCCGCTCACCCACGCCCTGCCGGAGGATCTGGCGGGGCGGGTCTCGCCGCATCCCGTGCCCGGTGCGCGGGCGCTGCTGCGGATCGCCTTCGCCGGGCGGGAGGCGCCGGACCTGTCGGCCCTCGCCGCGGCGGCGGGCGGGTCGGTGCGGCTGCTCCAGGCGGAGATCGAGCGCATCCAGGGCCACGCGGTCGGGCGGATGCTCGTCGCCGCCGAATGGCCGGAAGCGGAGGCCCAGCTGCGGGCCATCGGGCTGAACGTCGAGGGGATCGGCTATGTCGCCGCAGATGATTGACCGCCTCTCGCAGGCGGCGTTCGACACGCTGTTCATGGTCGGCGTGTCGGCCTCGGTCGCGGTGGCGGTGGGCATCCCCCTGGCGCTGTTCCTCGTCACCTCCGGGGCGGGCGGCATCTTTCCGGCGCCGCGCGCGAACCGCGTGGTCGGCATCGTGGTGAACGGCTTCCGAGCCGTGCCCTTCATCGTGCTGCTCGTGGCGCTCATCCCCTTCACCCGGCTCGTGGTCGGCACCACCATCGGCGTCTGGGCGGCCATCGTGCCGCTGGCGGTGAGCGCCACGCCGTTCTTCGCGCGGATCGCGGAGGTGTCCTTGCGGGAGGTCGATCCGGGGCTGATCGAGGCGGCGCAATCCATCGGCTGCCGCCGCCGCCACATCCTGCTCCACGTGCTGCTGCCAGAAGCCCTGCCGGGGATCGTCGGCGGCCTCACCATCACCCTCGTCTCGATGATCGGCGCCTCGGCGGTGGCCGGGGCGGTGGGGGCCGGGGGGCTCGGCGACGTCGCGATCCGCTACGGCTACCAGCGCTTCGACACCACCGTGATGACGGTGGTGATCGCGATCCTGATCGCCCTGGTCTGCCTCGTGCAGTTCGCGGGCGACAGCGCGGTGCGGAGGCTGCGCGCGCGATGAAGCCCCCCGCCAAGCAGATCCGGCTCAACGCGTTCAACATGAACTGCGTCGGCCACATCAACCACGGTCTGTGGACCCATCCGCGCGACCGCTCGCCCGAGTACAACACCCTCGCCTACTGGACCGATCAGGCGAAGCTCCTGGAGCGCGGCTTGTTCGACGGGCTGTTCCTCGCCGACATCATCGGCGTCTACGACATCTACGGGGGCGGCATCGACGTCACCGCGCGGGAGGCGGTGCAGCTTCCCGTCAACGACCCGACCCTCATCGTCCCGGCCATGGCGGCGGTGACGGAGCATCTCGGCTTCGGCGTCACCGTGAACGTCTTCGCCGAGGCGCCCTACACCTTCGCCCGGCGGATCTCGACCCTCGACCACCTGACCAACGGGCGGATCGGCTGGAACGTCGTCACCGGCTATCTCGACAGCGCCCATCGCGGCCGGGGCGAGGTGCTGCCGCCCCATGACCGCCGCTACGACTACGCGGACGAATACCTGGACGTGCTCGGCAAGCTCTGGGAAGAGAGCTGGGACGATGCCGCCGTGCGCCGGGACCGGGAGGCGCGGGTGTTCAGCGATCCGGCGCGGATCCGCAAGATCGCCCATCGCGGGGAGTTCCTGTCGGTGGAGGGCACCCATCTCTGCGAGCCCTCGCCCCAGCGCACGCCCGTCCTCTACCAGGCGGGGGCCTCCGGCCGGGGCCGGGCCTTCGCCGGGCGCCACGCGGAATGCGTGTTCATCTCCGCCCGCGACAAGGCGACGGCCCGCGACTCCGTCCGCGCCATCCGCGCCGAGGCCGCCGCCGCCGGGCGCGACCCGCAGGACGTGAAGGTCTTCCTCGGCCTCGCCGCCATTCCCGGCCGCACCCGCGCCGAGGCGGAGGACAAGCGCGACGAGTATCGCCGCTACGCCAGTTCAGAGGCGGGGCTCGCGCATTTCTCCGCCTCCACCGGCATCGACTTCGCCCGCTACGGCCTCGACGAGCCGATCCCCTACGCGCCGGGCAACGCGATCCAGTCGGCCACCGCCGCCGCCGCCCAGCGCGGCCTGACCAAGCGCGATCTCCTCGGCGAACTCGGGCTCGGCGGGCGCTACGCGGTGCTGACCGGCGATGCCGTGTCCATCGCCGACGAACTGCAATCCTGGGTCGAGGAAGGCGAGGTCGACGGGTTCAATCTGAGTCGCATCGTCGTGCCGGAAAGCTTTTCGGACTTCATCGACATCGTGATCCCCGAATTGCAGGATCGCGGCCTCTACAAGACCGCCTACGCGCCGGGCACGCTCCGCAACAAGCTTTTCGGCGCGGGCGACCGCCGCCGCAGGGTCGCCCAGGGTTGAGTGCCGGGGCGCACGCCCGGCGTCCCGGCGGGCTTTGCGTGGGCAAAATTCCCACTTATACCGGAGGGCAAGCTTGAGGGCTCGGGCGGCGTGTTGTCGTGTCCGAGCCGAGTGGGAAATATGCCCACACAGGAGTTGGCCCGATGCGCCGCGCGATTGTCACCCTCGGCCTGCCGCGAACCGGCGCGACCTCGTTCCAGGAGGTGCTGACGCGACTGAGGCCGAACCTCGGCGAGGTCGGGCTGTGCGCCCCGAAGCTCGCGCCGCCCGTCCTGCACGCCTCGGCCGACGTGAGCCAGCACCGTCTCGCCCGCCTCGCCACGATCCTGGCCGAGACCGACGCCGACACGGTGATCGTCGCCTGCGAGGATTTTTCCGTGCAGCGGCCCGATCCCGGCGGCCCCGCGCGCGTCGCCGCGCTGTTTGGCCGGTTCGGCTTCGCCATGGAGGTGGCCCTGGTGGCGACGCCGCAGGCCGAGCGGCTGGCCTGCGCCTATGCCCAGCGGACGCAGATCCTCGCGGAGGCGCGGACCTTCCGGGGCTTCGTCCGGCGCGAGGGCTTCTCGGATCGCTACGATCCCCTTGCCCTGCTCGACCCCTGGCGCCGCGCCGCCGGGGAGCGGATCCGAATCGTGCCCGTCCGCGACCGGCGCTCGCCCGCGCCGCTGCTGGTGCGCCTCGTCGCGGAACTGGGGCTGACGGAACGGCTCGACCCGCTGCTGGCGCCCGGCGACCTGCTGGAGCGGGTCAACCGCAGGTCCGGCCCCTTCGCCGTGGAGGCGTCCCGCCGCCTGCACGCGCTGGGGCTGCATCGGCGCGCCGCCGGGCAGAGGCGGCGGCTCGGGCATCTCCTCGACAACCTCGCCTGGGCGCGGGGCCTCGATGCCGAGACGTTCCGGGGCGAGGCGCGCGAGGCAGTCGCCGCCGTCGAGGCCTATCACGGGGAGGCGAACGAACGCCTCGCCGCCCTCGCCTGGGGGCGCAACTGGGATGCGGTCGTGGCCCGCGGCCCCGGCCTCCCGCCGAACGAGCTGGCGGGCCGGACCCTGCCGCCGGAGAGCGAGGCGGAGGTCGAGGGACTGGTCGCGGATGTGATGGCCCATGCGGGCCATCGGGCGCCGCCCCGGTGGCTGCGGCGGGTCGATGCCATCGTCGAGGACGGGATCGAGCGTCTCACCGACCTGATCGGGCGGCCGACCTGGCGGGTGCGCTAGCGCCGCGCCGCCACGGGTCCGCCGGCCGTCGCGGCGATCTCCTGCGGGCCGCCGACGAGGGCGTCGGGACGGCTGACCGTGCCGAGGTCGCGCTGGCTGTATTCCTTGGCGCTGTAGGGCAGGGCGGCCTCCTCGGCGGGGGGCGCGAAGTTCGTGCTGAAGACCGGGTTCTGCCCGCCGTCCTTGTAGACGAGGCGCTTGGCCGCCACGCCTGCGGCGAGTTCCGCCACGCGGCGCTCGTCGGCCGCCTGCTTGGCGGCCACGGCCGGGTCGATGACGGGGGCGCAGGGGTTGGTCGCGATCTCCGGGCCGCCGAAGCTGTAGCGCAGGCCGCAGACGCCGACCTGCGGCTCCTGGCCCGTCACCTCGAAGATGTCCGAACCCTCCTTCAGGTTCTTCCAGAACGGCATGTTCGGGTCGTTGCGGAAGGTGGCGAGGTTCTGCGCGTTCATGCGGAACGGGAGGGCCTGGAACTGGAAGCTCCGCTGCCCGCCCGCGAAGGCCTCCCGGGCCAGGGCGTAGATCTCGGAGATGGTCTGGTCGGTCATGGCGAAGCAGCCCATGGACGAGCAGGTGCCGTGGACCATCAGGTAGCTGCCCGTGCGGCCGTTGGCGCGGTCGAACTCGTTCGGGAAGCCGGTGTCGAAGGAGAGGTAGTAGGACGAGTTCGGGTTCATCTGCCCCGGCGTGATCGTGTAGAACCCCTCGACCGTCTGGCGGTCGCCCTCCTTCACCTTCGGGCCGAGCTGGCCGGACCAGCGGCAGACCGGATAGGTCTTCAGCAGCGCGTAGCGGCCGTCCGGCCCGCGCTTCCACACCTCCATCTCCGATTCCTTCTTGTAGGCGCGGATCAGGATCGGGTCGGCCGGGCTCATGCCGGCCTTGGCCATCAGCGAGAGCGTCCGGGGCGGGATCGGGTCGAGGTGGCGGGTGGAGGTCTCGTGGCAGCCGGCGAGCCCGGTCAGGCCGATCAGGAGAGCTGCCGTGGCGCGGATGCGGATCATGCCACCTCCTATGTCCCAAGAGATTGGCCAGACCGGGGCAGCCGACGAACCCCGTGTCCCTGGTCCGAACCGCCGCCAGGCGCTACAGCGCCCGCCTCACGGTGGTGCGGAAGGCGAGGGGGCGAGATGACGTCGGTGAACCAGCTGATCGCCGGGGAACTCGGCGTGCGGGAGGCCCAGGTCGAGGCCGCCGTCGCCCTCCTCGACGGGGGCGCGACCGTCCCCTTCATCGCCCGCTACCGCAAGGAGGCGACGGGCTCGCTGGACGATTCGCAGCTGCGCCTGCTGGAGGAACGCCTCGGCTACCTGCGCGAGCTGCGCGATCGGCGGGCGAGCGTGCTGGAGAGCATCCGCGCCCAGGGCAAGCTCACGCCGCAGCTCGCCGCCGCCATCGCCGCCGCCGACACCAAGGCGCGGCTCGAGGACATCTACCTCCCCTACAAGACCAAGCGGCGGACCAAGGCGCAGATCGCCCGCGAGGCCGGTCTCGGCCCGCTGGCCGAGGCCCTGCTCGCCGACCCGACGCCGAGCCCGGCGGGCCTCGCCGCCCGCTACGTCGCCCCGGACAAGGGCGTGCCCGGCGCCGAGGCGGCGCTGGAGGGGGCGCGGCACATCCTCGTGGAGCGCTTCGCGGAGGATGCCGACCTCGTCGGGCGCCTGCGCGAGGATTTCTGGCGCGCCGGGCAGGCGGTCTCCCGCGTCCGCAAGGGCAAGGAGGCGGCGGGCGCCAAGTTCGCGGATTACTTCGATTGGAGCGAGCGGCTGGAGCGCATGCCCTCGCACCGGATCCTCGCCCTGTTCCGGGGCGAGAAGGAGGAGATCCTCGATCTCGACCTCGCCGCCGAGGGCGAGGACATGCCCGCCGGCACCCCCGGCCCGTTCGAGCGGGCGATCTGCCACCGCCACGGCGTCGCCGCCCACGGCCGCCCCGGCGATGCGTGGCTGCTGGAGACGGTGCGCGGGGCGTGGCGCACCAAGATCCGCACCGGCATCAAGACCGACCTGCGCACCCGCCTGTTCGAGAAGGCCGAGGCCGAGGCGATGAAGGTCTTCGCGGGCAACCTGAAGGACCTGCTGCTGGCCGCCCCGGCGGGGGGGCGCGCGACGATCGGGCTCGATCCCGGCTACCGCAACGGCGTGAAGGTCGCGGTGGTGGACGCCACCGGCAAGGTCGTGGCCGTGGAGACCACCTATCCGCACGAGCCGCAGCGCCGCTGGCGCGAGACGGTCGAAACCCTCGGCCGGCTCTGCCGCACCCACAAGGTGGACCTCGTCGCCATCGGCAACGGCACCGCCTCGCGGGAGACCGACAAGCTCGCCGCCGAGGTGCTGGCCGCCAACCCCGACCTCAGGATGACCAAGGTCATGGTCTCGGAGGCCGGCGCCTCGGTCTACTCGGCCTCCGAGATCGCGAGCCGGGAACTGCCCGATCTCGACGTGTCCCATCGCGGCGCGGTGTCCATCGCCCGGCGGCTGCAGGATCCGCTGGCCGAACTCGTGAAGATCGACCCGAAATCCATCGGCGTCGGCCAGTACCAGCACGACGTGACCGAGGCGAAGCTCTCGCGCTCCCTCTCGGCGGTGGTCGAGGATGCGGTGAACGCGGTGGGCGTCGACGTGAACACCGCCTCGCCCGCCCTGCTGGCGCAGGTCTCGGGGCTCGGCGCGTCGCTCGCCGCCAACATCGTGGCCTATCGCGACGGGAACGGCCCGTTCCGCAGCCGCGTGGCGCTGAAGAAGGTGCCGGGCCTCGGGCCGAAGACCTTCGAACTCTCGGCGGGCTTCCTGCGCATCCAGGGCGGTGAGAACCCGCTGGACCGGTCCGGCGTCCACCCGGAGGCCTATCCGGTGGTGCGGCGCATCCTGGAGGCCACGAAGAGCGACATCCGCGCCCTGATCGCCGACGGCGCCAAGCTCAAGGCCCTCTCGCCCGCCGCCTTCGCGGACGAGCGCTTCGGCGTGCCGACCGTGCGCGACATCATCGCCGAGCTGGAAAAGCCCGGCCGCGACCCGCGCCCCGCCTTCAAGACGGCGACCTTCCAGGAGGGCGTCGAGACCCTCGGCGACCTGAAGCCCGGCATGCAGCTCGAAGGCGTGGTGACGAACGTCGCCGCCTTCGGGGCCTTCGTGGATATCGGCGTCCATCAGGACGGGCTCGTCCACATCTCGGCCATGGCGCGGCGGCGGATCTCCGCCCCCTCCGAGGTGGTGAAGGCCGGGGACGTGGTGCGCGTCCTCGTCCTGTCGGTGGACGTGCCGCGCAAGCGAATCGCCCTTTCGATGCGCCTCGACGATCCGATCGACCGCGCGGCCCCCAATGCCGGGTCCCGGCCTCCGGCCGCACGGCCGGCGCCCGCGCCCGCCCCCGCCGGCCAGCCCGACGGCGCCCTGGCCGCCGCCCTCCGGCGGGCGACGACCCGGCCCGGCCGCTAGCGCCTGCTTGACAGGCCCGCCCGCGCGGGCCCTCCCTTGGGGTCATCACGAGAGCGGTGACCCATCGGCGCCGCCGAACCAGGGACGCGACGCGCATGGCATTCTCGGCGGCGGAGGCATTGCCGGCGGATTGGCGCGAGGGCCTGTTCCTCGGCCGGGCGCACCTGCCCGAGGGGCCGTCCCCGATCCTGATCGAGGGCGGGCGCGTCTACGACATGGCCGCCGTCGCGCCGACCGTGTCGGCGCTGGTCGAGGCCCGGCATTTCACCGGGGCGGGCGGGCGCCCCCTCGACGGGCCGGACGGCCTCGCCCTGCTCAGCCCCATCGACCTGCAATGCGTGAAGGCCTCCGGCGTCACCTTCGCGGTCTCGGCCCTGGAGCGGGTCATCGAGGAGCGCGCGGACGGCGACCCGGCCGCCGCCGCCGCCATCCGCACCCGCCTCGAAGTGCAGATCGGGGGAAGCCTGCGCGCCGTCGTGCCCGGCACGGAGGACGCCGCCGCCCTCAAGCGCGCCCTGATGGCGGACGGCCTGTGGTCGCAGTATCTCGAAGTCGCCATCGGGCCGGATGCGGAGATCTTCACCAAGTCCCCCGTCCTCTCGACCCTGGGCTGGGGCGCCGAGATCGGCATCCGCTCGGATTCGACGTGGAACAACCCCGAGCCGGAGATCGTGCTGCTCGTCGCCCCGGACGGCACGTCGGTCGGGGCGAGCCTCGGCAACGACGTCAACCTGCGCGATTTCGAGGGCCGCTCGGCCCTGCTCCTCGGCAAGGCCAAGGACAACAACGCCTCCTGCTCCCTCGGCCCGCTGGTGCGGCTGTTCGATGACCGCTTCACCATGGACGACGTGCGCCACGCCGAACTCGAACTGGTGGTGGAGGGCGAGGACGGCTACCGCCTCACGGGCGCCAGCGCGATGAGCCAGATCAGCCGCGATCCCCTCGATCTCGTCCGCCAATCCCTCAGCGAGCACCAGTACCCGGACGGGTTTGTGCTGTTCCTGGGCACCCTGTTCGCCCCGATCCAGGACCGCGACGAGCCCGGCCGGGGCTTCACGCACAAGGTCGGGGACCGGGTGACGATCGCGAGCCCGCGTCTCGGTAAGCTCGTGAACCGCGTGACCACCTCGAAGGACGCCGCCCCCTGGACCGAGGGTATCGGCGCCCTGATGCGCAACCTCGCCGGCCGGGGGCTGCTCTCCCGCGCGACATAGCTTGCAGACTTACAGCTAGCTTGCTAACTATTGGCTCACGAAGCGTCGGCGAAGGAGCCGGTCCGATGAGCCATGACGTCGCCCGGCTGCGGCGCGCCTACACCCACACGCTCCTGCTGGCCGGGCGGCAATATCGCCGCGCGGCCAACGTCGTCACGGAGCGTTACGGCCTCTCGGACGCGACCGGCCTGCCCCTGCTCCTGATCGGCCGCCACGGGGGCGAGCCCCGGCAGAACGCCCTCGCCGACGCGGTGGGAATCGAGGGCGCGTCCCTGGTGCGCCTCCTCGACCAGCTCTGCGCGGCCGGTCTGGTGCTCCGCAAGGAAGACCCGACCGACCGCCGCGCCAAGGTGCTCAGCCTGACGGCGGAGGGCCGGGCGGTCGTCGCGCGGATGGAGGCCGATCTAGAAGACCTCCGCGCGGCGATCTTCGGGGAGGTCGAGAGCTCCGACATCGAGGCCAGCCTGCGGGTCTTCGCGGCCCTGCAGCGCTACACGGGGGAGGCGACCCCGTGACCCTTCCCGGCTGGCGCGACTGGGCCTTCGCCCTCAAGACCTTCGCCGCCGCGATCCTGGCGCTGTACCTCGCCATGTGGATCGACCTGCCGCGCCCCCATTGGGCGCTCGGCACCGTCTACATCACGAGCCAGATGCTCGCCGGGGCGACGCGCGCGAAGGCGCTCTACCGGGTGCTCGGCACCCTGCTCGGGGCCGTGGTGAGCGTGATCCTCGTGCCGAACCTCGCGAATTCGCCGGAATGGCTGACCCTCGCCATCGCGATCTGGGTCGCCCTGTGCCTGTACCTCTCCCTGCTCGACCGCACGCCGCGCGGCTACCTCTTGATGCTCGGCGGCTACACGGCCGCGCTGATCGGCTTTCCGGCCGTCGCCGAGCCCGGCACGATGTTCGACACGGGGGTCGCCCGCGCGGAGGAGATCCTGCTCGGGATCCTCTGCGCCAGCCTCGTGAACACCGTGGTGCTGCCGCGCTCCGTCGCCCCGCTGATCGCCGAGCGCCTGGACCAGTGGCTCGGGCAGGCCCGCGCCTGGACGGCGGGGATCGTCCGGGGCGAGGGGGACGACCCCGCCGCGCGCCTGCGCCTCGCCTCCGGCGCCATCGCCCTCGACGCCCTGGCGACGCCGCTCCGCTACGACGGGACAGGCACGGAGGCGGCCTCCGCCTCCATGGCGACCCTGCGCCAGCACATGCTGATGGTCCTGCCCATCGTCTCGGCCCTCGGCGACCGGGCGGACGCCCTGACGCGGGAGGGCGCGCTGCCGGCGCGGGCGAGGGCGCTCCTCGCGTCCCTCTCCACCTGGATCGCCTCCGGCAGCGCCGACCCGGCCGAGGCCGGCCGGCTGCGGCGGGAGGCGGACGCGGTGGATCCATCCCTGCGCGCGGGCTCGCCATGGAGCGACCTCGTCCTCGCGAGCCTCGTGGCGCGGATGCGCGACTTCATCGACCTGCGCCAGGACATCCAGGCCCTGCGGCGGCACGTCGTGGAGGGCGTGCCCGTGAAGGGGGCGCCCGCCTTCCGCTACACGGCGCAGGCCCGCCGCATCCGCCACCGCGACCACGGCGTCGCCCTGCTCTCGGCGGTGACGGTTTTCCTCGTGATCCTGCTCACCTGCGCCCTCTGGATCGCCACCGGCTGGCCGGACGGCGCGGGCGCGCCGATGATGGCCTCGGTCGGCTGCTGCTTCTTCGCCGCGCAGGACGATCCCGCGCCGTCGATCCTCACCTTCGCCCATTCGGCGATCCTCGGCGCCGTGGTCTCCGGCGTCTACCTGTTCGGGGTGCTGCCCCAGGCCACGAGCTTCGAGATGCTGGCGCTGGCCCTCGCCCCGGCCCTCATCCTGTGCGGCCTCTGCATGACACAGCCCCGGACCGCGTCGCTCGCCATGGGCGCCGCCGTGAACGGCTCGGCCCTCATCGCCCTGCAGAGCAGCTACACCGGGGATTTCGCGGCCTTCGCCAATTCCGCCATCGCCGTCGTCGGTGGGATGTGGGTGGCCGTGGTGGTCACGCGCCTCGTGCGCTCCTTCGGTGCCGGCTGGGCGGCGCGGCGCCTGCGGGCGATCAACCGGGCGAGCCTCGCCCGCGCCGCCGGGCGCCACGGGGCTGAGAGCGGGCTCGCCCTCGCGGCGATCATGCTCGACCGGGTCGGGCTGCTCGCCCCCCGCCTCGCCGCCCTGCCGCCGGAGGAGGCCGCCGGGACCGCCGACCTGATCGGCGAGGTGCGCGTCGGGATCAACGTGGTCGAGCTGCGCCGGGGCCGGCGGGACCTCGCGCCGGAGGCGCGGCATGCGGTCGAAGATCTGCTCGCGGCGATGGCCCGCGACTTCGCGGGCGAGGCGGCGCGCCCGCCGGCCGACCTGCTGGCCATCCTCGACCACGCCCTCGCCGCCACCGCCACCGCCCCGGAGCATCCCGGCCACCGGGCGGCGCTGCTCGGCCTCGTCGGCCTCCGGCGCGGCCTGTTCCCCGAGGCCGCCCCCTATCGCCCGCGCCGCCCGGCGCCCCTCCCCACGGCACTCGCGGCATGACCGGCGAACTCGACCTCTACGGCGTCTACGTCCCGAGCCTCGCGGCCTGGATGCTGATCGCCTTCCTCCTCAGCGCGGTCCTGCGCCGGGTGCTCGCCCGCTGCGGCCTCTACCGCCTCGTCTGGCACCGGCCGCTCTTCGACCTCGCCCTCTTCGTCCTCCTGCTCGGCTGCGTCGTGCGCCTCGCGCAGCCCCTCGCCTCCTGAGCCCCGGCCCCTGTCATGACACGGTTCCTCGCCCTCGCCCTCCGGCTCGCCGTCACCCTCGGAGCGGTCGCCGCCGCCCTCGTCGTCGCCCTCTCCCTCTGGGACTATTACATGGACGCCCCCTGGACCCGGGACGGGCGGGTGCGCGCCGACGTGGTCGAGATCGCCCCCGACGTCTCGGGCCTCGTCACGCAGGTGCTGGTCGAGGACAATCAGGAGGTGACGCGCGGCGACGTGCTGTTCCGGATCGACCCCGAGCGCTTCACCCTGGCCCTGCGGCAGGCTGAGGCGATGGTGGAGGGCAAGCGGGCGAGCGCCGAGCAGGCCGCCGCCGATGACCGGCGCTACAGCCGCCTGAGCGACGCCGCCGTCTCGCAGCAGAAGGTCGAGCTGGCGCGGGCCACCGCCCTCGCCGCCAAGGCCGCCTACGATCAGGCCGTGGCCGACCGGGACGTCGCCAAGCTCAACCTCGCCCGCTCCGAGGTGCGGGCCTCGGTCAACGGGCGCATCACCAACATGGAGCTGCGGCCGGGCCACTACGTGAACACCGGCAAGGGCGTGATGGCCCTGGTGGACCGCGACACGCTGCGGGTCGAGGGCTATTTCGAGGAGACGAAGCTGCCGCGCATCCATGTCGGCGACCGCGCCCGCATCCGCCTGATGGGCGAGAGCACGCTGCTCACCGGCCATGTCGAGAGCATCGCGGGGGGCATCGAGGACCGGGAGCGCAGCGCCGGGGCGAGCCTTCTGGCCAACGTGAATCCGACCTTCGCCTGGGTCCGCCTCGCCCAGCGCATCCCCGTGCGGATCCGCCTCGATGGGGAAGCCGACCGCCGGATGCTGGTCTCCGGCCGGACCGCAACGGTGGCGGTGGAGGGGCCTTCCCTGGATCTCCTCGACGGCTGGCGGCAGGCGCGTGCCGCCGCCGACCGTTTGGTGCGCTGACGGCGAGGATCGCTTCGCGGAACCGGCCGGTTGACGCAGCGGGATGCCCCGGTACACGCGAGGCTCGGATGGACCCCGACACGTCGATCGCCGCCCTGCTCGCGCGCAACGCGGAACTCGAGGCCGACAACGCGCGCCTGCGCCGCCTCTTCGACCGGCGGGACACCCCCGCCGACCTGCGCCAGCGCCTGCGCTCGACCCTCGGCCTGCTGCGCGAGGTGATCCAGCGCTCCGCCGAGGCGCGGGAGGAGGCCGCGGAATACGCCGCGCACCTGCGCGACCGGCTCGATTCCATCGTGCGGATGCATGTCGCCATCGACCATACCGGCGACGTCGACCTGCACGCGGTCATCGCCGAGGAATTGCTGACCTACACGGTGCAGGAGGGCGACCGCCTGCACCTGAGCGGGCCCACGATCCGCCTGCGGGCGCGGGCGGCGCAGGTCCTGGGGCTGGCGATCCACGAACTCGCCGTGAACGCGGTGGAGCACGGCGCGGCGATGCAGGCGGGGCGGATCGCCGTGTCCTGGCACGTGGAGCCGGGCGATCCCGATCCGCTCTTCACCCTCGCCTGGACGGAGACCGGGCTCGGAGGGCTCGCCACCCCGGCCCGGCGCGGCTTCGGCGCGGAGGTGCTGAGCCAGATGGTCGGCCACGACCTCGCCGGGCGGACGAATCTCGCCTTCGCGCCGGACGGGCTGCACTGGACCCTCCGCTGCCCGTTCCCGCCCCGCATGGGCTATCTCGCCAGGGGCGACTGAGCCCCGCCTTGCCGAACTATCCGCTCGGATATAACGCTGGCCGGATCGCCGCCGCGAGGATCGCCCGATGAAGCTCGTCACCGCCGCCGCCCTCGCCGGGCTCCTCGCCACGGGCGCGGCCCATGCCGCCGGGACCGGCTGCGGCGGCTTCGCATGGTCCCTCGACGCCGAGCGGGCGCTGCTCGCCGCGCCGGAGGCCGGGGACACGACCGCGCCGCCCACGTTCCGCCGGCTCGCGATGACGCCGCTGGCGCAGGCGGCCCTGCCCATGCCGCCGGAGCGGGCGCTGCGCGAGCCCGGCAGCGCGCTCGCGGGCGTCACGCGGGTGAGCGTGCCCGAGGCGGGCCTCTATCGGGTGACGCTGCCGGCGGAGGGCTGGATCGACGTCATCCAGGGCGGGGCCTATCGCCGCCCCGAGGCCTTCACCGGGGCGAAGGACTGTCCCGGCCTGCGCAAGAGCGTGCGCGTCCGCCTCGACGCGGGCGAGGCGGTCATCCAGATCACCGGGACGACGCCCGTGCCCGGCCTCGCCTTCACCCGCGAGCCGTGACGGGCGGTTGCCAAGAGCCGGCGGCGCTGCCACTTGCGGGGTGAGTCAGGTGCGCGGGAACGGGAATGGTCACGATGCTTGCCGACCTCGTCGCCCGCGCCGCCACCACGGCCCGCCGCCATGCCCAGCGCTTTCCGGGCGTGATGGCCAAGGACAGGCTGCCCTGGGCGGTGATCGAGGCCTACGATGCCGACGTGCGCGGCCATCTGGAGCGCGACCCGCGCATCGAGGACGAGCGCGACCGGGTGCTCATCGCCGCCGTCAAGCTCGCGGAGACGCCGCCCGACGAGGAAGACGAGATCGACACCGCCCGCGCCGGCCTCGTGGACGCGATCGACTATCTGGAACAGGCGGTGCTGCGCTTCGGCCTCGCCAACCGGCAGGCGGTGAAGCTCGGTCTCGGCGAGGCGGGCCGCCGGGTCGGGGATGTCGCCCCGGCGGCCGGCGCCCCGCATTAGCGCTCAGCGCGCGGCGGCCTTCACGGCGGCGGGCAGGATCACCTGGCCGCTGGCGATCTTCGAGGGCCAGATGGCGACCTGCTTGCCGCCCTGCCACTGCGCCAGGAGGCCGGTGACGTAGCCCTCGCCGTACTTGATCGAGTGGGTGAAGGGATCGTCCTTGCCCTGGAACTGGGTGCGGCCGGCGACGCCGGTCCAATCGGTCTTCTCCAGGGCGTCCACGAGCTTGTCGGCCTCGCTCGATCCGGCCCGCTTGATCGCGTCGGCGATGTAATAGACCTGATCGTAGGCCATGTAGCCCGCGTAGGACGGGGCGCCGTTGAAGCGCTTCTTGAACGCCTCGCCGAAGGGCACGGTCTTGTCGGTCATGGCCGCGCCGGGCACCGCGAGGCTCTGGAAGATCACCCCGTCCGTGCCGCCGTTGGTGTCGTTCCAGAAGGTCGAGGCCGTGGCCTGCGAGTTCATGCCGGTCATGGCGAGCGGCACCTGCTGGTTCTTCCACTGCACCGTCGGCTGCACCCCGACATGCGAAATGCCGGTGACGATGAGATCCGGCTTGGCCGCCTCGATCTTGTTGTAGATCGGCGTGAAGTCGCCGGTATCGGGCGAGAAGCGGATGTGCTCCACCACCTTCAGCCCGATCTTCGGCAGGCATTCCTCGTAGCCGACGTCGAGGGGCCGGGTCCACGCGGCGTCCTCGCTCATGATCGCCGCCGTCTTCGCCTTGAGCAGGTCGGTGAGCACCGCCTTGCTGCCGTCGCAGATCGATTGCGCCAGCGCGGCCGAGGTCAGGTAGCCGTGGAACGTGTACTTGTTGCGGGCATAGTCCTTGTGGACCGCGAGGCTGATCTCGTTCGAGGCGGCGCCGGGCGTGATCATCGGCGTCTTCAGCCGCGCCGCCCAGGGCATCAGCGCCAGCACGACTTCCGAGATATAGCTCGCGATGACGACCTGAACCTTGTCCTCGCTCACCGCCCGCTGGAAGGCGCGCACCGCGTCGGCGGCGGAGGACTTGTCGTCGTAGGTCACGACCTGGATCATCCGGCCATCGACGCCGCCCTTGGCGTTGATCTCGTCGGCGGCGAGCTGCGCCGCCTGCGGGATCGAGGCGCCGACCACCGCCTGCGCCTCCGCGATGACGCCGATCTTGATCGGGTCCGCCGCCTGTGCCGGGCCTGGGACAGCGAGGGCGGCGATCACGGCGAGGGCGGTACTGTTCAGGAAAAATCGGCGGCCGGCGGCGTTGGACATGTCGCTTCCTCCTGACGCCGCGCCGATTCTCTTGAACTTCGGCTGCGGTCGTCTTGGCGAATTCTGTATCCATTGCCCGCACGGCGCAATGCATCAGGATTGGAAACGGGCCGGATCGTCATTGTTGAAGGCCCTCGGCATGACCCACCACACACGTCATTGCGAGCGTAAGCGAAGCAATCCAGGGCAGCGGGCCGTTTCCGAGCGTGGCGCATCCCTGGATTGCTTCACTGCGTTCGCAATGACGGCGCTGTTTGTGGTGACGATGGCGGTGACGGCGCGGCATCCTCGAACACCTGCCGCAGCGCCGACCTGAGGATCTTGCCGGCCGGGTTGCGCGGCAGCATCCCGTCCCAGATCCGCACGCGGACGGGCACCTTGTAGGCGGCGAGCCGCCCGGCGGCGAAGGCGCGGATCGCCTCGGGCGTAGCGTCGGAGCCCGCCGCGAGGGTCACGACGGCGCCGGGCTCCTCGCCGAGGGTCGGGTGCGGCACCGGCAGGACGACGGCGTCGATCACGTCGGGATGGGCGAACAGGACGTCCTCCACCTCGATGCAATGGATGTTCTCGCCGCCCCGGATCAGCATGTCCTTCATCCGGTCGACGATGGTGACGAAGCCCTCCGCGTCGGCGAAGGCGAGGTCGCCGGTATGGAGCCAGCCCTCGCGAAAAGTCTCGGCGGTGGCCTCGGGGTCGTCCCAGTAGCCGCGCACGATGCCCGGCCCCCGCACGCAGAGTTCCCCGACCTCCCCCGGCGGCAGGTCGCGGCCGAGCAGGTCGCGGATGCGGATCTCGCAGACCGGCAGGGGCGGGCCGCAGGATCCGGGATGGGCGATGTAATCCTCGCCCTGGTGGTGGGTGAAGGTGGCCGAGGTCTCGGTCATGCCCCAGCCCGTCGCCGGCACGACCTGCGGGAAGGCGTCTCCGAGACTGCGCACGAGGTCGGCGGCGGCGGGGGCGCCGCCGTAGGACACGCTCTCCAGGCTCGGCAGCGGGCGCCCGGCGGCGCGGGCGGCCTCCGCCAATTGCCACGCGATGGTCGGCACGCCGCCCGCTGTGGTGCAGCCTTCCGCCTCCACGAGGTCGAGGGCGTCCTGTGGGTCCCAGCGGTGCATCATCACCAGCCGGTGCCCGCCGAACAGGGCGCTGCCGAGGGAGGCGTGGCAGGCGGTGACGTGGAACAGCGGGATCGCCAGCAGGGCGGCCCGCTGGGGGGCGTTCGGATCGGGCTTGGGCGGCTCCAGGCCCTTGCGCAGGGCCGTGCGCGCCGCCGAATAGGGATAGGCCATCACCGTCGAGGCGGCGGCCCGGTGGGTGCCGATGGCGCCCTTCGGCTTACCCGTCGTGCCGGAGGTGTAGAACAGGGTGGCGTCGTCCTCGGGGTCGAGGGCGAGGCCCGGCAGGGGGCGCTCGGGCAGGGACGCCCACGCCCCCGTGGGGCCGATGATCTCGGCGAGCGCTGGGGAGGCGCCCGGCTCGGCGCGGGTGGCGATGACCGCCGCGAGCGCTGGGCATTCGGTGAGGTGGGGGGCGAGCCGGGCGAGGCGGTCGCCGTCGGCGATCAGCACCCGCGCGCCGGAATGGGCGAGCGCGTAGGCGAGTTCCGGCCCGGTCCACCATGCGTTGAGCGGCGTCGCGACGGCGCCCGCGAGCAGCGCCCCGTAGGCGCAGACCGGCCATTCCGGCAGGTTGCGCATGGCGATAGCGACCCGGTCGCCCTTCGTGACGCCGAGGCCGATCAGGTGATGGGCCAGGGCGATCGCCGCCTTGGCGAAGCCCGTGAAGCTCGTCCGCTCGTCGCGGTAGACGAGGAATGTCCGGTCCCCGTGACCCTGCGCGCGAAGGAACAGGTCGCGCAGCGTCCCCGGCGCGTTCACCCAGATCCGAGTCGGCACGCCCCGGATGGTCCGGGTCTCGACGGCGTAGGGCGAGCCCGGCGCGGTCAGCCGAGCCTCGGCCTCCGCGAAGGCCATCGCCGGCCAGCCGGGGGGAAGGGCCGGGCCGGTCATCGGGCGATGGTCACGCCGCCATCGGCGACGAGGGCCTGTCCGGTCACGAACCGTCCCGCCGGGGAGGCGAGGAACACGGCGGCGCCGGCGATGTCGTCCGGCTCGCCGATCCGGCGCAGCGGCGCGGAGCCCTCGGTCTGGGCCAGCATGGCGGGGTCCTCCCAGAGGGCGCGGGCGAAATCGGTGCGGACGAGGCCCGGGCAGAGGCAGTTCACCCGCACATTGTGGGGGCCGTACTCGACCGCGTAGTTCCGCGCGAGCTGCAGGTCGGCCGCCTTCGAGACGTTGTAGGCGCCGATCACCGGAGAGCCCTTCAGGGCGCCGATGGACGACACGATCACGATGGCCCCGTCCCGCCGGGCCACCATCCCCGGTGCGCAGAGCTGGATCAGCCAGTGGTTCGACAGCACGTTGTTGTCGAGGATCTTGCGGAACTGCTCGTCGGAGATGCCGGCCAGCGGCCCGTAATACGGGTTGCTCGCCGCGTTGCAGACCAGGATATCCACCGGGCCGAGGCTCGCCTCGGTCCCGGCGACGAGGGCCTGCAACTCCTCCTTCACGGAAATGCTCGCCGGGATCGCCACCGCCCGGCCGGGGCCGTGGGCTTCCTCGATCTCGCGGACCACCGCCTCGCAGGCCTCGCGCCTGCGGGAGGAGATCACCACCCGCGCGCCCTGCTCGGCCATGCGCAGGGCGATGGCCCGGCCGATGCCCTTCGAGGAGCCGGTGATGAGGGCGACCTTGCCGGTCAGGTCGAACAGCGACATCGATCCTCCCTCACGCCCCCGCCCGCTCGGCGAAGGCCCACGCGGCGGCGGCGAGCGTCGGCACCCGCGCGGCCATGGCGGCGGCGTGTTCGCTCGCGGCGTTGCCGGCCCTGGCGCGGGCCGCCACGCCCTGCAGGATGCCCACCAGCCGGAACAGGTTGTAGGCGAAGTACCAGTCGAGGGCGGGCATGTCGGCCCGGCCCGCCGCCCGGCAATAGATCGCCACCGCCTCGTCCCGGTCGGGGATGCCCAGCGCCTTCAGGTCGAGGCTGCCCAGCGGGCTGCGGCCGTCGGCGGGGAGTTCCCACTGCATCAGCAGGTAGCTGAAGTCGGCGAGCGGGTCGCCGAGCGTCGAGAGTTCCCAGTCGAGGACGGCGGCCACCGTGCCGTCCGGGCGATAGACGAGGTTGTCGAGGCGGTAGTCGCCGTGGACGATGGACGTGCCCGCCTGCTCCGGCACGGTGCGGGGCAGCCAGTCGATCAGCCGCTCGACATCCGTGAGCCGCCCGTCCTCGGCGGCGCGGTACTGCTTCGTCCAGCGGTCCACCTGCCGGGCGAAGTAGTTGCCGGCCTTGCCGTAATCCGAGAGCCCGGCCGAATCCGGGTCGATGGCGTGAAGCCGCGCAAGCGTCCCGATCATCGCCGCGTAATGCCGGTGGCGGCTGTGCGGATCGAGGCCGGGCAGCGCCCCGTCCCAGTGGACCGCGCCCTCCACCGCCTCCATCACGTAGAAGGCCGCGCCGATGAGGCCCGCGTCCTCGCACAGGGCGAAGGGGCGCGGCACGGGGAAATCCTCGGCGTAGAGGGCGCCGATCACCCGGAACTCGCGCTCCACCGCGTGGGCCGAGGGCAGCAGCGTCCCGAAGGGTTTCCGACGCAGCACGTAGGCCGCGCCCGGCGTCTCCAGCCGGTAGGTCGGGTTCGATTGGCCGCCCCGGAACTGCATCACGCTCAGCGGGCCGGAAAAGCCCTTCACATGCTCGGCCATCCAGCCGGCGAGGCAGGCCTCGTCGATCCGGTGGCGGGGCTCGACCGGCTTCACCCCCGTGAAGTCGAGGGCCGCGCTCACGCCCCCGCCCTCGCATTGGTGTGGCGGGCGAATTCGAGCCTTGCGATGGAGCGGTTGTGGACCTCGTCCGGCCCGTCCGCGAGGCGCAGCGTGCGGATATGGGCGTAGGCGTGGGCGAGGCCGAAATCCTCGCTGACGCCCGCCGCGCCGTGGGCCTGGATCGCGTCGTCGATGACCTTCAGCGCCATGCGCGGGGCGGCCACCTTGATCATCGCGATTTCGAGCTTGGCGCCCTTGTTGCCGACCTTGTCCATCATGTCCGCCGCCTTGAGGCAGAGGAGCCGGGTCATCTCGATCTCGGTGCGGGCCTCGGCCACCCGCTGCTCCCAGACCGACTGGTCGCTGATCCGCTTGCCGAAGGCGACCCGCGACACGAGCCGCCGGGCCATGGCCTCCAGCGCCGCCTCGGCGACGCCGATGGTGCGCATGCAATGGTGGATGCGCCCCGGCCCGAGGCGCCCCTGCGCCACCTCGAAGCCGCGCCCCTCGCCGAGGATGAGGTTGTCGGCGCTCACTCGCACGCCTTCCAGAACCACCTCGCCGTGGCCCTTGGGCGCGTCCTCGTAGCCGAAGACCGGCAGCAGGCGCGCCACCCGCAGGCCGGGCGTGTCGAGGGGCACGAGGATCTGCGATTGCTGCGCGTGGCGCGGGGCCTCCGGGTCGGTCTTGCCCATCAGGATCGCGATCCGGCAGCGGGGATCGCCGACGCCGGTCGACCACCATTTGCGGCCGTCGATGACGTACTCGTCGCCCTCCCGGCGGATCGACGTGGCGATGTTGGTGGCGTCGGAGGAGGCCACATCCGGTTCGGTCATCAGGAAGGCCGAGCGGATCTCGCCGGCCATCAGCGGCTTCAGCCAGCGCGCCTTCTGGGCATCGGTGCCGTAGCGGTGCAGCACCTCCATGTTGCCGGTGTCGGGCGCGGCGCAGTTGAACACCTCGGAGGCGATGCCGACCCGGCCCATCGCCTCGGCGCACAGCGCGTAATCGAGGTTCGTGAGCCCGGCGCCATGATACTCCGGCGTGTCGTGTTCCGGGGACGGCGGCAGGAACAGGTTCCACAGCCCCTCGCCCTGCGCCTTGTCCTTCAGCCGCTCCATCGTGGGGGAGGGGCCTGTCGCCCGCTCCGCCGCCACGGCGACCTGGGCCGGCTCGATCTCGCGGGCGATGAAGGCCTGCACGCGGTCGAGCCAGTGGCGCTGGGTGGGCGAGAGGCTAAAATCCAAGCGAATGCTCCTGGTCCGTGATCGGGTGCGCCGGGCGCCTACAAGTAGGCCGCCCCCATCTCCGTGGCGAACCGGTCCGGCGGGCCTTCCCAGACGATGTTCGCCTGTTCCAGCACGTAGACCCGGTCGGCATGGGGCAGGGCGAAGGTCACGTTCTGCTCGCCGAGGAGCACCGTGATCGGCGTGGTCTGCCGCAGCCGTTCGAGCGCCTTCGACAGTTGCTCCAGGATCACCGGCGCGAGGCCGAGCGTCGGCTCGTCGAGGATGAGGAGGCGCGGGCGCATCATCAGGGCGCGGGCGATGGTCAGCATCTGCTGCTCGCCGCCCGACAGCGTGCGCGCGCTCTGCCCCTCGCGCGCCTTCAGGATCGGGAACAGCTCGTAGAGCTTGTCCCGCTCCTTGGCGGCCTCGGCCTTCGACAGGTGATGGCCGCCGAGGTCGAGGTTTTCGAGCACGCTGAGGTCGCCGAACAGCTCGCGGGTCTCGGGCACCTGCACGATGCCGGCCCGCGCGATGGCGGCGGGGGTCATGCGGGCGAGGTCCTGGCCGCCGAAGCGGATCGTGCCCGCATGGGGCACGAGGTTGGAGACCGCGTTGAACAGGGTGGTCTTGCCCGCGCCGTTGAGCCCGACCACCGAGACGAACTCGCCCTCGTGGACGTGGATCGACACGCCGCGCAGGGCCTGCGCCTTGCCGTAGAGCACGTCCACGCCCTCGACCGTGAGGAGCGATTCCCTCTTGAAGGCCGCCTCGGGCCGGGCCGCCGTCTCGATGCTGCCGCCGAGATAGACCCGCCGCACGGTCGGGTCGGCCATCACGGATTCGGCGCTGCCCTCCGCGATGCGCTCGCCGAGGTAGAGGGCGAAGACCCGGTCCACGAGGGCGGCGACGCTCTTCACGTTGTGGTCCACGAGGAGCACCGCCTTGCCCTCGTCCCGGAACCCACGGATCAGCGCCGAGAAGGTCGCGACCTCCGGGCCGGTGAGCCCGGCGAAGGGCTCGTCCACCAGCACGACCTTGGGATCGCGGGCGATGGCCTTGGCGAGTTCGAGCCGCCGCAGGTCGGCGAAGGCCAGCGTCCCCGGCCGCCGGTCGATGACGGCGCCGAGGCCGACCCGCTCGGCGATGGCCCGCGCCCTGTCCGTGACGGATGAGTCGGGGGCCAGCCGCAGGAGGCTGTCGGGCAGCAGGGCGAGAACGATGTTCTCCAGCACCGTCTGGCGCATCAGCGGCCTCGCGTGCTGGAAGACGAGGCCGATCCCGGCGCGGGCGACCTTGTGGGCGGGCCAGCCGGCGATCTCGGTGCCGTCGAGGCGGATCGAGCCGGCGCTGGGCTTTTCCAGCCCCATCACCAGCTTCATCACCGTGGACTTGCCCGAGCCGTTCGGGCCAATCAGCCCCAGGATCTCGCCGGGCCGGAGGTCGAGATCGACATTCTTGGCCGCGACGAGGCCGCCGTAGCGCTTCGTCAGGCCGTGCACGGTCAGGCAGGGCTCGGCCCTGACGGTCGCGGCGGCGGGCGGTTTCACGGCCACCGTCATGACGCCCTCCGGAACGAGGCGAGGCCCAGGAGCCCGGTGGGCACGAACAGGATCACCGCGAGCGCCGCCGCCGAGACGACGAAGGTTGAGAGCGAGCCCAGCGGGCGCAGCAACTCGCCCGCCGCGATCAGGAACACCGCGCCGACCGCCCCGCCGACGATGGTGCGCCGCCCGCCGAGCACGGCGGCGATGATGATCTGCACGCCCACCGCCGTGTCGATCAGCGTGCCGACCGAGGCGGTGCCCATGTAGAAGACGATGAGCCCGCCCGCGAGGCCGGAGAAGGCCGCGCTGACGGCGAAGGCCGCGATCTTGTGCTTGGCGACGTTGAAGCCGAGCGCCCCGGCCACCACCGGATCCTGCCCCGCCGCCTGCAGGATCAGCCCGGCGGGCGAGCGGGCGATGGCGGTGAGGATCAGGCCGGAGACGGTCATGAAGCCGAGCGCGATCCAGTAGTTCGTGTCGGCGTCGATGGAGATGACGTCGGGCACGGTGAGGCCGATCTCGCCCCCCGTCAGGTCGGAGAAGACGACGATCAGGTTCTGCAGCAGCAGCACGGCCACCAGCGTCACGAGGCCGAAATACGGCCCGCTGAGCTTCAAGGCCGGCACCGCCAGGGCGAGGCCGCCGATGACGGCGAGCGCCGTGCCTGCGAGCAGGCAGAGGGGGATGTCGAGCCCGTAGCGGTTGTTGAGGATGCCGGCCCCGTAGGCGCCGAGGCCGATCAGGAAGGTCGGCCCGAAGTTCACCTCACCCGCGAAGCCGAAGAGCAGGTCCCAGGCCATGGAGAACACGGCGAAGTAATAGGCGATGGTGAGCAGGCCGAGGATGTAGCCGGAGACGCCGAGCGGCAGCAAAGCCGCCGCGACGAGGATCGGCAGGGCGATCAGGATGAAGCGGGCCGGGATCAGGCTCATCAGCGCCTCCCCAGGAAGCCCTGCGGGCGCAGGTACATGACGGCCACCAGGAGCAGGAGCGCCGGGATCACCCGGTAGGCGGGCGAGACGAGGTAGGCGGTGGCGGTTTCGAGGTAGCCCACCACGTAGGCCGCGATCAGCGAGCCGGTGACGCTGCCGAGCCCGCCCAGCACCACGATGGAGAAGGCGCTCGCGGTGAGCGGCCCGACCGAATAGGACGACACGCCGAGGAACATCCCGAGCAGCACCCCGGCGATCCCCGCGAGCAGCCCGTAGATCGCCCAGACCGCGATGTAGATGCGGCCCATGTCGTGGCCGAGCAGCGTCACCCCGCGCGGGTTCATTGAGGCGGCGAGCAGCACCTTGCCCGCCCGCGCCTTGTTCACGAAGGCCCAGAGCAAGGCGATCACCACCCAGCAGACGAGGGCCGTGAACCACTCGTTGCGCGGGGTGCGCACGCCCGCGAACTCCACCACGCCCTCGATCAGCGGCAGCACGGTCTTGGGGTTGTCGGTGTAGAAATAGGCGACGAGCTGCTGGATCATGATCCCCCAGAGCAGCGTGCCCGTGAGGATGAAGATCTCCTTCTCGGCGCGGGGGATCGCCTTGCTGCGCTCGATGGGCGCGACCACCGCGAAATAGGTGACGAGCGCCCCCAGCAGGCCGCAGACCACGCCGATGGCGGCGCCGGCATAGGAGCCGAAGCCGTATTGCGCGGACGCCGCCCAGGCGGCCACCGCCGCAGTGACCATGAGCGCCCCATGGGAGAGGTTCAGCACCCCCGAGACGCCGAAGATGAGGGTGAAGCCCATCGCGCCGAGCGCATAGAGCGCCGAGATCGCGAAGCCGTCGACGAGGATCTGGAGGCCGATCATCGGTGCGGCCCCGCTACTGGACCGCCGGCTTGACGGCGGGCGGCAGGACGATCTTACCCGTGGCGACGTTCGCCGGCCAGATCGCCACCTGCTTGCCCGATTGCCACTGTCCGAGGACGCTGGTCATCAGGCCCGGCCCGTACTGGATCGAGTGGGTGAAGGTCTCGTCCTTGCCGTAGAAGGTGATGCGGCCGACCGTGCCGGTGTAGTCGGTCTTCTCCAGGGCCTCGATCAGCTTGTCGGCCTCCGTGGAGCCCGCCCACTTGACCGCTTCCGCCGTGTAGTAGGTCGCGTCGTAGGCCATGTAGCCCGCGTAGGAGGGCGCCCCGCCGAATCGCTTGGTGAAGGTCTGCGTGAAGGGGATCGTCTTCTCCGTCAGCGCCACGTCGGGCAGGGCCACGCTGTCGAACAGCACGCCCTGCGTGCCGCCGTTGGTGTTGGCCCAGAAGGTCGAGGAGGTGGCCTGCCCGCTGATGCCCGTCATGGCGATGGGCACCTGCTGGTTCTGCCATTGCACCGTCGGCTGCACGCCGACGTGGGCGATGCCGGTGACGATGAGATCGGGCTTGGCCGCCTCGATCTTGTTGTAGATCGGGGTGAAGTCGCCGGTATCCGGCGAGAAGCGGACGTGTTCGACCACCTTCAGCCCGGCCTTCGGCAGGCATTCCTCATAAGCGGCGTCCAGCGGCCGGGTCCAGGCCGCGTCCTCGCTCATGATCGCCGCCGATTTCGCCTTCAGGAGCCCGACCAGGGTCTCCTTGGCGGAATCGCACACGGCCTGCGCCAGGGCGTGCGAGGTCAGGTAGCCGTGGAAGGTGTACTTGTTGCGCGCATAGTCCTTGTGGACGTTGACGCTGATCTCGTTCGAGGCCGCGCCCGGCGTGATCAGGGGGGTCTTCAGCCGCGCCGCCCAGGGCATCAGCGCCAGCACGACTTCCGAGATGTAGCTCGCGATGACGAGCTGCACCTTGTCCTCGCTCACCGCCCGCTGGAAGGCGCGCACCGCGTCGGCCGCCGAGCTTTTGTCGTCATAAGTGACGACCTGGATCATCCGGCCGTCGACGCCGCCCTTGGCGTTGATCTCGTCGGCGGCGAGCTGCACCGCCTGCGGGATCGAGGCGCCCGCCACCGATTGCGCCTCGGCGATGACGCCGATCTTGATCGGGTCCGCCGCCTGCGCGGACGCGTTGAGAACGAGCGTCGCCGTCACCGCAGCGCATAGAATCCGCCCGACCTTGTCGAACATGGCGTTTCCTCTCGACTATGTCGTCATTCTTTATTTTGTCTCGTTGTGTGAAACCCTCCGTTGCCGGATGCAAGAGCCTGGCAGCGATTTCACTGACGTTTCCCGATCTCCCGTTCCGGGCGTTGTTTCTCTTCGCAACTGCGAGACAATACCGCTCTTGCGAAGTCACAACGCCCGCATTGCTTTGCCGCACGGGCGGTGGCAGCGAGGGGTCGAGACAGGTTGAGAGGGATCCATGACGGCCCATCGTCCCCGCACCGGCGCCCGCATCCTCGTGGACCAGCTCGTCGCCCAGGGGGTCGAGCGGCTGACCTGCGTGCCGGGTGAGAGCTACCTCGCGGTGCTCGACGCCCTGCACGATGCCGCCGTGGACGTGATGGTCTGCCGGCAGGAGGGGGGCGCGGCGATCATGGCCGAGGCCGCCGGCAAGCTCACCGGGCGGCCGGGCATCTGCTTCGTCACGCGCGGGCCCGGCGCCACCAACGCGGCGTCGGGCGTGCACATCGCCCGTCAGGATTCGACGCCGATGATCCTGTTCGTCGGCCAGATCGCCCGGTCGATGCGCGGGCGCGAGGCGTTCCAGGAGGTCGATTACCGCCGCACCTTCGGCGACCTCGCCAAATGGGCGGTGGAGATCGACGAGGCCGCGCGCATCCCGGAGATCGTCGCCCGCGCCTTCCGGGTGGCGATGCAGGGTCGGCCCGGCCCCGTCGTCATCGCCCTGCCGGAGGATATGCTGGACGAGGTGGCCGAGGTCGGCGACGCCCCCCGCGTCGAGCCCGCCGAACCGGCGCCGTCCCCCGCCGACATGGAACGGCTCGCCGCCCTCCTGGCCCAGGCCCGCGCGCCGCTGGTGCTGGTCGGCGGCTCCCGCTGGACGGCCGCCGATAGCGCGACGCTCGCCGCCTGCGCGGAGCGGTTCGACCTGCCGGTCGCCAACTCCTTCCGCCGCGCCGGCCTGTTCCCGGCGGATCACCCGAACTACGCGGGCGAACTCGGCATTGGCCCGAACCCCGCACTTCTGGAGCGCATCCGGCGATCCGACCTGCTGCTGATGGTCGGCGGGCGGCTCTCGGAGATGCCCGCGCAGGGCTACACATTGCTCGGCATCCCCGAGCCCGGCGTGCCCCTCGTCCATGTCCATCCCGATGCGGAGGAGTTGGGGCGGGTCTACCAGCCGGCTCTCTCCATCCAGTCGGCCCCCGGCCCGTTCTGCGCGGCGCTCACCGGCCTCGCCGCGCCGGAGCATGGCGGCGGGCGGGCGGCGCAGGCCCATGCCGCCTATCGCGCGTGGTCCGAGACGCCCGCGCCCCAGCCCGGCGCGTTCCAGTACGGCGAGGCGATCCTGTGGCTGCGCGGGCGCCTGCCGCCCGAGGCAATCCTGTGCAACGGCGCGGGCAACTTCGCGACCTGGGTCCACCGCTACCACCGCTTCCGCGCCTTCGGGACGCAACTCGCCCCGACCTCCGGCTCGATGGGCTACGGCCTGCCAGCCGCCGTGATGGCCAAGCGCATGAACCCGGAGCGGATCGTCGTAGCCTTCGCGGGCGACGGCGACGTGATGATGTGCGTGCAGGAATTCGCCACCGCCGTGCAATACGGCGCGGCCATCGTCGTCGTGGTGCTCGACAACGGCATGTACGGCACGATCCGCATGCATCAGGAGCGCGAATATCCCGGCCGGGTCTCGGCGACTAGCCTGAGGAACCCCGATTTCCGCGCCCTGGCGACGGCCTTCGGCGGCCATGGCGAGCGGGTCGAGCGCACCGAGGATTTCGCCCCCGCCTTCGAGCGCGCCCTCGCCTCCGGCCTGCCCGCGATGCTCCACTGCCTCGTGGACCCGCAGGCCCTCACCCCGACCCGGACCCTCGACGCCATCCGCGACGAGGCCCTGTCGCGCGGGCGCTGATGCAATCGCAGATACGCTCAGAAAAGAGAGGATTAACTTTCGGTCGATTAACTCAGGCCGCCAGGCTGCCGGGAGGGAGTGTCGTGCAAGCCGAAAAGCCCGCTCCGAAACCGTCCGCCCGCAGCCTGACGCTGCCGGAGATGCTGCTCCTCGTGCTGGCGGTCTCGGTCTGCATCTATCCGGCCTTCGCCCCGTTCGGTTCGTCGCGGCCCGCGCGGATCACGCTGGGGGCCGCCACCATGGCCGCGCCCCCTGTGGTGCCGGCGCGATAGGCGGGGGGCCCGTGGCGCGCTAACGCTCTGTCTTCACGGAACGGGGCGAGGGTGTCGTCATGCCCATCCGGCGCGGCGCGCGCGGATCCGGTCGGGTCTCCCTCGTCGGCGGCGTCCTCGGGCTCTGCCTCCTCGGCGCCGGCACGCCCCGGGCGGAACAGAGCCGCCCCGTCTACGAGGGGGCCGGCGGCGACCCGCGCATCTCCGTCTCGCAGCCCGAGACGACGAGCCAGGCCTCCGGCGGCTACAGCCGCTCCATCGAGCCCTCCCTCGGTCCGTTCGGGGACCCGTTCGGCCTGCGCCCGATCCTGAAGGAGCAGGGCATCGAGTACAGCGTGACCTACATCGCGGACGTGCTCGGCAACCCGGTCGGGGGTGTCCGCCGGGGCGCGGCGGTGGAGGACAGGCTGAACCTGCGGCTCAACCTCGATCTGGAGCGGCTGGCGGGCTGGGAGGGGGCCACCATCCACGCCAATGCCTACTTCATCTACGGCACCGGCCTGTCGCGCTACTTTGTCGGCAACCTGCTGCCGGTCAGCGTGATCGAGGCGCTGCCGTCGAGCCGGCTCTACGTGCTGTGGCTCGACCAGCAATTGTTCGACAACACCCTCGGCCTGCGCATCGGCCAGCAGGCCGCCGACACCGAGTTCTTCGTCAGCCAGACCGCGACGCTGTTCGTGAACTCGACCTTCGGCTGGCCCGCCATCACCGGCCTCGACCTGCCGAGCGGCGGCCCCGCCTATCCCCTCGCGACCCCGGCGATCCGGGCGAAATACGTGCCGGGCAACGGCTTCTCCCTGCAAGTTGGCCTCTATGACGGCGATCCCGCCGGGGCCAGCCGCCCCGGCGACGACCCGGAGGCCCAGCGCCTCAACCGCACCGGCACCAATTTCCGCCTGGGCGACCCCGCCCTGGTCGTGGCGGAGGCGACCTACGCCTACAACACCGAGGCCGGATCGCGGGAGCTGCCGGGGGACATCACCCTCGGCGGCTGGCAGCATTTCGGCCGGTTCGATTCCCTGCGCACGGACATCACCGGGCTGTCGCTCGCCGATCCCAACGCCACCGGCATCGGCCGCCAACTGCGCGGCAATGCGGGGATCTACGTCGTCTACGACCAGACCCTCTACCGGGAAGCCGGCAAGGACGACGAGGGGCTCGGCTTCTTTGTGCGCGCCGCCTACTCGCCCACCCGGTCGAGCCTCGTGAGCGCGTATCTGGACGCCGGCCTCGCCTACAAGGGCCTGATCCCCGGCCGCGACGACGACACCGTCGGCCTCAGCGTCGCCTATGCCCGCCTGGGCGACGACGCCCGCCGCGCCGACACGGACATGATCCGCTTCACCGGGCAGGCGATGCCCCGCCGCCGCGCGGAGAGCATCGTGGAGGCGACCTATCAGGCGGTGGTGGTCCCCGGCTTCACCCTCCAGCCGGACGCGCAGCTCGTGCTCCATCCCGGCGGCGGCATCGCCAACCCGCGTGATCCCAATGCCGGCCGGGTGAAGAACGCCGTGGTGCTCGGGATGCGCGCGACGGTGCAATACTGACCGCCCCTCCTCACAGCACGAGCCCGGGGTGGAAGGTCCCGTCGCAGAAGGGCAGGCGGAACTGCACGGCGACGGCGTCGCGCTGGAGCCGCACCACGGTGGCGTAGCGCTTGCCCAGCGTCACGCCCGCGCCGACGCGCAGGGGCACGGGGGCGGCGAGGGTGACGAGGGCGCCGGATTTCGACAGGTTGTCGATCCGGCCCTCCGCCGCCGATCCGTCGGGGAGCCGCACCGTCACCTGCCTGTGCTGGGGGACGATGCGCGGGTTGGCGCGCTGCTCCACCGGGCGCCCGCGCTGCTCCGCCTGCCACAGGAGCCGCGCCGCCACCCGCGCCGCCCGCACCCGGGTCAGGCGCAGGTGCAGCACGAACCCGTCCTTGCGCCCGCCGCCGATCCGGCCGGGGAGGGCGCCGACGGCGTCGAGGTAGCAGATCGCGTCCTGCCCCGCCCGGCCCGCCGCCGCCGTGGCGACGAGCGCTTCGTCCGGCGCGAGGAACAGCGCCCGGCAGGTCTCCTCGGCTTGCCCCGCGATGGACACGCGCCCGTCGATGGCGGTGTCGGCGGCGAGGGGGCTGTCGAACGGCGCGTGTGCCATCGGCGGGTCGTCTCGTCAGGCCGCACGGGCGGCGCGGTTGGCCACGAAGGCGCGGGCCTCCGCCGCCGGAAGGGGCTTGCTGAAGAGGAAGCCCTGGACCTCGTTGCAGCCCTCGCGCCGCACCGCCTCCAACTGCTCCACGGTCTCGACCCCCTCGGCGACGATGCTCATGCCGAGGCTCTGGCCGATGCCGACGACGGCCCGGATGATCGCGGCGGCGTCGGGCTCGGTGATGTCGCGGATGAAGGCCCGGTCGATCTTCAGCTTGTCGAAGGGGAAGCGGCGCAAGTAGCTCAGGCTGGAATAGCCGGTGCCGAAATCGTCCAGCGCGATGCGCACCCCGAGCGCGCGCAGCCGGTGCAGGCAGGCGATCGCCCCGTCCGCGTCCTGCATCAGCACGCCTTCGGTCACTTCGAGCTTCAGCCGCCCGGCCGGCAGGCCCGTGGTCGCGAGGGCGGTCAGCACCGCCTGTTCCAGGCCGCAGCGGAACTGCACCGGCGAGACGTTGACGCCGATCCACAGATCCTCGTCCCAGGTCAGGGCCTCGCGGCAGGCCTCCACGAGGGCCCAGGCGCCGAGCTGGGCGATCATCCCGGTCTCCTCGGCGACGGGGATGAAGTCGACGGGGGAGATCATGCCGCGCGTCGGGTGCTGCCAGCGCATCAGCGCCTCGAAGCTCACCACCGCGCCGGAGTCCACGTCGATGACCGGCTGGTAGACGAGGAAGAAGTCGCCCCGCCGGATCGCGTCCTTCATGTCGAGGGCGAGCAGGCCGCGTGTCGAGTTGCGGGTGAGCACGGTGGCCTCGAACAGGCAGTAGGTGTTCCGCCCGGACGCCTTCGCCTGGTACATCGCCATGTCGGCCTGCCGGAACACCTCCTCGGCCGTGGCCTCGCTCCCCGAGACGAGGGCGACGCCGATGCTCACCGCGATGTCGATCGTGCCGCCGTGATGCGGGATCGGCGCGCCGATCGCCGCGATGATCCGCTCGCAGGCCGCGTGGATCGCCCCGTCGTCCGGGACCTCGTCCAGGATCACCGCGAACTCGTCGCCGCCGAGCCGGGCCACGATGTCCTGCGGGCCCATCACAGCGCAGATGCGCTCCGCCACCGTGCAGAGCAGCCGGTCGCCCTCCGCGTGGCCGAACGTGTCGTTGACGGCCTTGAACCGGTCGAGGTCGCAGGCGAGCACCGCGTAGCGCGCGGAGCCGCGGCGGCTGCGCTCCAGCACCTCCCTCAGGCGGTCGTGGAACAGGGCGCGGTTGGCGAGGCCGGTCAGGGTATCGTGATGGGCCAGATGGATCACGTGCAGCTCGGCCTCCTTGCGGCGCGAGATGTCCATGAGCGTCCCGACGATCCGCAGGGCGTGCCCGGCCGCGTCGCGCTCCACCACGCGGGCGCGCAGGAGCACCCAGAGGTAGCGTCCATCCGCGCAGCGGCGGCGGTACTCGGCCTCGATGGCGAGGCTCGTGCCGGCCAGATGCGCCTGCATCAGGGCGGTCAGTTCCTCGCGGTCGTCGGGGTGGACCGCCTCCGCGTAGAAGGCGCCGGGCCGGGTCGGCGCGTCGGCGGGATAGCCGAGCTTGGCCGACCAGCGGGGCGAGAGCCACACCGCATCGGTGGCGCGGTCCCAGTCGAACAGCCCGTCGTCGCCGCTGTCGAGGGCGAGGGCGAGGCGCTCCTCGCTGGTGCGCAGGCGGCCCTGCGTCTCGGCGACCGCCCGCTGGAAGGCAAGCCGCTGGCGGACCAGGGGCACGAGGAGCAGGATCGCGACGAGGACGATCAGCGCACAGATCGCCGCGAGCCATTGGATGGAGTGGATGAGGGGGGCGCGGAACGCCGCCTCGGTCATGCCGACGCTGACCATCCAGCCGGCCTCGGGCAGGCGTTCGTAGGACATGCGCACCGGCAGGCCGCGCGGGTTCTTGCCGATCCAGACGCCCTTCGCGCCGACGCGCTCCGCGAAGCCCGCGATCGTCTGGCCGTAGACCAGCGGGTCGCCCTCGGTGCGGGCGATGACCCGCCCCTGGCGGTCCGCGAGGCTCGCAAGCTGCTGGGGGCCGAGGCCGCTACGCCGCAGGACCTCGGCGAAGACCGGGGCGTCCACCTCCGCCTCCAGGACGAAGCGCACCGCGTCCCCGCGCATCACCGGCACGGACAGCACGACGTAGCCGCCGCTGCCCCGCCGGATCAGGTCCGAGAACGAGGCCTCGCTGCGCCCGGCCTTCAGGCCCAGGCCGGTGCCGCCGTCCGGCGGCGCGCCGGTCCGAAACAGCACGTGCCCCGCGCCGTCGCGGAGGGCGACCTCGATCCGCTCCGGGGCGAAGAGCCGGTGGATCTGGTCGCGCAGGCGGGCGAAGTCGTTCGTGTCGAGGGCGGGGGAGGTGCCGAGCGCCTTGAGCAGCGCGAGGTGACTCGCGAGATACTGATCGACCTCGTCCGCCGCCCGCGCGACCTGCGCGGCGACGGACCCGGTGAGGCGGTCCTGCTCGGACGTGACCCAGGCGCGGCCGAGGAGGCCGCAGAGCAGGACGGAGGGCACGATGAACGCGGCGAACAGGCCGAGCGTGAACCGCACCGAATGGCGGCGCGTGCTCGCCGGATCGGTGGCGGGGACGGGCGTCACCGCCGCCGTGAGTCTCCGGCGCAGGATGTGGGTTCGCGACAGGAGACCCCTGCCGTTACGATCGGCCGTGCTCATAATTTGACACGCTCGTCGAAGTTCTCGGAGGTGAAGGGCGTGAGGAACTGGACGGCGATGCCGTCATCGAGCAGCCGCACCACCGTGGCGAAGCGCTCGCCGACGCGGACGCGGGCCCCGACGAAGGGGCCGTCCCGGGTGCTGAGGCGGATTGCCGCGCCCGACATCGAGATGTTGAGAACCGTGCCGGTCAGGACGATCTGCTCGCCGAGCCGCACCTCGACATCCTTGTGCAGGGGGACGATCCGGGGCGCGCGGCGCAGCTCCGTCGTCTCGTTGCGGGTCTTCGCCCACCATTCGAGCTGCGCCGTGATCCGGTCCCGGCGCGTCGGTTTGATCTGGAATGCGACGACGAACCCGGTCGACGTCGTGGCGATGGCCCGTCCCGGCAGAATTCCGACCTGATCGAAATAGCAAACGACGACTTGGCCCGTGCTGATCGTCGAGGCGACAGTCAGTTCGGCGGATTGAATGCTGACGTTGCGGGCGATGCAGGAATATTCATCGCCGTTCGACAGCAGGACCCGGCCGGTCAGGACGTCCTCGGCCTGGGTCGAGCGTGCAATCTCAAGTTTTCGACGTTCGAGTGTCGCTGCTTCCAGTTTTGGCATCGCGTCGGTTCAAGTCGTTTCGGGGAGTGAGGCCCCCTTGATTGCCTGACACCGCAGAGACAGCCGCATCTGATCCGAGGAACAATTCGGCCCTCTCTGCTTCCGCGATACTATGGCAGTGCTCGTTAAAAAAGACCTATAGCTCCAATCTAGCCGGAGTAATGGAAGTTTTTATACAATCTCTTGGAAGTAGGGCCGTACCAGTAGGTGGGCTGATGACTTCGGTTTTTGAATGCCGAATGCAAAGGGCCCCCGGCGAGGGGGCCCCCGCCCTCAATAGGTCGCGCGGCCGCCCGAGACGTCGAACACCGCCCCCGTGGAGAACGAGGCTTCCTCGCTCGCGAGCCAGCAAATCAGCGCGCAGACTTCGTCGATCCCGCCGAACCGGCCGAGCGGGATCTTCGAGAGCATGAAGTCGATGTGCTCCTGCGTCATTTGGTCGAAGATCGCCGTGCGCACCGCCGCCGGAGTGACGCAGTTCACGCGGATCTCGGTCTTGGCGAGTTCCTTGCCGAGCGACTTGGTCAGCCCGATCACCGCTGCCTTCGAGGCCGAATAGGCGGAAGCGTTGGGGTTGCCCTCCTTGCCGGCGATGGAGGCGACGTTGACGATCCGCCCGTAGCCGTTCCGCTCCAGGGCGGGCACGGCCGCCTGGTTGCAGTAGAACAGGCCATTCAGGTTCACGTCGATGACCCGGCGCCACGCCTCCGCCGGGTAATCCTTCACGGTGGTGTTCGGCCCGGTGATGCCGGCGCTGCAGACCAGCACGTCGAGGCCGCCCAGCGCCGCGAGGCTCCCCGCCATCGCCCGCGCCACCGCGTCGGGATCGGCGATGTCGAGGGCCTGCACGTCGGCGGCCCCGGTCGCCTCCTTCGCCTTGGCCAGGGCCTCGGCGTTGAGGTCCCACAGGCTCACCTGCGCCCCCTCCGCGCCCAGGCGCGTGGCGACCGCGAGGCCGATGCCGGAGGCGCCCCCGGTGACGATGGCCCGGCGGCCCTGGAAGCGGTTCGCGAAGGCCATGGTTCAGCCCTCCCGCCGCTGCCAGGCCAGCACGTCCTGGCGCTGCTGCCCCAGCTTCTCGATGCCGAGGGTCATCACGTCGCCGGGCTTCAGGTAGACCGGGTTCGGCTTGATGCCCATGCCGACGCCGGGGGGCGTGCCGGTGGTGATCACGTCGCCCGGCATCAGCGTCATGAAGCGGCTGACGTAGCTGACGATGTGCGCGCAGGTGAAGATCATCGTCCGGGTGTTCCCGGTCTGCATCCGCTGGCCGTTGAGGTCGAGCCAGAGGTCCAGCGCCTGCGGGTCGCCGACCTCGTCGGCGGTGACGAGCCAGGGGCCGACCGGCCCGAACGTGTCGCAGCCCTTGCCCTTGTCCCAGGTGCCGCCGCGCTCGATCTGGTATTCGCGCTCGCTCACGTCGTTGACGAGGCAATAGCCGGCAACATGATCCAGCGCCTCCGCCTCGGAGACGTACGCAGCGCGCCGGCCGATGACGATGCCGAGTTCGACCTCCCAATCGCCCTTCACCGCATCCTTGGGCAGCATCACCGGATCGTTCGGCCCGTTGAGGGACGAGATCGCCTTGGTGAAGATCACCGGCTCGGAGGGGATCGGCAGGTTCGATTCGGCGGCGTGGTCGGCATAGTTCAGGCCGATGGCGATGAACTTGCCGATGCCCGCCACCGGCACGCCGAGGCGCGGCTCGCCCGCGACCACGGGAAGGCTCTCCGGCGCCAGGGCGGCGAGCTTGGCGAGCCCGTCCGGCCCAAGGCTGCGCCCGTCGATGTCGGGGACATGGCCCGAGAGGTCGCGGATGCGACCCTCGCCGTCGAGCAGGCCGGGCTTCTCCTGGCCCGCCGGGCCGTAGCGCAGAAGCTTCATGGTGCGTCTCTCCCTCGCCCTTGCTAAATCCCATATTGTGGGATAGCGTTTTCCTATATGGGACGTTAACGGCGGGAGAGGAGCGGCGTCAATGTCCAAGCCCGTATCGGGCAGCCAGACCCTGCTGCGCGGGCTCGACGTGCTGGACGCGGTGGCGGCGGGGGCGAGCGACCTGCCGTCCCTGTCGGCGGCGCTCGGCACCACCCGCTCGACCACGCACCGTCTGGCGGCGGCTTTGGTGGAGCGGCGCTTCCTCACCTTCGTCCCGCGCGAGGGCTACCGGCTGGGGCCGAAGCTGATGGAACTCGGCTTCCGCGCGCAGGCGACGATGGCGGTGGCGCAGGTGGCCCGGCCGCATCTGGAGCGCCTGTCGGAGACCTGCGAGGACACGATCCATCTCGGCGTCCTCGACGGCGAGTGGGCGCTCTACCTCGACAAGATCCCCGGGCGGCGGCGGGTCGAGATCAGCTCGCGGGTGGGCGAGCGCCAGCCGGTCTGGTCCACGGGGCTCGGCAAGGCGCTGATCCTCGACCTCGGCGAGGCGCGCTGGCGCGATTTCTACCGGGTCGGCGAGGCGCGCGGCGCACATCCGCCGCGCGACCTCGACACGTGGCTGACGCGGATGCGCGACTACGCGGAGCGGGGCATCGCCTTCGACCACGAGGAGAACGAGCCGGAGGTGCGCTGCGTCGCGGCGCCGATCCGCGACGCCTCGGGCGCCATCGTCGCCGGGCTCAGTGTGTCGAGCACGGCGCAGTACATGGATGCCGGGCGGATGGAGCACCTGACCGGCGAGGTGCGCGCCACCGCCCGGACGATCAGCCGAGCGCTCGGCTGGTCCGGGTAGGGATCTATCGCCCGGCGGGCTCGTGGATCGGGCAGCCGTTGAAGCGCTCGCGGAACTGCGCGGAGTGCTTGTAGGGCGCGTTGCGGGCGCGGTTGATGTTGCCGAGGGGCCTGTGGGCGTCGAGCCCGGTCCAGACGCTGAAGCGCATCTGTTCGTCCACCGCCTGGACCCGCGCGGGATCCCAGCTGTCCTGCGGGCCGACGGTGATCGTGGCGACCGTCTGGAACGGCGCCTCCTCCTCGTCCCACTGCACTGTCGGGTCCTCGACCGGCTGGCGCTCCAGGTCGCGACAGAGCTGCACGCGGAACTCCCAGACGCCCTGGATGCCGCGCATCTCGGATTGCACCGTCTCGCGGATGGCGTTCGGGCGGCCGGAGGCGTCGATCTCGGTGCCGGTGAGGGCGGTGAGCGCCGGGGCGACGGGACGCACCGAGAACTTGGCGATGTAGTCGCCGTAGCGGAACGGCGTGACGCTGTAATAGGTCTCGCCGAGGGGATCGACGTTGGGCGCGCCGCCGAGGGAGGCGAGGGTCGTGCTCTCGACGCCCACCGCCTGCAGCGCCTTGTTGACCCCGCGCAGCACGGTGGAGCCGAACACCTTCAGGCCCTCGGCCCGGTCGGTGGTGGCGGCCAGCAGCTTCAGGCTGCCGAGGAACTTGTCGGCGCTCGGCGCCTGGAAGACCGGCCCGTTGACCATGATGAAGTTCTGCGTCGTCCCCTCCGCGTCCGGCAGGCGCGGGCCGGCTGCGTCGAGCACCTTGAGGGCGAGGCCGCGCGGCAGGGAGACCGAATCCGGCAGGATGTCGCCCGCGTTGGTGGACATCCGCAGGTAGACCTTGTGATCGCCGGGGGTGGCGAACAGGCCCTGCGCCAGCTCGGGCGGCAGACCGGCCTCGACGCGCATCGTCCCTTCGAGGATGCCGTGCGACTTGGCATGGACCGAGCGGACGGCGTGGCCGGAATCGTCGGCGACCCGCTGAAGGATCGTGTCGAAGGTCTGGCACAGGCCTTCGATGGTCTTGTCTTCGTCGGGCTTCACGGTCTCGACGTCCGGGCTATAGCGAACGGGTGCTTGCAAGGTCCGTCTCCAGGATAGGCTCGGAGAGAGAACGACTTGAGGAACGGCCCCGTTCCGGGTTGTGCGGCATTCAATCGCCCTCGTGTCTTTCGCCGGGAACGGGGCCGCATCGGCGGGTTTGTCAGCGAAAGCGACCCGTCCGTCCCCGTGAGGTCCCATGAGCTACCTGCGCTACGCACCCGACATCGAGACGCCGGCCCCGGACGAGCAAGACTCCATCGACGGCATCATCCAGGGCATGACCCAGCAATCGCAGGTCGTGGAGAAGCGCGAGCATCATGCGGTGCGGGCGAGCCACGCCAAGAGCACTGCCTGCGTCACGGGCGAGCTGATCGTTCCCGAGGGCCTGCCGGCCGAGCTGGCGCAGGGCCTGTTCGCCAAGCCCGGCCGCCATCCGGTGGCCGTGCGCTTCGCGCAGGGGCCGGGGGAGACCCTGGGCGACCGGGTCTCGACCCATCGCGGCCTGTCGCTCAAGGTGTTCGACGTGCCCGGCGAGAAGCTGCCGGGCCATGCAGCCGAGACGCAGGATTTCGTGCTGGCGACCGGCACGACCTTCCCCTCCGGCACGGCGGCGGGGTTCCTGCGCGACGGCACGGTGATCGGCAAGGCGACCGGCCTGCCCGAGGGGGTGAAGAGCGCGGTGGCCGCCACCGCCCGCAACCTCAACCGGGTGTTGCACGCCTTCGGCACGGAGAGCGCGCGGGCCGGCTTCTTCGGCTACCCGTTCAGCCATCCGATCGCCGACAGCTATTTCAGCCAGGCGCCGATGCGCTTCGGCGATTACGTCGCCAAGCTCGGGGCGGTGCCGGTGGGCGAGGCGCAGCGCGCCCTCTCGGATTGGCGCCTCGATCCGCACGCGGACGAGGACGGGTTCCGCCATGCCGCCACGGCGTTCTTCCGCGAGCATGAGGCGGTGTTCGAACTGAAGGCGCAGCTCTGGGCGGATGCGGAGCGCCAGCCCATCGAGGATTCCTCCGTCGACTGGCCGGTGGAGATCAGCCCCTACCGCACCGTGGCGACGATCCGCCTGCCGCGCCAGGATGCCTATTCCGCCGAGCGCGTCCGCTACTTCGATGAGGTGATGACCTTCCGGCCGGCGCACAGCCTCGCCCTGCACCGGCCCCTCGGGTCGATCATGCGGGCGCGGCTTCAGGTCTACCGGGCGCTCAGCGATTTCCGGCACCGGGAGAACGGGATCCAGGCCGAGGACACGGCCGCCATCGACCGCATCCCGGCCTGAGGCGCACTACCGGTAATCGGTGGGCACGAGGCCGTAGCGGGCGATCTTGTCGTAGAGCGTCTTGCGCGGGGCGCCCAGCGCCTCGGCGGCGAGGCGCACGTCGCCGCCCGCGACGATCAACTCGTCGCGGATCAGGTCGCGCTCGAACCGCTCGACGCGCTCGGCCAGCGTCGGGGTCGGCACGGCCTCGGCCGCCTTGTCCTCCGGCGCGAAGCCCAGCGCGCAGCGCTCCGCGAAATGCCCGAGCTCGCGCACGTTGCCGGGCCAGGGGTGGCGCTGGAGATGGTCGCGCACCGCCCGCGTCACCGGGGGCGGCTCGCGGCCGAAGCGGGTCGCGGCCTTCGCCAGGAAGTGCTGGAACAGCAGCATCACGTCCTCCCGCCGGTCGCGCAGCGGCGGGATGGCGACCGTGATGACGTTCAGCCGGTGGTAGAGGTCATCGCGAAACGTGCCCTGAGCGGCTTCCAGGCCGAGATCGACCTTGGTCGCGGCCACGACCCGCATGTCGATGGGGCGGACCTCGTTGGTGCCCAACGGCTCCACCGTCCGCTCCTGCAACACCCGCAGGAACTTCACCTGAAGCGGCAGCGGCATGCTCTCGATCTCGTCGAGGAACAGCGTGCCGCCCTGCGCGTGCTCGATCCGTCCGATCCGGCGCTTGAGGGCCCCGGTGAAGGCGCCGGCCTCGTGGCCGAAGAGTTCGCTCTCCACCACGCTGTCGGGCAGGGCGCCGCAATTCATGGCGACGAAGTTGCGCTCGGCCCGGCGGCTCCAGCGGTGCAGGGCGCTCGCCACCACCTCCTTGCCGGAGCCGGTCTCCCCCAGGACCAGCACGTCCACATCCGCCGCCGCCACGTCGCGCACGAGGCGGCGCAGGCGCACGATCTCCGGCGAGAGGCCGAGGAAGGCGGGGTCCTCGTCGAGGGCCGCGTCGAGGCTCGCCCGCAGGCGGCGGTTCTCCACCACGAGCCGCCGCCGTTCCAGCGCCCGGCGCACCGAGGCGACGAGGGCGTCGGCCGGGTACGGCTTGGCGAGGAAATCCACCGCCCCGCCCCGCAGGGCCGCCACCGCCATGGAGATGTCGCCGTGGCCGGTGATGAGGATCACCGGCAGGTCGGGGTCGATCCGGTGCAGCCGTTCGAGGAGGGCGCGCCCGTCCGCGCCGGGCAGGCGCACGTCGGTCACCACCACGCCCGGCGCCTCCGCGAGGATCGCGGCCAGCGCCGATTCGGCATCCCCGAAGGTCTCGACGGCGAACCCGTCGAGTTCCAGGCTCTGCCGGTTGGCGCGGCGCACATCTTCCTCGTCGTCGATGAAGACGACGCGCTCCGCTCCGTCCCCGCTCATGCGCTCGCCTCCGTTTCCTCGGCGCGGCTCTCGGCCGGCGCCGCGCGCACCAGTTCCACCCGGAACACCGTGCCGCCGCCGGGGGCGTCTCGCACGCTCAGCGCGCCGCCGCACTCCTCGACGATGCCGCGGCTGATGGCGAGGCCGAGCCCCAGCCCATCCGCCTTGGTGGTGAAGAACGGCTCGAAGATCTGCCCCCGCGCCGCCTCCGGGATGCCCGGCCCGTCGTCGCGGACCTCGATGCCGACGCGCTCGCCCTCCGCCGCGACCGACACCGCGACCCGCCGGGACGGCCGCGCGGCCACGGCGTCGAGGGCGTTCTGGAGCAGGTTCACGAGCACCTGTTCCAGGCGGGACGCGTCGCCGATCACCGCGAGGTCGGGCACGGCCTCGACGGTGATCGGCGTGCCGTCGGCCTCGGCCCGCGCCGCCGCCACCTCGAGAGCGCCGCGCAGGAGCGCGTCCACCGGCACCGGCTCGCGGCGGCCGGAGGCGCGGCGGGCGAAGCCCTTCAGCTGGCGGGTCAGGCCGCCGATCCGGTCGGTGAGCCGCCCGATCGCCGCGACGTTCTCCGCCGCGTCCTGCACCCGGCCGCGCTCCATCAGCTTGCCGGTGTTGTCGGCATAGGAGCGGATCGCGGCGAGCGGCTGGTTGATCTCGTGCGCCATGCTCGCGGCGAACTGGCCCAGCGCGGCGAGGCGCCCCGCTTGGGCGAGTTCGCGGCCTAGCCGCTCGCGCTCGGCCATCTCCTCGCGCAGACGCCCGTTGGCGGCGCTGAGGGCGCGGGTCCGCTCCTCCACCCGCGCCTCCAACTCGGCCCTCCGCGCCGCCGACTCGGCGAGGCGGTTGCGGGTGCGGGCGCGGCGGGCGAGCCAGACGGTGAGGCCGAACCCGGCGAGGCCCGTCGCCAGCACGGCGATCAGTTGCGCCTGCGCCCGTTCCCGCGCCACCGCCTTGGGGATCGGCGTGAGGCTGTGGATGCGCCAGGGCGTGTCGCTCACGGGGGCGTCGCGCAGCAGGGCGAGCGTGGCGGGCTGCGCCCCCCGGCCGACCCGCACGAGGCCGTCCTGCGCCGGGAAGAGCGGCAGGAGGCTCAGCGGCGCATCGCCGAAATCCTGCGCCGCGCGGATTTCGGCCTCCGCCTCGGCATCGAGGGGGCGCAGGCTGCGCAGGCGCCAGGCCGGGTCGCTCGCCACCAGCACGATGCCGCGCGGATCGGTAACGAACACCGCCTCGGACGCCGCGCGCCACGCGGCCTCCACCCCGTCGAACTCGATCTTCACCACCACCACGCCGAGCCGGTCCCCGACGCGCCGCGAGAGGTAGAAGCCCGCCCGCCCGCTCACCGTGCCCAGCGCGAATTGCGAGCCGGAGCCCCCGGCCATGGCATCGCGGAAATACGGGCGGAACGCATAGTTGCGGCCCACGAAGCCTCGCTCCTCGGTGGCGTTGCTCGCCGCGACCGTCAGGCCATCGGGGCGGATCACGTAGATCACCGCCGCCCCCGTCGCCGCTGCGATGGTCGCGAGGCGGGTGCTCACCCGCTGCGCGATCTCGGGGGCGGCGCCCTCGCGCAGGGCGTCGGCGATCTCGGGATCGGAGGCGAGGGCGAGGGGCAGGGCGGTCTGGCGCTGCATCTCCGCGTGCAGCGCCCCGGATTGGAGCGTCAGCGTCGCGCGGGCCTGCCGGGCGAGGTCGGCAAGGGCCGAGCGCTCGGCCGCCCGGCCTGCGAGCCACGCCGCCAGGACCATCGCTGCGAAGCCCAGGACGAGGGCCAGCACGCGCCCCGTCCCGGTGCTGCGAACGGCACTCACCGGAAAGTTCCCGGTGCGAAACCCCGGAAAGGTTTCGGGCCGCCCGTGCGGGATTTCGGAACGGGGGTTTCCGGCCCATCAGCCGTTCGTGCGGAAAACGCTGCCATCACAATGGTTTATGAATTCCTTCCGCGCGTCCGGCGAATGGCACAGCGGTTGCCATTCCTCGGACGTAACGCAGTCCTGCCATCCGCGCATGACTGCCGCCCCCGGGGCCAAAAGCAAGTGCGACGGACGCCGCGGCATTCCACCGGGGCCCACCTGAGCGTCCCAATTCTCGTTCTGGAGGAAATGCCTCGATGGTTGCCGTCCCGTCCCCGCTCACCGCGCCGCATCCGCCGGCCAAGCCGAAACCGTTCTACCGCACGCTGTACTTCCAGGTGCTGGTGGCTGTCGCGCTCGGCATCCTCACCGGCCATTTCTACCCGCAGCTCGGCGCGGACCTGAAGCCGCTTGGCGACGCCTTCATCAAGCTCGTGAAGATGATCATCGCCCCGGTGATCTTCCTCACCGTGGTCTCCGGCATCGCCGGCATGACCAATCTCGAGAAGGTCGGCCGGGTCGGCGGCAAGGCGCTGATCTACTTCCTCACCTTCTCGACGCTCGCCCTCATCGTCGGCTTGATCGTCGCGAACGTGCTGCAGCCGGGCAACGGCCTGCACATCGATCCGAAGTCCCTCGATCCGAAGACGATCGCCACCTACGCCGGCAAGGCGAAGGAGCAGAGCATCGTCGAGTTCCTGATGAACATCATCCCCACGACGGCGGTCGGCGCCTTCGCGGGCGGCGAGATCCTTCAGGTGCTGTTCTTCTCGATCCTGTTCGGCTTCGGGCTGGCCTTCCTGGGCGAGCGCGGCAAGCCGGTGCTCGACATCGTCAAGGTGCTGTCGGAAGCCATCTTCGGCGTCGTCAACATCATCATGAAGGTCGCGCCCCTCGGCGCCTTCGGCGCGATGGCCTTCACCATCGGCAAGTACGGCATCTCCTCGCTCGCCAACCTCGCCTACCTCGTCGGCGCGTTCTACCTGACCTCCGCGATCTTCGTGTTCGGCGTGCTCGGCCTCGTCGCCCGCTACAACGGCTTCTCGATCATCCGCCTCATCCGCTACATCAAGGAAGAGCTGCTCCTCGTCCTCGGCACCTCGTCGTCCGAGTCGGCGCTGCCCTCCCTGCTGGAGAAGATGGAGCGGGCCGGCTGCTCGAAGCCCGTCGTCGGCCTCGTGGTCCCCACCGGCTACTCGTTCAACCTCGACGGCACCAACATCTACATGACGATGGCCGCCCTGTTCATCGCCCAGGCGACGGACACCCCGCTGTCGCTCGGCGAGCAGGCGCTGCTCCTCCTCGTGGCGATGCTCTCCTCGAAGGGCGCGGCCGGCGTCACCGGCTCGGGCTTCATCACGCTTGCCGCGACGCTCGCGGTGGTGCCCTCGGTGCCGGTGGTCGGCATGGCGCTCATCCTCGGCATCGACCGGTTCATGTCCGAGTGCCGCGCGCTGACGAACTTCATCGGCAACGCGGTCGCCTGCATCGTCGTCGCCCGCTGGGAGGGCGAGGTCGACGAGGCCAAGCTCGCCGCGACGCTGGGCAACAAGCCGGTTCCGGCCACCGCCCCGGTGATGCACGCGGCGGAGTAAGCCCCGCCCGCCAGGACCCGCCCGACCCGATCCGCCCCGGCCCCGCCGGGGCGGATTTCGTTCGCGCTCACGCCACGTCGATCAGGTTGATGAGGCCGAGGAGGCCCGGAATCGTCGCCACGGCGGCCTGCGCCTCGCTCTTCTGGGACGGCCCCGCCACCGTGCCGGTGAGCGTGATCCAGCCCTCCCGCGCCTTCACGCGGATCGCGTCCGGCGGCAGCGTCATGGTCCAGCGGAGGACCAGGTCGGCGCGGCGGGCAAGGTCTTCGTCGCGGGGGCGCTGCGCGGCCGGGAGGCGCACCGCCACCTGAACCACCACGCCGCGCACGCCGCAGACCCCGCGGGCGGCGGCCTCGGCGGCCTCCCGCGCGGCGTAGCGCGCCACGTGGCCGGTGAGGGTGACGATGCCGTCATCCACGGCGACGCCGACCTGGGGGGCGTCGATGCGCGGGTCGGACGCGAGCGCGTCGATCACCGCCTGCCTCACGGCGCGGTCGGTCATGGATCCACTCCCTGCGGGGCCAAAGCCCAGGCTTGCCCGGCTGCGGGAGGGAGCGCCTTGATCCAGCGCAAAGCGCGCTGGGGATGTTCAGGAGACCAGCAGAGCCGCCGATTCCATCATCCGCCGCACCACCGCCTCGCGGCGGGCCTGGGCGAGGACGAGCCGGGCCGCCTTGCGCGCGTTCGCCGCCCGCTGCGCGGCGCCGGGGCAGCCATCCCGCAGGGCGCGGACGGCCAGCTTGCGAAACCAGTTCGCGTTGGCGCGGGCGATCGCGCGGCGTTCGGCAAAGCCGTTCGCCCTGGACGGCGCTGCCTCAGCGAGGCTCGACATGACGGTGACTCCCCATACGCTTCCCGTGCGGTGCTTGCCTGCCGCCGTCCGACTCACGGGAATACGCTATACGAACCATCTACCCCATGATCTTGCGGATTCAAAGCAGCAAAATCGAACTCAGTAATCAGCATGTACGCACAGGTTCAGCATTGGGTTCCGTGAGCGCTCACGGCCACGACTTGGTTGACGGACATGGTGGACGAGACTTCACCGGATTAACGCCGAAACGGCGGTATTCATCCCTGCGGCATAAGGTTTCTGCCGCGTCGCCGCCTTGCGGGAATCTGCGGATCACTTGCGTCAAGCTGAGATTCGACGGGGCTTCGGCCGAAGGAGACGGCGGGGCAAGCCCCGGCCTCACCTCTGCGTTGTCGAGCGTGAGAGCGTCCGATAGCCTCGCCGGCCCCATCAGAAGGAGAACGCCATGCACGTCACCATCGACCAGGCCCTCACGGCCATCCGGGCCGCCGAGGCGAAGGCGAAGGACCTCGGGACGCAGATGTGCATCGCTGTGGTGGATTCGGGCGGCAACCTGAAGGCCTTCCACCGGATGGACGATGCCTGGGTCGGCTCCATCGACATCGCGCAGAAGAAGGCCAAGACCTCGGTCTTCTTCGGCATGATGACCGGCCAGATCGGGCAGCTCTCGCAGCCCGGCGGCCCGCTCTACGGCATCGAGCATTCGAACGACGGGCTCATCACCTTCCCCGGCGGCATCCCGATCGTCGATTCGGAGGGCGTGATGTCCGGGGCGATCGGCGTCAGCGGCTCCACCGTCGAGAACGACCACGCCGTCGCGGAGGCCGGCGCCCGCTCCATCGGGCAGACCGAACTGCCGGCCCATCCCTGGCGCACCTGACCGGGATTCGGTCCCCCCTCCTCGTCATCCTGGGGGGAGGGGGGCGCCGTCCCTGGAAAGCCTTACCGCGCGGGCCTGATGCGCGGCAGGAACGCCGCCAGCAGGCCGATGGCCGGCAGGAAGGCGCAGAGGCGATAGACGAAATCGATGCTCGTGTGGTCGGCGACCTCGCCCAGCACCGCCGCCCCGAGCCCGCCCATCCCGAAGGACAGACCGAAGAACAGGCCGCCCACCAGCCCGACGCGGCCGGGCAGCAATTCCTGCGCGTAGACGAGGATCGCGGGCATGGCCGAGGCCAGGATCATCCCGATCGGCACCGTCAGGGCCACGGTCGCCCAGAACCCGGCATAGGGCAGGGCCAGGGTGAAGGGCAGGACGCCGAGGATCGAGCCCCAGATCACCGCCTTGCGGCCGATCCGGTCGCCCACCGGGCCGCCGACCAGGGTGCCCGTCGCCACCGAGCCGAGGAACACGAACAGGCAGAGCTGCGAAGTCTGCACCGAGACGTGGAAGCGGTCGATCAAGTAGAACGTGTAGTACGAGTTGAAGCTCGCCATGTAGAAGAATTTGGAGAAGATCAGCACGATCAGGATCCCGATCGTCCCGACGATCTTGCCCCGGCCGAGGGTCTGCAGGGCCGCGCCGGCCTTGGCGCCGCGCTTGCCCGCCGCGAGCCGCGCCCGGTACCAGCGCCCGACCCAGGCCAGCACGCCGATGCCGGCCAGGGCCGCGAGGGAAAACCAGATCACGCTGTGCTGGCCGTTCGGCACCACGATGAAGGCGGCGAGCAGCGGTCCGAGGGCCTGCCCCGTGTTGCCGCCGACCTGGAACACCGATTGCGCCAGCCCGTAGCGCCCGCCGGAGGCCGCCCGCGCCATGCGCGAGGATTCGGGGTGGAACACCGACGAGCCCATGCCGACGAGCCCGGCGGCGACCAGCAGCGCGGCGTAGGACCACGCGCTCGCGAGCAGCACGATGCCCAGCAGCGAGCAGGCCATCCCCACGGTGAGGGAGAACGGGCTCGGGCGCTTGTCGGTGCAGTAGCCGACCACCGGCTGGAGCAGCGACGACGTCAGCTGGAAGGTGAGGGTGATGAGACCGATCTGCCCGAAATCCAGCGCGAAGCTGTTTTTCAAGAGCGGGTACATCGCCGGCACGAGGGATTGGATCAGGTCGTTCAGCAGGTGCGAGAGGCTGAGCGCGGCGAGGATGCCGTAGGTCGTCATCTCGGCGCGGACCGGGCTCGGCGGCGACACCGCCGGCGAAGCCCCGTCGATCGCCGCCACCGGCCCCGCAGCCGCCAGCGCGTCCTCGACCCTGTGCGCGTCCATCTCGCGAACGTCCTTCTTGCGTCCAACCCCCGTGCGCGCGGTTTATGCGCCGGTCGTTTCGGCCCCGCTACACCCGATGGCGCAGGGCGGGTTTGCTTTCCGCTTCTGTTGCAACGCACACAAAGCCTGCCGCACCGCCGTTCAAATTTTTCAAAGCGGACACCAAATATTTTGCCGCTCTACAATCGAACATCTGCCGCACTGGCATATTGTATCGTTTATTTACTGCTTTAGAACCTGAACCCTTAGCATTCAGGTTGCATAGGAGCCTGCCTTACATGGCCATGCCCGCCGCAGATCCAGCGCAGGGTTCCACCGCCCTCGCCCCCGCCGGGGTGCGGGCTCCCGCCCTCGGTCGCTGGGGCCAGCTCGCCCTCGGCGTGCTGTGCATGTCGATGATCGCGAACATGCAGTACGGCTGGACGCTGTTCGTGAACCCGATCAACGACAAGTATCAGTGGGGCAAGGCGGCGATCCAGGTCGCGTTCACGATCTTCGTCGTCACCGAGACCTGGCTGGTGCCGATCGAGGGCTGGTTCGTGGATCGCTACGGCCCGCGGATCGTGACGCTGATCGGCGGCGCCTTCTGCGCCATCGGCTGGACGATGAACGCCTATGCCGATTCCCTCACGATGCTCTACGCCGCGGCGGCGGTGGGCGGCATCGGCGCGGGCGCGGTCTACGGCACCTGCGTCGGCAACGCCCTCAAGTGGTTCCCCGACCGGCGCGGGCTGGCCGCCGGCCTCACCGCCGCCGGGTTCGGCGCGGGCTCGGCGCTGACCGTCGTGCCGATCGCGGCGATGATCCGCGACAGCGGCTACGAGCACACCTTCCTCGTCTTCGGCCTCGGCCAGGGCATCGTGGTGATGATCGCCGCGCAGCTCCTCGCCGCCCCGGACGCGGGCTACAAGGACCGGATGCTCGCCGGGCGCACCGTCGCCAACGCCGTCACGCGGCGGCAGTACAGCCCGTCCGAGATGGTGCGCACACCGGTCTTCTGGCTGATGTACCTGATGTTCGTGCTGATGGCCGCCGGCGGCCTGATGGCGACCGCCTCCCTCGCCCCCATCGCCAGGGACTTCCAGGTCGACGGCGTGCCGGTCTCGATCCTCGGCCTGACCCTGCCGGCCCTGACCTTCGCGCTCACCATCGACCGGATCCTGAACGGCGTCACGCGGCCCTTCTTCGGCTGGGTCTCCGACCGGATCGGGCGCGAGAACACGATGGTCATCGCCTTCGCCATCGAGGGCACGGGCATCCTGGCGTTGGGCATGCTGGCGCACCACCCCATCGCCTTCGTGCTGCTCACCGGCCTCGTGTTCTTCGCCTGGGGCGAGATCTACTCGCTGTTCCCCTCGACCTGCGCGGACACCTACGGCGACCGGCAGGCCACGGCCAATGCGGGCCTGCTCTACACCGCCAAGGGCACGGCCTCCCTGCTGCTGCCCGCCTTCCTGCTGATCCAGACGCAGACCGGCAGCTGGCAGATGGTGTTCTACGTCGCCTCGGGCATGGCGTTCTTCGCGGCGTTCCTCGCGATGTTCGTCCTGAAGCCGATGCGGGCGCGCTTCGTGGCCCGGAGCCATTGAGGACGAGGGCGCCGCCCCCCCTGGCAAGCGGGGCGGCGCTCCCCTACCGTACCCTGAAACCTCCCGTAGAACTCCACGAGTGCTGAGCGAAGAGTCATGAGCATCGCGATCGTCGGCGCCGGGGCCATCGGCGGCTATCTCGGCGTGAAGCTGGCGGAAGCCGGCGAGGACGTCACCTTCATCGCCCGCTCGAATGCGGAGGCCATCGCCCGCGACGGCCTCAAGCTCATCGAGGAGGATGGGAGCGAGGTTCACGCCCGCAACGTAAAGGCCACCCGCTCGATGCAGGAGGCCGGGCCGCACGACCTCGTGCTGCTCACGGTGAAGGCGCATCAGGTCGGCCCCATCGCCGCCGACCTCAAGCACCTGATCGGCCCCGAGACGAGCGTCGTGACGATGCAGAACGGGATCCCATGGTGGTACTTCACCGGGGGCCATGGCGGCCCCTACGAGGGCACGCAGCTGGAGACCGCCGATCCCGGCGGGCTGATCGCGCAGCATCTCGACCCCCGCCGGGTCATCGGCTCGGTGGTCTACCCGGCGGCGGTCCTCACCGACCCCGGCACGGTGAAGGTGATCGAGGGCAACCGCTTCGGCCTCGGCGAGCTCGACGGCTCCAAGTCAGAGCGCGTGCTCGCCATCTCGCAGCGCCTGACCAAGGCCGGGTTCAAGGCCCCCGTCACCAGCGACATCCGGGCCGAGATCTGGCTGAAGCTGTGGGGCAACCTCAGCTTCAACCCGATTTCCGCGCTTACGCACGCAACCCTTGAGGACATCTGCCGCTTCCCCGACACGCGGGCGCTCGCCACGGCGATGATGAAGGAGGCCGAGCAGATCGCGAACACGCTCGGCATCACCTTCCGCGTCGGGATCGACCGCCGTATCGCCGGGGCCGAGAAGGTCGGCGCGCACAAGACCTCGATGCTGCAGGACGTGGAGGCCGGTCGCCCGATCGAACTCGAGGCCCTGGTCGGCTCGGTGATCGAACTCGGCCGCCTCGTCGGGGTGGCGACGCCCCATATCGACAGCGTCTACGCGCTGATGCGCCTTCTGGCGCAGAGGCTGGAGCGGGCGAACGGTCGCCTCTCCATCGTCTCTGCCTGATCATCCGAGGATTCCGACGTGTCCGCTTCCGCAACCACCCTTCGTGATCTCATCGGTGCGGGCGCGGACGAGGCGCCCGCCCTCACGAGCCCCGGCGGCGTGCCGCTGACCTTCGGGCATCTGCGTGCCCTGGCCGACCGCACCGTCGCCGACCTCAACGCCCAGGGCATCGGCCGGGGCGAGCGCGTTGCCATCGTGCTGCCGAATGGCCCCGAGATGGCCGCCGCCTTCATCGCGGTGGCGGCGGGCACCACCTCGGCCCCGCTGAACCCGGCCTACAAGGCGGACGAGTTCGAGTTCTACCTCACGGACCTGCGCGCCAAGCTGCTGGTCGTGGCCGAGGGCAGCGAGTCTCCGGCCGTCGCCGTCGCCGAGAAGCTCGGCATGGCGGTGGCCCGGCTGAAGCCCACCCCCGAGCAGGGCGCCGGCAGCTTCACCCTGTCCTTCTCCGGGGAGGCCGGAGCGCCCCCCGCCCAGGGCGGCCTCGCCGAGGAGGGCGACATCGCCCTCGTGTTGCACACCTCCGGCACCACCTCGCGCCCGAAGATCGTGCCGCTCAGCCAGGGCAACGTCTGCGCCTCGGCCCGGCACATCCGCACGAGCCTTGCCTTCACGGCGGAGGATCGCGGCCTCAACATCATGCCCCTGTTCCACATCCACGGACTGATCGCGGGCACCCTGGCGCCGCTCTCGGCGGGCGGGCAGATCTGCTGCACGCCGGGCTTCAACGCCCTGAAGTTCTTCTCCTGGATGGAGGAGGCCAAGCCCACTTGGTACACGGGCGTGCCGACGATGCACCAGGCGATCCTCGGCCGCGCGGGGCGCAACCGCGAGATCATCGCCGCGACGCCCCTGCGCTTCATCCGCTCCTCGTCCGCCTCGCTGCCGCCGCAGGTGCTCCGCGAACTGGAGGAGACCTTCGGCGCTCCGGTGATCGAGGCCTACGGCATGACCGAGGCCGCCCACCAGATGGCCTCGAACCCCTTGCCGCCGCGGAAGAACCGCCCCGGCGCGGTCGGCCTCGCAGCGGGCCCGGAGATCGCGGTGGTGGGCCTGGACGGCGAGCCCCTGCCGGTCGGCGAGACCGGCGAGATCGTCATCCGCGGCCCCAACGTGATGGCGGGCTACGAGAACAACGACAAGGCCAATGCCGAGGCCTTCACCCGCCAGGGCTGGTTCCGCACCGGCGACCAGGGCACCCTTTCGGAGGACGGCTTCCTGACGATCACCGGCCGCCTCAAGGAGATCATCAACCGGGGCGGCGAGAAGATCAGCCCCCGCGAGGTCGATGAGATCCTCCTCGACCACCCGGCCGTGCTGCAATGCGTGACCTTCGCCCTGCCGCACGACAAGCTCGGGGAGGAGGTGGCCGCCGCCATCGTCCTGCGCGAGGGCATCTCCGCCGAGGAGAAGGAGATCCGGGGCTTCGCCTCCGAGCGGCTGGCGCCGTTCAAGGTGCCGGCGAAGATCGTCATCCTGCCGGAAATCCCGCGCGGCGCCACCGGCAAGCTCCAGCGGATCGGCTTGGCCCAGAAGCTCGGCCTCGCCTGACTTTTGCGTGACACGGGGAGCGCGTAAGAAACAATTATGAGTTGCGCCTGACCCATCGGCGGCCCGACACGCTATGACGGTCGGCCTCCGGTGTGGTGAGATCGAAGCCCTTGGACCGAGCGGTATCCGTCCCGCCTTTCTCCTTGAGCGAAGGCGTCGCGCTCCTCGATTCCGCCTGTGTCGTCGCCAGGGCGATGCTCGGTGCGCCGGCCTGCTTCGCCGTCCTCGACGGGGCGGAGGGGCTTCGGATCGCCGGGCTCAGCGGGCTCGACCGCGCCCGCGCCGAGGCGATCCTCGCCGACGGAGCGTTCCGCGACGGGCTCGGGCGCGGGGCGGAACCCGTGATCCTGCGCGCGGGGGCCGGGGATGTCGGCTTCTGCGCCTGCCTGCCCCTGCGCGCCGCCGATGGCGGCTGGGCCGGCGCCCTGTGCGTGATCGACGAGGCCGGCCGCGCCGACCCCGACGCGGCGACGTGGGCGCGCCTCGCGGAGGCCGCGCGGCTCGCGGCGGGGGCGTTGCGCGCGGAGGTGGCCGAGCGGCACCTCGCCTGCAGCGAGAGCCGCCACGCCCAGGCCCAGGCGGCCCGGCGGGTCGCGGAGCAGACCGCCTCGTGCGGGCATTGGCGGCTCGACGTGGCCACGCGCAAGCTGGCGTGGTCGGCGGGCATCGCGGCGATCTTCGGCCGTAACACCCTCCTCGAACAGGTCCCCCTCGCAACCCATTGCAGCTACTATCACCCGGACGACCGGGGCGAGGTCGAGCGCCGCATCCTGAACGCCCTCGACGGGCGCGGGCGCCTGCCGCGCGGGGGCTACGAGCACCGGTCGCGCATCGTGCGGCCCAACGGCGAGATCCGCCATGTGAGCGTGCGCGGCATCGACGAGCGCGATCCGGCGGGACGGCTCGTCGCCATCCACGGCATCTGCCTCGACGTCACCGAGTTCACCCAGACGGTGCAGGCGGCGGAGGAGGCGGGGGCGCTGCTGCGCGCCACCCTCGCCGCCCTCGACCTCGGCATCGTCGTCACCGACCGCCACGAGAAGGTCCGCGCCGTCAATTGCCGCGCGGCGGGCCTGCTCGGCCTGCCCGAGGACGCGCTCCGGCTCGGCGAGGCCTTCCTGCCCCCCGTCGGCGCGGCGGCGCTGATCCGCCGGAGCGTCCTCGCCGGGGGCGGGGCGGTGCATGTCGTGGCGGAGGCGGGCGCGCTGCCCCCGGCCGAGGGGCGCTACCGGCTCATCACCGAGCATGCCAGCGACATCATCGTCTTCAGCGACCTCGACACGACCCGGCGCTACGTCTCGCACGCGGTGACGCCGATCCTCGGCTACGACCCGGCGGAACTCGTCGGCACGCGCCCGCGCGACTTCGTCCACCCGGAGGACATGGCGGCCTTCACCCGCTCCCTCGACGCGGTGCTGAGCGGGCGTCAGGACACGGCGCTCACGGCGGCGCGCTACCGCCACCGGGACGGGCACTGGGTATGGCTCGAACTGGCCTTCGCCCTGGTCCACGACGCCAAGAGCGGCGCGCCGGAGGGCTTCGTCTCGACCCTGCGCGACATCAGCGCCCGCATGGCGGCGGAGGCCGAGGCCCGCACCGGCGAGGCGCGGAACTGGGCGGCGGCCGAGGAGCGGCTGCGGGTCATGCAGGCGCATTCGGACTTCACCACGGCGGCGAGCGCGGCGATCCTCGCGCAGCTGGCGGAGGGGGTGATCGTCACCGATGCGACCGGGCGGATCACCTTGGTCAACGTGGCGGCGGCGGCGATCCACGGGGTCTCGCGCCTCGACGTCGAGCCCGACGCCTACAGCGAGACCTACCACCTCTTCACTGAGGATGGCGAACCCTATCCGCCCCACGACCTGCCCCTGGCGCGGGCCGTGCGGGGCGAGACCGTGCGGGAGGCCCGCTGGCGCATCCGGCGGCCGGACGGCGCGGAGGTGATCGCGGTCGGCAGCGCGCAGCCCCTGCGCGGCCACGACGACGGCGCCATCGGCGCGGTGCTGACCCTGCGCGACGACACCGCCCGCCTCGCCGCCGAGGGGGCGCTGCGCACCCTCAACGCCACCCTGGCCGAGCGCGTCGCGGAGCGCACCCGCGAGGCCGAGGCGGCGCGGGAGCTGGCGGAGGCGGGCAGCCGCGCCAAGTCGGAATTCCTGGCCTCCATGAGCCACGAGATCCGCACGCCCCTCAACGGCATCATCGGCTATGCCGACCTGCTCCTCGACGAGGGCGGCATCGGCCTGCGCATCCGCCAGTACGGCGAGCGCATCCGCTCGGCGGGGGCGGCCCTGCTCACCGTCGTCAACGACGTGCTCGACGTGTCGAAGATCGAGGCCGGGCAGGTCGAGATCGCCCGGCGGCCCTTCGCCTTCGCCACCCTCGTGGACAACGCCCTCTCGATCGTGCGCGGCCTCGCCGAAGCGAAGGGGCTCGCCATGGGCGTCTCCCTCGATCCCGCCCTTCCCGCATGGTTCAGCGGCGACGAGGACCGGCTGCGGCAGGTGCTGCTCAACCTCCTCAACAACGCCATCAAGTTCACGCGCTCGGGCCGGGTGGACCTGACCGTCGCGGTGACGGGCACGCGCGGCGACATCGTGGACCTCGACATCCGGGTCAGCGACACCGGCATCGGCATTCCCGCCGACAAGCAGGACCGGCTGTTCCGGCGCTTCAGCCAGGTGGACGGCTCCTACCGCCGGGCCCATGACGGCGCCGGGCTCGGCCTGTCGATCTGCAAGAGCCTCGTGGAGCTGATGGGCGGCGCGGTGCGCGTCGTCAGCGTGGAAGGCGAGGGCTCGACCTTCTCCTTCACGGTCGGCCTGCCCCGCGCCATCGCCCCGGCGGCCGCCGCGCGGTGCCCCGGCGACCGGCGGGTGCGCACGCCCCGCCGCCTGCTGCTCGCCGAGGACGTGCCCCTGAACCAGGACCTCGCCCGCGCGATCCTGGAGGCCGAGGGCCACACGGTCGAGGTCGTGCCGGACGGCGCGGCGGCGGTCCGGGCGGTGGAGGCGGGCGATTACGACGTGGTGCTCATGGACGTGCAGATGCCGGTGATGGACGGCGTGAGCGCAACGAAGCTGATCCGCGCCCTCGCGGGGCCGAAGGCCGCCGTGCCGATCATCGCCCTCACCGCCAACGTCCTGCCGCAGCAGATCGCCGAGTTCCGCGAGGCCGGGATGGGCGGGCATGTCGGCAAGCCCTTCGTGCGCGCCGACCTGCTCGACGCCATCGACCGCTGCGCGGACAAGGCCAAGGCCGGCGTGCCGGCCCGTCCCGTGCCGGAGCCCGCCGCCCTCGATGCCATCGCCGCCGTGGTCGGGCAGGATCGCGTCCACGGGCTGCTCGTGGCGCTGGCCGCCGAACTCGACTCCCGCTTCGGCGCGGCCGTCGGCCCGCAGCTGCGCGACGGCGTCGCCCAGAACGCCCATGCCATGATCGCCGCCGCCGCGATGCTCGGCTTCACCGACCTCGCCCGCCTGTGCCGGGATGTCGAGACGGCCTGCCGCGAGGGGCTCGACTACGACCCGGTGCTCGCCGACCTCCGGCGCTACAGCGCGGCGGTCGTCACCGAGATCGGCCTCATGCGCGCGGCATGAGGTGCGCCGCCTTGCGCTCGCCCGCGCCTGCGGCTTAGGTCGCGGTTCGGGGGGCGGAGTGCGGAGGGGGCGGTGGAACGCGGGGGCGGCGGCGAGCGCGTGGGACTTCCCCCCGCCACGGCCGGACAGCGGATCCACGGCTCGGTGGCGCGCACGCTGGGCATCGCGATCCTCGCCGGCCGCCACGCGCCGGGGGAGGTGCTGCCGGGGGAGATCGAGTTCTCCGAGCAGCTCGGCATCTCCCGCACCGCCTACCGCGAGGCCATGCGCATCCTGAGCGCGAAGGGCCTCGTCGAGAGCAAGCCGAAGACCGGCACCCGGGTCAGCGCCCGCAGCCGCTGGAACCTCCTCGACCCTGACGTCCTGGCCTGGGCCTTCGAATCGGAGCCGAGCGAATCCTTCATCCGCGACCTGTTCGAGCTGCGCCAGATCGTGGAACCCGCCGCCGCCGCCCTCGCGGCCGAGCGGCGGACGGAGGACGACCTCGCGCGGATGGGCCGGGCGCTGGACGACATGGCCCGGCACGGCCTCGCCACCCCGGAGGGACGCGCCGCCGACCGCGCCTTCCACCACGCGGTGCTGGAGGCGACGCGCAACGCGCCGCTCCTGTCCCTGTCGAGCTCCATCGCGGCGGCGGTCTCGTGGACGACACTCTACAAGCAGCGCCGCCGCGCCCTGCCGCGCAACCCGATGCCGGAGCACCGCGCCCTCCACGCAGCGATCGCGGGGGGCGATCCCGGGGAGGCGCGGGAGGCGATGTCCGAACTGATCCGCCTCGCCCTCGCCGACACCGAGATGTCGATGAAGGCCTGAGGCCGGGTCTCAGTGGTTGTCGCGCGGCAGGCCCTTGGTCTGGGCGATGCGCTGGAACGCCTCCGCGCCCTCCAGGATGGCGCCGGTGTGCATCTGGCCGACCACGGCCCGCTGCATCGCCTGCCAAGGAGTCTGCGACGCCGGATAGGCGTAGCCCCCCGCCGCTTCCAGGGCCTTGCGGCGCTCGGCGATCTCGGTTTCCGGCAAGAGCATGTCGGCCGTGCCCCGGCGCAGGTCGATCCGCACCCGGTCGCCCGTGCGCAGCAGCGCGAGGCCGCCGCCCGCCGCCGCCTCGGGGGAGGCGTTCAGGATCGAGGGCGAGGCCGAGGTGCCCGATTGCCGCCCGTCCCCAAGGCAGGGCAGGGCGAAGACGCCCGCCTTGATGAGGTTGGCGGGGGGCCGCATGTTCACCACCTCGGCGGCGCCGGGATAGCCCACCGGCCCGGCCCCGCGCATCACGAGGAGCGTGTCCTGCGTGATGTCGAGCGACGGGTCGTCGATGCGGTGGTGGTAATCCTCCGGCCCGTCGAACACGACGACGCGGCCCTCGAACGCCTCCGGGTCGTCCGGGTTCGAGAGGTAGCGGGCGCGGAATTCCTCGCCGATCACGCTGGTCTTCATGATCGCCGCGTCGAACAGGTTGCCCTTCAGCACGAGGAAGCCCGCCGCCGCCTTGAGCGGCCGGTCGAACGGGCGGATCACGTCCTCGTCCTCGATAGTCGCGCCCCGGCAATTCTCGCCGATGCTGCGGCCGTTGACGGTCAGCGCGCCCTCGCGGATCAGGCCCTGGCCCATCAGCTGCGCCACCACCGCCGGCAGGCTGCCCGCGCGGTAGTAATCCTCGCCGAGATAGGCGCCGGCCGGCTGCAGGTTCACGAGCAGCGGCACGTCGAGGCCGTAGGTCTGCCAGTCGGTGACGTCGAGTTCCACGCCCATGTGGCGGGCGATGGCCGCGAGGTGGATCGGCGCGTTGGTGGACCCGCCGATGGCCGAATTCACCACGATGGCGTTGAGGAAGGCGTCGCGGGTGAGGATCTCGGAGGGCTTCAGGTCCTCCGCCACCATCTCCACGATGCGCTTGCCGGTGCGGTAGGCGGCCTCTTGCCGGTCGCGGTACGGGGCGGGGATGGCGGCCGTGCCCGGCAGCATCATGCCCAGCGCCTCCGCGAGGGTGTTCATGGTCGTGGCCGTGCCCATCGTGTTGCAGAACCCGGTGGAGGGTGCCGACGAGGTCACGAGCTTGATGAAGCCCTCGTGGTCGATCTCACCCGCCGCCAGCATCTCGCGGGCGCGCCAGACGATGGTGCCCGAGCCCGTGCGCTGGCCCTTGAACCAGCCGTTGAGCATCGGCCCGACCGAGAGGGCGATGGCCGGGATGTTCACGGTCGCCGCCGCCATGAGGCAGGCGGGGGTGGTCTTGTCGCAACCGGTGGTGAGCACCACCCCGTCGAGCGGGTAGCCGTGCAGCAATTCCACGAGGCCGAGATAGGCGAGGTTGCGGTCGAGCCCCGCCGTCGGGCGCTTGCCGGTCTCCTGGATGGGGTGCACGGGGAATTCGAGGACGATGCCCCCCGCCTCGCGGATGCCCTCACGGATGCGCTCGGCCAGCACGAGGTGGTGCCGGTTGCAGGGCGACAGGTCCGAGCCCGTCTGCGCGATGCCGATGATCGGCTTGCCGGAGCGCAACTCCTCCAGGCTGAGGCCGAAATTCAGGTAGCGCTCCAGATAGAGCGCCGTCATGTCGATGTTGTCTGGGTTGTCGAACCACGCGCGGGAACGGAGCTTGCGGGGAGCGTCGGTCATCGGCCGGTCCGATCGGGGCTGGAGGGGGGCGGGAAGCGGTAGGTGATCACGTTGCGGAACGTGCCGCCGGGATCGAGCCGCGCCGAGCCGAAGCCCGGCTGGTTCGGCGTGTCGGGGAACAGTTCGGGCTCGATGGCGAAGGCGTCCGACTGGCGGTAGGCGAGGCCGGATTTCCCGACGCTCGTCGCGTCGAGCATGTTGCCCGAGTAGAGCTGCACCCCCGGCGCGGTGCTCGCCACCTCGAGCACGCGGCCGGATGCGGGATCCTCCACGCGGGCGACGAGGCGCAGCGCCTCCGCCGGCTTCTCCGAGATCACGTAGTTGTGGTCGTAGCCGTGCCCGCGCAGCAACTGGACCTCGCGTCCGTCGCGGATGCGCGCGCCGAGGCTCCGCGGCTGGCGGAAATCGAACGGCGTGCCCGCGACCGGCGCGAACTCCCCGGTCGGGATCTGCGTCGCGTCGACGGGCGTGTAGCGCTCCGCCGGGATCGTGACGACGTGGTCGAGGACCGGTCGGCCGGACGCCTCGCCCGCGAGGTTGAAGTAGCTGTGGTTCGTCAGGTTGACGATGGTCGGCCGGTCGGTCGTCGCGCTGTAGGCGATCCGCAACGTGTCGGGCGCCGCGAGCGTGTAGGTGACGCTCGCCGTCAGCGTGCCGGGGAAGCCGCCCTCGCCATCGGGGCTGACGTAGCGCAGCGTGACGGAGGGCGTGGTGCCGCCCTCCACGGACTCGACCTGCCACAGCCGCCGGTCGAACCCGTCCGGCCCGCCATGGAGGGTGTTCGGCCCGTCATTGGTGGGCAGCGTGTAGTCGCGCCCGTCGAGGGAGAAGCGTCCGCCCCGGATGCGGTTGGCGTAGCGCCCGACGCTCACCCCGAAATATTGCGGATGGTCGAGATAGGCGCCCAGGTCGGCATAGCCGAGGAGCACGTCCGCCGGATGCCCGTCGCGATCCGGCACGTCGAGGCAGCGGAGCGCCGCGCCCCAGGTGATGATCCGCGCGGTGAGGGTGCCGTTGGAGAGGGTCACCTCCTCCACCACCCGGCCATCGGGCAGGGTGCCGAAGGGGGTCCGCGCAGCCTCCCCCACCACGACGGCTACGTCCTGAATCGCCGGCGTCCCGTCCACCATTCCGTGTCCTCCCCGGCCTCGCCTGCGCCGGATGGACCCGTTTTATACTCAGACAAATATGCTGACAATCGCGGCGAAGTGGCCGCTCCCCGAACACGAAAAAGGGCACGGAGGAGACCCCCGTGCCCCGGTTCCGGCCAGCCCCGACGAGTGTTCCCCTCCCCGAAGTTGTGTTTTTTCCCTGAATGCAAGGCCAGGGATTTGACCCAGAGTTTGGGTGTGAAGCGTCGCTAAGTTCCGCTGGCCGGACACGACGGAGCGGCACGCGCCAAAGGACTTGTGGCTTTCGGCGCCGCGTTCGACCGTCACCAGGGACGCCCATCGGCGGGCTGGCGGAGGGCGGAATGCGATACGAACACGGTAAGCCCGAGAACCGGCGTCGTGCAGCTTTCCTGTTGGGCGACCTGAGACGGAAGCTGGGCTCGTCGGACGACGCCCTCGAAACGGTGGTCACCGCACGGGCGGAGGCGTCCATGCCGTACTGGAGGCTATCGAACGTGGCAGGGGTCCACGTTTATCGCATGGCCGAGGGCTGGCACGCCGACCTGGCGTTCAGGAACCTACCCGTGGGGGTACCGGCGCTGGTGGGCAGCGCGGTACCGTGGGGGACGCGCGAGGAGGCGCTCGCCTGCGCCGTCCGGCAACTGACCCTGTGCCAGGGCCGGGAGGAGATCCCCCTGCCTGAGACGGTCGACACGTGGCCGCTGTTCGTGTTCGACCACGTCGAGATGCCCATCGAGCCGTCGGAGATCCCGGGGATGGTCGAAAGCCTGGCGCGCGAGGGCTACGGGGACGAGCAGGTAGTCGGGCGTTTGGCGTACCTCCGCCAAGCCATCGCAGGCGACGAGCCGCTCACGCTGGAAACCTTCCACGCGGCGGACGAGGAGATGCGGCGCAAGCTCATGGTCGCCTGCATGGTCGCGATGGCCCTGGGGCGGACGCAATTCACGCCCGCCGACGGCATTTGGGCCGACCACATGCCCACGGTACCTAGAATGATGTGAGGCGGCCGGTCGCCTGGAAAGGCTGTCCACCCCTTACGACAAGCTTGACACAACGCTCCGCTCGTAGATCCACGCCCCCACCGTTGCGGTGTCGAACGCAGCCCTGACGTCGGCTTCCTGCAGCGTGCGTAGGGCGGTGCGGGCCGCGATACCCCTGGCCTTGCCGACTCCTGCGACGGTGACGTAGCGGGCGGTGAACGCCTCGACGCTCTCCCGGGTCACGACCGGGATGCGCCGCCGGTTCACCGGGCAGAACTCCTCCGCCATGGTCAGGTGTCCCCGGGCGACGAGGGAAACGACGACCTGCGGGCCAAGCCCGGGTACGATCCCTCCGATCTCTCTCTTGGTGTAGCCCGTCCTGGGCGTTTGTGTCTGCACCAAGCGCCTGACCTCGTCGGCATCCACGAGCAGGTTGGTGAACAGGCGGGTGCCACCGAGAAGGCCCTTCCAGGCGAGACGTCCGTTCAGGACGAGGGCTAGGACGTCCCCGACCTGGCATGCGGCGGTCCTTCTGGCGGCACTCACGGTGACCTGCCTCGGACCCGGCTCCGTGACGTCGACCGTTCCGGCGAACAGCTTGTCGACGAGGGCGTCGACGTCGAACCGGCGGAACCGGAGCTTGCCCCGGGCCCGCCGGACGTCGCCGTCGATGGTAGGGCACAGTCCACGCGTTACGAGTTCTTCGAGATGCTTGTCGGTCAATCCGGTCCTCTCGCTGACCTCGGTGCTACCGACCGAGTCCGCGTGCGCCGCGATGAGTTTCTCGACGTCGGCGAAGGCAATGGTCGTGCGCGTCAGACCTCCGCCGCCGAGCCCCCCTCGCGGGGCGCAATCGACCCCGTGCCGTGCCAGCATGCCTCGCATGGTCGGCCACGTGGTCCCCGCGGCACGCGCGGCCTCATGGACGTTCAGCAGCCGCTTGGTGTCGAGCGTACCCCCGAGGACGCGGGCTCCGACCGGGAGGGGGACGTTCGCGAAGACGTGTTCGCGGACGACGTCGCGGATGGAATCGAAGGCATGGTCCGCCAAGCTGCGGTTCAAGGAGACGAACAGGTAGCCATAGGTGGCTTCCAGGTCGACGATGCCGCGAGCCCTGGCCCGTCGCACGAGCGTATCCAGGAGCTCGTCGATGGCCTCGGGTCCACCGGAGGCGACCACGTACCCTTCGAGGGACGCCTCGCTCCAGTCGCGCAACGCGAGGTCCCGCACCCGGACCTTGCCCTCGTGCCGTGCGGAAATGCCGAGTCCCTCGCAGGTGGTGACCGCGGCTCGCAGGGACATGGCGTCCAGCCAGGAGCCCGAGTCCCTCATCCCGGACACCCGGCGCACGATCCAGTCCTCGAACGGGTTGGGTTCAACCGGTTCCGCCCCTGCGCGAAGGGTCGCGAGCCGCGGTAGGATATCGCTTTCGACAATTTGGGAGAAATCCATCGCGTGGCCTGGCGCGGATCGACCGCTCTCCATGAGGCGGACGCCGTGGATGCGGCAGGACCGGACTTGGTCGATCAACCATTCCAGCCGCAGCCAGGGACGAGCGACCTTGGGTACGTCGGCTTGAGCATCGTGGAGATCCTGCGCGACGCAGTGGGGGCAGTACCGGAAGAAGTTGGTATGGATACCCGCCCAGACGATCTTCTCGCCGGCGAGTTCGGCGTCGAGACGTCCAAGCAATCGCGGGGTCGAACGGGCCATTGCCTCGGTTTGGTCGGCGTCTAGGCCACCGAGGCGTGCAACCGTGCGGAGGGCCCGGTCGCCACCCTTGCGGATATCGGTCGCCAAGAGGCCCGTCGTGCTCGCGAGGTATGCGAGGTCGACGCCGTTGAGCGCCGCCATCCTGGAGGCGTAACCGTTCGCGGGCTCCCCGGGGTGGGGAGGCAGCTTCCAATCCAGCGGTGCGATGTCGAGATCGACGGTCATACCTCGCCCTCCCCCTCCGACTGGGCTTCATCGGTCAGGTACGAGCCGGGTGGCAGCGCCGCCCAGTCATCCACCATGAAGGGATTCATGGGGTTGTTGTCGCGGGCACGGGAGCGGTCGGCATAGGCCATGGCGAAGTGGCCACGGAGGAGTTGCGTGGGGGCCTTCTCGTCACGGATGGCTTGATGGATGGCGTCGCGGACGAGTTGGCAAACCCAGCCGAACTGGAACCTCGCCGCATGGGCGATGCGGCCCGGCATGTCGGTATCCGGCATCCCGCCCAGTTCCAGTCCCGCCGCCGCGGTCAGCTTTTCGAGGACGCGGACCACGAGGCGCTTCTGGTCGGGCATTACCATGTCGCCGAGGTGAACCCAGCGACTACGCCGCTCGAATTGCCTGTCGGACGCCGCGAGTTGGACGATCTCGGGTAGTCCCGAGAGGAGGAACATTACCGGCCACGCCTCCGAGATCGAGACGCCCTTGATGGCGTCCGCGAGCTTCCTGTAGTCCGCAGCCGTGCGGTTGCCGGCGACGAGATGCTGGGTCTCGTCGATATGGACGAGTTTCACGCGGCGCTTTCTCAACGCCGTGCGCATCATGCTCCAGCCATCGCCCTGCCTGGTGGACCTGCTGACGGGATGGCCGGCGGCCTCCATGATCTGGTTGGCGGCGATCCGGGGCAGCATGTAACCGGTCAGCTTGATGGAGACGTGGGGTCGGATGGTCCCGAACGACCCGTGACGTGGCTGGAGGGACGGGTCATTGGCGAGTAGCCGTTCGACCGTACGCGTCTTCCCGGCGCCGCTCGTTCCCGTCACGAAGAAGACGTCGGCTTCCGTCTGCTTCCCGTCCCGGGTCGAGAGGCATTCCTCAAGGAACGTGTCGAATGCCTTTGCCAGGAGGCCGTCGCGATAGGTGACGACGTAGGCCGCCTTGACCAGATCGAGGCGCGCCATCACTTCCTGGCTACGCGTTGGCCTGGCCGCCCGCAGCATCCGCAGGTAGGCCGCGTCGTCCTCCATGATGTTGGGCTGGGACATGTCGGGCATGATGGCGGCGGGGTTCATTCGTCGTCTCCGAAGTCCAGGTCGGGAGCGGTCGTGAGGTCACCCGCGCCGGGAATGCTCGACGTCGGAGGCGTGGCGCGGCGCGGGCCGTGGCCGGGGGCGGCCATCGAGATCCCGAGCATGCCGGGTCCGATCTCGCCGGTCATTCGCGGCCCGGAGGGGGCGGGCCGGGCCGTGACGGCCTGGACGCCCTTGCGCTCCACGAACTTGAGCATCCGCCGGAGTTGGTCCTCAGACACCACGTCGGAGGGCACGCCAGCCTTCCGGCGCGCCGCCTCGGCCTCGCGCATCAGGTCCTGGATGGCGGTGAGCCGGAACGGGTTGCCCGCGAGCTTCTCCTGCCGCTGAAACCGCAGGAGGCCTCTGTTCCCGCGCAGGTACTCGGCGAGGGTGACGCCTTCTAGGTCCGGGGCCGTGAACGGGAGGTAGGCCCCGTGATTCGGGAAGTGCGCCCGGGCCTGCTTCGGCACCCGGACGAAGACGGTACCCATGTCGTTGGGGTCGGTGACGATGCCGAACCGGACGTCGCCGATCAGCGCGTGCAGCTTGCCCATGTCCGGGCTCTTGTACTGGGTGTGCAGGTACGTGACGCCGTCGGCGGCGATGACCCGGTTCGGTACGGCCAGGCCGAAGGCGATGTGCCGGGCCGTGGGGTCCGGTGCCGGGTCCATGTCGTTGTCGGCCCGACGCCATGCCTCGTAGGGGCGCATGCCGCCCAGGCCGGAATGCGGGGTGTGGTGGTAGACGTCGACGACGTAGCGGACGACGCGCAGGAGCACGTCCTCGGCCAGGAGGCTCGCCAGTTCCTGGGACTGGTAGTCGCCCTTCTCGACGACGTTCGAGAAGCACTGGCCGGTGAACATCCGGCACAGCGCCTTGAAGTTGCGGAAGAAGGACTCGATGGTCCCGCGCGAGCGCGGGTCGCCGCCGGGCAAGCGGTGCTCGACCTGCAGCTTCCCGAGCGTGGCGTGGAAGTCGCCCTTGAAGGCGGGGCCGCCGTCCGTGGCGACCTCCAGCGGGCGCGCCCTCATCGGCCAATCGCTCGTCGTGCGCGCCAGCGCGGCGAGCGGGTTCTTGTCCACCACGATGCTGCGCAACGCCGACTTCGCGCCGGCCGCCGACGGAGGGAACGGCGTGACGTGCAGGCCGACGATGCACTTCGTGACCACGTCGATGGCGGCGGTGACAGTGCAGCGGACGGTGACCCGGTTCTTGCGCAGGCGCCGCGCCTCGTCCTTGGCCTTGCGCCCCAGGCCCGGGTGGACGCGCTTGTCCTTGAGGATGGTGAACAGGTCCATCTCCCAGTCGTCCATCTCGACGCGGTCCATGCGCGCCAGCGGCGTCAACCCGTCGACGGAATGGGTGCCCTTGCCGACCGGGGCGTACTTGAGCGCGGTGCGCTTCTCGCCGAGGTGGGCGAGGTCGATCAGGATGGCCGGCAACTTCTTGATCCGACGTCGGACCGCGGTTTCGCCGACGGTGACCTGGCATTCCGCGGGCAGGGTGCGGTTCAGGATGCGCAGGTCTGCCTCGATGTCGGCGTGCACCTCCCTGGGCCTCCGGCGTGCGCCCGAGGCGTAACGGTCGACATGCTTCTTGACGATGCCCACGGCACGGGGGTCGATCTGGCTACGGTTGCCGGAATTGGCGTATTGCGGGCGGAACACGCCGGGTTGTCCCTCGCCGGCTTCGAGCAACGCGATCCACCCGCGCAGGGTGGTGGAGCCGGGCCAGTCGTACGTCTTGCGTTGCAGTCCCTTGATCTTCCTTCCGGGCGGGCGCGACACGCCGAAGGTCTCGACGTACCACCGGTGGATGGTTTCCCGTTCGGCGGCGACGAACGCGGCCATGTCTTCGGGGGTCTTGCTCCACGTCCGCGTATGGCCATCCAGGCCAGCGAGGGCGAGGTTGTACCGGGCGCACCACTCCACCTTCCACGCGACGCCCCGCAAGGTCTCCTCGTCGAGGTCGTGGAGGTCCGACAGGTCGGTACCCTCGGCCCGCTTGGAGAGCAGTTGGTACGCCTTCGAATAGTACCCGGTCTCGATGCGGATGAGGTTTCCGGTGTCGAGGGTGACGAGTTCCTCGTCCGTGAGCGGCTTCACGGCGCTGTCGAGGATGGCTCCCTTCACCACGTGGCGAAGGAGGTGCACGCGCCCTTGCTTGCCATCGGGTCTGTAATGCACGCCCTCGATGGTGACCCGGTCGTTCCGTCCGAGCTTGTAGCGTTGCGGCGTCATGGTTTATCCCCTATGGATACGGGGCGGGAAGCTGAAGTCTCTCCTCAGCATCCCGCCTAAAGTTGATTCCCCTGTTAAGGGGGATGGTTATTGCTTCCAGGCGTTGTTTCCGGCCGCCCGGTTCTCCAACGACACGTCCAGGTCCAGCCGTTCGCCTCCGGGGTTCGCCAGGACGCCGGACTGGATGAGCGCCACCGCCGCCCGGAACCCGCGCATCCCCAGGCCCGTGGCGATGGCGACGTCGCGAAGGGTCGTCGTCGGGCCGAGCCCGGCGAGTGCCTTGCGGGCCATCTCCATTCCGACGTGGTCGTGGTCGCGACCGCAGCGGACGACGAGGCGCGCGTTCAGCACGGCGACGGGGTCCAGGGTGTCGTTGGTCACCGCACGGAAGTCGTGCGCGATTCGTGCCCCGTGCTGGACGCTGAGCGCCGCGAGGACCGTGGCGGTCGGCGTCCTGCCGCGGGACAGCGCCTCGCTCGAATGCTTGACCGCGAAGGCCTCCCGCACGCCCCCGACCCAGTCGACAATGACGTCGAGGGTATGGAGGTGGCTGGAGCCCGCGAGGTCGTAGCGGACCGAGCGTTGCTCAAGGATGCGAAGGACGCCCGGGAGCGAGATGAGGAGCGTCAGGAACGCGCGCTCGGTCTCGCTCTCATAGTGGTGGACGCACCCCCGGAACGGGTCGACGATGGTGCCGACGGACGGGCCGCGCCACTTCGGTGCGGGGCAGCGGTCCGGGTCCGTTCCGATGCAGTCGTGACCGACGAGCCCGGTGGACGCGGTCGCGGCTTGCCCGTTCCCTTCCTCAGGCAACGGCTATCGAGCAGCCCTTGCCGGTGTTCGGGATGCCGCGCAGCTCGGCGTGCCTGGCCTTGATGGCGTTCGCGATGATGTTGCCACGTGATGGCATGACGAAACTCCCGGAATGCGTGGCTGAGGTCACGCCGAGCGTTCGGTCGTGCCTGCGGATGCTCACGAAGGCGCGCGGGCTCCGGAGGAGGCGCGCACGGTTCCGGTCGTGGGGCTCGACTGTGGTTCAGACGCCGACCGACCGGGGGAAGCATATCGATATGCGTACGCAGAGCATGATCGTCCTCCTCCGATAGGGACCCGGTACGGGCCGTGGGTTGGCGGTATGGATGGAAGGTACGTTCTAACGGGACGCGCCTGCCAAGGTCTTAACGAAACCCTGGCCGCGTCGGGATTCGGACGGTCTCGGCGCCATTTCGGAACTTATCCAACGGGTGTTCGTGGAGCATGCCCGTGCGAGGTCCGGCCAGGGAAGCCGATGACGTTGCCCTCGCGCCGTCGGAGGTTCCTCTCGGTGACGAGTTCCATGCCGGTCTCGACCTCGACGGAGACGGCCCCCAGGAGGTCGGCGAAGTCCTCCGGGGGAAGCTGGCGGGACAGCCGCATCAGGTCGGCGAGGATCATCGCCAGGCGGTGGTCGGCATCCTCACGCATGGGGGCCTCCGTCGGTGGGCGGGACGTATGTCGGGACGACCTCGGCCGGGATGTCCGCGATGATCCGGCGGACCTCGTCGCCTGAGAGGACGCGGGCCTGGAGCAGGCGCCGGGCGACCCGCTCGATGCGTCGTCCGTTCTCGCGGACAGCATACAGGGCCCGCACGTGGAGGCGGCGAAGTTCCTTCTCGACCTCGTCCTGGAGGTGCCTGTCGACCTTGAGCAGGTCCCCGAGCTCGCCATGGTCGCCGCGGTGGATGAGGCGGCCATGCAATCCCCACGACGCGATCTTGCTCGCGATCAGGCCCGTGGCCAGGGCGAGGTCCGAGTGGCGGGGGCCGCCGGCCCCCGAGTTCGCGCCGCCCAGGATCTCGTCGATGGCGCGCCCGGCGAGGGTCGTGACCACGAGGTCGTCGACCTGTGCGGCGGTCATCGATTGCGCGTTTCGCAACCGCGACCTGGTCCGACCGGCGAGGTCGCCGCGCTCGACGATGGTGACGCAGGCGAGGTCACCCACGCCTAGCACCTCGGTCATCACGGCATGCGCGGCCTCGTGGCAGGCGATGGCCCGGACGAGTTCCGGGGGCCGGTCGTCCGTCGGGGCGACCACGCGGACGAGGTCGGCGACGGTCATCGACCGGTCCTCGGCGCGTGCGATGGCGCGGGCGGTCTTGGCCCAGCCCGCGATCTCGGCACCGGTGGAGCCGGCCCCGAGGACGCCGAAACCTTCGAGATCCGCCCCCGGGAGGTCGCCCTCTAGGTGCTGCCTCAAGATTCCGACGACAGCGTCGGCGTCGGGCAAGCCGATGGCGATGACCTTGTTCAGGCGGCCTGGCCGCACGAGCGCTCGGTCTAGGCGGTCGGGATGGTTCGTGGCACCGACGACGACCAGGTTCGCCGCGTTCGAGGTGGCACCGTCGAGGGCCAGGAGCAGGGATGTCACGACCGGCGTCCAGAAGTCCCGATGCCGGCTGTCCGTGGTTTCGCGATTTGGGACGGCGTCCAGTTCATCCAGCAGTAATACGCAGGGACCTACGGCATTCGCTTCGCTGAAAGTGTTATCGATTGCCTTGACGACATCGTTTAGGTAGCCGCTCCCGGCGGTGAACCAGGCGGATACGCTTGAGGTCACCAACGGCAACCCGAGAGTTGATGCCAACGAGACCGCGAACTGTGTCTTGCCGGTGCCGGGCGGACCGCCGAGGACGACGTTGCGGTCGGGAATACTGCTCCACGGCCGATGACCGGCGCGCCACTCCTCGACCGCAGCCGCCAGGGTGAGGCCCCAATCCTTTGCCTCCCCGTAGCCGTGGGTGTCCTTGAGGTGCGGGGCGGCGGCGGTCGGCGAGGCTGCGCGCCGGGCCGCCGCCATGGCGTTCAGGCGACGGACCGCATCGCGGGCGGAGCCGTTGCCGCGGATGGCCGAGCAGACGTCCAGGAACGACAGGCCGGCCAGGGACCCGAGGCCGCGGGCGACCTGGCCCGTGACGTGGCGGATGAGGGCGCGCACGACCCGGGGCGAGGGAAAGCCGAGCCGCAGGCGGATGTCCGCGGCGGCGGTGAGGGTCGCCGGCAGATAGCGCTCGGGTGCCTGCGAGATCCCGGCGGTGTTGTAGCCCCGGCACAGGAGTGAGGCGATTTGCTCACACCCGATATCGGGACGATGGGCCGACCGTTGGCTGCCGTCGCGGCGGCAGATTTCGAGGAAATCACCGAGCTCGCGCAGTGCCTCGTTCACCGGGAGGATCATCTCGGCGCTGCCGACCTCGACGACCAGGGCGATGCCGTTGCGCTTGGCGATGGCACGCCGGTCGCGGCGGGTCAGGGCCGCGTCGAGCATGGCGGTGGCGAGGAGGCGCGGGACGCTGGTCTCTTCGAGCAGCAGGTCGGCCGCGTCGTGATCGCCGGGGATGGGGTCGAGGCCGGGTGGCGGAGCCTTGGCGGGGATATGCTTGAGCGAGACGGACTTGGACATGGTGGCCTCCGTGACGGGGCCGCCGGGCGCGACTGGTCGCGCCGGTCAGGCCCCGGGGGCTGATCGGGAAAGGGGTGGCGTCGTGGCGGCGAGGCCCCCGGATATCTGTTCGGGCGGTCGGCACATGGTCATGCTCACGTCAGCGCTCCTCGCCGGTCTCGAAGGCGTCGGCGTCGTAGCGGCGGGCGGTGGAGGTGACGCGCACCCCGGGCCGCGGCGGGGCGATGCGTTCGGCGAGGTGGCGGGCCTGGGCCTGGGCCTCCTCGTGGGCGGCGCGTCCCAGGGTCACGAGCGTGGCGCGGACGGCGCGTTCGAGCGCCGGTTCGCCGTAGGTGTCGCGGACGCCGGCCAGGCGCCGGAACACGAGCCCGACCTGGCTGTCAGGGTCCTGTGGCAGCAGGGATTCAGATGGCGTGTGGATATTCATGACGGCCTCGGTCGCGGGCCGCCGGACGCACGCGCGTCGGTCAGGCCCGGCGGGAAAGGTGAAGGCGTGCGGCACTGCCGTGGGGCAGGCGGGCCTTCCGTATGAGGCGGGCGGGGATGAACATCGAAGCAGCGTGTCAGGGAAGTTGCAGTCCAGGGTTTAGGTAGGTGCGGGCCGAACCGTCAACAGCTCCCGAGAGTATTTCGTGGTTAACGGACGGTTGAAGTTGGTATCCCCGGTGGATCCCGGGGAAAGCCCGGGCGCGTGGGGGAGCTGGTCCCTCGGTTGCGGATTCGCGACTCCGAGGGTACGCGGTCCGCGGTCTTGGTACCGTGAACCCCGTACCATCCGGGAAGGCCGGCGTCCGGCGAAGCCTTTGCCTGCGTTGATGTCCCGGGCTGGCGGCACGCGGTCCCGCGCCGGCCGGGAAGGACGCGGGCGTACCATTCGTGCCGGCGCTGACCCTGGGAACGAGGCGGACGCGCTCGGTCGCGGTGATGTCCCGACCGTCGAAAGGTTGGCGAGGGCGTTCGGGCTCCGTTAGCTGGAGGGTGGCATGCTGTCCGCGACGGGGGTGACGCGATGCCGACGAAGGAACAGGTCTACGACGTCTGCGACCGCCTGCGGGCGGAGCGGACCCGGGTCACCCAGGAGAACATCCGCAAGGCGCTTCCCCGGGGTGGGTCGAACCGCGAGGTCGGGCCCGCGCTGAGGGATTGGAAGGTCGACCGGGCCTACAAGGCGCGGCTTGAGACGCGGCAGATGCCCGAGGTCGTCCAAGCGCGGGTCGTGGACTTCGTGGGCGCGGTCTGGGAGGCGGCCAGGGCCGATGTCGGGAAGGACATGGCCGAGGCCCGCGACAGGATGAAGGCCCGGGTCAAGGCGTCCGACGAGGGGCTGAACGAGATGGCGGCGCGCCTGGACGCGACGGAGGCGCTGAACGCCAGGCTGACGTCCGAGGCGGACGGGCTGCGCAAGGAGGTCGAGCGGCTACGCAAACGACTCGACCACGTCCGGGCGGAGGAGTTCTGGGACCGGGTGATGCAGGAGGTGCACGACCTGCTGCCGCCGGACGGTGAGATGCGGCCGGAGGAGATCCTGCCGCGGCTCAAGCCCTCGGTCCACCGGGGCGCGCGGCTGCACAAGGAACCGCTGGACGCCACGACGCTCAGGAAGAAGCTGAAGGTGCGGACCCTCCACGGGAAGTACGTGGCCGAGGGCTCGAACGGTGGGTTTGTTCGTCGCATAGGCTAGGCAGCCCTTCGAGCCCGTGCACGGTGCAGAGATTGGTGCGCCGGCCCTATCTCTGGCTCGGCCATACAGGGAACACCACGAAGTCCAATGTGACGAGAATGCACCGGTAAGGCGCGGCTCTGGGTTCTTACACAACCTTAAGCATTGCGGCCGCAGAGCCACCGGATACCATTCGATGCGAACCTATCGTGGATGGATTCATCCGGCTGGTCGCTGTGCGTTTCTCGGACACACGGGTGTTGTATGAGCGAGGGCATTGAACCGAGGGGAGCCGAGATCGCCCTCTTGGACTTGGCGCTTGAGGGCTGGCGCTTCCAAAAGCTTTTCGCACGGGCGATGACAAAAATGGATGCGGGAGAGACGCCCCGCTTCGCAAATCAGCATCGTTATTTCGTGCGCCGTATTGGCGAGTGCCTCCGGGATGCGGGTATCCGCCTGGTGACCCTTGAGGGCCAGCCTTACGATACGGGCTCGGCGGTGACTGCGATCAATCTCGCCGATTTTGGCCCCGAGGACGACCTGGTCGTCGACCAGATGATCGAACCCATCGTCATGAACGAGGCCGGCCTGCTGCGCGCTGGAACGGTCACGGTGCGCAAGGCAGACCAATGACCACGTATGTCGGCATCGACCTCGGCACCACGAATAGCGCGATCTGCTCGTTCGACGGCGAAAGTGTCCGGCTTTACAAAAGCCCCGAGCAGACGGACGTCACCCCGTCGGCCATCTTCGTCGACCGACGCGGCAATCGTTTCGTCGGCAAGCGGGCGTATGACAACTTAGCGCGTAACCCAGACAACGCGGCAGTGCTGTTCAAGCGCGTTATGGGCACCTCCACACCGGTGAAGCTGCCCGCTGCCAAGATCACCATGACCCCGGAAGAATGCTCGGCCGAGGTACTGCGCACTCTGTTCGGCTACCTGCCCGAGGATCTTCGCCGCGACCCCGACATCGGCACGGTGATCACGGTCCCCGCTGCCTTCAACCAGATGCAGAAGGACGCCACGATAGAGGCTGCGCGCGCAGCCGGTCTGGGTAAGGTGGCCCTGATGCAGGAGCCCGTGGCGGCCGTTATGAGCGTCATGCGCAGTAGGCGCGGCGACGGCATTTTCCTCGTCTACGACCTCGGCGGCGGCACGCTCGACATTGCCATCGGACAGAGCATCGGCGGTCGCGTCAGCCTGCTCGGGCAGGGCGGCATCCCGATGTGCGGAGGACGCGACTTCGACCGCCTCATCGTCGACAACGTCGTCGCCCCTTGGTTGCGGGCTAACTTCGACCTCCCTGAGGATCTCTGGTCGGCGCCAGAGTACCGCTCGCTGCGGCGGATGGCCGAGTTCGCCGCGGAGAAGGCCAAGGTTGCCCTGTCCGACCGGGACGAGGCAGTCGTGGCAGCCGACGAAGGCGAGATCGCGACGAAGGACCGGGCGGGCGACGAGATTTACATCGATGTGCCGGTCACCCGCGCCCAACTCGATGCCTTGTCCGAGGAAAATATCCGTCTCTCGGTAGAGGTAGCGCGCGAGACCATCGAGAAGGCCGGGCTTACGCCGCACGACATCGAACGTGTCGTCTTCGTGGGCGGTCCGACACAGTACAAGCCCTTGCGCGATCGCGTGGCCTTCGAACTCGGCATAGCCCCCTCGACAGACGTAAACCCTATGACCGCGGTCGCGGAGGGTGCCGCCATCTTTGCTGAGTCCATTGACTGGGGCTCGCAGTCCCGTGGGCGCAAGACGGCGCGCGGGAGCGTGAGCGCGGGGGCGGGCTTCGCGTTGACCGTGAATTATGTCGCGCGCACTCCTGACCAGAAGGCCAAGATCGGGCTCAAGCTCGGCCAGCCGGCCCAGCCCGGAACTGCCTTCCAGGTCGACAGTCTCGACACCGGATGGTCGTCCGGACGTTCCGCCCTGCGGGATGGGGCTGTTATCGAGGTCCCGCTCGCCAAGCCAGGCTCAAACGCGTTCAAGATCTTCGTAATCGACGCCGACGGCGGTCCGGTTGCGCTGAAGGAAGATCGGATTGTCATCACGCGGACCGCGGCGACGGTGGACGCCATCCCGGCCTCGCACTCGGTCGGCGTGGAGGCCCGGGAACGCGTTGGCGGGCCTCTCGTGCTCGCTTACCTCGCCAAGGCTGGCGATCCGCTCCCGGCCAGGGGCACTCTTGAGTTCAAGGCCGAGGAGTCCCTCCGGGCGGGGGCGGCCGGCTCCCTGAAGTTCAAGGTCTGGGAGGGCGATATCGAGCAGCCCATTTCCGACAACCGCTTCATCGGGATGTTCGAGATACACGGTAGCGATTTCGACGACGGGGTCATCGCTGCTGGCGCCGACTTGTGCATGACCTACGAGATCACCGACGGCGGCAACATCGACATCGAGATCACCGTCCCCTCGGTCGGTGGCTCGTTCCACTCGGGCCGAAACTTCTACTCCCGGCAATCGGCGATGGTAGATTACAGCCAGGCGGCAAAGCGCATCCGCGAGGAGGCGGATCATACCGCGCAACAGGTCTCTGAGATAGCTGCGCACGTTGACGGTCGTGCGCTGGCCGAGGTTCGGGCGAGGGTCGGGCGCGCCGCCGCGCTCCCGGCCGGCGAGACCGATCCCGAGACCGCCAAACGCGCAGCGGACGACGTTCAGGAGGCCAAGCGACTCCTCGCCGTCGCCAGGAAGGCGAACCTGCCGGTGATCCGTCGCCTGGAGCTCGACCGGCGGGTCGCCCATTTCGAGCACGTCAGGCAGCACGCGCGCCCGGCGGAGATCCAGTCCTTCGAGAACCTCAGGGCCGCCGCGGAACGCCTCATTGGCAACCCGCGCCAGGACTTCGAGCTGAAGCTGCAGGAGATGGCCTCGAAGACGTTCTCCATCTTCGTTCGACAGGACTGGTTCATCGTCGACCGCTTCAACCTCTACGTCGAGGAGTGGTCCCACCTTTTCCCCGACCAGGCGGCCTACGAGGCGCTACTCGCCGAGGGGCGGAAGGCCATCGAGGCGGACGACGTCGACCGGTTGCGGCAGGTGGTAGCGCAGCTCGACCTGACCCGCATCCGTTCGGCCGAGGCCGACGACCTCATCGCGACCGCGAACATCATCAGGAACTGAGATGTCCACCGGCCCCTGGCTGCCCATCGGGACGAAGCTCGCGGACGACCTCGTTGTCGGTCGCGTCGTGGCCATAGGCGAAGGCTGGCAAGTCGCCGAAGCCAAGGAAGGCGGTCGAGTGCTCCTTGCCACCGAGGAACTCGCCAGCCTCTGGCTAAAAGCAGGTACCGTCGCCAAGGGGGATCTTGCCACCTTTCGCTTTGGGCCGAGCAGCTTCCGGTTCGTTCGGGGCGGCGCTGGTCATGCGCTCGGGCCGGTGGCCGGCGCCCGTTCGCCCGATACACTCGGGGAAGCAATGGCGTTCGCCACGGCCCTGAGCGGGACCAGATCAACTGGCGAGGCAGCCTCACTTGCCGATGGTGTCTACGTCGAGCGGCTTTCGCGCATCCTCCCATCCCACAGCGTCGATGCGCCAAGCGAGGCCGACGATGCGCTGCTACTGGGAACTTGGCTGACGGGCGGCCTCAAGGTTTCGACCCTGCCCATCACCCGCCTCCAGAGCTTTCTCGGTTGGTTACCTCCCGACAAGGTTGCAGGGGTCGTCTTGGCGGCGGGCCTGAAGATCCCGGATCGCCTGATTGCCGGTCCCGATCCCAACCGCGGTGTCCAGGCCGTTAGCGCAGGTGCCGGCAGCACCGGACGCTTCTCCCTCCCCGGGCGAAAGGCCCTGGAGGAGTTTTTCAACGACCACGTGGTGGACCTCGTCCAGAACCGGGATCGCTATCGGAGTCTGGGCATCGAGAACCCGGCGGCCATCGTACTGGAAGGACCACCGGGTTGCGGCAAGACGGTCGCCGTGGAGAAGCTCGTCGCCTTCCTCGGCTGGCCGTTCCATACGGTCGACGCGAGCAGCATCGCCAGTCCTTACGTCCACGACACCAGCCTGAAAATCTCCCGGCTGTTCCAGGCGGCCATCGACACCGCACCCTCGGTCGTCGTCATCGACGAAATGGACGCGTTCCTGTCCGAGCGCGACGGCGGCGTCTCGGGGCAGCACCGGATCGAGGAGATCGCCGAGTTCCTCCGCCGCATCCCAGAGGCCGTGAAGTCGGGTGTGCTGATCATAGGCATGACGAACCGCATCGACATGATCGACCCTGCAGTTCTCCGCCGGGGTCGGTTCGACCACGTCATCCGCGTCGACCACGCCGACGCCTCGGAGGTGCTTGGTTTGCTCCACTCGCTCCTCGAAGGCCGTCCTATTGGCGCGGATGTCTCGCTCGACGTACTCGCGTCTCGGCTCGCCGGCAGGCCGCTCTCGGACGCCGCGTTCGTGGTCCGGGAAGGAGCCCGGCTGTCAGCAAAGCGCAGGAGCGACGAAATCGACGGCACCAGCCTCGACGAGGCACTCAAAAATGTGCTCGCGAGGGACAAGGGTGCCCAGCGTTCGACGTTCGGGTTCACGGGAGGCCGCGAGTGAACGGTGCGAAGGCGGATACCGCCGCGGTCGGGTTCGCGGGTCTCGCCGACCTCGCGACCACGCTTCCGCCTGAGCCGAAGTTCGAGCCAGCGCCCCCCTCGCCGCCGGAAGGCCGGGCAGACGCGCCAGTCTCAATGTCGCGGACGGTCGAGAACCCCAGGTTCTGGACAGGACAGCGCCGATGGTTCGCCTTCCTGGGCGGAGCGATGGCGTTCATCGTCGCTGTCGCGAACTGGCCAAAGGACGAAACGGCGTACCGCGCTCCGGCGCCGTCCAGTACCTACGCGCCCGCATCCCCGGCGGCCCAACCTTCCTATAACCCGACCTACACACCGCAGGCTTCTCAATCCGACCAGTTCGTAGAGAGCAAGCCCGCCGGCGGCGCGGGCCAGATCCTGTCGCGAAGCGAGATCCGCTACTGCCTGTCTGAGCGGGTGCGAATGGACGCTATGGGTGACTATGTGGATGAGACCAAACAGTCCCATATCGACCGTTTCAACGCGCTTGTCGGCGACTACAACGTCCGATGCTCGAACTATCGGTACCGGCGCTCCGAGTTCGACGGCGTCAAGGCGTCGGTCGACGCAGCGACGCAGCGCCTGAAGGCGCAGGCCGCCGCGACGGTCAGCCAATGGCCCTGAGAAATTCCCACTGCTGCCCGGATGCCAGTGGGACGCTTCTCCGCGAGGTCCGATGACAGAGGTCACCCGATTCCCGCACTACCACCAGGCTGAGAACGTGGTCACGAACCACGTCATGGTGATGCTGCGCATGATCTACAGGGAGTCCCCGAAGCTGTTCGAGGGGCTGCTGCGCGCGTTATGCGGGGATGAGGTCACGGTCGGTCCGTCATTCTCTCAGCAGGTTGCCGGGACGCATAGCATCCCCGACGGCCTGATCCTGCAAGAGCCCATGGCGGTCTTCGTCGAGACGAAGCTTGGTCCCCACCTCGACCAAGCCCAACTCGCGGCACACTGCAAGACAATCGAGGCCAGGACGCAGGGCCGCAAGGGAAACTACCTGATCGCACTGACTACCGGGGAGGCTGGACATGCCGTGCCGCCGGAGGTGATGGAAACGGCCCGCGCGCAGGGCATCAAGATCGTAGAGACCAGTTTCGGAGCGCTGGTGGACCAACTCGGCGCGCTACCGATTCACGACGTCGACCTGGGCGAGATCGTGCAGGAATTCGCCGACTTCATCTCCGCCCAGGGTTTGCTGCCCCGCAGGGACCAGTCCGTCGCCGCCATGCTCACCGGTACGTCCTGGCAAGCGAACCGAGATTTCGGCGTCTACTACGAGCCGGCGGACCGGAACCCGAAGTGGCAACGCGCCTCATTTCTGGGCCTCTACCACGACAAGCACGTCAGCCACGTCGGCCGCATCGCGGCCGTGGCGGTTGCCGTCGAGGACGAGACTGGTGAGATGGTGTTTGAGGCGCCGGAGACCGGGACACTCGACGATGCGCGGCGTGCCGCTGTCCGAGCGTGCATCGATGCTGCCCAGGCATACTACCCGGATTTCCAGGCGAACCGGCATCGCTACTACATCGTCGACGGCTTCACCCCGACCGCCCTGCGAAAGACGAGCCCGGGCGGCATGATGAACCATCGCTACCTCGACGTGGAACTCGTGGCCGGCACGCGGGCGCCAGCCGGCGCGCCGGGGTCGGCAGTCGCGGTGCTGCTGGACGGAAAGACCTACTCCTAAGACGGTCGCACTAAGTCAGCAGCTGCGAGAGGCGTGCATGCCCATTGCGGAAGCTTGCGCGGATCATCGCCTCTATGACGTGTGTGTTGTCGTGGTTCTGGTACGACAGGATGGCCTGGACCTTGCGCTCATCATCCTTGGCGAGAACGAGGTTTCCGTCTTGGTTCCAGATCCTCACTTGTGACCACGGAACCATCACTGGTTCGCCGCTGCCGAGGAACTTGCGCCGCGTGAGTAGGGCACCGTCGTCGCGGATGGCACCGCCCGGCAGCGGAATGGTCCCTCCGTCTCTAAGGCGTCGCAGGTTCTCGACCATCAACCGCACGCCGACCGTCTTCCAGAGGCGGTCCGTTAGATTCGAAAATACCGTCTGGTCCCGCATCGTGATGGTCATGGCATTCGCCGCGTCGCCGACCAGGATCATGTGGGTCGTGCCCGTCGGGATGCCGTTGACAGAGTGCCGCGTGCCACCCCAGCGGATGCGTGTGATTGCATCGAGGGGAAATCGCTTATTCTGCCACTCGATGGCCTGGATGGAGATCGCGACCGTGTCTTTAAACAACCGACCTACGGCGGCCGTGTAGTTCATTGAGCTTTCGAACTCCTGGGTCTCTTCCTCAGCCTTACGACGCTGCTCGGCTGCCTGCCGCAGATAGTCGGCATCCCCGGCGACTGCATCCCTGAACTCGCTAAGACGCGGGAAATTCTGTTCCAGGAAGCTGGTGATGCGAGCCGGAAGTTCGTGCCAGCCGTGCTCGTTGTGGAGCGTGATGGCGAGCCCGCGGATGGCAAAAGCGATTTCCAGGCTGGGTCGGTGGTCCGTCCCGTTGGCGTGGCTCACGGTCTGCACCGGCCGCAGCACGGCGTTGAAGTTGAGGGCCGCGCGCTCCACGTCGGCGAAAATTAAGGCAACGCGTGCCTCACCGTGTGCGATTGCATCTTTGGCCCGTCCGATCAGCGTCAACACGTTGCTGCACTCGCGTTCGACGAAGCCCTGGGCAGCGGTTTCATAAAGGTCGACTACGTCCTGGATGACTGCGGGTGCATGGCGTTTGCCGCCTTCCGTGCCGAGCTCGACGAGCCGGTCGACGAGTTTCACCAGCGTTTGGCTGGGCAAGCGGTCGGCGAAATCGCGCACTGCATTCCGGTAGGCGCGCTTGCAAGCCTCGAACTCCTCGATGACGAGGCCGGCGTCGCGGACGGGCTGGTATCCTGCGACCGACCTGTCTTCGTTGATGTCGCGCAGGACCTCGTCTGGATCGACCTCCTCGACGGCGGCAGCCAACCGCATGATCACGGGGCCGGCTTTTGCTGGGTCCGACCTTGGTGGCAGGCTCTCCAGGTAAGCGGCCATAGCGTTCGCCCTTGCGAGCGGCGGGAGCTCGCCAACTGCCTCGGGCAGCGCGGACGCAACCACGCCGTTCGCCATTTCGGCGGCCTTGCGCGGCGAGACGCCCGGAAACCATCCCATCTCGGCTGATAGGCGCCCGCGGAGGTTGATCAGGGCGTTTTGCGCATCCCGGCAGGCATCCTCGTCTGCAACGAGGCTACGCTCTTCGGCGAGCTCAACGATGCGGCTTCGCCCGTCCCGTGTGGTCGCGCCAAGCACATGGAAGGGATTGCGCAGAAGGGTCACGTCAGCGTCGACCGTGCTGTGCTCGACCGTCATCGGGCTTGGCTTCCGAATAGAATTTCAAGAATCTGATCTGCCGCCAGCTTAACATCGGCATCGCCGAACCGGACCACTGAAGAAGGCATTGCCGCGTGGTTTTCAGGACGTTTCGAGCGGGCCCCCGTTAGCCGGCCCCTGCGCGGGCCTGTCGGCCGGACGGCTGGGGGGACGACGAAACGCTACGAGCAGATTGAGCTCGGGCCCCTGCGCCAGAAGCTGCGCGAGCGCATCGGGAACAAGCGGCACCCGGAGAAGCTTCCGAGCAAGGTTTTCGCCGTGACGGGACGCTGGCCGGGCAGCAGGACGCTCGACGATAACGAAGAGACGTGAGCCGGGCGTCGTCTAACCGACCGGATGCAGATCCGTCCGGCCCAGGCATCGCCACACAGGCCTAAAGCACTACAGTTCGGTGGACCCGAGAGGAGACGACCTTGCGCCTGTCCCTGTTCGCCGCCCTTCCGATCCTCGCGTCGGCCGCGTGCCTCGACGCCGCCGGGGCGGCCGAGCTCCTGCGCGGCCGGTGCCACATGGACGTGTGCTCGTGGTTCAGCATCGAGCAGCGCGATCTCGTGGCGTCGTCGCCGGCCGGGGCACTGTTCAAGATGACCGTGCGGACCTGGACGAGCACGCACCCGAACGGGTCCTACGACAAGCGCACCCGGCGGGTCGGCGGCGAGGCGGGCGATGAGTACGTCTTCTGCTCGAAGTCGCCCCCCGCGGTGATCGACCCGGGCGACAAGCCGGGGACGTGGGTCGGGGCCGTGCTGGTGCCCATCGCGCAGCCGGCGGGCGCGACCGAGTCGGCGACCGCCCGGTATTTCGCCGCCTGCCACGGCGTCGCGCTGAACGGCGAGGCCGACCTCGACCGATACGCTCAGGCATTCGGCTACAAGGCCGACGGCGAGGGGGAGCAACTCGACCTGAAGCGGCCGGAGGACATCCTAAGGCCGGCCGAGCCCGTCCGTCGCTGAACCGCACCCGCCGGTCGCCCCGGGGAACGGCCGACATCCGCCGCCGTTTGTATGGCCGGTGACCCGCGTTCGGGAGGGCAAGCCGTGACGCCCCAGGAGATCAAGGCCAAGGTCCAGGCCGCCCATACGGCATCGTTGCAGAACCGGGCCTTCATGTACGGCATGAGGACTTCCCCCCTCGACCATCAGTTCCGTGACCTGAAGCTGTACGGGCGCGATGCCGGTGCGGATTTCGCCGACACCAACGTGGACCGGATCGTCGACGAGGCGGTCGCCGTGGCGGGGCGCAAGCAGCCCTTCATGGAACTGCAGGTCTACGGTTGGGGGCGGGCGGCCATCGACGGCATGGCCGAGACCCTGCGCCACCGGACCGACCTCAAGGTCGAGGCTGACGGGACGGTCGTCCGGCTGATCTGGGCCGTGGACACTCCTGGGCTGGTCTAGTAGCGGTCCCGATCCGGTCCCGCCGCCATCACCTTCAGGACTTGCGCCCGCGGGTCGGCTTGGGGCGTGCGTTTGCGACCGTCTTCGCCCCGGTGTGCGCGCTCCTGGTCTTCGGACCCGGCTTCGCGGCACGCTTCGCCACGGGCTTGGGGACCGGTCGCTTCCGCGGCGCCGGCTTTGCGGGGGCCGTCGCCATGTCCTTGCGGACCGACGCCACGACCCGCCGGATGCCCTGGGCGACGTCGAGGAACGCGTCGTCGGCGCTGCGCCAGCGAATAACCTCGCGCCCGTCCTCGGGCAGCAGCTTGAACCCGGCGGCGAGGGTCGACTTCCAGTCGCACGGGCGGACGACCACGGCGACGACCCGCACGTGGCCCCGCGCGCGCCGGCCCATGGCGCGCTTGTACTCGATCTTCCAGCAGTAGTTGCTTGCGAGGTAATCGGGGCTGAGCAGGGCGACGAAGACATGGGCTTCGCGGAGGGCACGCGCGATCCCGGTGTCGAGCTTGTCGCCAGCGTTCAGGTCGCCGTCGAACCAGGTCGTGACGCCCTCGCGCTTCAGCGGGGCGAGATGGGTTTCGAGCCTGGCCTGCGCGTCGGCGTCCCGATGCGAGTAGGAGACGAAGACCCGGACCTCGGGCTTCTCCGGCTTGATGCGCGGGGTCGCCGGCCGGGCCGCGGGTCGCGGTCCAGACTTCGCCTTGGCCGGCGTCTTGGACGCAGGGCCGGCCTTCTCGGTTCGCGTGCGAGCGCGGGCGCGCATGGAAGCCCCCGTCAAGTTGCCGGCAAGTTCCGGATTCATGCGTCCCGAACCCGTTTTGTTCCCCAGGGCGAAGGGGATAACCCTGGACGCCCGTCGGCGGCCCGGGACGGACGCCGCTCGACTCGGCGGGTGCCGCGTAGCGCATAACGCTATCCGTGACGCGTTACGACACGGCGTGCCTGGACGCCGGCGCCGTGACCACGATGGCCCGGCCTAGGCCGCCGCCACGGTCGGGAGTTCGTCGATCCGGGTGGTGTAGCGCGGCGAGCGCATGTCGAACTTGGTCGACCACTCGCGTTTCGGGGCGAGCCCCGCGCTCCCCGGGACGACCGCCCCACGGCCGAACCGGCGATTGCAGGCGTCGAGGGCGCCCATCAGGGCTGCCCCGTGTTCCCGGTCGAGTTGCCCCAGCCCCGGGAACGCCCGCTGCGAGGCCGCCAGGGGTACCAGGTCCGTGGTGACGACCCCGGCCTTGGAATAGCGGTAGCCGTCCCTCCAGGTCTTCCGGACGCCGTGCAGGCACGCCTTCACCAGCACGAGGGTGTCGTTCGACGCCTCCGGCAGGGTGACCACCGACGAGACCGACCGCTGCGGCCGGTCCCGGTCGTGCTCGGAGGTGTGGAAGAAGACCGTCACGTGGTCCGTACCGAGTCCCCCCGCCCGCAGCTTCTCGCCCAGCCGGGCGGCGTGGGTCGCGACCGCCTGCTCCATGGTCGCGAGGTCCTCGACGCGGTCGGAGAAACTGCGGGTCACGGCACAGCCCTTCCGGGTCGGGGCGACCTCCTCCAGGTCGAGGCACGCCATGCCGCGCAGTTCCTGCACGAGGCGCTCGCCCACCACCGTCATGGCCTTGCGCACCGCCCGGGTGTCGAGGTCGCGCACGTCGGCGACGCTCTCGCAGCCCAGGGCCTCCAGCTTGCGGGCGTTGGCCGGTCCGACGCCCCAGATGTCCTCCGGCGGGATGCGGGCCATCCAATGGTCGTACTGGACCGGATCGGTCAGGTCGCAGACCCCGCCGAGCTCGGGCACCTTCTTGGCCACGTGGTTGGCGAGCTTGGCGAGCGTCTTGGTGGCGCCGATGCCGACGCAGGTCGGAATGCCCGTCCACGCCCGCACCGTCTCGCGCATGTCCCGGCACAGGGTCACGCGGTCGGCCTCGCGCACGTCCGAGAGGTCCAAAAAACTCTCGTCGATGGAGTAGATCTCGATGCGGGGGGAGAAGCCCCGGTAGACCGTGTTCACCCGGGCCGACATGTCGCCGTACAGGGCGTAATTCGAGGAGTAGACCCGCACGCCCTGCGACTTGCACATGTCGCGGATCTTGAAGAAGGGCTCGCCCATGCGGATGCCGAGCGCCTTGGCCTCGGGCGTCCGGGCGATGGCGCAGCCGTCGTTGTTGCTCAGCACGATCACGGGCAACCGGGCCAGCCGTGCGTCGAACACCCGCTCGCACGAGCAGTAGAAGCTGTTGCCGTCCGAGAGGGCGTAGGCCCGGCTCATTCCGCGCGGCGCCTCGGGTTGATCGACCCGGACACCACGCCCCAGACCTCGACCAGGGCATCGGGGGCGAGGCGGAACTCGGGGAAGCGCGGGTTGGCGAAGGACAGGATCACCCGCGGGCCCTGCCGGCGCCAGACCTTGAACGAGCGCTCCCCGTCGATATCGACGACCACCACGTCGCCGTTGCGCGGGGTCAGCGACCGGTCGACCACCGCGAGGTCGCCGTCGTGCAGGCGGGCCAGGAGCATGCTGTCGCCCGCCACCCGGACGAGGAAGGTCGCCGGCCGGTTCGCGATCAGCAGGCGCTGAAGGTCGATCTCGTCCTCGACGAAGTCGTCCGCCGGGCTGGGGAAGCCCGCGCGGACCGCCCTAGCGAGGATGGGGACCGGGGTCGGCAAACCGACCGTGACACCCAGGACCTGCATGCGCGCGCTCCACGAATCCGCAAAGAACAAAAGTGGAACACAAGCTTGTGGTTCCTCCAAGCCGTTAAGCTTGCGGCGAAGGGCGCACGGGACAACCTGTGGAAAACGTGTGAAGCCGCTTGATGCGACAGGGGGCCTGGCCCCGCTCGCACCGACGCAGGCTCTTTATGCCGAGGACTCGCAACTTTCAGTAAGGAGTGTTGGAACCCGACCCCATCGCCTGGTCGTTTGCCCTTGCCCGGCCAAGGTACCTGCGACATGTCTCGCACCCCGGGCTTGTTCGCACAGTTCCGGGACAAGGCCGCGGCGGCCCAAGACAAGGCGGGGGAATGGTCGATGCCGCTGGCGGGTAACCCGACGTACCGGTTGCTGCACGTCTCGGATCTGCATATCGGCGACCTACCGGTCACCCGGGTGCCTATGGCCCTGAACGCCCCGACGTCTAGATGGCTTCGAAACTTCCCGGTCCTGGAAGGTCAGCTTGGGCATCACGCCAGGGCACTGGAAGGCCTTCACGAGTTCCACGAGGACCTTGTGAAGGACAATATTCCCTTCGACTTGGTGGTGTCGGGAGACCTGACGGCGAACGGGGCCGTGGCGCAGTTCGGCCTGGCCGACGCGTACCTCGGCGCGGGGCCGACACCGTTCGGCTACTTCCTCGACCGTCCCGATTGGGTCGAACTTAGCGTCACCGGCAATCATGACAACTGGCCGGGAATCAACAGCATCATCGGACCTAGGACGACGGGGCCATCGACCTACCTGCCCGGTCCCTGGCCGAAGGAGGTGGTGCGCCAACTAACCGGTGGGCGTTGGATACGGTACATCCTGCTCGACACCGACGCCGAGGTCGCGGCCGTAGGACACAATCGACTGATGGGACGGGGCGCATTCACCCAGCAATTGATCCAGTTGGAAAACCTCCCACGGATCGAGCAGGGCGAGATCCGTGTGATCGTCATGCATCATTCCATCCTGGGGCCGGAGACGGCCGGCCCCCATCCGCTGGCTCCGGCACCTTTCAGGCATGCCCCCGTTCCGAACGGTCGGATACGACGACTGGAAATCGACCATCCTTCGGCCAGGCTTATCCGCCAGTTCATCGTCGACCACTCGATCTCGGTCGTCCTGACGGGACACATGCACGAACCCCAGTTGTCGTTGCTCGCAACGACGAACGGACGCCACATTGGGCGCTTTTTGGAGGCCCGATGCGGTACGACGACCCAGCGCGACCGGTATCCCTACAAGGATGCGCGCAACATGCGGGCAATCCGTACGCTGCCACCCAACACTCTAATCATGCATGAGATCGTTGAGGAGAATGGGCAGCACCTGTGGACCGCTCAACTCTATTGGCTCGACCGTCAAGGTCGGTTCGTCACGCAGGTCCCGCACATTCCCGGCGTACCGCAGGGCTATGCCTGGAGTTCCATCAGCCTGCCCTGACCACGTTCGCTATGACGGGAACGTCTCGCCCTCCGCGCGGCCTTCAAAGACGCCGACGGTTCCGTTCCAACGCACGTAAAGGTCGTTTTCCCTCCGGTCCGTCAGTATAAGCCGTACTCCGTTCTGGATTGGCTCCGACCTGAACATGTCGAAGAGGAGGGGCACGTAGGCGGCCACTTCTAACAGCCAGCATGCAAGGCGGTCGGATACATCTTCATGTAGATCCGTGACTGTCGCGACCGCATCTCGGAGCTCGTCCCTATTGATGGACAGAGGACCGCCATCGGGGCGCGCGCCGAGGGTCAGCCAGACTTCCGAAGCGCCTCCGGCACGACCGACCTTGCGCCGCGCCAACCTCGCGATGGAGAGGGACGCCTCAAGCACGTTGGCCGGCGTTACGCCGTACATGGCCAAGTCGCGTGCGAACGCCCCTCCGTTCTCGACTGACGCATTTGATATCAAGTGCCGATATTCGGAGACATCCAGTTTTGGTAATCCCTCGAACACCCGGTCGGCATCGAGCAGATCGTTATGCAGGTTGGCGAGCAGGGCCTGCTTGAATGCCTGGCCGATGACAATTTCTTCGTCGGAGATGGCCTTCAAGTAGGCATCCACGACGGGGGACGGCTCGACATCCATCTCCCTCTCACCCGCCAGGGCGAGGTAGATTTGGGCTAGGAGTTCCTCGTCACCGCCGGGGAATGACTCATTCCAATCGGGTGACTCCAGAAAATCAAGGATGGCGGCCGCGTTTCGACGGACGTCGGCAATTGCTCGATCCCTGTCCTCGGGACCGGCTGCGATGGCGCGTCGAAGCAACTGTTCCGCATCCGGGGTATCCATCTTCGGGGTGCCCGAAACGTAGAAGCTGATTGGCTCCATCATCTCTCCTCCCTTAACCGCAGCGACGAGGATGCTGTACATCCTAGTTCGAGCGGCTTGAACCTCAGGAACTGGAATACGGAGGAAGCTTGCGGCTTCCTTTGGCGTGCGATGCCGATGCCAGATCGCGTCGACGACCAGGTTGTTCGCCATCGGCGCGTTGCTGAGATGGCCGAACCGGGCCGCGAACTCCCCGAACAGATCGACCAGCCTCGACCTGAGGGCGTACCGCGTCAGCCCGAACCGGGTCGCGATCTCCCGCTCGGAACCGTCACCGCTCAGGTAACACTGGAACAGCTTCCGGTCTTTCGGTGCCATCGATTGCACCACGGCCCTGACGAGAAGGATTTGCTCGACGTGCTCTCGTTCGGCGACGACCACGTGTCGGACGTCCTGCAATCGCGCCATGTCGGCAGGGTCCAGCAACGTCGTCCGCCAGCGTTTGAGACGGATGATCCTCGGACGTGCGAAAGCCAGGAACGTGTGGTTCAGGAACGCCGGGAACGGCGACTTGTGTGGATCGTGCCGATGGACGACCCCCGTCCATGCCTCGATGAAAAAATCGTGGACCAAATCGAGGCCGTCGTCCGGCGAGACCGCGTAACCGTTACGGGCCAGCGAACTTAGCATCCTTAACAGGACGGGCCTGTAGGCGAGGTAATCCACGTCGCGCAGCCCTTGCATCGGACCCCGCGTGGGTTCGGCATCCTTCATATGGTCCGGGTGTTGCGCAGAGTGCATATCCGTTCCCAATGGTGGTCCGCAGGCGCTCGCGAGTCCGTTCCTCGTTCCCCTAGTCGTGTCCCGATGAGTCGTTCTGGTCGAAAAATCGGGGAAAAATTTGTCCGCGTCGTTTCGTGGTCAAAGCGCGAGGTCGCGACGTCCCGCCACTCGATCCCCGTCTGTGCCAGGACGAATGTGCGCGCGGAGAATTGGAATAGCCAGCACCTTCGAGCACTCTCCCATCGCACCAAAACGAGCGGACCGAGACGCGTGCCTCGCATCCCGATTAGTTAGGCGTAGTGCCACCGCTTACCCAGGCTCATGCCGCAGAGGTGTTCAGTCGCGGCTCTGGACGACCGTGTCGCGCCACCGGGGATGGCGCCCCGCGCCGAAACGCCGAGGAAGGACGTCAAGCATCACGTCATGGAGCCCAAGCCTCCGCCAGTCCGGACTTACGGACAGCCACGGCGCAATCACTCAGGTTCGCCTCTCGAACTGTCCTCACGCACTTGGTCGCGGGAGCGCTGCGGTTACAATTTGAAAATCCTGCGACTCCGGCGGTCACATCCGGGAACGGCTTCGGACAGATCCTATCGGACGAGTTCACTGGTCCGGGCAGTCCGAGTCGGATGTACCCGAAAACGGTCAAAATCCGACGACGTAGTCATGAGGGCCTTTTTGGCGACAGGGGCATGCCTCGCGATGGTCGTGGCCCCCGTAACTACCTATTTCGGTCAATCCCCGGCGAACGGAGGGGACCTCGCGTGCCGCGACGAGATCGGGCCGGCTGCCGCCAAGCGCCTCGTCGCGCAGTGTTGGGATGCATCGCCTGCCACGCACCCGCCGTGCAACGCCGTGAACCCTTGCGCGATGATCCGCGAGGAGATCGCACGCAGTTGCAAGCTGTTTGAGGCGTCGAGCCCGCTACCAGCGGACCTGTGCGCCGCAGGCCGCACGCCGTGACCGGCGCGTCGAACATAGTCCACGTGGCTTGGGGCGCGGCCAGGGCGGACTCCGTCAGGCAAGCCTTGCGGTTGCAGGGCCGCGCGGAACGGGTGCTCGGGCTGACGCATGTCCTCGACGTCGGGCCCATCGAACCGTTCGACCCCGACGCGCGCCGGATTTGGTTCGAATCGAACACGCGGCCGGACGACGAACCGGAAGGGGAGCCCACCGATCCGGAGGCACCCTGGGCGGAGGCGACGGACCCCGGCGTCCATCCGGTCTACTGGGTCTGCCTGACCGACGCGGCGGAGCACGCGTGCTTCCTCAGGTTCGTCACCCGCATGGCCTCGCGCCCCTTCGACATCGTCGAGGTGATCGGCTCGGATTTCCCCCGAGCGGGTACCGCCTCACCGGTCTGGTCGTTGGCCCAGTTGCGTCCCGAGGAGATGGTCGCGGCCGATCTCGGGGGCAGGAGAAAGCCGTTCACCGAGGCCGAGAACAACGCGGCCGTGGCCCGCTGGGCGGAGTTGCGGCGGGAGAACGCGCCGCTGCGCATCGTGCGAGAAGGGATCTTGGTTTCGGCGCCCCTGACCCATTTCGACGATG
>NZ_JAKSXZ010000134.1 GCF_022829465.1 Methylobacterium sp. J-067
GGGCTGATGCGCGAGGACCTGTTCATGGTCTCGGCCGAGCACTTCATCTCGGACACGGCCTCCTACGCCGACATCCTGCTGCCGGCCACGATGGGCGCCGAGATGGAGGACATGATCCTCTCCTGGGGCCACCTCTACCTGACCTACAACACCAAGTGCGCCGAGGCGCCCGGCGAGGCGATCCCGAACAACGAGATCTTCCGCCGGCTCGCCGCCCGGCTCGGCTACGAGGAGGAGAACTTCAAGTGGACCGATTCCGAGTGCCTTGAGCACTACGTGGACTGGAACGCCCCGGCCTGCGAGGGCATCGACCTCGCCTACATGCGCGAGCACGGCTTCGCCCGCCTGAAGGTCGGCACGCCCGACGATCGGGCGCCCCACCGCGAGGGCAACTTCCCGACGCCGACCGGCAAGTGCATGCTGAAGGTCGAGGGCGCCACAAACTTTGTCGCGCCGCCGTTCCGCCAGATGTACGAGGGCTTCCAGCCCGGCGAGGCGCTCGATCCGCTGCCGGATTACCTCGGCCCGCGCGAGTCGCACACGAACGACCCGGAACTTGCTAAGCGTTTCCCGCTCAACATCGTCTCGCCCAAGAGCCACTACTTCCTGAACTCCTGCTACGCGAACATGGAGGACAAGCAGAAGGGCCAGGGCGAGCAGTTCGTGATGATCA
>NZ_JAKSXZ010000136.1 GCF_022829465.1 Methylobacterium sp. J-067
CTGGCGCTGGGCAGCGCGGCGAACGCGGCGAGCGTTCATACGGTGGCGCTGGGGATGAACAACGTCGCCGGGGCGGCGGGCGCGGTGGCGATCGGGTTCAATGCGAACGCGTCGGTGGGGCGCAGCGTGGCGCTGGGCGACGGGGCGGCGACGTCTGCGGGTGTGACGGTGTCGTCCGTCGCGATCGACGGGACGACGTATGGGGGGTTTGCGGGCACGCCGGTGGCGGGGGTGGTGTCGGTGGGCAAAGCCGGCGACGAGCGCCAGATCCAGAACGTGGCGGCGG
>NZ_JAKSXZ010000137.1 GCF_022829465.1 Methylobacterium sp. J-067
GCCGCGATAGCCGCTGTAATCGCCGTTGCCCTGGTTCCGGCCGAGGGGGGCCTGGAAGCCGTACTCGAAGCGGGCGCGGCCCGAGAGGCGCAGGCAGGTGTCGCTGCCGGGAATGTAGAAGAATCCGGCGCCGTAGGCGGAGCAGACTCGCACGAACTCGCCCGGCGTCGCCTTCTTCACCGCCAGGCCGGCGCCCTGTGCGGCGCCCACCCAGGCACAGGCTTGCTCCCCGCCGCGCAGACCAGTCTTCCGACGACCCATCACTTTCCCCCATCCTTTGGCCGCTTAAATCTTCCAATTCCGCTGTTGGTCCCGGAATGCGAAGAACCC
>NZ_JAKSXZ010000143.1 GCF_022829465.1 Methylobacterium sp. J-067
CGCCACGTTCAGGCCGCCCGCGCGGCGACGACGACGATCTCGACGAGGTATTCCGGCGCGGCGAGCTTCGCCTCGACGGTGGCGCGGGTCGGTGGGTTCTCCTTCGACACCCAGGCGTCCCAGGCGGCGTTCATCTCGGCGCCTGCCTCGCGGCGTCGCTCGGCACCGCCCTGTTCGCCGGCGCCGCGCGTCCGGCGCACGAGAAGGTCGTCAACATCTACAATTGGTCGGACTATACCGACCCGCAGGTGCTCGATGCCTTCACCCGGTCTGAACGCCTCGTGGTTCCTGTCGCTGACCGATGCCCGTGAGCGCATCGAGGACTGGAGGTGCCACTCTAACGAAGACCGACCTCATACGGCCTTGGGCGGCTTGACGCCCCGAGCCTTCGCCAACCAAGCTGTCACAGCCCGAGAACTTGCATAGGCCGTCCACCACAAACGGGGTCAACTCCAAACATGGCTCAAAGCCATAACTCAGGGAGGACCACTTTCCAGGGGGCAGGCCAGACAGGCCTTGTCCTTCCGAAAGAGCATTATCTCCGGGGATTGGCCCGGGAATGGACCTCAGCGCACCGGAGTGGATAACTCGATAGTTGCAGAGAAGGGCACATTCGAAGCTCCCTGTTCGAGCATCAAGCTGGCCGCCGTCCGAGACATTAATCAGGGGTAGCCGGCCACCTAATGGCTGCTTTTAGAAATGGCTGAGGGCTGCTCACACGGCCGGGTTGGGTCAGTAGCGGGACGACCGCTCAGGATGGCTTATTCTTGGTATGCCGTTGAGCAGCCATGCGTTGGAGTTGACGTCGCAATCGCATTTTCAGGGTCGGGGATACCGATGAGGGTGCCGGGTCATTCACCTCGAAAGGGCAGCTTGGCGGCGCGTTTCGGTGGGCGAATTGCCATACTCGCGGCGGTAACGCTGCGAGAAGTCGCTAAGATGCACGAAACCGTGTTGCCGCGCGATGTCGGCGATCGACCAATCCGCCTTCGCACTCGAGATCAAATCGTCGTGCGCCCGTGATAGACGACGCTCGATGATAAACTGAATGGGTGTGCGGCCCAGCTCTTGCTTGAACTTGCTTTGAAGCGAGCGAACACTGGTTCCGGCTGCCGCCGCAATGTCAGCGAGGGTCAGGGATGTCGATAGGTTTGCCACGATGTAGTCGATAGCGAACCGAAGATGCCGGGAGTGCAAATCATGCGGCGTCGACACGGTCGCGGCGACCTGCTTCGGCCAGGCGGATAGCAACTGATAGCTGACAATTTCCTGCAGCAGGGGCAGCATCAGGTCGGCGTGCCCTTCGGGATTCGGCAGGCGCCTTTGAACCAGCCGAATCGTGCCGAAGAGAGCCCCCATCCCGGGCGCGCCCATATCGGCGATTGGCTGGAGGGCGGGCAAACTGTGTTGGTCTTGCCCGGTCAGAGCGGCCTGCGCGGCCGCGAGTGCGTCGATGCCGAGGGTGGCACTGACAGTCCTGATCTCACACGAGGCGCGAACCTCGGATAGGTCTTCGAACCCCGTCAGGGCGGCAATAGACGGGGTCGCGATCACTTCGCCATGCCGAAGGCGATAGACGATACGGCCAGACATGACGAACCGAAGTGTCAGGAGGCCTGCGGCGAATTTCGGCTTGCTGACAAAACCGCTCGCCGATGACGTCTCCCAGAAGCTCAAGGCAGCGTTTTGACTACCCGAAATCTCGATATCCGGCTCGATTGACCGATCGGTGTCGATGTATACCGCAATTCCACCTGTATCATTGAAATTATTGATCTGGCCGCGTGGAGAAATGGCGATAGAAAGGCGTGGCTGTGGACGCCAGATATTTTGACTTACATGCAGCTGATCAAGGGGCATTGTTAAATGTCGAACTATAAGGAGAAACCGGAGCGCGCCGGATCGCACTGAGTTAACCTGAGCTTAGCGGATAAGAGACCTCAGAATCAAATTTTCGCGGGGCGATATGGGGTTCATGCCGATTATGTAATAATTGCGCATGCGCTGTAATTATTGCGAATATTATAATTTAACTAAATTTTATCAATATATAAGCGACAAGTTCGCTACAAGAGATTCCAAGAAGCTGAAAAACAGTTTTCGCTCTTCACCGATATAGAGGCGCTTCCATGTTCAACCTTCGCTTTGGGCGCGACTTCCGCTACCTAGAGACACTCGCTGATGCGCAGGCCCTTGCTGAGTTCGGCGTGGATGGACTGTTCCTGACGGCCAACGGTCCCTTCCTTGCGCTCCTCGGCTATGTCGCCGGCGAACTGGATGGATGCCCTCACGGCGTCCTGTGCCCGAGGACCCCTGTCGGCGAAGCAGCTGATCAGCGCCTGTGGGATACGTTGCGGTCGGGGAGACCGTGCAGCGGCGAATTCAAGCGTGTCGCCAAAGGCGGTCGCGAGGTTTGGATCCAGGCGACCTACGTTCCGGTCGCCCATCGCTCCGGTCGTTTGGAGAGGGTCGTCCAGGTCGCGACCGATATCACGGCCCTGAAGCAACAGGCCCTGGATTTGGACGGTCAGGTGACGGCGCTCCATCGCTCGCAGGCGGTGATCTCGTTCGACCTGTCCGGGACCATCCTCGATGCGAATGACAGTTTTCTGGATTTGATGGGTTATCGGCTGGCGGAGGTACAGGGCAAGCATCACCGCCTATTCGTAGATGCGGCCGAGCAGGCCGACGAGGCCTATGCCGACTTTTGGGAAAGGCTTGGGCGCGGAGAATTCGTGTCCGATGCGTTCCGCCGCGTCGCCAAGGGCGGTCGCGATGTCTGGATCCAGGGGTCCTACAACCCGATCCTCGACGTGGACGGCCGTGTGCTCAAGGTCGTGAAGTTCGCCACCGACATCACGGCGCAGGTTCGGGAACAACAGCGGCGTGTCGACGCGCAGAGAGTGATCGGGACGGATCTCGATGCGATCGGGGCTGCGGTCGAGGATGTCACGCAGCAGACCGCAGCCGCAGTCGACACCGCCCGCAAGGTCTCGCAAGAAATCCAGTCCGTCGCATCCGGAGCGGAGGAGCTGTCCGCGTCCGTCGGTGAAATCAGCCAGCAGGTCACTCACGCGGCGCGTATGGCCGGTGAAGCCGTGACCGAGGCCCAGCGCACGGGAGGAATCGTCCAAGGCCTGAGCGGACAGGCTGCCCAAATCGGCGAAGTGGTGACGATGATTCAGGGCATCGCCGCACAGACCAACCTCCTCGCGCTCAATGCGACCATTGAGGCGGCCCGCGCCGGCGCTGCCGGAAAGGGCTTCGCAGTCGTCGCCTCGGAGGTCAAAGCCCTCGCCGAGCAGACGGCCCGCGCGACCAGCCAGATTCGTGAGCAGATTGTGGCGACTCAGGGGGCCACGCGCGAGGCCGTCGATGCCATAAGTTCGATCCAGGCGACGATACAGTCGCTGGACCATGTCTCGGCGGCGATCGCGGCCGCTGTGGAAGAGCAGTCCGCCGTGACCCGGGAAATATCGGGGAGCATGCAGATGGCCGCTCAGGGCGTGGCTGCGATTGCGACCGGGATGAACACCATCGCGCGCACGAGCGAGACGGTCGATGCCGCCACGCGCCAGGTGCGTGATGTCGCCCGCGCGGTGCGATGATCCCGGTTGAAGGCGACGGTATCGCCCCGAACAAGTACGCGGGGGCGATAGTCGCTCCAATTCATCGAATATTCAATCGAAGCACCTTTTTCCTAGAAATACTTAGCCCGAACATCGTTCAGTGGACCTGTCATGCTTCTGGTAATGACTGACGATCTTGCCCGGACAAATCGTTTGATACAGGATCTCGATGCTGTTGAGCAGATGCAGCTGTGGGATTTCTACGAAGACATCCATTTGTTTTTCAAGCCGCGAACGATCCTGGTCGATGTCGCACACCTCGACTCGGCGGCCGTGTCTCGCCTGCGCTCTACCTTGAGCGAGGTACGTGGCCCCGAGGTACCGTTGCTGCTCATCACCCTTGCCAATACCGCCCGCGCCGAAGCACTCGCGCGGGTCATCGGTGCCAGCGAGACGTTTTCAGGCACTGTGCCTCCGAACCAAGGGTGGGAACGTGCCGTTCAAATCTACCATCAGGAGGGAGCGTCGCCGAGGATACAGGCCCGCCGGCTCGCGGCCGAGGCGCGCCAATTTCTCGTCGAAGCCTTCTTTTCGGGTGACACGATCACGCCCGCTGTTGCGACAACGGGATCCGATCTCATCGCGCGAGCCGTCAGGGAGAGCGGCATTCGGCATTGGGTCTTCGCGGTCCAACGTTTCGACAATGCCACCCATCAGCATTGCCTGCTGGTAGCGGGATTGGCGGCTGCCTTCGCCACGAATCTGGGTTTCGGCACGCTGGAAAGCTATCGACTGACTAAGGCGGCTTTGCTGCATGATGTAGGCAAGACCCAGATTCCGCTTTCGGTTCTCAACAAACCGAGCTTCCTCACGCCAGCGGAAATGACCGTCATGCGCACTCACGCCATAAAGGGCTATGACATGCTGAAGTATGACGACTTTCCGCAGGAAACGCTCGCGGTCGTTCGCTCCCATCACGAGCTATTGGATGGTTCCGGTTATCCCGATGGCCTAAAGGAAGACGAAATTCCGGATCTCGTGAGGCTTACGACGATCTGCGATATTTTCGGGGCCTTAATTGAGCGCCGCGTTTATAAAGATCCGATGCCGGCCGAGAAGGCCTACGGCATCCTAGAGCGCATGACAGGCCGCCTGGATATGGATCTTGTCCGTGTCTTCAAGCCTTTGGCGACGGCGATTGCGTGAACGGGGCGAGCAAGCAAGAGGCGCATCCGGTCTGAACTGCCGCACGTGTAGCGGCAGGCCGGTGTCGGACCGGAGCTATAGGGTTTTTTGTCGAGTTGCCACTTTCGGAAGTCATGAGCGGAGATCCTGACGGCTAGTATGGGCCGGAAGGAAGCCGTCCGCTTTACTCGCCGTACCACTCGTCTGCATGGTTCTAATCGGCCCGTCCTTGTGAAAGGACGAGCCTTCGTGTCGCTACGCTTTACCGGCCTTGCATGCGCTGCGGAAATGCTTCCGCGCTTTGCCGTGGAGGCCCTTCTGATCTGCCTCGGCCGAACACTCTTTGGACTTGGCCGTGCGGTCAGCCTTGGGGGCCTTCGCAGAGGTGGCGGAGGAAGCGGCCGGGACTGTTTGGCTCGTGGTGCCCTGGGCGAGGGCCGGACCAGCGAGCAATGCCAGCGCAAGGGCTGCAGGCAGAAACTTAGGCATCATTGCTTCTCCATACTGTGCGCGGCCAGGGCCACCCTAACCAAGGCAAGTAGGCCCGGCGGGTAGAGATGCGTTCCCTTGTCTGCACAGATCCTCGCGAGGTCGTGACGGCATGATCGTCCGCGCGCCCGACCGGTACGGCGCTCGGATAGGGTTTAATGTTCCTGGGTTGATGCTGCCGATGGGGCGGCGAGCGGCTGCTTTGGAAAACCGCCTATGGCGGCCGCGAGGCAAGGTCGGATGGATTTCCGCCGGTCCGCTTTCGAGCCGGCAGACATAGAAGCGGACGTTGCCGCCCTGCCTGCTCACGACTCTGCGCAGACGGTCAAGACGCCTCTGCTATCATGGATAGCTAATCTTTGTTAAAACTTATAAAAATTCCTGCGAAATCAAATTTTGGGCTCTTGGGACCAAAACCACTGAGACATATTTCGTCATTCTCTTGAGCTCGAAGAACAGGATTGCGCTTGATTGAAAGACTATTCGAACCGTCAGCTAAAATCGTCTTCCACTTCTTTTCTTTGATCTTATACTCATGTCGCCATGATGCCTCATTGAACCTCCCACGCGCGGAAGTTCCATCGTAATAGTAATACAGCGTTTCGCTTTTCAGATAAGAGCAGAATGCTTCTAAAATCTCAGGTTTGATGATCCGCCCCCATTGAAGTGGTCCGCCCTTTCGTATGGCTTTTGAGCCTGGAGGACGGACGACATGGCCAAGCATCCGAAGCCCGAGGAGATCGTCGCCAAGCTACGACAGGCGGATGTGCTGATCTCGCAGGGTCAGAGCGTCTCCGACGCGATCCGCGCGATCGGCGTGAGTTCAGTGACGTACTACCGGTGGCGGCGTGAGTTCGGTGGCCTGAAGAGCGATCAGGTGCGCCGGATGAAGGATCTGGAGACTGAGAACCAGCGGCTGCGCAAGGCGATCGCCGACCTCACGCTCGATAAGCTGATCCTGCAGGAGGCGTCCCGGGGAAACTTCTGAGCCCCGCGCGCCGACGCGCCTGTGTCGAGCTCATCATCGACGTCCTTCACGTCTCCGAGCGTCGCGCCTGTCGGGCCCTCGGTCAGCATCGCTCGACACAGCGCAAGGTCCCGCGGGGCCGTGATGACGAAGAAGCACTGACGGCCGACCTCGTGGCGTTGGCCGAACAGTATGGACGCTATGGCTACCGCAAGATCAGCGCGCTGCTGAAGGCGGCCGGGTGGCTCGTCAACAACAAGCGCGTCGAACGGATCTGGCGGCGTGAGGGCCTGAAGGTCCCGGTCAAGCAGCCCAAGCGAGGGCGCATCTGGGACAACGACGGCTCCTGCTACCGTCTTCGCCCGGAGTGCCGCAACCACGTCTGGTCGTATGACTTCGTCGAGGCCCGCACGCATGACGGACGCAAGTTCCGGATGCTCAACGTCGTCGACGAGTTCACGCACGAATGCCTGGCCATCCGCGTCGCTCGCAGGCTGAAGGCGATCGACGTGATCGATGTGCTCTCTGATCTGTTCATCCTGCGTGAGGTGCCGGGGCACATTCGTTCGGACAATGGTCCGGAGTTCATCGCCAAGTCGGTGCAGGCTTGGATCACCGGGGTCGGTGCCAAGACGGCCTACATCACCCCCGGTTCACCGTGGGAGAACGGCTATGTCGAGAGCTTCAACGCTCGCCTGCGGGACGAACTCCTGAATGGTGAGATCTTCTGAACCCTCAAGGAGGCACAGATCGTGATTGAGAGCTGGAGACGGCACTACAACACCGTTCGCCCCCATGGGTCACTTGGATACCGCCCGCCAGCCCCGGAGGTGTTCGTGCCAGCCTTCACCGCTTGGCCGGCTGCGCTCGTCCGACCGGCTGCGCCGACCAAGCTACCCATGGTGGAGCGGCCCACCGCACAATAACTTTGCTCTTGGACCACCTCGTGGGCGCAGATCAAGCCAGAACAGGTTCGCCATCGTCACCTCCAGGCCGCAAACGGCCGCCTGGAATCACAAACTACCAAACACCGCAATGCCTTGGTTCGGTTCACACCCTAGCCCCCGCTGGTGAAATAGGATGCTCCCCCGCCTCGTGATCGGATCGGGGCGGGGCCGAACGGTCCGGTCCCGCCAACTGCGCATAGGCGTTCGGCTTTTCCGGCGCCATCCACACCGCTCCACCGCGATCTCCATAGGCTATTCCCAAGGGGGTTGAGCCTCGACCGCCAGCCTGGTTGTTCTGCCTCTGTTCCAAAGCGGAGGGCTCACGGTGGACCGGCTCGGCGACTACGCTCGGGGACAGGTGCGGGTCGAATGCCTGACCTGCCGGCGGCTCGGCTGCTACGACGTGCGTAACCTGCACGTCCGGTTCGGGCTGGAAGTCGAGGTGCTGGACCTCCTGCGGATCCTGAGCGCTTCGTGCCGGCACCAGCAGGCGCCCGGCGCGCCGAAGCTGCGCAAGTACATCGCCGTCTGCCAAGCCAAGATCACGATGCCCACGCATCCGACGACGAGCCTGCCGACCCCAGGCGGCATGCCCTACACCGTCGAGACGTGGAACATCGAGGGCGGCGGGATCGAACTTCACCTCGCCGAACTGTACCGGCTCGACATGGCAGAGGCGGCATTCGAGGTGGTCTGCAGGCTGTGGCCGGACACCGAAACGACAATCCGGCAGCGGGCGCGGATCGTGCGGCGCCGAGAGCGTCCGGGCTCCTAAGCCTCAGTCAAAGGACGCCTCTGCCGCCCCGACGACCATCGCCTCTTTCACGATCGTAAGCGACCGCAGGATCGCAAATCCGGTCGACTCCGCATCCGCTTCACCCTCGGCGGAGTCGGGAAAGATGGCCACGGACTCGGCGTTCTCGCCGCCCTCACCCCCGACGATCAGCTGCAGCGTCATGCCGACCTTTTCATCTTCGGCGCGGATCAGCGCCACGAAGTGGCCGACAGCGGTCCCGTAGACCCGAAGCGGGCTGAAGGCGTCCACGGTCTCGGGAGGCGCTTCGGCCTCTAAGCGGCGGAAAGTCGGGCGAATCACGTTGTCCATGCCCGACGATACCGCCTCAAGCCGAGCTTAGCTGTGTGCTGCTCGCAACTGTGCAATCAAATATCGCATAGCGAGCTGAGTGACCTGCAAAAATAGGATTGCTTCGGGGGAAATACTTCACGCCCTAATTGACTAGCGGCCCAACTAACGCAACCTCAGAGCGAACCGCGTGGTGCGAGACGATGGTCCTCGACACCGCCTGATTAGCCAAGACTCGATTGTGCGCTAAGTGGTTATCGAGCCCGCCGCGAACGGGCGGGGAGGACGATCCATGACCAAACGCCTTCGGACCATCGCCACCGGTCTCACGGCCCTGATCGCCAGTACGGGCGTGGGCCTCGCGCAGGACCATGGAACGCGCGGCGCGATCACCCTGCCGGATGCGGCGAGCGCGACCTACCAGCCGGGACCGCCGAACCTGCCGAAGGGCACGCAAATCAGCATGGTCTCGGGCGATCCGAGCAAGCCCGGCCCCTTTGTCCTGCGGGTGAAGTTTCCCGCCAACACGGTGATCGCGCCTCACACCCATTCCGAGGCCGAGACGCTGACGATCCTCTCGGGCTCGATCTATCACGAGCACGGCACGACCATCGACAACGCGAAAGGCAAGGAGTTGCGTGCGGGGGGCTTCGTGTTCCTGCCTAAGGACATGCCGCATTCGCTCTGGACCACCGAGCAGTCTGTGGAGCTTCAGGTGAACGGCTCCGGGCCCTTCGGGTTGAACTACATCAACCCCGCCGACGACCCAAGCAAGTCGGCTCGATAAATCTAGCCGCGTACTGAACGCCTTATCCAAGGTGCCCGCCATGGGGGGCACCGCGTCCGCAAAGGCTGATCATGCGGGAAGCGCGCCGCCTACGTCCGACCGGGTGGCTATGCACCTCTCTGCTACGCGAAAGACGTCGCGCCGGAGATGATCGCGGCGTACCGGACCGAGCATTGAGCCGGTGATCTCCCTGTAAAGTAGGACTGAACGACAGAGCTTTTGGTGCTGCTCCACAAGTTGCTTGCACCTGCTCTATCAGCATCGCGTCGCGCTATTGATGGCGGTGATGGACGCTTGCAACGCGCGGTGGTGCGGGCGCGGGCGGGACTGGACCACAAAGTTCGAGATGCCCGCACTGCGGTACACAACACAGATGGGTGAACTGCTGGCGGCGAGAGGCCGAGTAAACGCTACCTCGCCCTCTCACCCGACGCAGCCCGGATCAGAGGTCAGGAACCTCGGCCTCAAGCCAATCCGCTGCAGCTTTCAGCGTCCCGAATTTGTGCGTCTCGGCTGTGAACGGGAAGGGGTAGGGCGGATTCTCGGTCAGCGTCTCGACCACCCAGTCGCCCTCGTAGCCGTCCTTGGACACCTCGCGAACGAGGCTGCCGACGACCTCGCCTTCGAGAAGTAGATCGAAGCTGCCCGGGGCGAGCCGTTGAAGGGTGTACGTCATTGGGTTCTCGGAATGGAGGCCGCGCTAGGTGGCATCAGCGCGGCAACGCCGAATGAGCTTGTCGGTTCGACTCTCCGGCGCCCTGCGCTCCTGCAGGAGGCGTCATGCGCTTGCGTGGGCCAACCGTTTAAGCCACGCCGATCATCGGCTATGTCAGACGCCTGTGTGAGACGGATCGCGATTTTCAGCTAAGTGATTGATACCGCTGGCGCGCTAGTCCAAACAAAAATGCGAATACCTATGTCATTGAGCTAGCTAAATAATTTTTTAGATCCGGGTGCTACTTGTCACGCCACCGTCGGCGGTAAATCTTATTCAGCTGCAACGCACCCTTCGAAACCAGACGTTCTGCTATGCGCCCATCCCGGTCATTCGGCGGTTTCCAGCGACATTCTCAAAGCGGACATGGGCGAAATCGAGCGCCAAGCATAGAACTTGCGCTTCGTCGATACCCTACAGGAGATCCAGCGCACCCGGACCACGCCATCACCAACAAAGATGACGGCGCCTGCCCGCGTGCAGGCGCATTGTCAAGCTTATGACGTCCTCCCCCCGGGCTCGTCTACGGATACGGCGAGCACAGACTCCTCATGGCGGCGCGCTCGTTCCACTGGTCAATGTTGCTAGTACAGAAGTCAGAACGTTCAGGCCAACTTGAATATCGGCCGTTTCGACGACGCCCGCCGCCCCCCACCCTACGCCGCCACGGCATCGGATGAGCGCCAAGCCGACCGGTCCCAGCAGGGCCATGTTCGCGGCGTCGGTGGCGACACCCTGCGCCAGCCTTACAGGGGGATGTCCGGCGGCTTCCACGGCGCGCTCGAACAGGCGCACGATCCCGGGCTCGCAGCGGGTGGCGTCGGGGTCGATGCCCATGTCGATGCCGATCTCCAGCCGGCGACGCGCCGCGATCCCTTCGAACGCCGCGACGAGATCGGTCACGGCCGCGTTGCGCTCGGCATCGTCACAGGACAGGATGCACACCCCGAAGGTTGCGCGACCGGTGACCGTGAAAGTCGACATGGATTCGACGTCGACGCGCATGACCGTGACCGTGACACCTTTCCGCGCGGATCCGATCCGCTCGGCGTCGAGGATGCATTCCGCCATGCCCGAAAGGGCGTCGCGCCGGCCCGACGTCGGCACCGTCGCGGCCCCGACGGCTTGTCCTGTCAGCGCGACGCGCAGGATCGACGACGCCGACAGGGCGGGAACGATCCCGACCGGCGATCCCGCCCAGTCCAGCACCGGACCGGCTTCGGCCGCGATTTCGAGATAGGCGACGATCGCGTCGGCGGACCGCCTCGCGCCCGGCAGCATCTTGGGGTCGAGCCCCTGCGATTGCAGGGCTTCGTGCAGGGTGACGCCGTAATCGTCGTCCAAGTCCAGGGCGTCCCGGTCGAGCCGTCCGACGACGGCCCTGCTCCCGGGCCGTGGCAAGCCGAACCGCCCCGCCGCATCCGTGACGAGCGCGACGACCTCGATCGCGTGTCGCCAGGGTGCGCCCCCGCGGATCACGTCCCCGACGGCAGCGATGCCCGTCAGGAGGCCGAGCGTGCCGTCGTAGCGGCTGGCATCCTTTCGCGTATCGATGTGCCCGCCGATGACGACGGCCGGACCACCCGGAACCGATCCCTCGACCCGGCCGATGAGGTTGCCGATGGGATCGCGCCGGGTCGTCAGGCCTGCTTCCTCCATCCAACCGCGAACGAGCCCTTCGGCCTCCGTTTGTTCCGGGCTGAAGACCCGCCGGGTCAGGTTCCACGGATACGCGCTGATCCGAGCGAGGCGTTCGATGCGCTCGATGATGGTCGCGGTGGCGCTCATGGCTGTCCATCGACGGGAGGGGTGGCACCGGCCGAGCAGCCGGGAAGTTCTTCCTGCGCCTTCGGCGTAACCGCGATGTCGGCACCCCGGTATCGGTGCGCGATCATCTGCTGGTTCCGAATGAGCCCGATCGCCTTCCTGGCATCCCCGCCCTCGAACGTGCCGACCGTGGCGCCACAGAGCGTCAGGTCCGTCCGCTGATGGACCACGGAAACGAAGTCCGCCTTGGGCGGAGGCGCGGGATCGAGGCCGGCGGAGAGGACTTCGTCGCGCATCTGCTCGGGGGACAGCACGGGGCAAGCGTCAGCCATGGCAGCCTCATCTCGGATCAAGACGAGGCTGACCGCTGACCTGTCCGGAAATGCGACCCGTGCGTATCAATTCTTCGCAGCTAGGAGCGGGCGGGGCCGTTCGGGGGCCGCCCATCAATCGCCGAACCATCGCGTCGCGGCTCGGCCGAGGGCCGCCTCGTCGGGAACGGTGTCGCTGGCCCAGGCGGCGATCCCGTCGGGCCGCAGCAGCACGGCTTGCAGGCCCATCCCATCCTGCGCGGTCCCTGCGCCATAACCGATCCGGGCGGGCCATCTTTGTGCGAGGGCTCGAAGCGACGGGCTCGACGTGAAGTCCAGGAGCAACCCCTTGCCGTTGCGCATCAGGGTGCCGACCCGCTGCCCGTCACTCAGCGCGAAGTCGGGAACGCTGCGCCCGATCAGCGGGTGATCCTCGCCAAGATCGTAGCGGAGCGAGACGCCACAGACGCGCTCGGCGAAATAGGTGGCCCCGTCCGGCGTCTCGATGAGGTCGCGCACGATGGCCTCGAGTGCGCGCGAACTCGGGCTCGGCCGCATCAGCGCAACTTGCGCCCGGGACCAGTCGAGGACTCGCGCTCCAACCGGGTGCCGCTCGCGCTCGTAGCTGTCGAGGAGACCGGCCGGCGCATCACCGCGGATCGTGGCCGCAAGCTTCCAGCCGAGGTTCATCGCGTCGCCGATCCCGAGGTTGAGACCCTGACCGCCGAGCGGAGAATGGATATGCGCCGCATCGCCGGCGAGCAGCACACGGCCGTGGCGATACGCGCTCGCCTGATGGGCGCGGTCGGTCCAAGTGGTGGCAAGGTGGAGGTCGGTCACCGTGACGTCGGCGCCCGAGATTCTGCGCAGAACCCCCTCGACGTGTTCGCGGGTGATCGGCGCGGCGCGATGGAAGGCGCCCCCGTCGAAATCAGCCATCGCGAGCGTGCCGGGCGGCGTGAACAGATACATGCCCTGGGCGGTGTAGTGGCGGCCGGGCTTAAGAGCGTCCGCGTTGGCCAGCTCTGCCTGAACGGAGTAGCCGGTGAACTCCGGTTCGGTGCCGGTGAAGCCGAGGCCGGCGGCCTTGCGCACCGCACTGCGGGCGCCATCGCAGCCGACGAGCCAAAGTCCCCGGAACGATCGGCCGCCGGCCTGGACGACCACGGACTCATCGGTCTCTCTGAAGCCTTCGACACCCTCGCCCCGCAGGATCGTGATGCCCGACGCCTCCGCCCGCGTGGCCAGGACGGCTTCGATGCGCGCCAACTCGGCGGCGATGCTGCTCACCGGGCCGGGCAGGCGATAGGGCCATCGCGTGGTGTCGATCCGGTCGTGGAAGAAGGGGATGCCGGCGAAATGACCACCCGGACGGCGGGCTTGCGCCATGAAGTGCGCCGTTCCGGGCGTGCCGGGGCCGGCCGCCTGGGCCGCGATCGGGTCCAGCAGGCCGCGGCGATCAAAACTCTCGATGGTCGGGACGGAGAGGCCGCGTAACCCGAACGGGGCGTGCTTCAACGGCGAGGACGGATCCCGCGCCCGTTCGAGAACCAGCACCGAGCAGCTGGCCAAGGACAACTCGCAGGCGAGGACCAGGCCCACGGGACCTGCGCCGGCGATGATCGTGTCGTAGAGCGTGGGGGAAGCGGACATAGCTGGGCTCCAGGGTCGTTGTTCGACCGGAGCGTTTCCCGAGCCCGAGATCCGCGCGGACGAACGGCCGGACGCGCAAGAGCGTCCTTCGTTCGTCGCGGGGATCTGCGGCACGGGGCCAAAGACCAGAGCTTCCGTTACCGGAAGGACTTGGGCTTACCAAACCAAGTCTGCCTTTTCCGACATCGTCAGCGTAGCGCGACGGCGACATCAGCGCAACGGCCACGCTCGATAGTATGCGGCATCCTGGCACAGAGACTGATCAGAAATTATACATCAGTGTACGGTTATTACCCCGTCACACCATCGATCTCTGCGCCGTCATTTCAAAACACAGTTCGCCTGCCCGGCGAGCGGATGATGTGTCGCGCGCTCACCCATCGGAGCCTTGCGATGAGACATTGCTACGATCTGCAAGTCCACGGCCGCATCGCCATAGTCGGCGCCGGACCCGCCGGCCTGACCCTCGCCCACCTTTTGTTCAAGCGCGGCTTCCACATCGACGTGTACGAGCGCGACGCTTCGCGGGAGGCGCGGTCCCAGGGCGGTAGCCTCGACCTGCGGGCCGATGGCGGTCAGCGCGCGATGGACGCGGCGGGATTGCTCGATGCGTTCCGGGCCGAGTCCCGAGAGGACGCCAAGGCGTTCCGGATGCTCGACTCCACCGGCCGGGAAATGCCGAACGAAGGCGACGACACGCATCAGGATGCCGGCCCCGAGATCGACCGCGGCGACCTCCGCAACCTGCTCCTCGACGCGCTCCCGGCCAATGTCCTCCACTGGGACCACCGGCTGGAGGCCGTCCGCGAGGCGGAGGATGGCCGTTGGCGCCTCGACTTTCGGGATCGAGAATCGGTGGTCGCCGACCTCGTCGTCGGCGCCGACGGCGTCGGATCCCGCGTGCGAGCACGCCTGACCCCGGTCCAGCCAGCCTATACCGGCATCACCATGGTCACCGCCGACATCCGCCGCGATCAGTGGCGCGGCTCAAGGCTGTCGGAGATCCTCGGCGAGGGTTCGGTGATGTTCGCCGGCAGCGGCAAGACCGTCTTCGTGCAGCGCTGCGCCCGCGACGCGATCATGCTGTACTACTCCTTGAACGTGCCGCAGGACTGGCCGGAGGGCGAGCCCTTCGACCTCACCGACACGCAAGCCGTGCTCGGCGCGGTGCGGGCCGCCTATGCCGACTGGTCGCCCGAGGTGATGGAGATGGTCACGCAGGTCGAGGGCGACTTGCAGCGCTGGCCGATTGCAGTGCTGCCCCCGGACCACCGGTGGGACACGCAGTCCGGCCTGACGATCCTCGGCGATGCCGCCCACGCCATGCCGCCCTTCACCGGCAAGGGCGTGAACTTGGCCCTGCTCGACGCCCTCGAACTCGCCGACGCCCTGACTACGGACCCCGCCGCCGGAATCGCGGAAGCGGTGGCGGGCTTCGAGCGTGGCATGCAGGCGCGCACGCGCATCGAGACCGGCGCCTGCCTGGAGGTCGGCAAGCAGATCTACGGCCTGGAGATGGAGTTCGGCGATGCCCGGCCGGCCTGACGCGAGGCTGGCGGCTCCTTCACCCGCCCTCCCCGCCAGCGCGGACGACCATGTTGCCATCTCCGACGCACTGCTGCGTTTCGCCGCCGGGGCGTGGTCCGAGGGCGAGGCCGGCGTATTGCTTTCGCGGTGAAATCCAGAGGACGGCGATGGATGATCACACCCTCACCCTGACCCATGCTTTCACCTGTCGCGTTGCCTGCGGCGAGGTTTTTGAGATCGGCGCCGGGCCGCTCGGCGAGCGCCGTTGCTACACCATGACCGGCGGACGCATCGACGGAGACCGCTTCTCCGGCGACCTCGTGGGTCCGGAAAGCGACTGGATGATCACCGAGCCCGACGGCCTGATGCGGATGGACGTCCGCCTGCTCCTGCGCACGGATGACGGTGCGTTAGTCGCGATTCGCTACTTCGGGCCGGCCCAACCCAGCGACGCCATGCGGCAGGCGCTCGCGGCCAACGAGCCCTCCGGCTTCGCCGACCAGTCGATCCGCACACATTGGCTCCTGGAAACCGGAGACCCCCGCCATGCCTGGGTCAACCGAACGGTCTTCGTGGGCGAAGGCCGCGTCCGCCCGGCGGGACCGGGGACGATGGGATTCGAACACAAGGTCTACCGCGTCGGATAGCTGGACCGGACCCCGCCCGAGGCCGTGGACACGTCTGCTGTTGCGCCCACGCGCAGAAACCGCGATGGCCGTGCGCAACCGGCCGCATCTCCCTCGGTTTGCGTGGGGCGGCTCGGGCGGCGACGGAGCGGATGCGCAAGGACGCGGAGCGGAATAGGCGGAAGCTGATCGAGGCCGCGGGCGCGACCATGCGCGAGAGCGGCGGTGACATGCCGATGGAGGTGATCGCCGAGCGGGCGGGCCTTACGCGCGGCACGCTCTACCGCAACTTCCCCCACCGCCAAGCGCTCTACGAGGCCGTGTTAGAGAACGATCTCGCTGAACTGATGGCCCGCATCGCCGAGGACGGCGAGGCCGACCCGCTCGCCTTCATCCGGCGGACGACCGAGCTGATGTCGGTCTACGACAAGTTCCTCGTCGCCCTGAGCGACATGGAGGACTACGACTTCGCCGCCAACCAAGACCGCATGGTAAAGGCCCTGCAAGGCCCCCTGGATGCCGCCAAGGCCCGTGGGGCGCTGCACCCGCACCTCACCGGCGAGGATATCCTCCTCGCCTGCCGGATGCTGGCGTCCCCGCTACATCTCGACGGAGAGCCGGACCGGGCGAAGGCGCTCGATCGCCGCCTCGCGCTCATGCTCCGGGGGCTCGGCGACCCGTCTCCGGGTCCCAGGGGCCAAGCCTGACACCTGCTGGCCGCACAGGACTCTCCGTGACCTCGGAAGCGGAGACACTGCGCATCTACGTCGCTTCCCCGTGGCGGCCGTGCGGTCGCAGGAGCTGTGGGTACCCGATGCGGTGGAGGAACTCGCCGCGCACCCGATCCATGACCGCGAACGCCACAGCTGCGCCGTCATCCGCCGGATCGACGAACACCCGCAACGGACGGCGGCCGAACGGGCGGCTGACGATCTCCACCACCGCCCGGCCGACCGCGCCAGGATCGGCCTCGGCGGGGACAGTGCCGGCCAGCGCCGCCTGTACGGCCTCGGCGACATTCTTGCCGTCGGCGTCACGCATCGAGGCGTAGGCGATGTGTCCGGCTCCGGCGAGGTCCTGGGCGATCATCCGCCCGAACCCGCTCAATGCACCGGTGACGAGGGCGATGAGCGCTATGATCCGCCTCCTCAGACACCGTCGCCGTTCGCGCGGAGTACCTGCCCGTTCACCCAGCCGCCGTCGGGCCCGACCAGGAACGCGATCACGGCGGCGATGTCGTTGGGCTCGCCCAGGCGGCCGAGCGGAATTATCGTCGTGACCGCGGCCACCTGCTCCTCGGTCTTGCCGTCGAGGAGCAGGCGCGTCGCCACCGGGCCCGGTGCGACGGCGTTAACCGTGATCCGCTTCGGGCCGAGCTTCTTGGCGAGGATATGCGTCATCGCCTCGACCCCGGCCTTCGTGGCGGCTTTCCAAGCTCGGTTCGGGCCCGAGCGGCCGACCAGCATGTGGTCGGAGACCGCCTTTGCGCAGGTGCACCTCTTCGCCCGTGCGCTGGCGGAGGCCGGCACCCTCGATGCCGGACGCCTCGGCGCCGCGGCTCTGCGGCAGCGCCTCGCGGCCCCGGAGGGCGAACTCGGCTTCGATGGCGAGACGCGGCACGTCTGGCTCACCCCCGGCATCGGCGTCGCCCGCGCCGACGGGCAGTTCGACGTGGTCTGGCGGGCGCACCGGCCGGTGCGGCCCGATCCGTATCTCGCCTGGTCCCGGTTCGAAACGAACTGGCTGGACGAGGGGATGGCCGCGTGACGGCGCCCGCTCGCAAGATCCTGGACGACTTGAGGCGGGCCCGCGCCCTCGTCATCCACCCGAACGACGAGGAGGGCGCCGCGCTCCTGGAGCAGCTCCGGCGCCTCGGCTGCGCGGTCTCCCTCGTCTGGCCGCCGCCGGCCGCCCTGCCGCAGGACATCGACACGCTGTTCATCCAGCTCGACGACGCACAGGTGATGCACCTCCTGCCGTCGATCGAGGAGACCGAGCCCGCCGTCATCGCCATCGTCGCCTACGAGAGCCCGACGTCCCTGAAGGCGATCGCCGACGTCAACGCCCACGGCGTGCTCAACAAGCCGCTCCACCCGCGCGGCGTGCTCACCCAGTTCGCCCTGGCCCGCTACCGGCGCGGCTACGAGGGCCGGCTGACCAGCAAGATCAACCGGCTCGAGGAGACCATGAAGGGCCGCCGCACCGTCGAGAAGGCGGTCCGGCTGTTGGTGGAACTCAACCGGATCGACGAGGAGGCCGCCTACAAGATGCTCCGGGACCGGGCCACCGCGTCCCGCGTGCCGATGGCGAGCGTGGCCGAGAGCGTCGTCTCGGCCTGCGAGGCGATGAGCGGCCTGGGTCTGCGCATCGCATTGGCGGAAAAGACCTGAATGCAGCGACGTGCTGCAAATATCATCTTGCGGCCCATCTGTAGGCGCGTATCGTAAACTGATCGGGCAAGGTTGCCCCGCAGCAGCAGTGCTGCATCACATCTCGGCTTTGGAGCCTCTGGTCCGCGGATGACGTCCGCGTCCAGGGGCTTTTTGCGTTTTGGAGCCAGCATGATCCAAGCGAGTGATCCCGCACGCCTGCCGCTTCGGGTGTCCTGCATCCAGTTCGAGCCGCTTTTCGGCGCCGTGGCCACCAATATCGCCCGCGCGTCCGACCTCATCCGCGCCGCCGCGACGGAGGGCAGCGCGCTGATCGTCCTGCCAGAGCTCGCCAGCACCGGCTACGTATTCGAATCCGAGGCGGAGGCGGCCGCCCTGTCCGAGCCAGTGCCGGGCGGGCCGACGACCCAAGCCTGGGCGGCGCTCGCGGTGGAACTCGGCGTACACATCGTGACCGGCATCGCCGAGCGCGCGGATGGGGGCCTTTACAACGCCGCCGTGATCGTCGGGCCGCAGGGCTACATCGGCACCTACCGGAAAGCGCATCTCTGGGACCAGGAGAACGTGTTCTTCGCCAAGGGCGATCTCGGCTTCCCGGTCTTCGAGACGGCACTCGGCAAGATCGGTCTCGCGATCTGCTACGATGGCTGGTTTCCGGAGACCTTCCGGCAACTCGCCCTCGGGGGCGCCGAGATCGTCTGCATCCCGACCAACTGGGTGCCGATGCCCGACCAGCCCGCGGGCGAGGCCGCCATGGCCAACACCCTGCACCGGGCCGCCGCCCACACGAACGGCATCTTCATCGCCTGCGCCGACCGGGTCGGCGTCGAGCGCGGCCAGCCCTTTGAGGGGCAGAGCCTGATCATCGGGCCCAAGGGCTGGCCGCTGGCCGGCCCGGCGAGCCGCGACGGGACCGAAACCCTCTCGGCGGTGGTCAATCTCGACGAGGCCGGCCGCAAGGACCTGAACACCTTCAACTCTCTTCTGCGCGACCGCCGGACCGACATCTACGGCTGATCCCTCTCCGCGAAATCGTCGTCTTCCCAAGGAGCCCGTTCATGGTGACACGTTCTCTCACCGCCGCCGCCCTCGTGCTCGCGGCCTCGGCCGCGCAGGCCGCCGACGGCAAGCCGATCGTCATCGGAATCCCGATCGGCCTGTCGGGGGCCAACAGCGTCGTCGCCCCCTCGGTGGTCCAATCGGCCGAGCTCGCCGTCGAGGAGATCAACGCCAAGGGCGGCGTCCTCGGCCGCAAGCTCGCCCTGGAGGTAGCCGACGACGCCTCCGGCGCGGCCGGCGCCCAGAAGGCCTTCGACGGGCTGATCTACCAGAAGAAGGTCGACGTCCTGATCTCCATGGAGACCAGCGCGGCCCGCAATGCCGGCCTGCCCGCCGTCACCAAGGGCCGCGTGCCGTACATCTACACCTCGTTCTACGAGGGGCATTCCTGCAACAAGAACATGTTCGTGGATGCCTGGGTGCCGGAGCAGCAGGTTCCGCCGGTGGTGGACGCCTTCAAGGCCAAGGGCGCCAAGACCTATTTCCTCATCGGCAGCGACTACGCCTTCGGCCGCGGCATGCTCGGCTTCGCCAAGAGCTATGCCGAGAAGACCGGCGGCAAGGTCGTGGGCGAGGAGTACCTGCCGATGGACGGCAGCGACTGGACCGCGATCATCTCCAAGCTGAAGGAGGCCAAACCCGACGCGCTGATCACCTCCACCGCCGGCGGCGCACCGAACGTCACGCTCACCAAGCAGCTGCGCGGTGCCGGCGTGTCGCTGCCCTTCGCCAACCTCGCCCTGGACGAGGGCACCGCCAAGAGCATGGGCGCCGACGCCGAGGGTGTCTACCTCTCGGCCTCTTACGTGACCGGGATCGACAGCCCGGAGAACAAGACCTTCCTGGCCGCGATGAAGAAGAAGTTCGGCGCCGAGTTGCGGACGCCCAACGATCTTTCGGTGCCGCAATACGAGGCGATCTACCTCTACAAGGCCGCCGTTGAGAAGGCGGGGGGCACCGAAACCGCCAAGGTGATCGAGGCGCTGCCCACCGTGAGCGTGACCGGGCCGCGCGGCACGATCCAGATGAACAAGCAGCACCATGCACCCCTGACCATGTATCTCGGCCAGATCCAGGCGGACGGATCGGTGAAGGTCGCTGGCACCTTCAAGGATGTCGATCCCGGCGAGCAGTGCCCGAAGCTGCCGTGACGTGATGCGCTTCTCCCTCCCCCTCCGCCGGGGAGGGAGCGTCCGTGATCGGCCGTCGGGCCGGTCCGTCCACGCCGCGTGAAGACGCCGCTCATCCGGAAGCCCCGATGCTGCTCACCCTCGACATCCTGACCACCGCCGCGATCCTGTTCGTGGTGTCGATCGGCCTGCTCGCGATCTTCGGGGTCCTGAAGATCATCAACTTCGCCCACGGCGCGTGGCTGACGGTCGGTGCCTACTGCGCCGTGGTCACGGCCCGGCTCGGGCTTAATCCCTGGGCGGCGCTGCCGCTGGCCTTCGTGGTCGGCGCAGCGCTCGGTGGGCTGGCGGAGCACTTCATCATCCGCCCGCTCTACCGCAGGCCGCTGGACGCGATCCTCGCCACATGGGGGCTCGGGATCGTGCTCGGCCAGCTCATCACCCTGGCCTTCGGCCGCGACGTCCAGCTCACCCCGAACCTCTACGCGGGCACCGTCGCTGTCCTGGGCGTCGAGTACTCCGCATACCGGCTCGTAGCCCTCGGCATCGCCCTCGTCATCGGGATCCTGTTCGCGCTCACCATCGAGCGGACGCGGCTCGGCCTGTCGGCCCGGGCGGTGATCATGAACGAGACCCTGGCGCGTAGCCTTGGCATCGATACCGGGCGGGTGCGCCTTGTGGTGTTCATGATCGGCGCCGGCCTCGCGGCGCTGGCGGGCGTCCTCCTGACGCCCCTAACCAGCGTCGATCCCAACATGGGGGTGAGCTGGCTGATCGGGGCCTTCATGCTGGTCATGGTCGCCGACGCGTCCTTCCTGGCGCTCGCGGCGGCCTGCCTCGTCTTCGGGGCCGCGCAGGTCCTGATCAGCACCTTCGTGAGCCCAATCCTGGGCAGCATCGCCGTCGCGGTGCTCGCGGCCCTCGTGTTGCGCGTCAGCCCGAAAGGTTTCTCCCGTGCTTGACACGATCCCTGCCGCGGCGCGCACCGACCCGTCCGGTCGGCGCCTCTCCCGGGTGGCTCCCCTCGTGGTCGCGGCGCTGGCGGCCGCGGCGCTCTGGGTCGCACCGGCTGTCCTCGATACCTTCGCGGTCAATGTGCTGACCCGCTCGATGATCTACGCGGTGCTCGCCGTCACGGTGGACCTGCTCTGGGGTTTTGCTGGCATCCTCACCTTCGGCCAGGCGGCCTTCTTCGGCGCCGGCGCCTACGCCGCCGCGATGATCCTGGGCGCCTACGGGGCGACCCCACTCGGGATCGCGGCCGGCATCGCCACCGCCGTCGCGGCGCCGGCCCTGCTCGGCCTCGCGGTGGGGTGGCTGTCGTTCTATCACCGCTCGACGCCGCTCTACGCCTCGGTGATCTCGCTGGTCGTCCCGATCGTCGTGACGCAGCTCATTTACTCCGGTGGCGAATGGACCGGCTCCAGCAGCGGCCTCGTTGGGTTCGACGTGCTGCCCTTCGAGATCGAGGGCTATTTCCGCCTGGCGGCCCTGGTCCTGATCGCCGTCACGTTGGCGGCCTGGATCCTGGTCCGGTCGGATGCCGGACGGGCCCTCGTGGCGCTGCGGGACAACGAGGTGCGCTGCGCGTATCTCGGCCTCAACCCCCGGCGCCTGCAGATCCGCCTGACCGCCGCGCTCGCCGCCGTGGCCGGACTCGCAGGCTTCCTGTTCGCCAACGCCTCCGGCGTGGTCGCTCCCGAGAATGCCGGCTTCCTGTTCGGCACCGAGTTGGTGATCTGGGTGGCGCTCGGCGGCCGCGGCACCCTGCTGGGCCCGGTGCTGGGCACGATCGCCATCGATTACCTCGCGGCCAACCTCTCGGGCGATCTGCCCTTCCTCTGGCAGCTCCTGCTGGGGACGGCCTTCGTGGCGATCATCATCCTGTTGCCGGGCGGCCTCGCCGACCTCGTCGGCCGGCTGTGGCGCATGCTGCCACTCGGCCGGGCCGAGCGCGCCGCCCCCGCCCTGGTGACGCGGGAGGCCGAGGCGCACGCGGCGACGACGGATACCCCGATCCTCCAGGTGCAGAGCTTGGCCAAGGCCTATGGCAGCCTGACCGTACTCGAGAACATCGACCTGGAGATCCGGGCAGGCGAGCTCGTCAGCTTGGTCGGGCCCAACGGCGCCGGCAAGACCACGCTGATGCGCTGCCTCAGCGACGGCACCGAGCCCTTCACCGGCGCGATCGCCATCGGCGGCACCTCCACGACAGGGCTGACGCCGAACCGGATCGTCGCGCTCGGGGTCGGGCGCAAGTTTCAGGTGGCGAGCGTGTTCGAGAGCCTGTCGGTGGCCGATTGCTTGCGGCTCGCCCGGGCGCCCCATGACGGGCTGAACCCGGTCGGCCAAGACCCGACGCTCGGCCTGCCGCAGGCCGCCCTGGACGTTCTGCGGATGACCAGCCTCGACCGTCTGCTGACCCGGCCCGCGCGCCTCTTGTCCCACGGCCAGAAGCAGGCGCTCGAACTCGCCATGGTGGTGGCGCTGGAGCCGCGGCTGATCCTGCTCGACGAGCCCACCGCCGGTCTCACCAAGGCCGAGCGCACCACCATCGGGACCGTCCTCAAGGCGCTGACGATCGGGCGCCGGATCGCCGCCGTGCTGGTCGAGCACGACCTCGACTTCGTTCGGGAGATCTCGTCCCGGATCGTGGTGCTGCACCAGGGCCGCCTGGTCCTCGACGGCACGGTGGACGAGGTCGTCGGCTCCGAGCTGGTCCGCACCATCTATTCGGGAGGCGCCCATGGCTGAGGCAGCACAAGGGGCCGGGCCGGCGGAGCCCGCGCTCTCACTGGATGCCGTCTCCAGCGGCTACGGCGCTGTCTCGATCGTGAAGGACGTGTCCCTGGCGGTGGGAGCGGGCGAGATCGTCGCTCTTCTCGGCAAGAACGGCATGGGCAAGACCACCCTCCTCAAGACCATCCTGGGGATGGTGACCCCGCGCGGCGGCAAGGTCACCATCGGCGGCCAATCGCTCTCCGGCCTGTCCCCCGCCAAGCTGGTAGCGCTCGGCGTCGGCTACGCCCCCCAGGAGCAGCCGCTGTTCCAGGACCTATCGATCCGCGACAACCTGCGCCTCGCGGTGCCGTCGGACCGCCACCTGCCCGAGGCGCTGGAGCGCCTGTTCGGCCATTTCCCGTTCCTGAAGGACCGCCTCGCCCAGCGCGCCGGAACCCTTTCGGGGGGCGAGCAGAAGATGCTGATCCTCGGCCGGGCCCTGATGCTGCGCCCGCGCCTCCTCCTGATCGACGAGATCTCCGAGGGCGTGCAGCCCTCGATGGTTGAGCGCCTGCGCAAGGTGCTCCTGGATGAGCGGTCAGCAGGCCTGTCCATGCTGGTGGTGGAGCAGCATGTCGCCTTCGCCCTCGGCCTCGCCGACCGTTACGCCGTGCTCAAGCTCGGCGAGATCGTCGATCGCGGCTCGGCCAAGGCCCCGGATGCGCAAGCCCGCGTCATCGACCATCTCGCGGTGTGAGGCATGATGGAACTCAACACCTTCTCCATCGCGGCCCATTGTTCCCGGACCGGGCAGCTCGGCGTCGCGGTGGCGAGTGCCGTGCCGGCTGTGGGCGGCCTTTGCCCGTACATACGGGCGGGGATTGGGGCCGTCTCGACCCAATCCTGGGTGAACCCCTACCTCGCGCTGCGCATCCTCGACGGGCTCGCCGGGGGGCAGCCGTCGGACGCCGCCCTGGCTGCCGCGCTTGAGACCGACGATCGGTCGGACCTGCGCCAGATCGGGCTTGTGGATGCAGGCGGGGCCGCCGCCGCCTGGACCGGCGCCGGCTGCACGACACAGGCCGGGCACCGAACCGGGCCGGGTTTCGCCGTACAGGGCAATATGCTCGTCACCCCTGGCGTGATCGACGCTATGGCCCATGCCTTCGAGAACTGCGCTGGCTGCGACCTCGACGAACGGCTGATGCGCACGCTCGAGGCCGGCGACGAGGCCGGCGGCGATCGGCGCGGCAAGCAATCGGCGGCGCTGAAGATCGTCGCCCGCGAGGATTATCCGTACCTCGACCTGCGGGTCGACGAGCATGCCGCCCCCGTCGCCGAGTTGCGCCGGGTCCTCGCCGTGGCCCGACAGCAGCTTGTGCCCTTCGTGGCTGGAATGCCGCGGAAGGACGGTGCGGCTGGGGCGCTGCAGGAGGATGTGGCCGCGATGCTGCTCCTGTCACCCGCTGAGCGGCCCGGCGCGGCCGCGGGAGGCGCGATGAACCAGCCGCAGGACATCGTCGGCCTGCCCCCGGAAGCCGCCGGACGGGTTGCGCACCTGCAGGCGCAGTTCGCGCCGGTCCTGGCCGAGATCCAAACCCTGCGCGACCTCGATCTCGAGGCGGTCCATCCCCCTGTCGTCTTCGACCCGAGCCTTCCCTATCGCCGGGTGCCCCATGACTGACGCCATCTGGTCCTTGCCGATCACGGAGCTCGCCCGGCGGATCGCGGCATCGGAGCTGTCGAGCGTCGAGCTCGTCGGCGCTTATCTCGACCGGATCGGGCGCCTCGACGGCGACCTCCAGAGCTTCGTATGCCTGTCCTCAACGGCTCTCGACGCGGCGCGGGCGGCGGACGAGGAGATCGGACGGACGGGACCGCGGGGACCGCTCCACGGCATCCCGATCGGCATCAAGGACAATTACACGACCGCCGACCTGCCGACCCGGGCGGGCACCTCGGTCGAGGCCCTGACCTTCCCGCGGGAAGACAGCCATTGCGTCGCCACGCTGCGGGCGGCCGGCGCCGTGATCCTCGGCAAGCTGCGCATGCACGAATTTGCCTGGGGCATGGTTACACCGCCGACGCGCAACCCCTGGGATCTCGCGCGGGTGCCCGGTGGATCCAGCGGCGGCTCGGGAGCGGCGGTGGCAGCCCGGCTCTGTCCGGCGGCGCTCGGCTCGGACACGGGCGGCTCCATCCGCATCCCGGCGGCCCTCTGCGGCGTCGTGGGCCTCAAGCCGACCTACGGACGGATCGGCCGCTCAGGGATCGTCCCGCATTCCTGGTCCCTCGACCATGCCGGGCCGCTGACCCTGACGGTGGCCGACGCGGCGCTCCTGCTCCAGATCCTGGCGGGCCCCGATCCGGCGGACCCTGCGGCCACCACCGCCCCCGTGCCGGACTACACGGCCGCGCTCGGCAAGCCGGTTCGCGGATTGCGGGTGGCGGTGATCCGCAACCACTTCTTCGAGGCAATCGACGCGGATGTTGCCGCTGCGGTCGAGGATGCGATCGGCTTCTTCGCCGGGCAAGGCTGTACGGTGCGCGACGTCACGGTGCCCGCCCTGCGCTACGGGCTCGGCGCCATCTATGCCATCGAGCTGGCCTCCTCCACGGCTTACCACGATCGCAGCCTTGCGCAGGGCCACGTCGCTGGTTTCGCCGAGGATGTCCGGAACCTCGTCGAGATGGGCCGGTTCGTGACCGGTCCGGATTACCTCCGGGCCGAGCAGGCCCGGGGGCTGATCATGGCCGAGATGGCCGCCGCGCTGGACGATGCGGACGTGATCGTCGCCCCCACCGCTCCGTTGACTGCATGGCGGACCGACGAGACGACCGTCGCGCTTGCGGGGCGACCGGAGAGCATCCTCGCGGCGTCCTGGCGCCTGACCTATCCCTTCAATCTGACGGGACTCCCTGCTATCGCGCTGCCCTGCGGCTTCGACCGGCGCGGCCTGCCGATCAGCCTGCAGATCGCCGCCCGGCCCTTCGCCGAGGACATGCTGCTCCGGTTCGCGCACCAGTACGAGCAAGCACACGATTGGTGGCGCCATATCCCGCCACTCGCGAGCGAACCGTAGCAGAGGCCCCCTGATGCACACCGCGTGTCTTGGCTCTCCAACATTCGAGAGTGAAGCGTACGGTTTGGACAATCAGTGCGGCGGTTATGAATGACCGCCTCGAACGCATGGCAGACCTCATTCAGCTGCGTTCGACGGCTTTCTTGGAATTCGTGACCCTTAGGACGCTTCTGCTGCATCCGTGACGGGTGATGGGGCACCGAGTTCGGCGGCGAAGGCACCGAAGAATTGGTCGGCGAGCTTGCGCGATGTCGCCTGGATCAGGCGACCGCCGAGGGAGGCGATCTTGCCGCCGATCTCGGCCTTTGCCTGATAGCTCAGAAGGGTTTCGGAGCCCTCCTCCCGGAGCGTGACTAAGGCACGGCCCTTGGCGAAGCCCGCCATGCCCCCGTTTCCCTGACCGGTCAGGGTATAGCCTTCCGGGGCGCGGACATCCTCGAGCCGTACAGTGCCGGCGAAGGTCGCCGAGACGGGGCCGATCTTCAGCGAGACCTTGGCCGCGAATTCGTCCGACGAGGCCTGAGTAAGCTCTTTGCAGCCGGGGATGCAGCGCCCGAGCACATCTGGATCGTTGAGGGCTGCCCAGACGGCCGAACGCGGCGCCGCGATGCGGTATTCGCCGGTGATGTCCATCGTGTCCTTCCTTTGAATCTCAATCTTCAGACCGCGCAGTACCGGTCTTGGATCTCGCTGTCGGCACGCAGAATCGCGGCCGAACTTTCATGGACCACGACCCCTTGGTCGATGATTGCGGCTCGATCGGCGAGGTTGAGCGCCCACTCGACGTTCTGCTCGACGAGGAGGAGCGTCACACCCCGCTCACGCAGCGAGACGAAGAGTCTGCCCATTTCCTCGACGAGGACAGGCATGATGCCCTCGGATGGCTCATCGAGCAGGATCAGCTTCGGCCGAGATATCAGAGCGCGGGCGATGGCGAGCATCTGCTGCTCGCCTCCCGACATCGTCACCGCGATTTGGTCGAGGCGCTCGGCCAGGCGGGGAAAGGTTTCGGCGATCTCGGCGATCGCGGGCCCTTCGCGGATCGCGGACGGTGCCCGCAGCAATCCGAGCTTCAGGTTTTCGCGCACGGTCAGGCCCGGCACGATCCGCCGATCCTCCGGAACGTAGGCGAGCCCCAGGGAGAAGCGCCCGTGGGCCGGGCGGCCGAGGAGGTCCTGCCCGAGGAAACGGACCCGGCCGCCGACCTTGGTTATCAGGCCCATGACGGCCTTCATGGTCGTAGTCTTGCCCGCGCCGTTGCGGCCGATCAGGGCCAGGATCTCGCCCTCGCGGACGGCGAAGGTGAGGCCGTGCAGGACGTGGCTCGCCCCGTACCACGCATCGAGGCCGTCGATCTCAAGCATGGCCGTATCCACTGCTCTGGCCGAGATAGACCCGCCGGACCTCACGGTCGGCCTGGATCTCGGCGGGGCTGCCATCGGCGATAAGGCGCCCATGGTGCAGGACGAGGATGCGCTGCGACAGGCCGAGGATCATCTTCATTTTGTGCTCGACGAGCAGGATGGCGCGGGCATCCGACAGGCGATGGAGGAGGGCTACCATCGCCTTGGTCTCCTCCGGCCCCATCCCAGCGGTCGGCTCGTCGAGGAGAAGGAGCTTCGGATCGGCGGCCAGGGCGATGGCGATCTCCAGGGCCCGCTGTTCCCCGTGGGCGAGGGCTGCGGCCGGACGGCTCCGGCGGCTGGCGAGACCGACGGACTCGAGAAGTGCGTCAGCCCGGTCCGAATGGCCCGCGAGGCGGTCGCGGCGGCTCCAGAAATCGTAGCGATTCGCCCGCGCCTGCAGGGCCGTGCGGACGTTCTCGTGGGCGGTGAGCCGCGGGAACACCGTGGTGATCTGGAAGGAGCGGGCGATGCCCAGATGCGCGAAGCGGGCCTGCGGCAGGCGGGCGAGATCCTGGTCACCGAAGCGCAGGGATCCGCTCGTGGGCTTCAGGACCCCCGAAAGCAGATTGAAGAAGGTGCTCTTGCCCGCACCGTTGGGGCCGATGACGGCGGTGATGCGCTCGCGGCCGAGGGTCGCGCTGATTCCTTCCAGGGCTGTGAAGGCGCCGAAGCGGCGTCCGAGGTTCTCGACCTGCAGCACGGGGCCGGTCATGGGCCCCCCCGCAGCGCGGCGAGCCGGGTCAGGGCCGAGCCCCAGAGGCCCCGGGGCAGGAACAGCACGAAGAGGATGAAGACGGTGCCGAGGGCGAGCTGCCAGTGCGGCGTCCACAGGCTCAGGGCATCCTCCAGCACGAGGACCGCCAGGGCGCCGACGAAAGGCCCGAAGAAGGTCCCCGCACCGCCGACCAGCGTCATCACCACCGCCATGCCAGAGGTGTGGTAGGCGAGGCTGTCCAGCGGGACAATCGACAAGTGGATGGCGAAGAGGGCGCCCGCGAGGCCGCAGAACAGGCCCGACAGGACGAAGGCGAGCAGCTTGGTCCGCTCCACGTCGATGCCGCAGGCCCGCGCGCGGGTCTCGTTCTCGCGGATCGCCTCGATCACCGCACCGAAGGGAGAGGCGAGGATCCGCGAGATCATCATCAGGGCCGCGCCGACGAAGGCCAGAACCACGAAATACTTGGTGAGCGGGTTCAGGATGTCGAAGGCGACGGGGCCGAAGCCCATTCTGGCGACCGTGAAGCCCCGCAGGCCGTTCTCGCCGCCGGTCCAGCCGGACGCCTGGAGCGCCGCGTAGTAGACGAGTTGCGCCAGGGCCAGGGTCACCATCGCGAAGTAGATGCCCCGCGACCTGATCGAGACGGCGCCGATGGCAAGGGCCAGCACTCCGGCGGCGGCGACCGCGAGCCCCATCGCGGCGAGGGGTTGCAGCCCGTAGGTGCCGATGGCGATGCCGGTGACGTAGGCCCCGGTCCCGAAGAAGGCCGCATGCCCGAAGGAGAGCAGGCCGGTATATCCGTAGAGCAGGTTGTAGCCGACGGCGTAGAGCCCGTAGATCAGGACGTTGACCGCGAGCGCCTGGGACGGGAGCAGGAAAGGCAGGCTCAGCAGCGCGAGGATCGACAGGGGTGCGCGCCACCGTGAAAGAGCCCCCTCGGCGAGGGCGGACCGGCGGGGAACCGGCGGTGCGGTGGCCAGGACAGTTTGGTCGAGGGGCTGCATCCTCACTCTCCCTCAGACACCGAAGCCGGGCTTGCCGAACAGTCCCTGGGGCCGGATGAGGAGCACCAGAGCCATGAAGGCGAACATGGCGATGCTCGCCATCTCGGGGGCCAGCAGTGCGGTCATCGAGACCACGATGCCGACGAGGAGCCCCGCCACGACGGAGCCCAGGAGGGAGCCCATCCCGCCGATCACCGTGACCGCGAAGGCCTCGCCGAGCACGACGTTGCCCATCTCCGGGTTGACCGAGCGCATCGGTGCGGCGAGCACGCCGCCAAGAGCCGCCAAGGCGATGCCGAGGCCGAAGACCCACAGCCACAGGTGCTCGATATCCACGCCGAGCACCCGCAGGATCTCGGGATCGCGGGCGCCCGCTCGCACGATCAGCCCGAGCTTCGTCCGCTCGAGCCCGACCCACAGGGTGACCAAGACGAGGGCGACGACGCCGATCACGAAGATCCGGTAGATCGGAAAGAAGCCGACCCCGAGATCGGCCACGCCGGAGAGTTCCTCCGGGGTGGCGAAGGGCAGGCCGTCCGAGCCGAACAGGATGCGCACGCCCTCCACGAGCACGTAGCCGAGGCCGAAAGTCAGTAGCAGCGCGTCGTCCGGCGGCCGCCCGGCCAGGGGGCGTATCAGGAACCGTTCCACGAGCAGGCCCAGGGCCCCGACGAGGAGCGGGCCGAGCAGGAGGGCGGCCCAGAAGCTGCCGGTGCGCTCCATGACGAACACGCCCGCATAGGCGCCGACCATGAAGACGTTGCCGTGAGCGAAATTCACGATTCCGAGCATGCCGAAGATGATCGACAGGCCGAGCGCCAGCATCACGAAAACCGCCCCGAGCGCCACCCCCGAGAAGAGCTGCATGGCGATCAGTTCGAGGTCGAGGGATCCCCAATCCATGGCCGTCTCCCGCTCCCTGGTCAGGCGCGGTGCCCGAGTTCGTCGCAACTGCGCAGGGCCGCCTCCGAACCCGGCTCGACTTCCAGGATCTTGAAGAGGTCGGCCTCGCTGGCCATCTCCGACTTCCTCTTCGCCTCGATGACGAGCACCGACTGGACCGCTTGGTGGTCGCAGGCGCGGTAATGCTCCGGCCCCTTGGCCACGTCGTATTTCAGGGTTTCGAGGGCATCGACGACCTTACCGGTGTCGGTGCTGCCGGCCGCCTTGAGAGCCATGAGGAGCGAGCGGACTGCGGCGTAGCCATAGGCACCGTAATCCGTGGGCACGGCACCCCCATAGGCCGCCCGGAAGGCGTCGTTGAACGCCTTTGCCGAGGGGACGGTGTCCTCCAGGCGCCAGTAGTAGTTGCTGGCCCCGACGACCCCCTCGAAGGCGTCGGGCCCGGCGGCGAGGCGCTGGTTGTGCAGGAGGACCGGCACGACGATCCTGGCGACCTTCTTGAGCCCGAAATCGTTCGCCTGCTTGATGCTGTTGGCTTGGTCGCGACCGAAATTGCAGATGCAGAGGATGTCGGGCCTCATCGAGCGCAGCCGCGGCATGAAGGTCGAGTAATCCGCCGCGCCGAACGGGTGCAGGATCTCGCCCGCAGTCTCCGCGCCGATGGCGGCGGCGGCGCGCTTGAAGCCCCGCAGCATCTCGTGGCCGTAGGCGTAGTCGGCCACGAGGTAGGCGACCTTCACCCCCTTCTTGAACGTGTGCTTGGCGACCGCGGCGGTCGTCATGTGCGGGTTCAGCGCCTCGTGGAAGGTTGTGCGGCTGAAATCTTTGGCCTCGTTGATCGTGTCGGACTGACTGATCGACACGTAGAGCACCTTGCGGGAGCGGGTGATCTCGTTGACCGACAATTGCACCGCGCTCGATAGTGCTCCGACGATGAAATGGGCTCGGTCCTTCTCGATCAACTCCAGGGTGCGCGTCGCCGCCTCCCCGGGGTTGAGTTTATCGTCGCGCACGAGAAGCTCGGCTATCCGCCCGTCCAGGCCCCCGGCGTCGTTGAACTGCTTGATCGCCAGCTCGGCGGAGCGGACTTGGTCTTTCGCCTCCGCGCCGAACGGTCCCGTGACTGGTGTGGGGAAGCCGATACGGATCGTCTCTGCGGCGCCCGCCGGGCGCGCCCGACCGATCCCGCCGAGGGCGCCCGCCACGGCCATGCCGGCGACGAGCGTCCGACGCGACAGCGTACCCTGACCCATCACCCATTCCTCCTGTGTTCGCGCGAGGCTCTTGAAGGCCGGCCTACGTCGCGACCGATCGAAATCCGTCAGATCATGCCGAGCGCCCTCAGGATGCGCTCGGGCGTCATCGGCAGTTGCGAAATCGCGGCTCCGAAGGGAAGCAGCGCGTCATTGACGGCGTTGAGGGCCGCACCGCTGGAGGCAGCGGTGCCGGCCTCGCCGCAGCCCTTGGCACCGAGTTCGGTGTCCTTCGTCGGGGTCTCGACGTGGCGGATCACGATGTCGGGCATCTCGCAGGCCATCGGCACGAGATAATCGGTCATCGATCCGTTCAGGAGTTGGCCGGTCTCGCTGTAACGGCATTCCTCGAAGAAGGCGGCGCCGAGCCCCTGTACCACGCCCCCGCGGATCTGCTCGTCCACGAGGAGCGGGTTGATGACCCGTCCACAATCCTCGACCACCCAGTGCTTCAGGATGCGCACGAGGCCGGTCTCGGTATCGACCTCGACGAGGCTGCCGTGGATGCCGTTGGTGAAGGCGAAGGGGTAGCCGCGGGGGGCGAAGTGGTGGGCCACGGTGAGCGCGGGCGACACCCCCGGCGGCAGAAGGTCGGAGCGGTAATAGGCGAGGTTGGCGACCTCGGTCAGCGTCATGCGCGGGCTGCCGTCCGCATCGGTGACCGCGCCTTCACGGATGTCGAGGGAGCCCGCCTCGGCCTGGAGGATGGCGGCGGCGATCTCCAGGATCCGCGCCTTCAGCTTGCGCGCGGCCTGAAGGGCGGTCTCGCCGCCGATCCCGGCCCCGCGACATGCCCAGGTCGCGCCGCCGGAGGGCGTCGTCTCGGTGTCCCCAGTCAGGACGCGGACGCGGTCGCGGTCGAGCCCGACGCCCTCGGCGACGATCTGGCCGACGATCGCCTCGCTGCCCTGGCCCTGCTCGGTGATGCTAATCGCGCAGGCCACGTCGCCCGCAGGCGTCAGCTTGACGACGCATCCGTCCTGCGCCGAGATGTGGGCACCGCCGACGCCGTAGAAGGCTGGCGTCGGGTTGGTGATCTCCACGTAGGTCGCGATACCGATGCCCCGGTGGATGCCCTTCTCCCGGAGGGCTGCCTGCTCTGCACGCAGGGCGGGGTAGTCCATGAGTTCGTGGAGCCTGTCGAGGCACACCGCGAGCGAGAGCTTTTCGAACGTGTACCCGCTCGGCGTCTTGTGCGGGTACATGTCGTCGGTCACGTAGTTGCGCCGCCGGATCTCGAACGGATCGAGGCCGAGCTCCCCTGCCACCAGATCGACCAGCCGCTCCGTCACCGCGCAGGCGATCGGGTGGCCGACCGCACGGTACTGGCTCATCTGCACCTTGTTTTGGGCGAGGACGGTCAGGTCGGCCCGGTAATCGCTGAGCCGGTAGGGCGCCCCGATCAGGCGAACCACCTGGTTGCCCTCCACGGCGCTGGTGCGCGGATAGGCCGAAAACGGGCCGACGCCGGTGACGTCGTCCACCTCGATCGCCCGCATCCGCCCGTCGCCATCGAAGGCGAGGCGGGCGCGCACGCGGTGGTCGCGGGCGTGGATGTCGCTGGCGAAGGCCTCCATCCGGTCGGCGGTGAACTTCACCGGCCGCTTGAGCAGGAGGCTCGCGCCCACCACCGCCATGTCCTCGTGGTAGAGATGCAGCTTCATCCCAAAGGAGCCGCCGACATCCGGGGCGATCACTCGGACTCTGGCCTCCGAGAGCCTGAAATGCCGGGCGTAAATGTCTTGGAACTGGTAGGGCGTCTGAGTCGACTGGTGGACGGTGAGCCGTTCCTCTGCCGGATCGTAGTCGGCCACGAGGGATCGGGGCTCCATCGTGACGGCGGTGTGCCGGCCGAAGCGGAGGTCGACCTCCACGCTCCGGGCGCCCGTGAAGGCCCGCGCCGTCTCGCCCGCCTCGATCCGCGTGCGGAACAGGACGTTGTCGGCGGTGTCCGCGTCGATCCGGGGAGCGTCGGGGGCGCGGGCGGCGTCGAGGCCGACGACCGGCTCCAGTTCCTCGAAGTCGATGCCGATCAGCTCAAGGGCATCCTCGGCCTCGGCGCGGCTCTCGGCCACAACCATGACCACGGGCTGGCCCGCCCAGACCACCTTGTTCGCCGGAAGGGGCATCTGCGGGGCCGAGCGCATCCCCTTGAAATGGCTGAGAGTGCCGGTCCAGGGCGTGCAGATTTTCGCGAAGTCGGCGCCGGTCAGCACCGCGTGCACGCCTGGCATCGCGGCGGCGTCGGCTGTCTCGATCGCCCCCAGCCGCGCATGGGCGTAAGGGCTGCGCAGGAAGGCGGCGTGAAGCATGCGGGGCAGCACCACGTCGTCGGTATAGCGCCCTCGGCCCGCCAACAGGCGCTTGGCGCCGGGCCGGGGAAGGCCCTGGCCGATGTAGCGGGTCCGGCCGGGGCTGTCGGTGGCCGCGCTCATGCCGCCTCCTGCGTGGCGCAGGCGGCCTTCGCGACACGCTCGATGGCGTCAACGATCGCCTCGTAGCCGGTGCAGCGGCAGTAATTGCCCGACAGGGCGTCTCGGATCGCCTCCCGCGAAGGCGCGGTTTCACCGGGGCGGCATCCCTTCAGGAAGCCGAGGGCGACGACCAGGATTCCCGGCGTGCAGAAGCCGCATTGCAGGGCGTTCCGGGCGTGGAAGGCCTTTTGCAGCGCGGCGACCGCCTCCGAATCCGAGAGCCCTTCGAGGGTGTCGACCCGCATCCCGTCTGTCTGGACCGCAAGCATCAGGCAGGCATGGACTGGCTGCCCATCGAGGTTGACGATGCAGGCCCCGCAGGCGCCGACCTCGCAGCCGAGGTGAACGGCGGTGAGACCGAGATCCTGGCGGAGGAAATCGGCCAGCGACAGGCGGGGCTCCACGAAGCGCCGGACCCGCGCGCCATTCACTGTGAGATTGACAGGCTGCGGTGCGATCATGCGGCCTCCGCCCGCTGCGGTCCGTCCCCGAGGGCGGAGAGCACCCGGCCAAGGAGGACCCGGGCGAGGTGCATCCGTGCCGCGGCCGAGAGGGCGTCATCGTCATCGGGGGCGAGATCGGCGGCAAGCGCCGCCTTCGCCGCTGCAATGCTCTCCGGGCCTAGGGATCGACCGGCCAGGGCCGACTCGGCCGCCGGAGCCCGCATCGGGGTCGGGCCGACGGAGCAGAAGGCGAGTCTCGCCGTCTCGACGACATCGCCTGAGAAGGCGAGGTGCGCCGCAAGGCCGACCATCGCGTAGTCGCCCCGGCGCCGGGCGATCTCGTCGAAGCGCATCCGTATGTCGGGGCGGGCGAGCGGAACCCGCACCGCGGACAGGAGCTCGCCGGGGGCGAGCACGGTCTCGAACAGGTCCCGGAAGTAATCGTCCGCGGCGACGTTCCGCGTTCCGGCGGGCCCGGCGATCTCGATCACGGCACCGAGCGCCCGCATGCAGGCCGGCAGCTCGGAGGCCGGATCCGCCAGGGCGAGGCTCCCGCCCATCGTCCCAAGGTTCCGAATCGCCGGATGCGCCATGAAGGCCGCCGCCTCCGTCAGGATCGGCGCATGGGCGACGATCAGAGGGGAGGACAAGGTCTCGGCGTGACGGGTCAATGCGCCGATCCGCAGGGCATCCCCTTCGACGGAGATCCCCCGCAGGGTATCGATCCGGCCGATGTCGATGAGCAAGTCCGGGCCATCCAGGCGCAGGTTGAGGGCCGGCAGGAGGCTCTGTCCGCCCGCGAGATAGCGCGCCTCGCCCCTACAACCGGCATAGGCCGCAAGCGCCTCCGTGACGCTCGTCACACGGCGGTAATCGAAGGCCCGCGCCTTCATGTGCGTCCCTCCCAGGCCGCCAGTTGCCGGATCAATCGTTGTTGACCACTTGGTTACAAGCTATCGAGGGCCGGAGCGCGCCGTCAAGCGAAATAACCAATCGGTCACGAAGCATGGCCCCGACCGTCGACGACCCCGAGTCTCCCAAGGCAAAGAAGATCCGGCGCCGCCTCCCCGCTGCCGAGCGCGAGCAGCAGATCGTGGAGGCCGCCGCGCAGTTTTTCGCCGAGCACGGACTCGGCGGTCAGACCCGGGAACTGGCGAAGGAACTGGGCATCACCCATTCGGCGATCTTCCGGTATTTTCCGACCAAGGAGGCGCTGCTCGACCGCGTCTACGAACACGTCTACGTCAAGCGTTGGAATCCGGCCTGGACGGGATTGGTCAGGGATCGGTCTCAACCGCTCAGTTACAGGATCGTCCGCTTTTACGCGGAATACACCGAGCAAATCTTCGATTTCGTGTGGGTCCGGATCTTCGTCTTCTCAGGTCTGAAGGGTTACGACATCGCGCCCCGTTACCTCACGATCATCCGCGAGCGGGTCATTCATCCGATTTGCGCGGAGGTCCGGGCCGATCTCGGCCTCCCGGCCCCGGAGATCGTACCCTTGACGGAGCGGGAAATCGAAGCCGCCTGGGCCATGCATGGGAAGGTATTCTATCTGGCGATCCGCAAATTCGTCTATGGATGGCCTATTCCGCAAAATCTCTCGCAGACAATTTCGGATGACGTCATCTCATTCCTAGAAGGATCACGTTTTATCTTCATGGAAAGTGTAAGAAATGCGGCGTCTGAAAATGTGAAACCACTCGGGAGCGACGCGGGAACACAGTCCGTATAACCGTTTCTGTGCTTTACGATCTGCGGCTTCGAGGCCATGCTGTGGCTGCGGAAGGGCTTTGGCTTTGCCAGGGCGAACAAAACACGAAAGCGGGAGGGGAGACGCCTGTCTTCGGTCCGCAGCCGAGGTTGCGCCACGCCCCTTACACTCACATCGGCCTCTCAGGCCGATAAGCCGGTGCTGGGCGTCCTGACCTCGTAGTCGCGCATGCCGGGTCCCGGCCCTCTCATCTCCAGACCGCCCGCATCTCCGAGAGCCTGGATACGGCCGAACAGAACGATGTCGCTGACCGCTTGGCCCGGTGGGTCAACCTCGACGGCCAGATGGTGCATCGTGCGCCCGATCACTCTCGCAGCGACTTCCCAGTCTCCCGTGGCTTGGGAGATGAGCGCAGCGTCGAAGTGCGTCAGTGGAGCCGACACCAAGCGGCCGTCGTGCACGATGCGCAATGGGGCATCCTCGCGCCTCAATGCCGCCCACGCAGCGGCGGCGGCAGCGCACTCGGCCCGTGAGAAGGCGCGTCGCTTGTCCCCCAGGCCAGACGCGACGATGTCCTCACGACGCATGATCCCGAGCGACCAGGGCCTTCGGATGCCGTCGCGCGTGACGAAATCGAGGTCCGTGGCGTCGATGATGTCGAAGGAACGGCCATTCATCCGGAACGCGAATTCGAGAAAACTGGCGTGTTCGCCCGCGTCGCTCTTGCAGACCCAGTAAATGGGATGCACCCGAGCCGAGGTGGCTTCCGCCCAAGGCTCCTCCACCTCCCGCTGATCGGCGTAGGGATCGGGCCGCAGGACGGCTTTGAGCCAAGCGTGCCGAACATCCGGGTCCGGCGGATTGATGGGGCCGTAATTCAGGGAGCCCGAGAGCGCGATGACGCGCGCGTCGTCGCCCTGCGATCGGAGCGCTTCACGGAGGGTATCCGCCCGGCTCACACCCCACGTCACGTGGACCATTTCGGCAGCATCGGACATCTGCGACCCCCATCGCCGCGCGGTCGTCGGGGCGGCGGAGACATCAGAGTCGCCTTCCGACGTGGCGAGAATGTTACCCGCCGGGCCGGCCGTGTAACGTTCTATGACAGCTCACCGAGGGTCCCGCGCAACGGGGCATCCCACAAGCGAAGACCCGTGGAACAGCTTCGTGGACATTATCGAAGCTCGTTGGCCGAGGACGCCCGAATTCGTCGGTATAGCAATGTAACCGGGAGGATGCGGTAACGAACTCTGCTGAGTGCCACCAACGCGGCACTGAACTGCAGGAGCTCAGAAATGACCAATCTGTTCCGTCTCGCCTCAGCCGTCTTCGTGGCGGCCTTGGTGGCCGCGAGCCCGGTGATCGCCGCCGAAGCCATGGGCAAGGATACGATGGCCAAGGACTCCATGGCCAAAGATTCCATGGGAAAGAAGGATGCGATGGCCAAGGATCACATGGATAAAGACCACATGGCCAAGGATCACATGGCCAAGGACAGCATGTCCAAGGATCCGATGAAGAAATAGCATCGAGAGGGTCGTCGGGTGAGCTGTGTTCGGCCGCCCGACCTCCCGCCCCGTGCAAATCGCCCTCATTGCAAAACCGCGACGGCGTAAGTGACACTCCACACGGCCGGCCGGATCGGTAACCGACCCGCGAAGCGCGGCCGGCGCTCTGCTGACCGGTGGTTCGATCATTGTTCCAATGCAAATCTCTCGATCCAAAAATTTTAGACGCGAAAGACTATAAAAAATCGGAGGACGACCTCTTCAAGCCGCCGGGCAACCCCTTACATCATGCACGCGGCGGCGGTGCCGCGAAGGACATGATTACCATGATGAAGCGTGTCGCTATGGCCGCGGTGGCCGCGAGTTCTCTGCTGGTCGCCAGCCAGGCGGCCGAGGCCAAGGGCTGCATCAAGGGCGCCATCGTCGGCGGCATCGCCGGTCACTACGCCGGGCACGGCGTACTCGGGGCCTTGGGCGGATGCGCGGCGGGTCGGGCCCTCGCGAACCGGCAGGCGCGGAACCGGCAGGTCGCCCCGCCGATGCGACCGGTGGCGCAGCCCGTGACCGGCAATGGCATGGCGCGTCCGAGCCAGGGTGCGGGCGGCTACGTCGGCTACTGATCCCGCCGTCGCGGCGACGCCGGTTTCGTTCAGGAGGCGCGGACCAGAGAGAGAGCCGGGCGGCCACCAGGGGGGTGGCCGCTTCCGGAGACGCCCGATCCGTCGTCCGGATCGGTCATGCGCACGGTCGGCAGGACCAACGCCTCGATCCGTTCCACGAGTGATGCGATCTCGGAGGCCGGGCGCGCGGGGCTGTAGAGGAAGCCCTGTGCGATGTCGCAGCGCTTGTCCCTAAGGACGTCGAGCTGCTGGCGCGTCTCCACGCCCTCCACCGTCACGGTCATCGACAGGGCCCGCGCCATCCGCGCGATCGCCTCCACGACGGCGACCTTCTCGGGCCGCCCCTGGAGATCGCGGACGAACGAGCGGTCGACCTTGACTTTGTCGAACGGAAATTCGGTCAGGTAGCTCAGGCTCGAATAGCCCGTGCCGAAATCGTCCAGCGCGATACGCACGCCCGTCGCGCGGAGGCGGTTCAGGTTCTCCAGCACTTCCGGCCCGTGATCGAGCAGGACCGACTCGGTGATCTCGATCTCGAGCTTGTCCGGGGCGAGCCCGGTTTCACCGAGGATGGCGGCGACCTCCGCGTGAAAGCCCGGCATCCGGATGTGCAGGGAGGAGATGTTCACGGCAACCCGCAGATCGGGCCAGCCTCTGGCATCCGTGCAGGCGCGCCGCAATGCCCAGCGGCCGATGTCCACGATGAAGCCGGTCGCCTCGGCGATGGGGATGATCTCCGCCGGCGAGACCCAGCCGTCACCGGGCCTGTTCCAGCGCAGCAGGGCCTCGAAGCCGGCGACGCGCCCGCTCCGCATGTCGACCAGCGGCTGGTAGTGCAACTCCATCGCGTCGGCCGAGAGGGCAACGCGCATGTCCACGTCGAGCTGGCGCTGGCGGACGACCCGCTGCTCCAGCGAGGGGTCGAAGGTGCGCCAGCAGCCCTTGCCGTCCGCCTTGGCCGCGTACTGGGCGAGGTCGGCGCGCATGAGAAGGGTCTCCGGCGCAATACCCTCGTCGGGCACGTAGGCGATGCCGACGCTGGCTCCGATCTCCAGCCGGGCTTCGTCGATCTGGAACGGCCGACTCAGCTCGTCCACGATCCGCGAGGCGAGCGCCTCGGGATCGGAGCACCCGACGTCGCGCACGACCATCGCGAATTCGTCGCCACCGAGGCGGAAAACACCGTGCGGACCGCCGATGGCGGTCAGGCGCCCGGCGACCTTTTGCAGGAGGCGGTCGCCGACGAGATGGCCGCGGCTGTCGTTGACGGCCTTGAAGCCGTCGAGGTCGAGGTAGAACAGCGCGCTGCTGCGCCCGGTCGAACTGGCTTCGCGGCACAGGGTCGTCAGCACGTCCTGGAAGCCGCTGCGGTTGGGCAATCCCGTCAGGTTGTCGTGCCCGGCGAGGAAGGCGATGCGGGCCTGCGCCTCCCGGCTCTCGGTCGTGTCCGACCCCACGCCGCGATAGCCCGCGAAGGCTCCTCCCGCGTCGAGGACGGGCTTGCCGTTGAGCGTGAGCCACCGTGTGCCGCCGTCCGTCTGCAAGCGGACGGTCCGGTCGCGGAAGGGCGCGCGCGACTCGATGGCGGCGGCGAGCGCTTCGGCGTCCGCGCCATCGCCGTCCGGATGGGCGAACGCCCGCAGGATTGCCGGCAGCGTCCGGTGGCGAAGCTCTGCGGCGTTCACGCCGAGCAGGCCGGCGAGGTCCGCGCGGGCCTGCCGGATCCGGCCGAGCTTGTCGGTCTCCCACAGCCAATCGCGGGTGCCCTCGGAGAAGTCCTTGAGCAGGAAGCCGATGGTCTCGCTCTGCGCCTGCACCGTTACGCGGTCGAGGATGCGCTGGGAGGCGTGGCGGCAGATCCGGCGCGACGTGAAGAACACGAAGGTCGCATAGAGCGACAGCAACAAGGCGACGTACTGGCCGACCGGACCCTCGCAGCCGGCGAGGCCGACGAACATGCCCACGACCACCGGCACGACGGCCAGGAGCGCCAGCGAGAAGATCGGACCCACCACGTAGGCATGGGAGATCAGGGCGGCGCAGACGGCCCCGACCACGAGCCGGTAGGCGTTGTCGAGCTACGGCAACAGGACCGCCGGCATGCTCGCCCAGGCGAGCCCCCGGCCGAGCGCCAGGACATGGAGGACGACGAAGGCTTCGCGGGCGACCGCACGCTCACCGAAACGCCCGCTGTAGCGGGCCAGCGCGACGAAGGCCGCCGCGCAGAGGGCGGTCACCGCCGCCGCGAGGCCGTACAGGTAGGCCTGCGAGGCGATGTTCCATAAGATCCCGGCCAGCATCAGCACGAGGGCGCCCTGCGTCACCGCCGAGTACCGGCCGAGTTGCAGGGTCTCGGCGAGCATGGTCGCGCGTGTCGCCTCGTGGAGGTGCGCGTCCTCGTCGCGAAGGGGCGCGTCGTCGACGTCCGCCGGCAGGATGATCTCGCTCATGGAGGTGAACCTCACGCCGCGATCGGCGGCGCTCGAAAGCGGGCCCGGAGTTCTTTCCGGGCGGAAGAGGACGGTTGCCTCCTCGTCACGCCATCATGAACGTTGTCCGCTGCGGAACCCTCAAACGGATCGATGAAAGGAGGCTACATCGGCCACTCATCGGATCGAAAACTATTTATTTCGCAACCGGACTGACCTCTTTCGTGGCAGGAAAATCACCTCCGATGCCGCTGCCGGTCTAATCTGGTCCTCATTGTTACCGAAGATTGTCTCGCCCGCGCGCTGGGCCTGACGACGCGTCTCAGTCGCTCAGCTGTGGGTGCGGTGGCGCCCGCGCGGCCCAACCGATACGGGCGTGTTGTCCCGGTTCTCCTCGGAGAGCTTGCGCCACCGGGCCAATCGCTCCGGTTTGATCGTGCCTTCGGTGACCGCGGCGGTCACGGCGCAGCCGGGCTCGTGGGCGTGGGTACAGTCGCGGTATCGGCACGAGGGCGCGCGTTCGACGATCTCGGCAAACACGATGTCGAGCCCCTCCGCGGCGCCACCGAGATGCAGCGTTCGCATTCCCGGCGTGTCGATAACCCAGCCACCGCCGGCAATCCGATGCAACGAACGGCCGGTGGTCGTGTGGCGTCCCTTCGCGTCATGCTCGCGAATGCCGCCGGTCTCCTGGGGAAGGGCCTGATCGGGACCCGCCAGCGTGTTCACCAGAGTCGATTTGCCGACACCGGAGGAGCCGACCAGCGCCACGGTCCGTCCCATCCCGCACCACGGAGCCAGCGTGTCGGCAGCCGTGGGGAGACGGGGATTGACCGTCATCACGGCGAGCCCGCGTTGCAACGCGGACGCTTCACGCTGGTAGCTTTCCAAATTGTCCGTCGTGTCGGCCTTGGTGAGCAGGAGCACGGGTTGCGTGCCGCCTTGATTGGCCAGGGCCAGGTAGCGCTCCAGGCGCGCGGGATTGAAGTCGGCGTTGCAGGACGTGACGATGAACAGCGTGTCGACATTGGCCGCCGCAGCTTGAAGCGTTTTGCTGCCTTCCGTGCGTCGTTCCATCACCGTTTGGCGGTCCAGACGGCGATGCAGGGTCCGGGTTTCGGGATCGACGAGGATCCAATCGCCCACCGTGAAATCGCCCGCGTTGGCACGGACGGCCAGCGTCAACTCGACCGAGCCAGCCTCCGACAGGGCGGTCAGGCGAGAGCGGTGGATCGCGGCGATCCGCATCGGGGCGAGATCGGCCTCGTGGGGCTCGCGCTGGTCTTCGAAGAAATCTGACCAACCCAGACTTGCAAGGTCGACAGGTTGGGGGGCGGTCGGATGATCGGTCACGGTCCGGCCCATGACACGCCCTCACGCGCCTGGCCAGCCATCCGCCTCATGCTCCGGCGATAGCGGGGCGCCAGCGGTCGAGCTCGCGGTCGATGGCGCCCTCGGTGGCGCGCAGGAACTCGGCGGTCGGCAGGTTCCGGTCGAGGGTGGCGAGGTAGCTCACCACGACGGTGCCGGCCCGGGCCGGGCCGCCGCCGGGCCAGAACAGGCCGGAATTCACGGCGACCGGCACCACCGGCAGGCCGAGGCGGCCGTAGAGCAGTTCGACGCCGCGCTTGAACCGCACGGGATCGGCCATCTCGCCCCGGGTCCCCTCCGGGAAGATCAGCACCGAGCGGCCCGACGCGACGGCCGCTTGGCATCCCTCGATCATCGTGCGCAGGGCCTGCGTGCCGTTGGCGCGATCGATGACGATCATCGGCGAGCGGCGCAGGAACCAGCCGACCACGGGAATCGCCAGCAATTCGCGCTTGGCGATGATGGCGACGTCGGGGACGAGCACGAGGAAGGCCAGGGTCTCCCAGGCGGATTGGTGGTTCGCGACGATCAGGCAGGGTTCGGCGGGGATGTGCTCCCGCCCCTCCTCGACGTAGTTCAGCCCGACGAGGCGGCGCAGGCCGAAGAGGATGCCGTGGGCCCACAGGCGCGTCGCCGCGCGGATCGGACGGGTCGGCGATCCGGCCAGGGCGAAGACCGCCAGCGGCGCGAGGAACAAAGCTGTCCACCCCATCCAGTACGAGGCGAACAGGAAAAACCGGACGCGTGCCAAGGTGGGTCCTCTTGATCGGGCCCGAGCCAGGGCAGATGGTCTGAATAGCGTTTCGCGGCGCGGGACGCACGACGTTTCGGCCGCGATCTGCCGGCTCGGGCGGTGATCCGCGACGCGATGCCGTCCGATCATGACTGAATAACGTCCGTCGTCCCGGATCGTGCGGGCGGCGCGGCGGCGTCGAGCGCCCGCCGCACGGTGGAGCGCGCCGCCTCGATGGCGACGGTGGCGGCGCCGAGCGTGCGTGGTTCGGTCGGCCGGTTCAGGGCGTGGCGCGCGATGCTGCCCGCGAGGTCGTCCACCTCCCCCGCCATCGCCCCCAGGCGCACGCGGTCGGTCTCGCGCCGCGCCTCCGTCCGCAATTCTAGCAGCCGGGCGGTCGCCACCTCGATCCGCTCCCGGCGGATCCGTCCGAGGCGCTGGCGCAGCCACGCCGCCGTCGAGCCGAGGCCGCCGCCGAGGATGGCGACAAGGTAGATCCAGCTCTCGTAACGCTCGATGAAGGTTTCCTGCTCGCGCTCGTAATAGTCGATGGCCCCTGGATGGATGGGCAGGCGGGCGCTCGTGGCGTCCGCCGTGTCCTCGTAATCCGGGTGCACGACGTCCTCGGCCGCCGGCACGGTCTCCGCCAGAGTCGAACGCATCTCGAACAGGTGCTGCGTCACCTCGGCGGCGACGCTGCGCGACAGGCCGGCGCGCGCCATCAGGCGGTAGGACGAGCCCACGGTGGCGACGTCCTCGGCGGGCAGGCGGGGATGGCCGCCATAGAGCCCGGCCGGCACCGTGACCGGCTGCAGGCGCGGCCAGCGCGCCAGCACGGCCGCCGCGTCGGACACGCCGAAGAGGTCGACCTCGCCGCCCTCGGCCGCGTCGGCGACGGCGCCGACCGCCCGCCGCGCCGCCGGGAAAGTGGGGGTCGCCACGAGGGCCAGGGCGTCGATGCGACCGTCCCGGAGGGCGGCGGTGACGTCCGCCTCTTCGACCGGGACGAGGGCGACGGCCTTCGGGCCGATGTCGCCGGCCGGCGCGTCGGCGAGGAGGTCGAGCCCGTAATGGGCGACGAGGTTGCGCAGCAGCGTCCGGTCTGCCGTCCGCCCAGCGAGCATGCCGAGCCGCTTGCCCGCGAGGTCCGGTATGGCCTTGATGCCGGAGGCTCCCGGCGCGACGACGAAGGCGGCCAGCGCCCGCAGCACCGCGAGGGTGAGGCCGTTGCCCGGCAGCGCCACGTCCGGCCGGACCACCGCGAGGTCGGCCTGTCCGGCCTTCAGCGCCTCCGCGCTCTCGCGCACGCCGTCGAAGCCCACGACCTTCAGCCGGATTCCGAGCTTCCGCCGGGCGAGTTCCGCCGCGTAGGCCCGCAGCAGCGCCGGCTCCGTCCCGCCCTGCGGGGCGACCGCGAGGGTCAGCGTCGTCGGGCGGGTCAGCCAGTAGGCGGCGACGCCGCCGAAGACCAAGAAGGCCACGAGGCCGAGGGGCAGCAGGGCCTCGCGGAGGCCGGGCAACGCCAATGTCCGCAATACGCTTCCCCCGCAACCGGTCGGGGCCCGAAGCCCGGAAGCCTAACGGCAAACCCGGTCAATCCGCTCCGCTGGCCGCCACGGGCCGGTCGGGAAGCGGCGCGGCGAGGACCTTGTCGATGCGGCGGCCATCCATGTCGATGACCTCCAGCCGCCAGCCCTCGGCCACGAGGGTGTCGCCGGTCGCCGGAATGCGTCCGAGGCGATTGATGATGAAGCCGGCGAGCGTCGCGTAATCGTCCATGGCCGGGGGCTCGGCGAAGGCGAGGCGCTCGAAGGCCTCGGCGGCCGGCATCATGCCGTCGATGAGGAGCGAGCCGTCCTCCCGCTCGACCACCGACGGATCCTCACCGGGTTCGGGGATGTCGCCCGCGATGGCCTCCAGCAGGTCGGTCTGGGTGACGAGACCTTCGAGGCTGCCGTACTCGTCCACGATCACCGCCATCTGCACCGGGTTGCGCTGGAAGCTTTCCAGGGCGGCCAGGACCGTCAGGGTTTCGTGGATGACGTTCGGGGGCTGGGTCGCCGCCTCGACGTCGGGCGGCTGGCCGTCGAGGATCTGGTGGAGCAGGTCCTGCTTGCGTAGCACGCCGACGAGTTCGTCGATGCCGCCCCGGCTGACGACGACGTGGGCGTGGCTGCAGGCCCGCACCGCCCGGAGGATCGCGTCCGGCGGCGCGTCGAGATCGACCCATTCGACCTCGTGGCGCGGCGTCATGATCTCGCGGACCCGGCGATCTCCCAGCTTGAAGATGCGCTCCACGGCCTCCTGTTGCGCCTCGCGGAGGAGGCCGGCCTCGCGGCTCGCCTCGACCAGCAGGTTCAATTCGGCGGTCGAGTGGTGGCCGCCCTCCCCGTGGCCGGGTTGCAGGCCGCACAGGCGCAGGACGCCGTTGCCGAGCCCGTTGAGGAACGAGATGGCCGGGCGGAACAGGATTAGGAACAGGCTGAGCGGCCGGATGATCGCCAGCGCCGTGCGCTCGCTGCGCTGGAGCGCGAGGCTTTTCGGCGCCAGCTCGCCGAGCACGATGTGCAGGGCGGTGATGATGGTGAACGAGATCACCACCGCGACCGTGTGCGCCGCCGCGGTCGAGAGCGTATCGGGCAGCCAGGCCAGGACGGGCTCGATCAGCCGGGCCAGGGCGGGTTCGCCGACCCAACCGAGGGCCAGCGACGAGATGGTGATGCCGAGCTGGGTGGCCGCGAGATGGGCGTCGAGGTGGTCGGTCGCCCAGAGCAGCGCCTTGGCGTTCAGGCGCCGCTCGGCGACGAGTTCGGCGACGCGGCTGCGCCGGACCGCCACCAGGGCGAACTCGGCCGCCACGAAGAATCCGTTCGCGAGAACGAGGGCGAGGACGGCGAACAACCCGACGAAAGTACCCCAACCATCGTCAGAAATCGTCGCCTCCCGCCAAGCCCCACGCCCTGCGGGTCCTTACAGCACGGACGGCGTTCAGCCTACGGGCTTTCGCCGTCCGTGCCGCAGTGCTGTCGACTTGCCTTACGGCATGTTCTCGGCGCTCGGGTAGGCGCGGACGCGGCTGCGCCCGTCGACCATGCCGGCCGAGGACAGGCCGGTGCCGGAGGGCGACGGCTGCAGGTCGGTCGGCTGGGTCGAGGCGGTGGCGGCCGGCATCTCCCAGCCGTCCGACTTCCAGTTCCGGGTCCGCTCGTCCATGTCGATGGAGCCGTGCTGCTCGAGGATGTCCATCACCATCGGCGCCCGCGAGTCGTCCGCGCGCACCGTCACGAGGGTGCCGCCCCGGCGCACGCCCTCGGAGTAGACATGGGCGTCGCTCTCGTTGAGCCCGGCACCCGCCAGACCGCCGACGAGACCGCCCGCCGCCGCGCCGATGCCCGCGCCGGTGAGGGCGCTGACCAGCCAGCCGGCTGCCACCACCGGTCCCACGCCGGGGATCGCCAGGAGGCCGAGGCCCGCGAGCAATCCGGCCGCGCCGCCCGCCACGGTGCCGAGGGTCGCCCCGGTGCCCGCGCCGGTCTCCGCGCCCTGCTTGGTGTCGTGATCGGTCCCCGAGCCGAGGCGGCCCGCGTGCCGGTCACCCTCGTTGTTGCTGACGATGCTCACGTTCGCATGGGGGATGCCGCCGGCTTCCAGCTTGGCGACGGCCTCTCCGGCGTCGTCGTAGCGGTCGAACAGGGCGGTAATGGTCTGCTGTGCCATGGTGGCCTCCTGACAGGATTTCGGGGTGCTGGCCGTCCGGTGCCGCTAGTGGGGAGCGGCGACGTTGCCCTTGAAGTCCACGCCGACGGGCACGGCCTTGCCGTTCATCATCGCGGTGCCCCGCCAGATGCCCTTGTCGTCCTTCTTGAGGTCCTTGGCGTCCTTGAAGCCGGCCTCGTCCAGACGGTGGCGGACCTGCGCCTCGGTGAAGCTGTTGGCGCCTTCCTCGAGCTTGGCGCCCGAGGCGGTCGCGGTCGTTCTCGGATTATGGGCGTCCGGCCGGTCGGTGTTGGGCCGGGCGACGGCCTTCTGGCCGCCCGACGACTCGCTCGTCGTGGCATCGGGGGCAGGCTTGCCCGTCACGGTGGTCTGGGCGGCGACCGGGCTCAGACCCAACAGGGTCAGCAGAGCAACGGTGGTCAGTGTCTGGCGCATTACGCATCTCCCACGCGGTTTCACGGAATGAAGCCATGTCGCGGAGGAAGCGTTCCGAAAATAATGGACGATCCCGGGCCGTTGCAACCAACTTCGGCCATAGGCAACGGCCGGTACATGGGATCGGCAAGTCTAACCTCGGTTAGTAAAGCAAAGATCGTACCACGCATTGCCCCGGCCCCGGTGGACCGGGGGACGCGAGGGCTCCGTGGCAAAACCTGCGCGGCTTGGTATGATTTCTTCCACGACGCCGCCACACATCAATAAATCATCGTTTGTTAGTGCATTATCGTCCCCGAATGATGTGTTCGCCGCGGGCTTTGGACGATCGAATTCAGACTTCGGTAGCGCCCTGGGCCGATCATGAGGCCACGACCGAGCCCCTTGCGGCCGCCCCGCGGCGCCGGGCTCGCCGCCTACAACAGGGATCCCGTCATGCTCGACTTCGTCGCCCGGCGCCGCCACGCCGTCACGCGTGCCGCGACGCTCGCGGCCCTCCGCACGCCGGTGCTGAATCTCGACGGGAAGGGCCTCGTCACTGCGATCAACCCGGCCATGGCCGACCTCCTCGCCGGAATCCGGCCGGATGAGGTCGTCGGCCGGCACATCGATGGCCTCTGCCGCGACACGGACGGACGGTCCCTCGCCGCCCTGGACAAGCGGGGGGCGACGGCCGTGGCCATGCTCGGCGAGCGCGTCTACGACGTCACGGCGGCGCCCGTGACGGTCGAGGGCGAGCCTGTGGGCCAGTCCCTCGCCTGGAGCGACGCCGCGCCCCGCCTGGAAGCCGGGGACCATGCCCGCCGCCTCGCGGCGGTGGAGGCGGCGCAGGCGGTGATCGAATTCCTGCCCGACGGCACGATCCTGACGGCCAACGGATTGTTCCTCGACCTGATGGGCTACACCCTGGACGAGATCCGGGGCCGCCATCACGGACTCTTCGTCGAGGCGGCCTATCGCGACAGCCGCGACTACGCCGTGTTCTGGGATGGGCTGCGCGCCGGACGCGCGGAGGTCGCCGCGTTCAAGCGGATCACGAAGGCCGGCAAGGCCGTGTGGATCAAGGGCGCCTACAACCCGATCCGGGACGAGGCGGGCAAGGTCGCCAAGGTGGTGAAATACGCCACCGACGTCACGGCGCAGACGGTCGAGGCGGCGGCGCTGCGGGGGCAGGTCGATGCCATCCGCAAGTCGCAGGCGGTGATCAGCTTCGACCTCGACGGCCACGTCCTAGAGGCGAACGCGAATTTCCTGAACGCGGTCGGCTACACAGCCGGGGAGGTCGTCGGCCAGCACCACGGGATGTTCGTCGATCCCGCCGAGCGCGCCGGCACGGACTATGCCCGCTTCTGGGAGGCCCTGCGCCGGGGCGAGTTCCAGGCGGGGCAGTTCCGCCGCATCGGCAAGGGCGGCCACGAGGTCTGGATCGAGGCGAGCTACAACCCCGTCTTCGACGCGGACGGGCGGCCGGTGCAGGTGACGAAGTTCGCCATCGACGTCACTGTGCAGGTCGAGCAGCGCGAGCGCGTCCGCCTTCTGGAGGAGGAGGCCGCCCGGGAGCGGGCCGAGGCCGAGATGCGCCGAAAGGCCGAACTCGCGCAGCTCGCGGACGCCTTCGAGCAGACGGTGGGCGCCGTCCTCTCCTCGGTCGCCTCGGCGGCGGCGGAGTTGCAGGCCACCGCCTCCAGCATGTCGGGGATCGCCGCCGACACTGCGCGCCAGTCGACCACGGTCGCCGCCGCCGCCAACCAGGCCGCAGCCAACGTCAACACCGTCGCCGCCGCCGCCGAGGAGCTCGGGGCCTCGGTGGACGAGATCGCCCGGCAGGTGTCCGGCTCGGAGGACCTCGCGGGGCAGGCCGTGACCGAGGCCGACCAGACGGCGATGCTGGTGCAGGAACTCAGCGAGGCGGTGCGCAAGATCGGCGACGTGGTGTCGATGATCTCGGCTATCGCGAGCCAGACCAACCTCCTGGCCCTCAACGCCACCATCGAGGCGGCGCGGGCCGGCGAGGCGGGGCGCGGCTTCGCCGTCGTCGCGGCGGAGGTGAAGGAGCTGGCGAACCAGACCGCCCGCGCCACCGAGGACATCACGAAGCAGATCGGGCGCATCCAGGGGGCGACCGTCAGCGCCGTGGGGGCCATCGACGGCATCCGGCACCGCATCCAGGAGATCAACGCGGTCGCCTCGTCCATCGCCGCCGCCGTGCAGCAGCAGGGGGCGGCGACGCAGGAGATCGTGCGCAACGTGACCGAGGCCGCCGCCGGGACCGGCGAGGTGACGAGCAACATCACCGGCGTCGCCCGCGCCTCAGAGGAGACCGGCGCGGCGGCCACGCAGGTCCTGACGGCGGCCTCGGACCTGTCGCGTCAGTCCGAGCACCTGGGCGGCGAGGTCACGCGGTTCCTGACCAAGATCCGGGCCGCGTGAGCGGCGACAAACGGCCGCTGCGAATTCGATCATCGTAGTTCCCGGCGGCCAGCCGAAAACACAATCGATTTAATCGAATCCTCATCGATTTGACCCGCTATTCACGGATCGGCTTGAGGCCGTGGCAGTCGTCACCGTGCAAAATGGCGGGAACACAGGAGACGATCCTCCTTCCCCGTGGAGACTTGAGATGCTGCTCCCCAATGCCGAGTTCAGATCGAAGCTGAACGCGCTGGACGCCTCGCAGGCACTGATCGAGTTCGATCTCGACGGCCGGGTCGTGAACGCCAACGCCAAATTCCTCGCCGCCCTCGGCTACCGGATCGAGGAGATCCGGGGGCAGCACCACGGGATGTTCGTGGACCCGGCCGAGCGCGAGAGCGACGCCTACCGGCAGTTCTGGGCGGCTTTGCGCCGGGGCGAGTTCCAGCAGGCCGAATACAAGCGCATCGCCAAGGGCGGCCGCGAGGTCTGGATCCAGGGGAGCTACAATCCCCTCATCGGGCGCAACGGCAAGCCCTACGGCGTGTTCAAATGCGCCACCGACACCACGGAACAGAAGCTGCGCAACGCCGACAACGCGGGCAAGCTCGACGCCCTCGACCGCTCCCAGGGCATCATCGAGTTCGCCCTCGACGGCACCGTCCTGACTGCGAACGCCAACTTCCTCGCGATCGTCGGCTACGGACTCGACGAGGTGCAGGGCCGGCATCACGCGATCTTCGTCGATGAGGCCGAGCGCGGGGGCGACGCCTACCGCGCGTTCTGGGACGGGCTGCGCCGGGGCGAGTTCCAGCAGGCCGAATACAAGCGCATCGCCAAGGGCGGGCGCGCCGTGTGGATCCAGGCCACCTACAACCCCGTCCGCGACGCCGCCGGCCGTCTCGTGAAGGTCGTCAAGTTCGCCACCGACATCACCACCGCCGTGGAGGAGCGCCTGCGCCGGGCGGAGCTGCACCGCAGCATCGATCACGATCTCGATGGCATCGCCGCCGCCGTCTTCCAGGCCTCCCAGCAGGCCGTGGGGGCCGCCAGCGCCGCCGAGCAGGCTTCGGGCAACACCCAGGGCGTCGCGGCGGGCGCGGAGGAACTCGCCTCGTCCGTCGGGGAGATCGGCCGGCAGGTCAGCCGCGCCCTGCAGGTCACCGGACGCGCCGTCGAGCAGGCGAACGCCACCTCCACCGTCGTGGCCGGGCTCGCCTCAGCAGCCCAGCGCATCGGCGACGTGGTCGGCATGATCTCGAGCATCGCCTCGCAGACGAACCTCCTGGCGCTCAACGCCACCATCGAGGCGGCCCGCGCCGGCGAGGCCGGCAAGGGCTTCGCCGTGGTCGCCGCCGAGGTGAAGGACCTCGCCGCGCAGACCGCCAAGGCGACGCAGAGCATCGGCGGCCAGATCGCCGAAACGCAGGACGCGGCGAACCGGGCGGCCTCCGCCATCACCGGCATCGGCGAGACTATCGAAGAAGTGAACGCCATCTCTTCGGCCATCTCCTCGGCCGTGGAGCAGCAGGCCGCCGTGGCGCGGGAGATGTCGGTCAACATGCAGGCCATGACCGGCGCGGTCTCCGAGATCAGCCACAGCGTCGGCGTGATCGCCTCCTCGACCCGGGAGGTCGATGCCGCGACGCGCCTCGTCCGTGACGCCTCGCGCAGCATGGCGGCCTGACCCGAGGGCGGATCGCGGCGAACCGTCCTTCCCCTGGCGACGCGGGCACCGTAATCTTGGCCGACGCTGCTTCGCGGCGACGGGGGCGGACCACGTGCGGAATCGGGGGGACCGAGCCAGGGCGACTTTGACCGGCTTGCAGCGGAACCGTGCCGGCCGGCGCGGGGCCGTCGCGCACCCGGCATGATTCCCGCGCGCCCCGAGAATCCCGCGGCCTATGCGGGGGATGCGGGACGCCTGGCGGCGCTCACGAGCTACGGTCTTCCCGGCACGCCGGGTGACGAGACGTTCGACGGCCTCATTCGCCTCGCGACGGAGGCCTGTGCCGCGCCGGTCGGGATGATCACCCTGGTCGCCGCCGAGCGGCAATGGTTCAAGGCCCGCATCGGCTTCGAAGAGGCCGAGACCGGCCTCGACCGGTCGATCTGCGTCCACGCCCTGCCGGAGACGGACGCCCTCGTCATCTCGGACCTGACGCGGGACCCGCGCACCCGGGACAACCTCGCCGTCACGGGTCCCTCCGCCTTCCGCTTCTACGCGGGCGCCCCCCTTCGCAGTGCCTGCGGCCACGGGCTGGGCGCGGTGTGCGTCATCGACCGCACCCCGCGCGAGGGTGGCCTGACGCGATCCCAGGCGGACTTCCTGCGGGGGTTGGCCGATCAGGTCATGGCGCTGTTCGAGGCCCGCCGCGCCCTGTTGGCCCGCGAGGAGGAGGCGGCAGGGCTGCGGGCGAGCGCGGCCTTCCTGCACAGCGTGCTCGCCGCCTCGCCCGACTGCATCAAAGTGCTCGACCTGGAGGGGCGCCTCGATTTCATGAACGGCCCCGGCCTCGTCGCCATGGAGGTCGACGATTTCGCCACCATCCATGGCGCTTACTGGCCCCGCTTCTGGGCGGGGCCGTCCGAGGACGAGGCCCGCGCGGCCGTCGCGCGGGCCGCCGCCGGCGGCGAGGGCCGCTTCGAGGGCTGGGCGCACACCCTGCGCGGCGTCGTGAGATACTGGGACGTGTCCGTCACCCCCATACGGGGCGGAGACGGCCGGCCGGAACGGCTGCTCGCGGTCTCGCGCGACCGGACCACGGAACGGCAGGCCTCCGTGAGGCTCGCCGCCCTGACGCGCCTCGGCGACGACATCCGAAGCCTCGCGGAGACCGATTCCGTTTCGGCCCTCGCCGCCGCGACGGCCGGAGAGACTTTGGGCCTGTCGCGCGCGGCCTACGGCGCCGTGGACCGCGCCGAGAGCGGCATCGACTTCCAGCGGGGCTGGACGCGGCAGGGCCAGCGCAGCGTCGTCGGGCGGCACCGCTACGCGGATTACGGGCGCTACATCGACGATTTACGCCGGGGCGAGACCGTGGTCATCGCGGATGTGCGCACCGATCCGCGCACCGCCGCGAGCCTCGACGCGCTGCGGCGCTTCGACATCGGCGCGCTCGTCAATGTGCCGGCGATGGCCGGGGAGCACCTCGTCGGGGTGCTCTGCCTGCACGAATCCGGGCCCCGCGCCTGGACGGGGGAGGAGGTCGCCTTCGCCAAGGCCGTGGCGGATCGGACGCGCCTCGCCCTGATGCGGATCGCGGCGGAGGAGCAGCAGCAATTGCGGACCCACGAGGTCGGCCACCGCCTCAAGAACCTGCTCGCGATGGTGCAGGCCATCGCCACACAGACCCTGCGCTCGGCCGACGACCTCACCGGGGCGAGCGAGGTTCTGGCGGGCCGCCTCGCGGGGCTCGGGCAATCCTACGATCTGCTGCTCGACGGCGAGCTGGCGACGAGCCCCATCCGGGACGTCGTCACCCGCGCCCTCCACCTGCATGCCGATGCCTCCGGGCGCTTCGACGTCTCGGGACCGGAGATCCTGGTCGGCGGTCAGGTCGCCCTGTCGCTGTCGCTGATGCTGCACGAACTGGCGACGAACGCGGCGAAGTACGGCGCCCTGTCGAACGTCACCGGGCGCGTTGCCGTGGAATGGCAGATCCGGGAGGCCGGAGGCGGGACGCGGCTGCGGCTCGCCTGGACCGAGCGCGGCGGGCCACCCGTCGCCCCGCCCAATCGGAAGGGGTTCGGCACCCGGCTGATCGAGCGCGGGTTGGCCGGTCAGGTCGGGGGCGAGGTGGCCCTTGCCTATAAGCCCGAGGGCTTCGCCTTCACCATCGAGGCGCCGCTGGCCGCGTTCCGCTCGGGGAACGCGGTGCAGGACGGCACTCCGGCGCGAGCGGTCACGACCCCATTTTGACTATTGGTATTTGGTATGCCATCATTCTTCGTGTGTCGGATGGTCGCCCATGCCCCGCGACAATGATGGACGCGGCGCAGGCTCCCTCGGACGCTTCACGGCACAAGGCGAACAAGCCCCCGTGAATCGAAGCCAGATAGGCTCACATCGACGGAGGAAGCCATGATGGGCGCGCCGCTCGCGGGCGTGAAGGTTCTGGACTTCACGCATGTTCAGTCCGGCCCGACATGCACACAGTTGCTGGCTTGGTTCGGCGCTGACGTCATCAAGATCGAGCGCCCCGATGGCGGCGACGCGACGCGCCAGCAATTGCAGGATATCCCCGGCGTCGACAGCCTCTACTTCACGATGCTGAACCACAACAAACGGTCGATCACGATCGACGTGAAGCACCCGACCGGCAAGGATGTGCTCTGGCGCCTCATCCGCGAATGCGACGTCCTCGTGGAGAATTTTGCGCCGGGCGCCCTCGACCGGATGGGCCTGACCTGGGACGCCCTGCAGGAGGCCAACCCCCGCCTCATCCTCGCCTCGGTGAAGGGCTTCGGGCCGGGCCGCTACGAGGATTGCAAGGTCTACGAGAACGTCGCCCAATGCGCCGGCGGCTCGGCCTCGACCACGGGCTGGCGCGGCGACAAGCCGATGGTGACGGGCGCGCAGATCGGCGATTCCGGGACCGGGCTCCACCTCGCCTTGGGAATCGTCACAGCCCTCTATCACCGCGTGCAGAGCGGACGCGGGCAGCGGGTCGATTGTGCGATGCAGGACAGCGTGCTCAACCTCTGCCGGGTGAAGCTGCGCGACCAGCAGCGCCTCGCGCGCGGGCCGCTCCCGGAATACAGCCAGTTCGGCGAGGGCGTGCCCTTCGGCGAGGCCGTCCCGAGGGCCGGGAACGATTCCGGCGGGGGGCAGCCCGGCCGCATCCTGAAATGCCGGGGCTGGGAGCAGGACCCGGACGCCTACATCTACTTCATCGCGCAGGCGGCGGTGTGGAAGCCGATCTGCGACATCATCGGTGAGCCGGACTGGACGACGGACCCGAACTACAGTTCACCCCAGGCCCGCCTGCCGCATCTCAACGAGATCTTCACGCGCATCGAGGCGTGGACGATGAAGCACGACAAGTTCGAGGCGATGGATATCCTCAACGCCTACGACATACCCTGCGGGCCGATCCTCTCGATGAAGGAGATCGCCGAGGACGAGGCGCTGCGCGCCAGCGGAACGGTAGTGGAGGTCGATCACCCGACGCGGGGATCCTACCTCACGGTCGGCAATCCGATCCGCCTGTCGGCGAACCCGGTCGCGATCGAACGCTCGCCGCTGCTGGGCGAGCATACCGACGAGATCCTGCGCGACGTGCTCGGCTGTTCCACCGCCGAGATCGACGCGATCCTGTGGTCGGGCGCGATGGGCCCGGCCACGAAGATCGCCGCGGAGTAAGGCTGGCCTCAGGCGTAGCGGGCGTGGCTGGCAGCCGGGCGCTGACGGCTGTTGCTCTCGTCGGCGGCGCCGGGGGTCAGCTTGTCGGCGACGTAGACGACCAGGAGGCACTGCACGGAAGCGAAGAGGACGAAGGCGGCGAGGGCAGTGGCGAGCATCGTGGTCTCCGGGGCCTATGTTGCGCTGCGGTAGCCCCGATATAGAACCCGCTGCCTTGTATACCAAGTGCAAAATACCAATCTGGCGCATGCAATTTGTGCATGGCAACACGGGGACTAAGCCGGCCTCGCGGCGTGCAGCCCTCCCGAGCCGAGGGTGAGTTCGGCCGTGACCGGTGGCCCGTTGGGGACGCTCTCGTCCTCTAGCCCTCCGTCGAACAGGCCGATGGCCTCACAGGTCGCCCGCATCGCGGCGTCCGTGCAGAGGCGGTCGAGGGTCGCCCGGTCGCGGGCGACCAGCCGTCCGCGCTCGAAGCGCGCGTAGACGTGCCCCGTGCCGCGCTCGGCGAACCGGACCTCTCCGAGCCGGCCGAGGCAGGCCTTCAGGAAGCCGACGTTGCATTCCGGCGCGTGGTCGATGCCCGCGTAGACCTGCGCGGGCGTCTCCGCATAGACGTTGATCTTGCGGAAGCGCTCGATGTCGAGCAGCGCCACGGGGTCGAGGACGATCATCGCATCGTTGCCGCCGAAGGCGATGGTACGCGGCACCTCGCCGTTCGGGACGGTGTTGTCGAGGAACTCGAAGGCGACGACCTTGTCGCGCCGCAGCGCCCACAGGAAGAACAGGCGCGGGATGCCCGCGAAGGCCTCGACATTGTGGGCGAGCAGGTCCTCGACGGCCTTGTAGCGGCCGAACTCCTGGCCCCGCTTCCAGGCCCGCTCCACCGTCGCCTCGGGGGGCGTGACCATGAATTGCAGATAGATCGTGTGGCCGAACCGGGTGAGCAGTTGACCCGGCCGATCCGCCGCCGCATCGACCGCGAAACTGTCGAAGCGGAAACGGTCGATCAGCAGATGGGACATCCGCCCCTCGGCCGCCTTCCGGCTCATGTAGAGGTCGAGCTTTTCGTCGACGATCTCCACCTCGTAGCCGGTGAGCGGCCCGGCATAGCGCCGCGCGGCCCCGAGGCTGTCGTAGTCGAGGAGATACTTGCGCCAGACGTCCGGCGTGATCACCGCGAAGTCCTGCCAATCCGCCCCCGTCCGCTCGGCCAGCGCCCGCTGGTAGGGGCGGATCGTACTCTTGCCCGAGGCCGAGGCGCCCTTCACGTTCATGACCACGGGACGCTCCTGCGCCCGGACCCGGCGATAGCCCTCGGCGGCGGCGACCGCGTCGAACCAGGGCGCGATCATCTCGCCGATCCGGCGGCTCCCATAGCCGTTCGAGACGAGGATGGCGGCGAGCTTGCGCAGCAGGTCCGCATTCCGGGGCAGATGGCCATGCCGCGCGACGAGGCCGGCGGTGACCGTCGCCAGGGCGTCCTGCACCGCCCGCTCCAGGCTGCCGGGCTCGGCCGGATCGCGCCGGGCGGGCGCCTCGACCGGATCGGGCGTCCGCGCGTGCAACCTGAAACTGAGCCAGCCCCGCCGGTTCGGCACGGTCTCGCGCTCCGGCCCGTCGAGGAGGAGCGCGATCTCCCGCCGGAGCAGGGTATCCGCCTCCTCCCGGATCGCGCGCAACGCGTCCCGGATCTCCGGCAGGTGCCCCTCGATCCCGGCGCGCCAGATCGTCGCCACGATCCGGCGGAAGTTCACGCCGAGATCGGCATAGACCGTGCCGAGGGGGATCGAGAGATCCGCCATGACCCGCACCAGCAGCTCGTGGACGACGAGGCGCTCCGCCCGGAACACGCTGAGCCGGCTCGCGGGAATCCCACAGACGTCACTCAGCTCCTCGCTCTCCGCGAAACACGTCTCCGTGTTCTCGTCGCGAAAAACCGTCGCCAGGGGATGGACGTGACGGGGTAAACCGGAGGCGAGACCAGGATTCCAGGCATGGAAACCGGTTTCGCCCGACACCGGATCAGGCGGCGGAGGCGGCGTCGATCGCCTCGAACCGCATCTGGTACTGGTCGCCCCAGATCGCATCGGCCTTCTCGGCCCAGTCCTTGCCGAAGTATTTCTTCGCCTGGAACTCGCTGCTCCAGATGCAAACCGAGGTGATCCGGGTATCCAATACTCGGATGTGCTGGCTTTCCAAGCCGGAGGTCACGCCGAAGCGCGGCAGCATGTCCTTGCTGGCCAGCGCATGCTCGTTCTCGGCCGCATAGACGACCGGACATTCCACAATGGTGAGGTATTTCATCGGGTCGCTCGCCGGCTCCGTTGCGGTCTCACGCGGACGATCAGCCATGCCTTGGGTGCTCTACGGCAATCTTCTGCTTGGCGATGTCGGTTATCGGACACGAATCCGGCGCGGCGACCCGGTCGGTAGCCATGGCGTCGTGGGTCCCGCCTGCTCGGCTGGCCATCACGCTCCTCCTTCGGGTCCGCCCTCTCGGAGCGGTTCCTCGACAAAGATTGGTATACTGAATACCTGTTGTCAACAGCGGAACGGGGCCTTGCGCGGCGGGGACGGGTTCGCCTTGTGTTTTACAGGCCGAACGAGCATCCTCCGGGGCGTTGCGCGGCGGCGCCTACCTGCCAGCGTCGCTCCCCCGTCAGCGCAGAAGTGTTGTAGATCAGCATGCAGAATCTTGCGATCAGCCCGATCGTTCCGGCGACAAGTCTCCGTACGCTCGCTTACGAAGCCCTCAAATCCGCAATCACCCAGATGGATATTTACGGCCAGGCCGGCGACATCCGCCTGGACGAGCGGAGCCTGTCGCAGTCCCTCGGGGTGAGCCGCACGCCGATCCGCGAGGCGCTGACGGTGCTCGAACAGGAGGGCTTCGTGCGCAACGAGCCCCGGCGCGGCATCTTCGTGGTGAAGAAGACCCGCAAGGAGATCGTCGGCATGATCCAGGCCTGGACGGCCCTGGAGAGCATGGCCGCACGGCTGGCCTGCACCCGCGCGACGGACGACGACCTCGCCTGCATCCGGCGGATGTTTCCGGAGTTCTTCGACCAGAAGCCGGAAGATCATCTCGATGAGTATTCGGAAGCCAACATTCGCTTCCACCAGAAGATCCTATCGCTGGGCCAGTGCGAGGTGATCGACGGCCTGTGCAGCAATCTGCTGATGCATGTCCGGGGCATCCGCAACACCGCTCTGCGGCAGGGCGACCGCGCCTCGAAATCCATCGGCGAGCACGTGAAGATCATCGAGGCGCTGGAGGCGCGCGATGCCGACCTCGCCGAGCGGCTGGTCCGCGAACACGGCCTCGGCCTCGCGACCCATGTCGAGACCTACGGCAACCATCTCGACTGAGGCGTGAGCCCTAGCCGGCGCGCCGTCCCGCCTGACGGCGCTCGGGCGAGGCGTGCCCGGCATGGTCGTGGGCGATGTCGGCCAGCATGGCGCCGATCAGGTCCATCTGATCGACGATGCCGATCAGCCGTCCGTCCGCGCCGACCACCGGCGCCTGACGCAGGCCGCCCTGCATCATCAGCCACGCCGCCTGCCCGGCGGCGGTGTGCGGTTGCAGGGTGACCGTGCCCGTCGTCATCACATCAGCCACCGTCCCCTGCGGGGCGCGGCCACGCTGGAGCATGAGGGCGAGCCGCCGCCCGAAGCCGAGGCGCGGGGTCCGGCGCTCCCAGCCGATGGTCTTGTCGATCAGGTCGTCCTGCGTGACGATTCCGAGGACCCGCGCGCTCTCGTCCGTCACCGGCACCATCGTGACGCGGTGCTGGCGCAGGCTCGCGAGGGCGTCGCGCAGGGGCGTATCGGGGGCGATGGCGCGGATGCCGCGCGTGACGAGCGCCCCGCAGGTGGTCTGGCCGGATTGGCGCAGCGAGGCGTGGACCTGCGCCCGGCGCAGGATGACCTGAAGGTCGCCGGGATCGATGTCGAGGACCTCGTCGAATTGCGCGAGCGCCGCGTCGATATCCGCCGTGGTCAGGCCGGATCCCATCGCGGCGCCGGGCTCGCCAGCGTCCCGCGCGGCGACCGACGCGGCGTGCGGGTAGCGGCGTCCCGTCAGGTTGTTGAACAGCAGCGCACAGATCAGGAGCAGGAGCGAGTTCGCCCCGACGGGCCACAGGACGAAGGTGTAGCCGAGGTCGCGGATGGCGGGGCCGCCGAGCACGGCGGTGAGCGCGACCGCGCCGCTCGGGGGATGCAGGCAGCCGAGCAGCATCATCACCGCGATGGCCGCCGACACGGCGACCGCGCCCGCGAACATGGCGTCACCGATATGGGCGGCGGCGGTGACGCCGACCAAGGCGGCGACGATGTTGCCGCCGAGGATCGACCAGGGCTGCGCGAGGGGGCTCGCGGGGACCGCGAAGAGCAACACCGCCGAGGCCCCCATCGGGGCGACGAGGATCGGCAGGTCCGCCCCCGACCCGACGGCGGCGCGGGCGATCAGGCCGGTGCAGAGGAGGCCGAGCAGCGCGCCGCAGGCCGAGCGCGCGCGTTCGAGGAGGCTGACCGGCGCGAGGCGGGGGACGAAGCGGTCTCGGAAGCGGGTCATCATCGTTCCGTGCCGCGGGACAGGAAACGGGGGCGGACCGGGTCCGCCCCCGCCGGGCCTTGAAGGACTCAGACGGCCTTGGCGTCGTGCAGCTCGGCGATCTGCTGCTGAGAATAGCCGAGCTGGGCCAGGATGTCGTTGGTGTGCTCACCCAGCAGCGGCGAGGCCTTGATGTCGACCTGAAGGTCCGAGAACTTGATCGGGCTTCCGACGGTCAGGTACTTGCCGAGCTTCGGATGCGCGACCTCGACGATCGTGCCGCTCTCGCGGAGCGACTTGTCCTCGGCGATCTCCTTCATGGTGAGGACCGGCGAGCACGGAATGTCGAACTTGCGCAGGATGTCGACCGCCTCGAACTTGGTCTTGTCGGCGAGCCAGCCTTCGATGGTGTTGAAGATATCGAAGATCTTGTCCTGGCGGGCGCGGGCCGTGTTGTAGGCCGGATCCTCGATCCACTCCTCGCGGCCGATGGCCTTGCAGATCGGCGCCCAGGCATGGCCCTGGATGGTGAAGTAGATGTAGGCGTTCGGATCGGTCTCCCAGCCCTTGCACTTCAGCACCCAGCCCGGCTGGCCGCCGCCGCCCGCGTTGCCGCCGCGCGGCACCACGTCCGAGAACGTGCCGTGCGGGTATTGCGGGTATTCCTCAAGGTAGCCGATCGCATCAAGGCGCTGCTGGTCGCGCAGCTTCACGCGGCAGAGGTTGATCACCGAATCCTGCATCGACACGGCGACCTTCTGGCCCTTGCCGGTCTTGGTCTTCTGGTGGAGCGCCGTCAGGATGCCAATGGCGAGGTGCATGCCGGTGTTGGAATCGCCGAGCGCGGCGGCCGACACGGTGGGCGGACCGTCCCAGAAGCCGGTGGTCGAGGCGGCACCGCCGGCGCATTGCGCCACGTTCTCGTAGACCTTCAGGTCTTCGTAATGGTGGCCGTCCGAGAAGCCCTTCACCGAGGCGAGGATCATGCCGGGGTTCAGTTCCTGTATCCGCGCCCAGGAGAAGCCCATGCGGTCCAGCGCGCCGGGGCCGAAATTCTCGACCATCACGTCGGACTCGCGGATTAGCTTCTCCAGGACTTCCTTGCCCTGCTTGGTTTTGGTGTCGAGGGTCAGCGAACGCTTGTTGGAATTCAGCATCGTGAAGTAGAGGGCGTCCGCATCCTCGATATGGCGGAGCTGGTTGCGGGTGACGTCGCCCGCGCCGGGGCGCTCGACCTTGATGACGTCGGCGCCGAACCACGCGAGGAGCTGCGTGCAGGCCGGACCCGCCTGGACGTGGGTGAAGTCGATGATCTTGATGCCTTCGAGCGGTTGGGTCATTTTCGTTCCTCCCGTTGATTGGAATACTCACACCCGAAAAACTTCGTCTTTCAGGTCGGAATGCACTCTTTGCTTTCGGCTTCTAGGTCCGAAATTCGCTGGCGAAGGCGCTTCTCCTCGCTCCAGCGCTCGGTTTCGTCGCGGATGACGGCGACGATTCCGGTCACCGTGCCGTCCTCGTCCTTGAGGAGGCCGACGGTGAAGGCGATGGACAGGCTGTGCCCGTCCTTGTGCAGGGCCGGCACGCGCAGGAGCTTCGTGCCGTACTTCGTGACCCCCGTACGCATTGTGTTGGCGTAGCCATCCCAGTGGCGGCGCCGATGGCGGTCGGGGGTGATCAGATCGAGGGGCTGGCCCAGCGCCTCGGCGGGGGAGAAGCCGAAGATCCGCTCGGCGGCCGGGTTCCACACCACGATGGCCCCGTCGGGATCGGACACCACTATGGCGTCGCCGACGGCATCGACAAGCCCGGACAGATCGAGATCCTGTGCCATGGTGCGCTCAAGCGCTCGGCCGGTCTGCGACGCTCGGCTCGGTCATGGCGTTCTCTCCCCTGCTTCCTGCACGAGAGGCTCTCCCTCCCGACGGGTGACTCGGTGATTGGTATTTGGTATGCCACATATCGAATGGCAGTCAAGCCGAATAGGCGACGCGGCGTTGCCGAAATCGCGCGACGATCAGGGAAGGAGGCGGCCGGCATGACGCTCGGACCCAGCATCACGATCACCCAGATCGAGGGCTTCAAGTTCGTCGTCGATTTCGGCGCCGCCTTCCCCACGCTGGCCACGGACGAGCCGGAACCCATCGGGCGCGAATCCGGCCCCTCACCGGAGCAGGTTCTGATCGCGGGGGTAAGCAATTGCCTCTGCGCCAGCCTCGCATTCGCCCTCGGCAAGTTCGGGCAGGACGGCGGGGGCGTCACGGCAACGGCGTCGGCCGCCATCGTCCGCAACGCCGAGAAGCGCCTGCGCATCGGCGGGATCGCCGTCGACATCACCCTGGGCGCCGCCGCCGAGGCCATGCCCCGGATCGAGCAGGTGCTCGCCCAGTTCGAGCGGTTCTGCACCGTCTCGGAGAGCGTGAAGGCCGGCATCCCCGTCACCGTGGCGGTGCGGGACGGACACGGAGTGCCCTTGCGATGAACCACCGGGAGGAATCGATGGACGATCACGCTTGGACGAGGGACGGCGCGACGGAGCCGGGCGCGCTCGCGGGCCTGTTCAACGCCCGCGCCAATGACGGCGACGTGGAGGGTCTGGTGGCGCTCTACGAACCCGACGCGGTGCTGGCGGCCGGCGCAGTCGTCGCCACCGGCCATGACGAGATCCGCCGGTTCTACACGGACCTTCTCGCCCGGAAGTCCGACTTTCCGCAGGCGGAAACCCTGCCCGCCCTCGTCAAGGACGGTCTCGCGCTGACCTTCGCCCGGCTCGCGAACGGCGTGCTGTCCGTCGAGGCGGCGCGGCGTCAGGCGGACGGGACGTGGCTGTGGGCCATCGACCAGTTGAAGATCAAGCCGCGCGTGGAGGCTCCCCCTCGCTCATGAAGAAGTCGACCGCGCGCCGCACGACCGCCGGGTCGTAGGCGTGCGGTTCGTCGTATTCGACGAAGGTGACGTCGTAGCCGGCCGCGCGCAGCAGTTGCGCATGGGTCCGGCCGCTGCGGTCGATGGGGATCTGCTCGTCCCGCGTGGCGTGCGAGATGAAGACGCGCGGCGCGCCGACCTGCGTTTGGACCGACATGAACCCTGCGGAGGATACGATGACGTGGCTGACGAGGTCGCCGTTGGTGAGCCCGAGGGAGAGGGCGTAGCTCCCCCCATCCGAGTGGCCCGCGAAGGCGATCCGGCCCGGATCGAGCAGGAAGTGCGAACCCAGCGCCTGGAGCGCGTGTTCGAGCCGGTCACGGTCGGGGCCGTTGCCGGCGATGACCAGATCCCAGGTCGGATGCAGCGATTGCGGGACGAGCAGCAGGAAGCCGCGCGCCTCCGCGTGGACCGCGAGCATCGGCATGATCTTCTCGGCGCTGCCCCCGCCGCCGTGGAACAGGACCACGAGCGGGACGGGCCGGCGCGGCGCGAGGCCTTCCGGCACGTAGAGCCGCGCGTCGCGCTCGGCGAAGAGGCCGAGGATGTGGCTGCCCGGCGGAAGGGGATCCTCCGTCGGGAGCCGGAGCGGGACGGTGAGCCGTCCCGCGAGCTTGGGGTCCGTCACCGGGACTGCCCCATGGCGTCCGCCCTCACTTGCGCTTGATCACGCTCTGCGGGTTGAGGCTGCCGATGTTGCCGCTCTCGCTGCCGGCGGAGGGGTCGATTACCGCGTTGATCAGGGTCGGCTTGCCGGAATCCATCGCGGCCTCGACGGCCTGCTTCAACTCGTCCGGCGTGACCACCTGGGCGCCCACACCGCCGAAGGCCTCCATCATCCGGTCGTAGCGGGAATCCGGGACGAAGGTGGTCGTCCCCGGGTCGCGGCCGGTCGGATCGGTGTCGGTGCCGCGGTAGATGCCGTTGTTGTTGAAGACGACGATGCAGATCGGCAGCTTGTACCGGCAGATGGTCTCGACCTCCATGCCGGAGAAGCCGAACGCGCTGTCGCCCTCGACCGCGAGCACGGGCTTGCCCGTCTCGACGGCCGCCGCGATGGCGAAGCCCATGCCGATGCCCATGACGCCCCAGGTGCCGACGTCCAGGCGCTTGCGCGGCTGGTACATGTCGATGATGCTCCGGGCGAGGTCGAGGGTGTTGGCGCCCTCGTTCACGAGCATTGCGTCCGGCCGCTCCTTGATCACGGTGCGCAGGGCGCCGAGGGCGGAGTGGAAGTCCATCGGCGCGGTGTTCTTCATGAGCTTCGGGGCCATCTTGGCGATGTTGGCCTCGCGCTTGGCGCGGATCGTCTCGACCCACTCGGCCGGCGCCCCCGTCCAGCCGTCGCGCATGCCGTCGAGCAGGGCGGCGACGCAGGAGCCGATATCGCCCACCACCGGCGCGACGATCTCGACGTTCGAGTCCATCTCGCGCGGCTCAATGTCGATCTGGATGAAGCGCTTGGAACCGGGCTCGCCCCAGGTCTTGCCCTTGCCGTGCGAGAGCAGCCAGTTGAGGCGCGCGCCGACCAGCAGCACCACGTCGGAGTCCTTCAGCGCCGTCGAGCGCGCGGCACCCGCCGAGAGCGGATGCGTGTCCGGCAAGAGCCCCTTGGCCATGCTCATCGGCACGTAGGGGATGCCGCTGCGCTCCACCAGTTCGCGGACGAGTTCGTCGGCCTGGGCGTAGGCCGCCCCCTTGCCCAGCACGATCAGCGGGCGCTTGGCGGCCTTCAACTCGTCCAGGGCACGGGCGATGGCCGAGGGCGCCGGCAGCTGCGCCGGCGCCGCGTCGATCACCTTCACCAGTGACTTCGCGCCCGCCTCGGCATCCATCACCTGCGAGAACAGCTTGGCCGGCAGGTCGAGGTAGACGCCGCCGGGACGACCGGAGACGGCGGCGCGGATCGCCCGCGCGATGCCGATGCCGATATCGCAGGCGTGGAGCACGCGGAAGGCCGCCTTGCAGAGGGGCTTGGCGATGGCGAGCTGGTCCATCTCCTCGTAGTCGCCCTGCTGCAGGTCGACGATCTCACGCTCGGACGAACCCGAGATCAGGATCATCGGGAAGCAGTTGGTGGTGGCGTTGGCGAGCGCCGTGAGGCCGTTGAGGAAGCCCGGCGCCGAGACCGTGAGGCAGATGCCCGGCTTCTTGGTAAGGAAGCCCGCGATGGCGGCGGCGTTGCCGGCATTCTGCTCGTGCCGGAACGACAGGACGCGCATCCCCTCGGCCTGAGCCATGCGGCCGAGGTCCGTGATCGGGATGCCGGGTACCCCGTAGATCGTGGTGATGCCGTTGAGCTTGAGGGCATCGATCACGAGGTGGAACCCGTCGGTCAGCTCCGTCGGCGAGTAGAACTCGCTGATGGCAACGTCGGCGGCCGACATGTCGATCTTCTTTGCCACTGCGGTCATTGGTAGGGCCTCCCAGCAGGTTTCTTGGGTCGATGTTGGCCGGCTCGATGAACCGGCTGTTGGCATAATGTATACCAGAAATGGCGACAAGGTGGTGCGGTGGGAGGGCGCGCGCCGGCGCGCACCCGGTGATTACGCCATCCGGGCGGCCTGGACCTTCGCGGCCTCGGCGGTGCCGGCGGGCTCCTCGGTGAGGTAGCGACGGCGCAGGGGCTTGAGGACGAACATCGCCAGCGACGCGGCCACGATGTTGAGGCCGATGATCAGGGCGAAGACTGCCGACCAGCCGAAGCTCGCCGAGACCATGCTCGCGAAGGGCACGAGGAAGGCGGCGGTCCCCTTCGCGGTATAGAGGAGTCCCGCATTGCTCGCCGCGAACTTCGATCCGAACGTGTCGCCGCAGGTCGCGGGGAACAGCGAGTAGATCTCGCCGAAGACCCCGAAATACACGGCCGTCGCCAGAATGAAGACGTAGGGGTTCGTGCCGAGGTTGAGCAGGAGGATCATCGCCATCGCCGCGATGCTGAAGGCGAGGAACATCGTGTTCTCACGGCCGATGTTGTCGGAGACCCAGCCGAAGAACGGGCGGCCGAAGCCGTCGAAGACACGGTCCAGGGAGATCGCCAGGGTCAGGGCGGTCATCTGGAGACCGAACAGGCTGACCGGGACGCCCGCGACCTTGAAATCATGGGCGATGGGGGCGATCTGCGCCGCCGCCATCAGGCCCCCCGAGGCCACCATGACGAACATGGCGTACATGACCCAGAAGACCAGCGTGCGCACCGCCTGCTTGGGCGTGCGGTCGACCTTGGTCTGGGGTACGCGCACGCTGCGCTTCTGCACCGGGCTGAGGGTGGACGGCTTGCGCAGCAGGAAGGACACCAGGACGACGACAAGGCCCTGGCCGATCCCGAAATAGAGGAAGGCCGTCTCGTAGCCGCTGGACGCGATCGTCTTGGCGATCGGCACGACGGTGATCGCGGCGCCCGCGCCGAAGCCCGCCGCCGTGGCGCCGGCCGCGAGACCGCGCCGATGGGGGAACCACTTCAGGGCGTTGCCGACGCAGGTGCCGTAGACCGACCCCGCGCCGATGCCGCCGACCACCGCGCCGAGATACAGCATGGCGAGCGAATCGGCGTAGGCGTTCAGCACCCAGGCCGAGGCGATCATGAAGCCGCCGAAGCAGACGACGAGGCGCGGACCGTACCGGTCCACGAACCACGTCTCGATGGGAACGAGCCAAGTCTCCGTGGCGACGAAGATGGTGAAAGCGATCTGGATGGCGGCGCGGCCCCAGTGGAACTTGCTGTCGATCGGATCGACGAACAATGTCCAGCCGTATTGCAGGTTGGCGATCATCGCCATGCAGACCACGCCGAAGGCGAGTTGCCACCATTTGGCGGAGTCGGCATCTCTCGGGGTGTCGGGGTGTACCGCCGGTGAGCCGAGGGCTGATCGGTGTTTCATTGGCTTCCTCCCGCGGTGGCTTCTTCGAGCTCGCGCGGCTGCATCCTGCACGATCCGTACAGGTATTCAATATACCAGAGGCGAGAAATTGCGAACGCAGCACTATCATGCAGCCTCCCCCACCGAAGGTGACACCCGTCAGACCGCGTGGACGCAGCGCCTTTGGCTGCCGGTCCTCGCCCTCCTCCTCGCGGCCTGTTCGGACGACGGGGCGGAGCGGCGCCGCGCGCTGGGCGAGGCGCCGAGCTTCGCAGCGCTCATGCGCGTGGCCGACGCGGAGCGGGGCAGCCGTCTGTTCGGAGCCTGCGCCGCCTGCCATTCGATCAGGCTGGGGGCCGGCGACAAGAACGGGCCCGCCCTGCACGGGGTGATGGGCAAACCCATCGCCGGAAACAGCCGGCGCTTCGCCTACACCGGGGCGCTCCGGGCGCTCGGCGGCGTGTGGACCCTGGAGCGAATGGACCGATGGCTCGCCGCGCCGGCGACCATGGCGCCGGGCACCAGCATGACATTTCCCGGCGTCCCGGATGCCCTCGACCGGGCGGACCTCATCGCCTTCCTGCTCGCGCAATCCGACGAGGGCGGGACGGCACCGCGTCCCTGACGCCGCAATTGCCTGTTATCAGGCTAGAGCATACATTAAGTGCCTCAATGTCAATGCTAGCAGCATGAACACAACGGCCATCCTATCGACTGAGGAGTTGGAGAGCCTTCGCCGGCTCGGCGAGCGCGTCCGCCTCGCGCGCCTGCGCCGGAACCTGTCGCAGGTCGAGTTGGCCGAACGGATGGGCGTACATCGCCCGACGGTCATCAACCTGGAGAAGGGCCGACCCGGCGTGACGCTGGCCGTCGCGATCAAGGCGCTGAGCGTCTTCGGCTATGCCGAGCGGATCGGCGACCTCCTCGCGACGGACCCCGTCGGCGAAGGGATGGAGACGGCCTCCGGCCGGAAGCGCGCGGGCAGCAGGTCCCATGTGGCAGACTTCTAGGACCGGACGGCTCGACTATCTGGTCGTCTACCGCTGGCGCGGCGACGGCTATGGGCCGGTGGGCGACCTGACGTTCGAAGGCTCGGGGCCGCGACGCAACGGGCGCTTCCGCTATGCGTCTTCGTATCTCGGCCAGGACGGGGCGAAGGCCATCGATCCGGTCGGCCTGCCGCTCGTCAGGAAATCGTATGCCGCCGCACCGGAGGAGGTGCCGCTGGCCTTCCACGATGCCGGGCCCGACGGTTGGGGGAAGGAGATCCTGACGCGGGCGTTCCCGACCAGCGTCCTGTCGATGCCGGAATATCTCGCCCTCGGTGGCCTCGGCCGCACGGGCGACCTCGCATTCGGCCCGACGCCGACCAGCGGCCCGGTGACGTGGACGCCCCCCGAAGCGCCGCTCGTGGACCTGCCGGATGAGTCCGACGACCTCGGTGCGCTGATGGATGCGGCCGCCGCGGTCGAGGCGGGCGATGCCGAGGGGCATCACTTCAAGCTCCTTTTCCGCAACAGCGATGTCGGCGGCGCCCGGCCCAAGGCCAGGATCCGGTCCGAAGGCCGGCAGTGGATCGCGAAGTTCCCGACCTCCATGGACAAGTTCGACGACCCCCGGGTCGAGGCGGCCTGTCTCGACGTGGCCGAAGCGGCCGGCTTCCCGGTTCCGCGCCGAAAGATCGTGGTCGCCGGCCGCCGCGCCGCCCTCTTCGTCGAGCGCTTCGACCGGGACGAGGGCATCGAAGGGCGGCCATACGCGTATCTTAGCGCGGCGACGCTCCTGAAGCAGGCGTCGGCCAGCTACGCCACCGCGCGCACCTACACGGACATCGCAGCGGTCGCCCAGGCGATCGGGGTGAAGAACGCGGCAGCCTCCGTTTTCGGGCGGCTGCTTCTCAACGCGTATCTCCACAATACCGACGACCACCTCAGGAACCACGCCTTCCTCGACAGGGGCGACGGCTGGACGCTCTCCCCGGTCTTCGACCTCGTCCCGCATCCGGATCGCGCCCGGCACGTACCGGCGCCCGCGCCGGGGATGTCGCCCGCATGGGACGTCGAGGCCGCGATGCGTGCGCATACGGCCTTCCGCCTCGACGCGGGGGAGGCACAGGCGATCCGCGAGCGCATCCTCCAGGCCGCGCGACGGCTGGGCGAGTTCATGGACGCGCGCGAGGTACCGCCGAAGGACCGGCGGTACCTGAAGGATGCGTTTCCGAGAGAGATGGGGTTCGCCCCGTAGCCGCGGCGTGCGTTCGGTCGACTAAGGACAAAGGGCAACGAAGGGCGCGGCCCCTCACCCGAGGCGCAACCCGCGCCTCGCCTTGCGTCGCTGGAGGTACAGGCTCGTGGCCAGCGCCGTGGCGATCACCGCCAGGGACATCCCCGTGGTGAGGGTGCCGAGGGCGTAGATCTCCGGCGTCGTCACCGTCGTCGTCAGGCCCTGCAATTCGAGCGGCAGCGTGTTGCGGCCGCCGATGGCCTGGCTGGTGCGGGCCAGTTCATCGAAGGACAGGGTGAAGCCGAACAGGGCGACGCCGACCAGCGACGGCCCGAGAATCGGCACCACGACGTGGCGCAGGATCTGGGGGCCGGTCGCCCCGAGGTCCCGCCCGGCCTCCTCGTAGGCCGGATCGAACCGGTTGAAGACCGCGAACATGATGAGGAGGCCGAAGGGCAGGGTCCAGGTGAGGTGGGCGCCGAGCGCCGAGGTGTAGAGCCCCATCAGGGTGCCGTGATCCTGCAGCCAGCCCCAGCCGGTGGCGGCGGCCACCGCGTTCACCGCCTCGTCGAGGAGGCGAAATTCCAGCCCGATGCCGAGGGACACGACGATGGAGGGCACGATCAGGCTCGCCACCGCCACGGTGAACAGGGCCCCCTCCCCCGCGAAGCGCTTGCGGAAGGCGAGGCCCGCGAAGAAGGCGATGCCTACGGTGAGCGTCATCACCACAAGGCCCAGCCGCAGGGAGCGCCACAGGGCGCCCCAGATGTCGACGATGCCGACGCCCGCCCAGAGCTTCGCGAACCAGTGGGTCGAGACGCCGTTCATCGGGAAGGTCAGGCCCCCCTGCGGCCCCTGGAAGCTGAGCACGAGGATCGTCAGCGTCGGCCCGTAGAGGAAGGCGACGAACAGGGCGAAGAACGCGGCGAGGCCGTAGAAGGCCAGGGAGCGGGGGCGGTCGCGCATGGCGCTCACAGCTCCTTGCGCAGGTCGATGAGCCGGGTCATCGCGACGATCATCAGCATCACCGCGCCGAGCAGCACCACGGCGTTCGCCGCCGCCGCGGGGAGTTGCAGCGCCGACATCTGCACCTGGATCACCTTGCCCACGGAGGCGATCTGCTGGCCGCCCATCACGCCAACGGTGACGAAGTCGCCCATCACCAGCGTGATGACGAAGATCGAGCCGATGGCGATGCCGGGCTTCGTCAGCGGGACCACGACGTGCCACAGGGTCTGCCAGCCAGAGGCCCCGGCATCGTAGGCCGCCTCGATCAGCGAGCGGTCGATCCGCGCCATGCTGTTGAAAATCGGCACGATCATGAAGACCGTGTTGAGGTGCACGAAGGCGAGCACCACCGCGAAATCGGAATAGAGCAGACCCTCGATCGGCCGGTCGATCAGCCCGAGCCCCAGGAGGCTGTCGTTGACGAGGCCGTTGCGGCCGAGGAGCGGGATCCACGAGATCATGCGGATCACGTTCGAGGTCCAGAACGGGATCGTACAGACGAGGAACAGCGCCATCTGCATGGTCGCCGAGCGGACGTGGAAGGCCACGAAATACGCCACCGTGAAGCCAATCAGCAGGGTGAAGGCCCAGGTGAGCGCGCAGAACTTCAGAGTCGAAAGGTAGGTCCTCACCGTCGTGCAGGGGTCGGCGACGTTGAGGCAGCCGTCGAACACGTCGACGTAGTTTTGCACCGTGAAGGACGGGATGATCTCGTACTCGTTGTACTCCCAGAAGCTGACGATGAGGGTCAGCAGCAGCGGCACGAGGAAGAAGGCCGCGAAGACGAACGCCATCGGCGCCGCCTGGACATAGACCAAGGCCCGGCGGCGCCGGGTCTTGGCGGTAAGGCTCGCGGCGGCCGGCGCGGCCGGGGTTTCGGCGAGGGCCGGCAGGACGGCGTCGGTCACGCGGCGATGAACTCGTTCCACTTGCGGACCATGTAGGTGTTCTCGTCCATCACCGCGTTCCAGCAGGCGACGGACCCCATCCGGGTTTCGAAGGAGCCGCCGTCGCGCACCGCGCCGGCCTTCTCCAGCACGCTCCCGTCCGGCCCCTTGATGTCCTTCTCGGCGGGCTTGCCCTCCATCCAGTAGGCCCACTCGTAGAGCTCCATGTTGGCCTTGGCCGTGTCGAGCACCGCCGAGTAGTAGCCCTGGCGGTTGAGGTAGGCGCCGGCCCAGCCGGAGAGGAACCAGTTGATGAAGTCGTAGGCCGCGTCGAGCTTGCGGCCCGCGAGCGGCTTGGGCAGGCCGAAGCCCGTCGCCCAGGCGCGGTAGCCCTCCTTGAGGGGCTGGTAGGTGCAGGCCACGCCCTGCGAGCGCACCTTCGTGACAGCCGGCGACCACATGGACTGGATCACCGTCTCGCCCGAAGCCATCAGGTTCACGGATTCGTTGAAGTCCTGCCAGAAGGCGCGGAACTGGCCGGCGCGCTTGGCCTCGATCAGCACCTTGATGGTGCGGTCAATCTCGGCCTTCGTCATGTTGCCCTTGTCGGGATAGGTGTAGTCGCCGGTCGCCTCGATCACCATGGCGGCATCCATGATGCCGATGGACGGGATGTTGAGGATCGAGGCCTTGCCCTTGAACTCGGGGTTCAGGAGCTCCTTCCAGCTCGTGACTGGGCGCTTGATCAGGTCGGGGCGGATGCCCAGCGTGTCGGCGTTGTAGGTGGTGGGGATCAGGGTGATCCACTCGGTCGGCGAAGAGGCGAAGCTCTTGGAGTTCTGCCCCTCCAGGTAGAACACCTTCTTGGGCGCCGTGCCCTGGTCGCCGATCCTTTTGCCGCCGACCTCGCCCTTGGTGAAGACCGGGGTGATGTTGTCCGCCTGCTTGATCCGCCGGGCGTCCATGCCCTGGATGTTGCCCGAGGGGATGAGCTTCTTGAGGCTGAAGAACTCGGTGTCGAGGAGGTCGAAGGAGTTCGGCTGTGTCACCACGCGCTTGGTCACCTCGTCGGTGACGACGGGGATGTACTCGATGGTGATGCCAAGATCCTCCTTCACCTTACGGGCGATGTCGGCGGACTGGTTCACGGCGGTGCCGAGGTAGCGCAGGGTCACGGGCTCGGCGGCGATGACGTTCGGGAAGCCGGTGATCGGCCCGGCGCCGAGGGTCAGCCCGGTGGCTCCCGCCCCCCGGAGCAGGGTGCGGCGGCTGAGCTTGATCGTGGTGGTCATGCGCAGGGTCCTCGACGCGTTGGAACTCTCAGGAAATCAGGCGCTCAGGCGGTGGGCGGCTGCCGCGTCCCAGCCGAGCGGCACGGTCTGCCCCAGGGCGAGGGGACGGCCCGCATAGGCGCCGTCCGCGATCACCGCCGTGAGGGCGGCGGGTGCGCCGCCGCCGAGGCCGTCGGCCTCGAAGCCCACATGCACGCTGGTGCCCTGGTATTCGATGGACACGACCTTGGCCGGCACCGCTTCGACGCCGGCCTCCGGGCCGAGGCGCATCCTGTCGGCGCGCACGGCGATCTCGGTGGCGTCTTGCAGGCGGATGACGTTGTGGCCGCCGATGAAGCGGGCGACGAAGGCGGTGGCCGGGCGCTCGAACACCGTGCGCGGGTCGGCGGCCTGCTCGATGCGGCCGCCGTTCATCACCACCACGAGGTCGGAGAGGGCCATCGCCTCCTCCTGGCTGTGGGTGACGTGGATGAAGGTGAGGCCGAGCTCGGCCTGGATCCGCTTCAGCTCCGTCCGCATCCGCACCCGCAGGAATGGGTCGAGGGCCGAGAGCGGCTCGTCGAGGAGGAGCACCTTGGGGCCGGTGACGAGGGCGCGGGCGAGCGCCACCCGCTGCTGCTGGCCGCCGGAAAGCTGGGCCGGCAGGCGCTCGGCGAGGTGGGCCATCTGCACGAGGTCGAGCATGGCGAGGGCCTTCGCCCGCCGCTCGGCCTTGCCAACGCCGCGCATCCGCAGGCTGAAGGCGACGTTGTCCCGGCAGTTGAGATGCGGGAACAGGGCGTAGCTCTGGAACATCATCGCGGTGCCGCGCTCGGCCGGCGTCGCGTCGCCCACCGCCTTCGGGCCGATGACCACGTCGCCGGACGAGACCGTCTCGTGCCCGCCGATCATCCGCAGGGTCGTGGTCTTGCCGCAGCCCGAAGGGCCGAGCAGGCAGCAATAGGCCCCCGACCGGACCTTCAGGTCGATGCCGTCCACCGCCACGGTCTGGCCGTAGCGCTTGGTCAGCCTGATCAGCTCCACATCCATGCCATTCTCCCCGCATCCAGCCCAGCAAGGGACGGGCCAGTCGGCCCCCGAGCGGGCCGGGAATCGGGCGATCAGAGCGGGGGTGTGGCCTGCACGGACCGGTCGATCACCCGGCCCCGTCCGGGCTCGCCGACGACCCGGCCGTCCTCGGCCACGACCTCGCCGCGGGCGAGGGTCATCACTGGCCAGCCCGTCACCGGGAATCCCTCCCAGGGGGTGTAGTCCGCGCCATGGTGGAGGTTGGCCTGCGTGATCGTCTCCTTCCGGTTCGGGTCCCACAGGGTCAGGTCCGCGTCGAAGCCAACGCCGATGGAGCCCTTGCGCGGATAGAGGCCGTAGAGCTTGGCGTGGTTCGTCGCGGTCAGTTCCACGAAGCGGTTCAGGGAGAGGCGCCCGGCCGAGACGCCCTCGGAGAACAGGATCGGCAGCCGGGTCTCGATGCCGGGGATGCCGTTGGGGACGTAGCGGAAGGACTCCTTCGCCCGTGGGTTCAGCTTGCCCTGCGGGTCGTCGTAGCGGAACGGGCAATGGTCCGAGGAGACGATCTCGAACACGCCCCCCTGCAGCCCGCGCCAGATTGCGGCCTGGCTCGCCGTATCGCGGGGCGGGGGCGAGCAGACGTATCTCGCCCCCGCCATCGGGTCGGCCTCGCCCCGGCCCTTCAGGTCTTCGGCGGTGAGGGTGAGGTATTGCGGGCAGGTCTCGGCGTGGATCTTCAGACCCCGGGCGCGGGCCCAGGCGATCTGCTCCATCGCCTGCTCCCCCGAGACGTGGACGATGACGATGGGCAGGTCCACGAGCTCGGCGTGGGAGATCGCCCGGTGCGCCGCCTCGCGCTCCACCAGTTCCGGCCGCGACAGGGCGTGGCCGTAGGGCGCCGTCTGCCCGGCCCGCTCCAGCTTCTCGCTCATGTAGCGGATGGTGTCGTAGCCCTCGGCATGGACCATCACGCGGGCGCCCTCCCGGCGGGCGAGGTCGAACACGTCGAGGATCTGCCGGTCGTTCAGGACGAGGTCGTCGTAGGTCATGAAGACCTTGAACGAGGTGTAGCCCTCCGCGATCAGGGCCGGCAGCTCCTGGCCGAGCACCGCCGGGGTCGGATCCGAGACGATGAGATGGATCGCCACGTCGATGTGGCATTGGCCCTCGGCGAGCGCCCGGTAGGCGTGGGTCGCCTGCCGCAGGGACGCGCCCCGGGGCTGGAGGGCGAAGGGCATCACGCAGGTGTTGCCGCCGGCCGCCGCCGCCCGTGTCGCGGAGGCGAAGTCGTCGGCCATGACGATGCCGGGCGCGGAGGCCTGCGCGATGTGGACGTGGCTGTCGATGCCCCCCGGCAGCACGAGGAGGCCGGAGGCGTCGACGGTGCGGGCGGCATCGGTGATCCGCTCGGCCACGGCGGCGATGCGCCCGTCGCGGATGCCGATATCGGCGCGCAGGGTGTCGGCGGCGGTCACCACCGTGCCGTTGCGGATGGCGAGGTCGAACTCGGGCACGGCGTCAGTTCCTCACGCGGGCGATGATGGCCACCGGGCCGCCGCCGTCCGGACCCTGATGCTCGGCGCCGCCGGAGACGAACAGATCCGTCCGGCCGAGGGCGGCGGCGGCCACCCCGCCCACCAGGGCGCGGGCGTGCCGGGTGGCGTTGATGTCGCTGTCGTCGTTCATGATGTGGCGCCGCCCCCGGATCAGGCCGTCGTGGGACGGCTCGGCCTTGGCGAGCAGGGCGATCACCCGCACCGACGCCTCCGGCGGCAGCTGCCCCGCCCCCGGCAAGCCGAGATCGGTGAGCACCCCCAGGATCGCGGACAGGTCGATGCCGTCTTCCATGACCCGGTGGGCGATGGCGAGGGAGCCGGTCCAGCCCGGCGCGTTGCCGAGCACGATGATCTCGTTGCGCATCAGTTCGATCCCCGCCGAGGCGCTGGCGCGGCCGGAGAAGAGGTCGCGCCGGGCGCCGATGGCCGAATCCGAGAGCGCGTCGCGATCGACCTCTCCCAGGGCGACGGCGATGCCCAGCGCCGAGGCGCCCCGGGACAGGCCCATCGAGGCGTAGGTGTCGTGCGTCGCGACGCTGTGGCCCCGGGCGGCGGCTTCGGCGATCCGGGCGCTCGTCAGCAGCGGGCACTTCACCTGCACGAAATGCACGTCGGCGGGGTCGGTGAGCCCCGCCTCGGCCATGGCCCGGCCGACCGCCGCCGCGGTCGCCTCGACCTGCGCCATCCGGCCGATCTCCTCCGGCCGGAACTCCGGGGTGAAGGCCGTGCCGATGGCCAGCGCCCTCCCCTCCCCCGCCGCAGGGCCCTCCCGCCGGGCGAGGACGAGGAAATGCGGCGACAGCCCGCCCTCCGTGCCGCCGGACATGACGAGGGCGATCCGGGTTCCGACCTCCGCCGCCGTGCAGCCGATGGCGCCGGCGAGCGCCGTCTCCAGCGCCATCACCGCGAGTTGGCGGGTGAAGTCGTTCACGCAGCCATTGCCCTCGGTCTTGCCGAAGATCGCGACGATCTCGGTTGCGCCCACCGCCCCGGAGCTGACGAGGTCCATCACCCCGGAGACATCGGCGGGATGCTGCGCGGGCACGCGGAAGACGAGGCATTCGGGCATGGGGAACCGGATCGGGGTGAGACGGAGCGCGGCCCCGTCACCCGTCCGCGCGACAAGCGGCGGGAGGGGCTGGCACGGCCGGGACTGGCCCTCGCGGGCAAGCACGAAGCGGACCATCGTCCGTGAAGCGGGGGGCTCCGCCGGGGCCAGGTTTCCCTAACCGGGGCTGAACGGCGCGGTTCAGGACCGATTTCGACAACGTGATCCATCAATCGGGCTCACCCGGCGATCCCGGAGTGACCTCGCACGTTCGATACCCCGGCGTAGCGATGCGCCCTTCCTTGAGGAATGGATGATGACGAAGACCGCCGCCCTGCTCGGCGCCACCGCGCTGCTGTTCGCCACCGCCGCTGTGGCGCAGCCGGCCCCGCCCCCGCCCGACGGCCCGCGCGGCCGCGCCGAGGCCCCGCCCCCGCCCCCCGGCGGTCCCCGTCGCGGCCCGGACGCCCCTCCCCCTCCCCCGCCGCCGCCCCCGTCGAAGGGCGCGCACTTCAATTTCGAGCGGGGCGACGCGCGCATCGATGTGAAATGCGCCGACGACGAGCCGATGAAGGCCTGCGCCGACATCACGCTGCAGCTCCTCGACAAGCTCTCGACCCTCAAGCCCGCCGACGCGCGCTGACACCGAATCCGACAGGGCCGCGTAGTCCGTGGCGGCCCGCATCCCCTTTGGAGAACACCACTCACATGAACGACACGCAGGAAGTCTCAGGGACGGTTTGGGCCGTCTTCGGCCATCGCCTGGCCATCGAGGGAACCGGGGGGCGCTTCCTCGCCGACCTCGGCCCGAAAGGCGCGGAGGGCCTGACGGTCGCCGTTGGCGACACGGTCTCCCTCAAGGGCGAGCGCAAGCCGACTGAGATCAAGGTGACGTCCATCACCCTGAACCAGGACGCCGCCCGCGCAATCACATGGCCGGCGAAGCCGGATCAGGACGAGGCCGACCCGTCCGCCGCCATCGCGGCGGCGAAGGATGAGGGATACGCCGTCGAGGGCGAGCCGAAGCGCAAGCCCAAGCACTTCGAGATCGTCGGCACGAAGGACGGAGGCCGCCACGAACTCCACGTCGCGTTCGACGGCACGATCCGCAAAGTGAAGCCCGTCGCCGCCTGAGGCGGCACAACCGTGCCCGGGCCGGCGTTCCGTCCCCGGGCACGGCAGAGTTGAGGGAGCGAGAACGCGTTGGAAGTCATCCACGACGACCCGCCGATGCCGCAGGAGATCGCGAACGGGTTCTACCCGGCGTTCGAGGGGCGATGGCGCAGGGCGGAACTCGCGGGGCGGTTCATCATGCTCGGCTTCGTCCTCGTCTGCGCCGCCGGCCTCCTCGGGCACGGCCCGTTCAGCGAGCGTGAACTCGCCAACGGCGACGGGTCGATCCGCATCCACTACGAGCCGGTCGTGCGGTTCGGCGCCCCCACGATCATCCGCTTCGACACGCGGGTCCCGCCCGGCGGCGATCAGGTCGCCGTGACCATCGCCAAGGATCTCGTCGATCAGTTCGGGCTGGAGAGCATCACGCCGCGACCCGCCACCTGGCAGGTCGCGGGCGGCGGCATCCGGCTCGTCTTCCCGGTCCAGGCCGGGGAGCGCCACGCCCTGATCCGCTTCACGGGGTCGCCAGCCTTCCGGGGCGGGGTGAACCTCACCGCCCGCCTCGATGCGGGCGAGACCCTGTCCTGGTCGCAATACGCGGTGCCGTAGCCATGAACACCGTCCTCAAGGCCGCCGCCGCCTATCTCGTTGTCCTGTTCGTCATCCGGCTGATCGGCCGGCGCACGGCCAGCCAGCAGGCGCCCATCGACATGGTGGTGCTGTTCCTGTTCGGCGGCCTGAGCGTCAGCGCCATCCTGGGGGACGACCATTCGTTCACGGGCGCCATGAGCGCGCTGTTCACCGTCGGGCTGATGCACGTCTCGGTGTCGTGGCTGAAGCTGCGCTTTGTCTGGTTCGAGCGCATCGTCGATGGCACGCCCATCGTCGTCTATCGCGACGGCGATTGGGACGAGACCAACATGCGGCGCCTGCGCATGCAGCAGGCCGACGTGCGCACGGCGGCCCGCCAGCAGGGGCTCGACGACCTGCAGAAGGTCGCCGTCGCCATCGTTGAACGGGACGGCAAGGTCTCCGTGATCGAGAAGGAGCAGGCCGCCTAGTCGATGACCTCGACCACACGGCGCGTGCGCGGGTCCACCAGCACCGGGTGGTCGTTCACGACCGTGTAGTTGTAGCTCGGCAGGGCGAATTCGGGGGGCACGTCGTAATAGACGACGCCGTCCTCCGGCAGGACGGTGCCCACGCTCACCCGGCCCGGATAGGCGAAGGACGGACGGCGCTCGCCCGTGGCGTAGATGCGGAAGCGCTCGCGCCGGTCGATGCCGAGGATGCCGTTGGCCGTGCCCACCGCCGCCCCGACCGCACCGCCGACGACGGCGCCGAGCGGGCCGGCGATCATCTCGCCCCGGTTCGCCCCGTCCCGGGCGCCGCGTTCGAGCCCCTGGGCGTGCGCGGCCCCCGTCCAGGCCAGGGTCGCCGCCATCGCGGCCCATGCGAGTTTGCTGGTCATCGTCGTTCCCCAAAGTGCCGGCGAGCCCGGCCTCGTCGTCGTGTGTCAGCGCGCCCCGGTCATGGCCTGCACCGGTGCGCCGGCGAGGTCGACCGTGGAGCCGACCGTGTCCCGGAGCCCCGAGCCGACATGGGACAGGTGCTCGCCGTAGGTCTCGCGGGTCTGCGGATCGACGAGGGCCACCGGGGCCGCGACCGCCAGGGCCGCGCCGGTCGCCACCGTGGAGGCGGCGCCGGCCGCCGTGCTCACCAGCCTGTCGCCGATGCCGATCTGCCCGTCCGAGATTGGTTGGCCGTCGGCGAGGCGCTTGCCCAGCAGGGCGACCACGTCCCCGGAGGCGAACTTGCCGTGATTGAGCGGATCGTCGCCCTTTACGGTCGAGAGGTTCAGGACGCCGATGTTCTGGCGCTCCAGCTCGGACTTGTACGGCTCGGCCGCCGGGTCGATGGCCCCGAGGCGCACGCTGTCGCCCCAGACGAGCCGGGACACCGCCAGGGCCTGGTCGTCGCCGGACACCATCAGGGTCAGCCGAGGCCGGTTCGGGCCCATGTCGCGGAACGCCTCGCGGGCGAGGTCCATGTCCACGTCCGGCGCGGCGAGGATGACGTTGCGGATCTTGGGGGCGACCCGCCGGTCGCGGATGGCCATCTGGCGCAGGCTCTCCAGGGTCAGCCAGTTGCCCATGGAATGGGCGAGCACCGTGACCTCGCCGACATTCGGGTCCCGGGCGAGATCCCTCAGCACGGTTTCCAGGCCGTTGCGGGAGAAGTTGGTGCTCTCCCGGTCGTAGCCGTAGGCGAGGACGGAGCCCTTGGACGGCCACGTGAACAGCACCGGGGCCACCTCGGCCCCGGAATCGTGCACGATCTGCGCGAACCGGAAGACGGCATCCTCGAACTTGTTGTTGAAGCCGTGGACGAACACCATGACATGGCGCTTGGCCCCGCGCCGGACGGCCCGGCCGGTCCAGGCGGGGACGTCGGCCCGCGCGACCGGCTCGACCCGGAGCGCGACAAAATCGGTGGCGGGGTTTCCGGGCAGCGTCCGGGGCCATTGCACGGAACCGGGCTGGCGTGTCCCATCGGGCGGGATGGATACGGACAGGTCCGTGTACGTCACGGCGTCGCCGCGCTCGCCGGAGAACAGCACGCCACGGTCGGAGGCGGATTTGCGGGTGGTCGCGACCAGCATGTCGACCCGCGAGGTGCCGGGGACGGTCTCGACGGCGGAGACGGGAAGCAGCACCCCGGTCGGGCGGCCGGCGCACCCGGCCAGCAGCGTGAGGGCGGCGACGGCCGCGACTCCCCGCATGGTCCCCCCTCTTCCCAAGAACGTCACGTACACCGGCATCCCCGCGACACACCTCGGTAAGGCAGGGCGGGATAATGGTTTACCAAATCCTACCCGGACCCGGATGACCCACGATTGCGGCGGCGCCGGGTCCGGCGGCGGGGTTCAGGCAGCATCCCGGCCGGCGTTCTCCGTGTCCCCGGCGGTCCTGAGGCAGGCTTCGACCGCGTCCCGCAGGGAGGAGACGTAGACATCGGCGCCGACCTCGCGCCCCACGGCGGCATCGGTGAGCACCTTCTCGCCGACCGGCCAGAGGCCGACCAGGAGCGGCACGCCCGGGGCGCGGCGCTTCAGCCGCTCCAGCAGGTAGCGCAGGTGCGAGGGATTACCCGCGATGTCGAGGTAGGACACGCAGATCATCGCCACGCCGCCCACGTCGAGGTCGCAGATGCCCTCGCGGGACGCAGCGGCATGGGGCACGACGCGGGCCCCGAGCCCGTGCTTGCGCAGCAATTGCGCCAGCATCGCCGAGGACGCCTCGTCCAGGGGCCCTCGGCCCGCAAGGCACAGGACGGGGACCTCGCCCCGCCAGGACTCGGAACGCGCGTCGCGCGGCGGCGCCTGACCCGGCACGGCCTCGTTCCGGGGGTGGGTGCGTTCGGCCAGGGTCGGAGTCGCGCTCGGGTTGACCGCCTTGCCGTCCCGGCTGGGCTCGGCATCCTCGTGGTCCTCGAAATCCTCGACGAGGGACCGCGACGAGGCGCGGATGTTCTCGAGCTGCACAGGCGTCACGACGCCTCTCGCGTAGTCGTTGGCCGCGAGCTGCAGGCCCTTGAGGGCCACCTCGTCGTAGTAGGACGACAGCGACCGGTCCTTTAGCATGCCCTCGGCGAGTTCGCGCACCTCATCCGGGTCGCCGGCCAGCATGCGCTGGTAGAAGTTCTCGACGGGCGTGAGCGGCGCGCGGTCGCCGAGCAGGATGTCGAGGAATTCCAGGCTGTCGACGTGGCGGCCGAGCACCACGAGGCAGACGGTGAACGGGGTGGCCAGGATCAGGCCGATCGGCCCCCACAGGAAGCCCCAGAACAGGGTCGAGACGATCACCGCGAAGGGCGAGAGGCCGGTGGAATGGCCGTAGAGCAGCGGCTCCACCACCTGGCCGAACAGGGGCTCGGCGACGAGGAACAGGGCGGCGGTGGCGATGACCATCGACCAGCCCGGATCGACCGCGGCGGCCAGGGCCACGGGGAAGATGCCGGAGATGAAGGCGCCGATATACGGCACGAAGCGCATCAGCGCCGAGAACACGCCCCAGAGCAGCGGATTGGGCACGCCGATGAACCAGAGGCCCACCCCGATGATGACGCCGAAGGCGGCGTTCATGCCGAGCTGCGCCAGGAAGTAGGTCCCGAGCCGCCGCGCCGCGTCGTCCATCGCGACCGTGGTGCGGTGGAGGTCGCTCGACCCGAACAGGCGGATCATTCGGTTGCGCAGGTCTTCGCGCTGGAGCAGCAGGAACACCACGACGACGAGGACGATGCCCACCGTGGTGAGGGGCTCGAAGACCGGGCCGAGCACCTTCTGGGCGAGGCCGAGGGGCGAGATCTCCGGCTCCTGGATGCGCACGAGCTGCGCCTGAGGAGCGTCGCCGCCCGGCCCGGGCGCCACGGCGGCCCCGGCTGCCTCGGATTTCTGGGTGGCGGTCTCGACCTGCCGGCTGAACTTCGCGATGAGCTGGTTGGCCTGCCCCAGCCATCCCTCCTGGAGGCCGGAGAACTTCTTCTGCACGGTGGCTTGGTACTGCGGCAGGTTGCCGGCCAGGCCCGCGACCTGGGTGCCGATGACGGCTCCGATGCCGCCGATGACCCCGAGGGCCAGCAGCACCGCAATGATGACCGAGGGCACCCGCCCGAGCTTCACCTTGCGCAGCAGGTTGACCACCGGCCCCAGAACGAAGCTGAGGAGCACCGCCAGCACGAGGGGGATGAACACCTCCCGCCCGTAATACAACGCCTCGACGATCACGACGCCGACGGCGAGGGTCAGCAAGCCGCGCAATCCGGGGACGAGGGGCGGGGGAACTTGCGCCGGCGGCTTGGGGATCTCGGTGACGTCGACCGGCATACGCTGAACTCCTGGCCGCCGACGACAGACCGGCACGCCCACCTTCAACGCCTACGGCTACGTTTCGTCCCGCCTCGACGCTCCGATGCGCCGTTACCCGCCGGCCATGGGTGCCGCCGCCGTTCGGCCGATCACCGCCCAGAGCGGGTCGCCGGGGCCGCCGTCGGGCAGGACGGCGTAGGCTTCGATGCCGGTGAACCCGGCCTGCCGGAGATAGAGCTCGATGAGCCGGGCCTGATCGTCGCCGCCGACGGCGCGCCAGATGGCGACCGCCTTGGTCGGGAAACACCGGTTGGAGAACGTGATGACGACGCGGCCGTCCGGTACGAGCACCCGCGCGACCTCGAGCAGGACGGCCACGGGATCCTGAAGGTATTGCACCCCGACGCAGACGAGGGCCGCATCGACGCCACCCGTGTCGAGGGGCAGGATCGGATCGGCGTTGAGATCCTGCACGAAACGCTGCGTCAGGCGCGGGTTGGCGGCAAGCTCGCGCGCGTTGAGGCCATGGCCGATCACGGCGTCGTAGACGGCTTCCGCCGGCAGGTGGCTCACCCAACTCGACATCAGGTCGAGGATCCGTCCGCCGGACGGCAGGTAGGTGCGGTAGAGGTCGGTGACGGCGGCGATGGCCGCATCGTCGATATGCGTGACGAAGCGCGGCTGCGCGTAGAAGAGGGTGTCCGGCGTCTCGTCCTGCTTGGCGAAGGCTTCGGGGGGCAATCCGGTCAGGTCGCTCATGGATCGTCCCCGCTCGCCCGCTTCACCCGACCGGCCTCATGTAGGGCATCCCGGCCGGATTCCTCTCCCCCCGCCTCACGGGGATGCGCCCCGGTCCAGGCCCATCTGCCAGAAGTCGGCCTCCAGCCGCGAGGCGGCGGCGAAGGTCGCCACGAGGTCGGGCCAGCGGGCCTCCGTCAGGGACCGCGCCGCGAGGGCATCGAGATGCGCGCGGGCCCGCGCCGCGACGGCGCGATAGGGATGCCCGGCATATTCGCCGATCCACTCGCGGTACGGGTGGTCCGCCAGGGCCGCGACGCCGTCCGGCGCCAGGGCCTCCCCGATCACGGCGTAGCCCACGACGCAGGGTGCCAAGGCGACGTGCAGGTCGAGGAGGTCGCCCGCCGCCCCGCAATCCAGCACGAAGCGCGTATAGGCGACGGTCGTGGCCTCCTCCGGCGTGGCGGCGAGTTCCTCCTCCCCGATGCCCCAGCGGGCGCAGAGCCGGATATGCAGCTCCGTCTCGTCCAGGATGGCGGCGAGCCCGGCCTGGGCGGCCCGGATGTCCTCCGTCGTCCGGCTCTTGTAGGCGGCCAGCGCATAGGCCCGCGCGAACTGGATCAGGAACAGGTAATCCTGCACCAGATAGGCGCGGAACGCCGCCTCGGGCAGCGTCCCGTCGCCGAGCCGGCGCACGAAGGGATGCTCGACGTAAGCGGCCCATTCGTCGGGTGCCGCCGCCCGCAAACGCTCGAAGACATCCATGTCGGCTCCCCGCTGAATCGAACACATCGCGAACAAACGCCAGTCAGAGAACGGGATCGTCCGCCGCCGCGAGCCGTCCGGCCGCGATGGCGTCGAGGAAGGTTCGGTAATCCTCGGCGTTCCGGTCCCCATAGAGGCTCGCCCAGTCGGCGATGGCCTCCCGGAGGTCGACGCGCCCCGTATGGCCGCAATAGCCCGCGATGGCCGCCGCGTCGCCCGTCCGGGCATGGGCCTTGGCCAGCAGCGCCCCGTAGGCGTGGGAGAAGTAGAGCAGGGATTGCCCCGTCATCCGGGCGATCGGGATCTCGCCCTTCATGTTCTTCATCTGCCGCACGTAGAACGGGCGCCCCTCGATCGTGGTCCACCCGAGGAGCGGATCGCCCACCGCCTGCAACAGGCGCTGCCCGTAGATCACCCGCTCACCCTCGTGGCTGGCATAGGGTTCCGGCATGCCGCGCAGGTAGGGCGCATGGGCCGGGCGCACGGCCTCCTTCACTTGGAGGAAGAGCGCATCCTGGTCCGAATTGCCGAAGAGCAGGGCGACATAGGCCCGGGTGCCGACACTGCCGACGCCGACGACCCGGTGCGCCACATCCACCACCTGATAGCGGCTGAGCATGAAGCGCCGCTCGCGGGGCAGGGTTTCGGCGTAGCGCTCCAGGCCCGTCGTGACGGCCTCGCGGGTGGCCTCATCGACGCGGACGAGGATCGGCGGCTCCTCGCGGAAGCGCCAGCCCCCGTCCGTGCGCCGCTCGCCCACCCGGTCGAGGAGGCTCTTGTTGTTCTTCCGCCGCGCCTTCTCCACGGCTTTCGCCACGACGGCCTGGGAGCGGGCATCGATCTCGACGCCGGCGAAGGTGAGGTCGTCCGCCCGTGACGCCCGCCGCCACACATCGAGCGACCCGCAGGGCGCCAGGTCGTCCATGGTGAACTGGTAGCCCGAGACCGCGCTCACGACCGCCTCCCGGCGCTCGGCGACGGGGAGGTCAGCGTCGCGCCCCGCGACCTCGATGCTGGCGCAGAGCCGCTTCAGGTCCCACTCCCAGGGGCCGACCGTGACTTCGTCGAAATCGTTGAGATCGAGCACCACGTCGCCTTGCGGCGAGCCGAAAAGCCCGAAGTTGGAGATGTGGGCGTCCCCGTTCATCACCACGCTGATCGCGGTGCGCGGGCCCTGTGCCAGATCCCACGCCATGACCTGCGCCGCCCCGCGCAGGAATGCGAAGGGCGAGGAGGCCATGCGCGCGACGCGCAAGGGGAGGAGATGCGCCTGCCGCCCCTCATGCGCCGCCTCGATCAGGCTCACCGGATCGGGCCGGTCCGGACCGGTCGCGAGGATGGCATGGGCGGCGTGCGGGATCTCCATCCGCAGCGACTTGCCGGCCGCGCGGCGCTTGTCCCACGGCTCGACGCCGGCCCGCAGGTTGATGCGCGGGAAATCCGCCAACGGCTCGAGCACGGCATCCTCCGCCGCCTCGACCGGCCCGTCCCGTCGATCGTCCATTTCCGGGGTCGTGCCCGTGGCTTGCGTTGACCGTTCCATCGCCCTCACCCGTGTTCTGCCCACGCTAACGCCCCAGATGCCGATTCACTGCATCCGCCGGCACGGGGTTCTCCCGCCCCTTCAACCGCGCCCGGATCAGGGCCTGCAGGACCGGAGCGAGGCTGTACTCCCCTGCCCTCTTCCGCTCCACCAGCGACCGCAGATAGCCGCCGGGGCTCTTGATTTGTTCGCAGCGCTGCAGGATCGCCGCCACCGTCACGGCGGCGGTATCCGCCCCCATTACGTCCTGCGCCTCGCGCCACGCCTGGGGACTGATCCCCAGGGCGGAGCGGGCGACATTGGCCGTCTCCACGAGGTCGCGCCAGGTGCGGATGCCCTCCCGCGCATAGTCGGTGATGTCCGGGCAGGCATCGAGGACGATGCCCAGGGGATACGTGTCCCCCCTCACCCCGCCGGAGCGTCCCGCTTCCGCCGCCTTCGGTTCGACACCCGCCGACGGTTCCTTCTTCACCATTTTGAAGGCCGGTTCAGAATCAGGGAGGTTGGGTTTTGAATTCTGTTTGTGCCGCTCATCCTGAGGGGCATTGCCGCTCGTTTTCGGCACATCCGCGTGCGCGAGCAACAGGTTGCCCACATCGACGCTCAACGAGGACAGGGCCTCCGCCGCCGTGCCGAGATCGGTGAGCCCGGCCGACCGACCGAGGGCCGCGAGGATGGTCCGGTACCGGGTCCGCAGGGGCTCCGCGCTCCCCTCCCCGCCTTCCGCCTCCTCCAGGGCCAGGATCAGCTTCATGCAGTCCCGCCGCAGCAGCGTCAGGCGCTCACGGGCGATCCGTAGGGCCAGGGCTGCAGCACGCACCGCCTCGGCCTCGGCTGCGAACTCGGCGGCGCGGGCGACGAGGGGCGTGATGTCGAAGCCGAAGGCCTGCGAGACCTCACCGCCCTGCCCCCGGCGCGCGTAGCGCTTCCCGTTCGGGCTGTCGCGACGGATGACGATGCCGGCCTCGACCAGGGCCGCGAGGTGCCGCCGAAGGCTGGGCTCGGCCATGCCATGCGCCCGCAGGGACAGGGCGGCATTCGAGGGGAACACCACGAGTTCGCACCCCTCCCCGCGCGTCAGCGTCGTATCGGGGTGGAAGGTCAAGAGCGCGTCTAGGACGGCGAGCGCCCGGTCGGACAGGCCGAGCCTCGCCCGCGCGGCGGCGATGTCACGGAAGACGGACCACTTGTTTACGGTGATCGCGTCCGGGCAGCCGGCCGCCTTCGCCTGCGCATCGATCTGCGCAGCCGTCAGCGGACGCCGCCCAAAGGGCGTCGTGAGATGCAGGTTCATCGTCTGGCCGAGCACCGGGCAAAGACCGGGCGTTCGCCGAATCGACGTCAAACTGCTTGACGATGTGCCGGGAGATGTGATTCTCTACGTTTGCTTAGGACGAGAGAGGGTCTTCCGGACGCGGTTCGGGGGGCCCTTTCTTTTTGCGGTGATCTCGTCTCCTTTCGTTGGTGCCGCAGGTCGGGGTTAGCCCTTGCTCTGCCGGTAGGCCGCAAGGATCTCGGGAAGCCGGTCGAGGACGTAGTCCGCCAGACCCGGCTCGAGTGTTTCATCGAAGGCGAGCGCCACCCGGTCGGCCGAACGCTCCACGCGGGCGAGCTTCCGCCCCCGGTCGTCCTTCCAGACCTGCGCCTTGGGCTTGCGCTCCTGCTTCGGAGCCAGGGCCGCGAAGATCGCCGCGAAGCGCTCGTCGGTGCCCTTGGCCAGGAACGCCGGATCGCCCATCAGGCGGGTAAGCACGGCGCGCTCGGCACCCTTGATGCGCTCGGCCAGCAGCATCCAGCGCGGCCGTCCGGCGGCCGGGGCCGGGCCGATCGCCGTGAGGACATCCTCCGGCACGCTGCGCGCGACCGAGATCAGGGTCGAGAGGTCGCCCTTGCCCACGCCCATCGCGGCGGTGATCGTCTCGCGCGGAAAACCGTGCTCCTCCAGGCGCAGGGCGAAGAACGCGCGTTCGATATAGCTGAGGTCCCGCCGCTCCAGGTTCTCCTTGCCCTGCGCGATGACGAGCTCGGCATCCGTGAGCGGTCGGACGATGGCCCGCACCGGCCGTTCCAGCACCTGGGCGGCCCGCGTCCTCCGGCGGCCGAAGGCGATCTGGTAGCGGCCGCTCGCCGTGGGGTGAGGGCGCACCAGCACGGGAACCTGCTGCCCGCTCTCGCGGATGCTCTCAACCAGCGAGCCGAGCCCGACATCGTTCGCATCCGCCACGCGGTCGGCGATGAACGACGCGTCGATCAGGCTCGGGTCGAGGTCGATGACCGCCGCGCCCTGTTCGAGGATCGCGGCGGCATCCGCCTTCGCCGCGAGCCCGCGAAGGGTGTTGCTCATCGCGCCGATGGCGCCGCTGCGACGGCGCTCGGGCGGCGGGGCAGGGGGGTTTGCAGGTGCAAACTCCGTCGCCTTCTCCTCCGGGTTTGCATCTGCAAACGCATCCGGGCTCGCGGCCGGCTTCGGCGCCGGCTTGGCCCCGAACAGGGCGTCGAGATTGGAGCGTCGGCTCATGCCCGCCCCCAGGCGGCGCGGATCAGGCTCTCGATCTCGCTGTTCACGGCATCGAGGGCTTCGAGCGCCCGGTCATAGGTCGAGCGGGTCACGCCCTCCCGGCCGATCTCGTAGAGCGTCTGCTTCGACAGGCCGGCATCCGACACCGCCGACGATTTCAGCATCGGCGCCGTCAGCACCGCGTCCTCGAACAGCGTGCGCAGCATCCCGACGATGCGAGTCTGCGGCGCGTCGTGCTGTTCGTAGCGGGTAATGAGGTAGCGCAGCCAATCGTATTGCAGCTTGCCCCCGTGTTCCGTCACCACGCCGAGCAGGTCCTCCGTCATGGCCAGGAACTGGCTCATCGAGGCGACGTCGAGCATCTGCGGATGCACGGTCACGAGGAGCCCCGAGGCGGCGCAGAGGGCGGAGAGGGTGAGGTAGCCAAGCTGCGGCGGGCAATCGATCACCACCACGTCGTAGCGGTCCTCGACCGATTCGAGGGCGCGCGCCACCCGGTCGAAGAACAGAGGCTCGCCGGGGCGCCGCTCACCGAGGGCGCGGGGGGTCTCGTGCTCGAACTCCATCAGTTCGAGGTTGGCAGGTACGAGGTCGAGCCCGGTGAAGTAGGTCTGCCGGATGATCGCCTCGAGCGGGCGACGCTCCGCATCGTAGCGGATCGCGCCGTACAGGGTCTCGTTCTCGCCGACTTCCAGCTCCGGCTGCACGCCGAGCAAAGCCGACATGCTGGCCTGTGGATCGAGATCCAGGGCAAGGACCCGGTAACCTTTGAGGACCAGATGTTGGGCGAGATGGGCGGTGGTGGTGGTCTTACCGGAACCGCCCTTGAAGTTGGCGATCGCGATAACCTGCAGGTGATCGTCCTCGCCCCGTCGCGGCTGGTAGCGCCGACCGCCGCGGGTGTTCTCATCGAGATAGGCGCGCAGGGCGTGGACATCGGCGAGGCTGTAGGACCGGCGACCGGTCGAGGACACCTCCGGCTGCGGGCCGAGCCCTTCGGCCGCGAGTTGCTGGATCCGCGAGACGGTGACACCCACCATCCGCGCGACCTCGGTCGAGGTGAAGCGGCGCAGGGTCTTGGCCGAGCTCGGCGGGAACAGGCCGGACGAGATGGCCTGAAGCTGCTCGCGCAGGATCGTGGCATGCCCGCCGATCATGGCGGCAGGCGACACGGGGGGAGGGGGGGCGACGCTGTGCGCGCCCGTATGCTGGTTCATCCTCTCGGGCCCCGCTTGCAGAAAAAGCGCCAGAATGGCGAACAAACTGCAACTGACCCTAAGCAGCCACGATTCGCAAGCGAGAGTCGAGTCCCCCGTCGCGGGAAGGCAAGCTTGGCCGGAGACTCGCCTGTGGGCGAATCGGCGTGGGCTGCGCCCTAGGTCGCGAACTCATAACGGTTGGCACGGCTTCGCAGCCTGATCGTTGATCCTTCAGCCATGGAGGGTTGTGAATGGCGCGATTTGACCTGACGGACGCGGAGTGGGCGGCGATTGAGCCGGTTCTTCCAACGGACGTGCGCGGCAAGGAACGGGCGGACGACCGGCGGGTGCTGAACGGCATTTTCTGGCGTCTGCGCACCGGGGCGCCCTGGGCTGACATTCCAGCGCGCTACGGCCCGCACACGACGTGCAGCAACCGCTTCCGGCGCTGGCGCAAGCGTGGCGTCTGGGATCGACTTTTAAAAGCTGTGTCCGAGGTTTACGAGGGCGATCTGCAGATGATCGACGCCACCAGTGTGCGGGTGCATCAGCACGCCGGCTGCGCCCAAAAAAAGACGATCGATCCCGTGGCATGGGTCGCTTACGGGGTGGTCTAACGAGCAAGATCCACGCGTTGGTGGATGCCGAGGGCCGGCCCATCGCGCTCAAGATCACCGAAGGCCAAGCGCACGATGGCCGGGCCGCCGACGACATGCTCGGCGGTCTTGGACCGGGGCAGACCCTTCTGGGCGATCGGGCCTACGACAGCGACGCGCGGCGCGAGCGTCTGGCCGAGCAAGGGGCCTGGGCCAACGTCAAGCCGATGCCCAACCGCAAGAACGTGCCCGCCTTCAGTGCCTTCCTGTACAAGTACCGCAATCAGGTCGAGCGGTTCTTCAGCAAGATCAAGCACTTCCGTGCGGTCGCAACCCGCTACAACAAGGACCCGGAAAACTTCCTCGCCAGCGTCAAGCTCGCAGCCGTCCGCGTCTGGCTTCGAACTTTATGAGTCCGCGACCTAGAACGCGTACCGCACCTCACAATAGGGGAGGGCGGCCCCGTGCCAGGCAAGCAATTGGTCAAGCCATTTGCGCTTCCAGCCCGACCGGTAGCGCAGATTGCGCATGCCGCTCTGGCTCCACTTCGTCTCCTGGAGGTCCGGGCGCCAGAGCAGGTCTTCGCCCTTCGGGTGCCAGGCGAGATTCGTGTCGTGCAACGCCTCATTGTGCGTGAGCATGATGATCTCGCACTTGAGTTGCGCCTTCGCCCGGTCGGAGAGGGTGCCGTCGATCTCGGCGAACAGCGCCCGCCATTCGGGCTCCCAGCCCTCGTGCACAATCACCGGGCTGAAGTTGACATGCACCTCGTAGCCGGCCTCCACGAAGTCGTTGATGGCCGCGATGCGCTCGCCGATGGGCGAGGTGCGGACATCCACCACCTTCGAGACGGCCTCCGGCATGAGCGAGAACCGGATGCGGGTGCGTCCCTGCGGGTCGTAGTCGAGGAGGTCGCGGTTGACGAGCTTCGTCGCGAAGGAGCCCTTGCCGTTCGGGATGCCCCGGAAGGCCGCGACGAGATCGCGGATGTTGTCCGAGACGGTGGCATCGAGGGAGAGGTCGCCGTTCTCCCCGAGGTCGTAGACCCAGTCGACCGGGTCGATGGTGTTCGGCTCCGGCTTCACCCCCAGGCGCTTGGCGTGGCGGCCGATGGCGGCGGCGATCTCGTCCACGTTGACGAAGACGCTGACCGGGTTCGCGTAGCCCTTCCGGCGCGGCACGTAGCAATAGGAGCAGGCCATCGCGCAGCCGTTCGAGGAGGAGGGCGCGATGAAATCCGCCGAGCGACCGTTCGGCCGCATCGTGAGCCCCTTCTTGACGCCCAGCACGAGGACGTCCCGCTTCATGCGGAGCCAATCGCCGGCCAGTTCCGGGTCGTCCGTCAGTTCGGGGATCTTCCAGTGGCTCGCCACCTCGACGAGCTCGGCGTCGGGGAAGCGCGCGAGCACAGCGCGGCCCCGTTCATACGACCGGATGGCGGGCTCTAGGTAGATCCGCTTCGGGTCGAGGAGTGTGCGCGGCAAGGCCATCCTCCGCATATGGGGAGGAGGGGGCCGCGCGTCAGCCTGTCCACGCCGCATGGACGGAGCCCGTGGCCGTATCCGGCTTCGAGTCGCCGATGAAGATCACGACCGGCCCGTGGGCGTCGCGTCGTGGATCGTAGAAGTCGAGCAGGTCCGGGTGGAGGCGCTGGATGAAATCCGGCCGGCGGCCGCAACGGCGAAGCAGATGGTCGATGACGACCTGATCGCCGTGGACCGCGTTCGGCACGGGGCCGCAGGAGCCGGGCGCCATCCACCGCTCCGGCTCGGCTGCGAAGGTCTCATAGAGCGATGCGAGGTCATCGCCGGACCAGCGCAGCAGAGCGCTGGAAAGCCTCTCCTTATGGAAATAATCCTCCATCGCCGCGAGGCCCGGTGTAGCCAGGGCATCGGCCGGGCCGGTCAGCACCGTGTCGAGGTCGCAGAGGAGTGTCGGCCCCTCGCTGAGGCCGGGCCGGAACGCCTCCATCTTGGCCCACCAGACCGGCCAGTCGTGCAGCAGGGGCACCCGCTCCACCCCCTCGACCGCCAGGGGGAGGTCGGTGAGGCAATGGATTCGTGTGAAGGCCGGCGCATGGCGGCTGAAACCCCACGCGAGGCGTTCGACCCAGGTCGCGTCGTAGCGCCCGCCGCCCTTCAGGACGGTGATCAGCGTGGCCATCGGGTTCAGTCCTTCAGGGGGTGGAGACGGATCTGCCCGGCGGCCTCGGCGGCGGCGAACCACGCCCGCTCGGCCGCCCAGGGATGGCCTGGCCAGCCATCGAAGCCGAAGCCGTAGGCCTCCGCTGCCGCCGCCTGCGCCGGGCGGCCGAGAATCAGGGCGAGGGTGACGAGGAAGCCTGTGCTCGGGTTCGGTTCGCCCTCCGTCCCGGCGGCGAGGAGAGCGTGCGCATGCCCGTGCAGGGCCTCCGATAAGATGTGGATCGGCCGCCCGAGGGGTCGCAGCAGGGCCAGCATCTCGCGGGTCCAGCAAATTGGCTCGGGGACGTTCTGCTCCGCCGGCAGCATCGGGAAGGGCAGAATGAAGCTCTCCGCCGCGCGGATCACCGGGCGGTCGAGGAAACCGGGATCCTCCAGCCATTCCCGCGTCTGCCCGCCGCGATTGACGAGGGCGAGATGCGTCACGCGCCGGCCTGTCGACCCGCCGAACCCGGCGGCGTTGTTGAAGCGGATCACACTGGACGCCGCATCGACGGCTCGCCCTACATCACCGATCCCCGGCGCGTTGCCGACGATGGCGAGGGTCCGGCCGGTGGGCAGGCCGAGGGTGTCGGGGGAGGGGAGGGCGGTGGTCGATGACATCAGGGGCAAGGCGCGGAGGGTGCGGCCGGGGGAGGGCGCGGGCCTCCGACAACCCGATTGGCGCGAAATCGCCCCACGCGGCCTGACGATCATGCGCCGCTGCTTCGTCTGCGATGCCGCCATGATCGGGTCGACCACGCGCCGGCTGATCTTCTCCGACGGCCGCGCGCGCGCCTTCCGGCGCGCCTGCCAATCCTGCGGCGTCCTGCTGGCGGACGACGCGGACCGCTCCGCGTGCCGGGAGCACCTGACGCATCGCCTGTCGGCGCCGGTCTTCGTGTCAGACCCGGAGGCGCCCTACGGCCTCGACCTCTACACGCTGCGAACCGCCGCGACCCGCCTCGGGCTCGGCATCCGCCCCCTCGACGCGGCGGGACACGCGGCCCTGCGCCATCCCCACGACGACCATGCGGCGCGGGCCGGGCTCGCCGCCCTCGCGGGGGAGGGGAGGCGCCCGGTCTCCCTCGGGCTCCTTTGCCGCCCGGCCGAATGCGACGCGGTCCTGGCCGCCCTGCCGGGGCAGGGGGGCTGGACGGACGACGTCGCGATCCTCCTCGACAGGCCGGCGAGCCCCCCCCGCTCGGTGCCGGTGGCGGGATTCCCGGAGGGGGCGGTGCGCGTGGCCGCCCGCCCCCTCGACGGCGATTTCGCCGCGCAGCGGAACGCCCTTCAGGACCTCGCGCGCCATGGCTGGATGCTGCAGCTCGACGCCGACGAATCCCTCAGCCCCGAGACCGGCCTTCTCATGCCGGCCCTCGCCACCCTGGCCGAGGCAGGGGAGGGGGTCTCGGTCGGGTTCGCACGTGCAAACCACGTCGATGGCGTGCTGTCCGACGTCTTCCCGGACGTGCAGTACCGGCTCAACCGGAGGAGCGTGCGCTTTGCCGGGCGGGTACACGAGCGGCCGGTCCTGGAGGGCGGCTGGCCGCGCGGCTTCATCAGCCTGCACGGCCCCATCGTGCATCACCTGAGCGGCGCGCATGTGCGGGCGCGGTCCCGCCGCTACGAAGCCCTCGACCCCGGTCGCGGCCGTCCGGAGGAGGAAGAGGCTCTGCTGCGCCCCTACGCCGAGTGACGGGAGGCCGCGATGGCGCGGCGGTAGAGCGCCAGGGTGTCCCGGCCGAGGCTGTCCCGGCTGAAGCGACCGGCCGCGGCGAGGGCCTTGTCCCGATAGGCGCGGCGCAGGGCGGGATCGCGCAGGAGGGGGCGTAAGGCGTCCGCGAGCGCGACTCCGGTCGCAGCCTCGGCGAGGGGGCCGGCGCTTGGCTCGCCGACGAAGGCGCGGGCGCTCGCATCCTCTGCGCAGGCGACGACCGGACGGCCATAGGCCATCGCCTCCTGATAGACGAGGCCGAAGCTCTCGTAGCGGGACGGGGCGACCACCGCATGGGCCTCCGCGTAGGCCCGCGCCAACGCCGGCCCGTCGATGCGGCCGCAGGCCCGGAGATGCCGCCGCGCCGCCTCGGGGAGGTCCGCCGGGAGATCGCCCGGCGCCACGCCGACACAGTCGAGCCGGAAGGCCGGCACGGCCCCCCGCGCATGGTCCTCGGCGAGGAGGGCCACCGCACTTATCACCGCGTCGAACCCCTTTCGCGCCTCCGCCCGCCCGACGAAGAGCAGGCGCACCGGCTCCGCCGCGTCGGGGTAGGCGGCACCGCTCGCGCCGGCCGCGATCTCCGGCGGGAGGCTGAGGCCGATCACTGCCTCGGGCTGCCCGCCGTCGAGGCCGTAGGCGCGGGCGATCACCGCCCCGTGCGCGGCGGTGTTGGCGATGAGCCCGGCACTGCCCCGCGCCTGCCGCCGTTCGAGGGCGTCGGCCGTCCACCCGTCGAGGCGGTTGCGCAGCGTCGTGGCCCGGTCGCGGGTGAAGGCGGCGGGGGTCGAGCTGCGCGTCACCAGCGGCAGGCCGGGGCGGGACGCGAGCAGCGCGGCCGGCGCGTACCAGTTCGTCGCCTCGATGATGGCGAAGGGCGCGCGGGCATGGGCGTCCAGCACCGCGCGACGGAAGGCGAGGGGCGCCGCGAGATGCCCGGCCGATCCCCACAGGCGCAGCCGCGCCAGCGCCCCGCCGGGCGGCAGGGCGAGCCCGACGACGGTGACGCCGCCGGCCCTGGCCTCGCCGGCCCGGTCGAGGGTGAAGACCGTGACCTCGGCGCCGGCCTCGGCGAGGCTTTCGGCGATCTCGCGGGCAGCGGTCGAAAGACCGCTCGGGGCCGGAGGATAATCCCAGGCCAGGAGGGCGGTGCGCATCAGGCAGCGAGGAGCTGCCGGTAGACGGCGAGGTAGTCGCGGGCCATGCGCTCGGCGGTGAAGCGCGCCTCGAACCGGCGGCGGACAAGGGCGCGGTCGAGCCCCCCGACGCGGGCGAGGGCGGCGACCGCCTCGTCCTCGCTCGACACGATGAAGCCCGTCACCCCGTCCTCGACGATCTCCGGCACCGAACCCCGGTTCCAGGCGATGACCGGCGTGCCGCAGGCCATCGCCTCGATCATCACGAGGCCGAACGGCTCGGGCCAGTCGATGGGAAACAGCAGGGCGCGGGCGCCGCCGAGGAGGGCGCCCTTGGCGGCGTCGTCCACGGGCCCGAGATAGGTCGCGTCGGGCCCAAGCAGCGGACTCACCTGCCGGTCGAAATATTCCGGGTTGCCGACGTCGATCGTGCCTCCGAGGCGGATCGGCACCCCCGCCGCCCGCGCGACGCGAATCGCGACATCGGGCCGCTTCTGGTCGGTCATCCGGCCGACGAAGGCGACGTGGTCGCCCGGCCGCGCCGAGAAAGCGTAGCGGTCCCGGTCGATGCCGTGATGCACGACGCCCGCTCGGTTCGCCGCCGGAATGCCGGCCTCCTGCGCGGCGGAGATGGCGGCCACCGGCAAATCGGGAAACCCCGCGAAGAACAGCGCCCGGTCGAGCTCGTCCACCCGCCAATGCACCGTGGTCAGGCTGCGGCGACGATGCGGCCCGAGCAGCGCCGCATGGGCGAACTCGCCATGGCAATGCACGATGTCGAACAACCCAAGACGGAGGCGGAGTGCTTCCAATTGCAGGGCATCCAGGGCGGCCGGGACACCCGGCGCGACGCGACCGTGCACCCGTTCGAAGGCCGACAAGCTCGGATAATCACCGATGCGAGGTAAGTCTGTCGCACTGTCCGATGGCGCAAAAAGAGTTATTTCAATGCCCAAGCTTCGCAATGCCACACATAGATCGTGCACAACTCGTTCTGTGCCGCCGTGATGATTTGGGGGAACAGGAAAAATGTTAGGCGCAACTTGGGCAACGCGAATCACGGGGTGCTCTTTACATAGGTTAAGTCGTCGGAGACGTGTGAAAGCGTCCGCTTGATGTTCGTCCTGCACATCGCCCTGCAGGGCTGCCTGCGCGGCGACGATGTCGTCTACGGCCTCACCGCCGATACCGGAGGCCATATCCGGTACTTGCTCGATCTCGTCGCGGCCTCGGCGCAGGATCGCGATGTGACGCGGATCGTGGTGGCGACCCGCCGGTTCACCGGCCCGCTCGGCGCCGCCTACGCCGTGCCCGAAGAGCGGCTCTCCGACAAGGCCACGCTCGTGCGGCTCGCGAGCGCGTCCCCGGGATACCGGGTGAAGGAAGAGATGCACGCCGAGGTCGCGTGCTTCGCGGACAACCTCGTCGCCTGGATCGCCGCGCAGGACTGCGCCCCCGATCTCATCCACGCCCATTACGCGGACGCGGCCACGGTGGCGGCCCTGGTGGAGGATCGCCTCGGCATCCCCTTCGTGTTCACCGCCCATTCCCTCGGGCAGGTGAAGGCGATGATGCTGGGCGCGTCCCCCGTGCGCCCCGATCTCGCCCGCCGCATCGCCACCGAGGAGGACGCCCTGGCGCGGGCCCACCTCGTCATCGCCTCCTCGCGGGACGAGGCGGAGGTGCAATACGCGGGCTATGATACCTACGATCCCGGCCGGGTCCGCGTGCTGCCCCCCGGCAGCGACCTCGCCCGCTTCGCGGCGGCCCGTCCGCATCCCCGCGTCGATGCCGCCATCGACCGCTTCCTGCACGACCCGGCCAAGCCCACGATCCTCGCCCTCGCACGGCCCGTCGCCCGAAAGAATCTCGCGGCGCTGGTGCGGGCCTATGGCGAGAGTGCCGCGCTCCGGGCGCGGGCCAACCTCGTGATCGTCGCCGGCACCCGCGAGGACATCGACGCCCTCGACGGCGACATGGCCGAGACGATGCGCGACCTGCTGGTCCTCATCGACCGCTACGACCTGTACGGCCGCGTCGCCTACCCCAAGACCCACCGGCCGGAGGACGTGCCGGCGATCTACGCCTATGCCCGCGACCGGGGCGGCGTGTTCGTCAACCCGGCCCTCAACGAGCCCTTCGGCCTGACCCTGCTGGAAGCCTCGGCCGCCGGCCTGCCGCTGGTCGCCACCGACAGCGGCGGGCCGAACGACATCGTCGAGACCTGCGGCAACGGGCTCTTGGTGGATCCCCGCGCCCCCGGCGCCATCGCCGCCGCCTGCCTGCGGATCCTCGGCGATCCCGCCCTCTACGCGCGCTGCGTGGCCGGCGGCGCGCGGGCTGCGGCGACCTACGATTGGGATCGGCACGCCGCGCGCTACCATGGGCTGCTGCGGGATCTGCTGGCCCCGCGACCCGTCGCGCCGCCGACGCGGCAGCTCCTCGTCTGCGATATCGACAACACGCTGATCGGCTGCGAGGCGGCCCTCGGCATCTTCCGCCGCTGGCGCAGCCGGCAGGCCGGGCTCGCCTTCGGGGTCGCCACCGGCCGCTCCTTCCACAGCGCCATGGCGGTGCTGGAGCAGCAGGAGAGCCCCCGGCCGCAGGTGATGATCACGTCGGTCGGCTCCGAGATCTACCATCTCGACGGGAACGGCGTGACCTACACGGTGGACCTCGCTTGGCGGCAGACCATCTCCGCCGGATGGGACCGGGCGGGGGTCCACGACGCCCTGTGCGGCCTCGACGGGCTCGTCCCCCAGGGTCCGTTGGAACAGCGGGCGCTGAAGCTCAGCTATTTCGGTGACGCGGCGGTGGCCCGGCGGGTGCGGGACCTGCTGGACGAGGCGGGGCTTCCCGCCCGCGTCATCCACAGCCACGGCCGCTATCTCGACGTGCTGCCGGCCGCCGCCTCGAAGGGCACCGCCGTCGATCACGTCCGCGCGCTCTATGCCCTGCCGGAGCACGCGGTGTTCGTGGCCGGCGATTCCGGCAACGACATCGAGATGCTGCGGGTCCGCACCCAGGCGATCATCGTGGCGAACTATTCCGACGACCTCGCGAGCAACGCCGCCCTCCAGCATTCCTACGTCGCCCGCCGGACCCATGCGCGCGGCATCATCGAAGGCGTCTCGCATTTCCGGCGGATGCTGGCGCATGTCGGCTGACGCCGCGCCGAGCGTGCTGACCCTGGTGCGGGGCCGGGCGGAGTGCCTGCGCAACCTCATGCGCGGCCTCGCGGGCCAGACCCTGCGCCAGCACGAACTCGTCATCGCCTGGATGCAGCCGGAGCCGGCGCCGGACCTGCCCGATCTGGGCTGCCCGGTCCGCCATGTGATCGTCCCCGGCGAGCGGATGCCCCTGGCGGCGGCCCGCAACCGCGCCGCCGACGCCGCGTCCGACGGCCTGCTCGTCTTCCTCGACGTCGATTGCATCCCCTCGCCGACGCTGGTCGCGGCCTATGCCGAGGCCGCCGCCACCGCGCGGGGCCTGCTGCTGGGTGAAGTCGTCTACCTGCCGCCCGGCGCGTCGGCCCACGATCCGGCGACCCTGGACCGGCTTGCGCAGGCCCATCCCGCCCGGCCGGCGCCGCCCGCCTCGGGCCTCCGGCCGGAACCCGATGCCGGCCAGCTCTGGGGGCTGTCCTTCGCGGTGGCGGCGGCGGACTGGCGCGCGGTCGGCGGCATGGACGAGGCCTATGACGGCTATGGCGGCGAGGAGACCGATTTCGCCGCGCGGCTCGCCGCGACGGGGTTGCCGACTTTCTGGGTCGGGGGCGCCCGCGCCTACCATCAGCATCACCCGGTCCACGTGCCGCCGTTGCAGCATTTCACGCCTATCCTGGCGAACGCGGCGCGCTTCCATGCCCGCCACGGGCGCTGGTGCATGACCTACTGGCTTGGCCAGTTCCGCGACGCCGGCCTCATCGCCTGGGACGAGGACGCCTCCGCAATCCGCCCGATCCGCCCTCCGACCGAGGCCGAGATCGCCGCCGCCCTGCGGCCCGACGCCCTGTTCTCCTGACCGCGAGCCCCATGACCAAGCCCATCGCCTTCTTCGTCCACCACCAGGGACGGGGCCACGCCAACCGCACCAGGGCGGTGGTGAGCGAGTTCGCCCGCGAGCGCCCGGTCTCGGTGCTGACGGCGGATCCGAGCCTGTTCGACGGCTTTTCCCGCGACATCGAGATCGTGCCGTTGCCGAACATGATCGGAGCCGCCGTGCCGACCCCACGGCTCTATGCCGAGCCGACGCCGCAGGTGATGCATTGCGTGCCGCTGGGCCTCACCCCCATGCGCCGGACCATGCGGACCATCCTCGACCATCTCGACGACCGGGGCGTCGGGCTGTTCGTGGTCGATGTCTCGGCGGAGATCGCGCTCCTGTCCCGCATCGCCAGCGTGCCCGCCGTGCAGATCCGCATGCATGGCGACCGCTCCGATATCGGCCATGTCGGCGCCTACGAGGCCTGCGTCGGGATGCTGGCCCCCTTTGACGAGCGCCTGGAGCAGGACGATTACCCGGCGGGCCTGCGCGCCAAGACCTTCTACAGCGGCGGCCTGTGCACCAGCGTCGACCGCGTGCCGGAGCGCGCCGAGGCGCGGGCGCGGCTCGGCCTCGATCCCGCGCGGGAGATCGTCGTGGCCGTGACCGGCGGCGGGGGCAGCGGCACGCCCTACGCGCCGCTGACGGTCGCGGCCCGCGCCGCGCCGGACGCCCTCTGGCTCACCCTCGGCCCGACCCATCGCGAGGGCCACGAGACAGACTTCGCCAACCTGCGCGAGCTCGGCTGGGTGCCCTCCGTCACGGATTACCTCGCGGCGGCCGACATCGTGATCGCCTCGGCCGGCGACAACACGGTGCACGAGGTCGCCCGCGTCGGCGGGCGCCTCGTCGTGATGCCCGAATGGCGCTACTTCGCCGAGCAGACCCGCAAGGCCGAGGCGCTGGTCCGTCTCGGGGCCGCCGTGCAGGCCCCCGTCTGGCCGGGCGACCTCCAGGGCTGGCGCGATCTCCTCGACCGCGCTCGGGGCCTCGACGGCACCGCCCTGCGCAGCCTCTACGCGCCGGACGCGGCGGCGCACGCCGCCTCCTGGCTCGAAGGCCTCACCGACGCCCTCTGGGACGGGGCCGAGGCGGCCCCGCTCCACTCCGTCGCGGCCGAATGACCGCCCCCTGCCCGCCCCCATCGGAGCCCGAGGCCCGCATGTCCACCGTTTCCGTCGTGACCCTTGCCAAGGGCCGGCCGGCGCACCTGCGCAACGTGCTGCTCGGCCTCGAACGCCAGAGCCAGCCCCCCGTCGAGTTCATCGTCGCGGTGATGCAGGACGCGCCCTACGACCTGCCGGAGACGCGCTTCCCCGTACGCCAGATCCTTGTGCCGGGGCGGGAACTCCCCCTGGCGGCGGCGCGCAACCAGGGCGTGGCGGCGGCGAGCGGGGACATTGTCGCCTTCCTCGACGTCGATTGCATCCCCGCGCCGGACTTCGTCACCGACTACGCGCGGGCCCTCGATGAGCTCGACGGCCTCATGATGGGCGAGGTGCTGCACCTGCCCGAGCGCGCGACGGCCGGCGCCTGGGATTACCCCGATCTCGACGGGGTCGCCGAGCGGCATTCCGACCGGCGCGGCCCCCCGGCCTCCGGCATCGAGATCTGCCGGGATTACCGCTGCTTCTGGTCGCTGAATTTCGCGATCCGCCGCACCACCTTCGCGGCCACCGGCGGCTTCGACGAGCGCTATGTCGGCTATGGCGGCGAGGACACCGATTTCGGCAAGATCCTCGACACGCAGGGCATCCCCATCGCCTGGACGAAGGGCGCGCGGGCCTATCACCAGTACCACCCCCACCACATGCCGCCGGTCCACCATCTCGACAGCGTGGTCCGCAACGCCGAGTTGTTCGAGGCCAAGTGGGGCTACCGCACCATGGGCCACTGGCTCTACGCGTTCCGCGTGATGGGCCTGATCGACGACACGCCCGACCGGCCGATCACGATCCTGCGCCGCCCCGACGCCGCCGACCTCGCCCTCACGGGCCAGCAGAGCGACCAGCCCTATACGAACTCCGCCTCGGTCATCCGGGCCATCGAGGCGCGGGAGGCCGCCCTGACGGCATGAGGATCGCGCTCCTCGCTCATCTCCGCCACCCGATCGCCCCGCCCTTCGCGGGGGGGCTCGAATCCTATACTTGGCACCTCGCCGAGGGCTTGAGCACGCGCGGCCACGACGTAGTGCTGTTCGCCTCCGGCGACAGCGACCCGCGCTTCGCCCGCGATCCGGTGATCCCGGTCCATCAGGAGGCTCGCTTTCCCGGTCTCGAACACCGGGGCGACGCGGGCCTTAGGGCGCATCTCGACGGGGGATACGCCGCCGCCTGCGACGGGATCGCGGCGGGCGGGTTCGACGTCCTGCACAACAACAGCCTGAGCCGCCTGCCGCTGGAGCCCCGGCGTCTCGCGGCGACGCCGACCGTCACCTCGCTGCACGTGCCGCCCTACGACGCGTTGCGCTGGTTCGTTCACGCGAGCGCCGTGCCGGGGCACCGCATCACCGCGACCTCGGCCGCGCTGCTGCGGGATTGGTGGCCGGAAGGCCCGCCGCCGGGTGCCTCTGTGCTCCACAACGGCATCGATCCGGCCGCCTGGCCCTTCGTCGCGCAAGGCGACGGCAGTGCCGTCTGGTGCGCGCGGCTCGCGGCGGTGAAGGGGGCGCATCACGCCATCGCGGCGGCGCGACGCGCGGGCCTCGCCCTCACCCTGTTCGGCCCCATCGAGGAGCCGGATTACTGGGCGGAGCGAATCGCGCCGTCACTCGGCGGGGCGATCCGCTACGGCGGCCATCTCGCCGGCCCGGATCTCGCGGCGGAGATCGGCCGCGCGTCGGTGTTCCTGTTCACCCCCTGCTGGGACGAGCCGTTCGGCCTCGCCGCCGTCGAGGCGATGGCCTGCGGCCTGCCGGTGGCGGGCTTCGCCAGGGGCGCCGCCGCCGAAGTCGTCGGCGAGGCGGGCCGCCTCGTCCGCTGCGGCGATGACGACGCGCTGGCCGCGTCCCTCGGCGAGGCTCTGGCGATCCCCCGGACAGTCCCGCGCGCGCGGGTCCTGCGCCTCTTCACCCGCGACCTGTGGCTCGACCGCTGCGAGGCGCTCTATGCCCAACACCTGATCCCAAGCGAGACATGACCCGACAGGACCTCATCGCCGCCCTCTGGCACGGACGCGACCCGTTCGCCGATCCCCCGGCGGATCTCCGCCCCCTCGACCTGCAGGGCTGGCGCAGCGTGCACCCCTATCTCGCGGAAGCCGTGAGCGAGTTCCGCCCTCAAGTCGTCGTCGAGATCGGCACGTGGAAGGGGGCGAGCGCTCTCTACCTCGCCCGCACCATGGCCGAGCAGGGCGTCGAGGGGACGGTCATCGCCGTCGATACGTGGCTCGGCGCCGTCGATCACTGGGCCGATGTATCCCTCTTCGCGGAACTCGCCACCGAGCACGGCTTCCCCAGCCTCTACCGCACCTTCCTCGCCAACGTGGTGCGCGAGGGCATGACCGGGCGCGTGCTACCGCTGCCGCTCGATTCCGTGAACGCCGCCGAACTCCTGCGGCTGCGCGGCGTCGCCGCCGACGTGATCCACCTCGATGCCGGCCACGAGGAGGCCTCCGTCGTGGCGGATCTGCGCGCGTGGTGGCCAATCCTGCGGCCGGGCGGCCTGCTCATCGCCGACGATTACGACCGCCTCGGCGGCCGCTTCCCCGGCGTGACCCGGGCCGTCGATGCCTTCTGCGCCGAGCAGGGCGTCGAGGGGCCGTGGTCGCAGCGGGGCAAGTGCAAGTTCGTCAAGCCGGCTTAGGCTCGGAGCCGACCGGCGCCTCGGCGGCGGGGACCTCGCCGGCTTCGACGGGGACATCCCCGAAGACGAGGCCGCCGAGGGCCCGCGCCTGAGCCCACCGATGCCGCGCCGCCTCGACCAGGGCGCCGCGGCGCGAGACCGGGACGCGGTAGCAGAGGACGTCGTGGCAGATTCCCCGGCTCCAGAACCTCTTGTTGTTCTCCAGGCCGCGCCCGAATTCGACCGCCAGCCCGCGCTCCATCGCCCAGCGCACGCAATACTCGTTCAACAGCAAGCCGGGCGAGTATTGCCCCCAGGCGGGATCGAAGGCCGCGATGATCCAGTCCACGTGGCGGGTGCCGACGCTGGCGAGGAGCGCGGCGATCACCGCGCCGTTCACCGACAGGGTGTAGACGACGCAATCCTTCGCGCCGGGATCGCCGGCCAGCTCACGCAGGAAGCGGTCGTATTCCGGCGCCGTCAGCCAGGGGCCGTCCTTGCCGGTCTTGCGGGCCCAATGGCGCTTCTGTTCGAGGAGCCAGCCCGCGAGGGCGGAGCGCCGCTGCGGATCGGACGCCGCCTCGAACGTCACCTCACCGGTCTTGGCGAGACCCCTATGCTTCTTGTTCTGCATCTTGCGCGTGTAGGCGCTGAGGGATGCATAGTATTCGGCCCAGCCGGTGCCCTCGTCCCAGCGCAGGTAGGGGGCGACATCCGGGTTCGCCCCGGCCTGCCCGCGCCTGTCGGCGGATTCCGTCATGACGTGGTGGAGGGGCGAGCCGAGGGTGATGTAGTCGAGCCAGACGATGTCGGCCTGCCCGGTCTGCCGCAGGAAGTCCCAGGCGGCCTGGGTGCGCGCCTCGCGCTCCGGCCCCGGCTCGGTGAGCACGGCGGTGAGTTCGGCGGCCTGCGGGCCCAATTGGGAGGCGAGGTTCCACAACCCGTGCCGCCGCCGGATCACCAGCGGCCAGAGGAAGACGAGCCGGCCGTCCTGCCAGCCGGTGAGGGCGCAGAGCCGGCGGGGAGACGGGTCCTTGTCATTGTGCCACGCATGGAAGCAGGCCCGCTCCGTCTGCACGTGGGCGCCGTCCGCCACGCGCCACAGGGCATCCCAGTCCGGCTTGAGGCGCCAGAGTTCGGCCGGGTCCGTGACGGCCCGCCAGACGAGAGATGCCCCTCCGACCTTCGGCCCCATCATGGTTAAGTTTCCGCAAGTGCTAGACGAGTACAATACTGTCTACATTACGGCCAGCAGGCGTTTACAAGTTGTTGCCTTCGCGCCTCGGAAAAGATCGGGACATCAAATATCTTGGGATGACGGCCTAGCCGAGCAGCGTACTGAGCGCCGGAGCGAGATGGACGGTCTCCATGGTGACGGGGGCCGGGCGGGCGTAGGGCGCGCGCGCCACCGCGAGGCAGGCCCGCACGCCCGCCTCCACCGAGCACAGGACCGGCACCGGCACCTGCGGCTGCAGCCGGGACGCCAAGCCGGCCAGGGCCGCGCCGCCGAGGATGACCGCCTCGGCGCCATCCTTCTCCGCGCAGTCGCGGCAGGCCGCCGCGAGGGCCGCCAGGGCCCCGTCCGGGTCCCTCGCGATCTCCCCGCCGGTGCGCTCCACCGTGCGGATGCCGGCGAGGCCGTCGCCGAGCCCGAACCCGGCGACGATCTCCTCCAGCATCGGCTTCCACAGGGCACCGCCCGTGACGATGCCGTAGCGGCCCGCGCCGTGCCGCGCTTCGAGGCAGGAGGCTTCGAGCATCCCCACCACCGGCACCGGCGAGATCTCGCGCAGGGCGAGGAGGCCGGGATCGCCGAAGCAGGCGATGAAGACCGCATCGCACCCCGCCGCATGCTCCGCGAAGGCGTCGAGGGCCGCGTGTCCGGCGATGGCCAGGGCCGCGCGGCTCGCGATATAGGCGGCGCCGAAGCGGGCCGTCACCGGCACGAAGGTCGCCGCGTCGCCCGCCACCGCCGCGACCCGGTCGGCCACCAGGGTGGTGACCGAGACGCTGGTGTTCGGGTTGAGCAGGAGGATCCGCATCGGGGTCTCGTCTCTCAGGCGGGGCGCGCAACCGACGCCGGGCGGCGCCGCATGATGAGGGCGTAGAGCACGAAGCCCAGGCCGCAGCCGATGAACCACGTGAAGTTCGCGACGCTCTCCAGGCCGGGCAGGATCACGCAGAGCACCGGGATCAAGGCCGAGGGCACGATCGCCGCGATCGCCGCGCGGTTGTAACCGTTCCGGTACCAGTACGTGCCGGCGGGGTTCATCGTGTAGAGATCGTCGATGACGACCTGTTCCTTCTTCACGAGGTAGAAGTCGGCGATCAGGATGCCGAACAGCGGGCCGATGAAGGCACCGAGCACGTCCAGCGTGTAATGGATCACCGCCGGATTGTTGTAGAGGTTCCACGGCGTGATGAAGATCGAGGCCACGGCCGCGATCATCCCGCCCATCCGCCAGGAGATGCGGCGCGGCGAGACGTTCGAGAAGTCGAAGGCCGGCGAGACGAAATTCGCGACGATGTTGATGCCGATCGTCGCCGTCATGAAGGTGAGGGCGCCGAGCACCACGGCGAAGGTGCTGTCGATGCGGCTCACCGTCTCGACCGGATCGGTGATGAGGTGGCCGAAGACCGGGACGGTGGCCGAGGCGGTGATGACGGTGAGGAGCGAGAAGCCGAGGAAGTTCACCGGCAGGCCCCAGAAATTGCCCTTCTTCACCGCCGCGAAGCTCGACCCGTAGCGGGAGAAGTCGCCGAAGTTCAGCATCGGGCCGGAGAAGTAGGACACGACCAGCGCGACGGCGTTGATCATCACCGGCAGCGCGTCCCAGCCGGTGTACTTCACGGCGCCGAGGTTCAGGCCGATCCGGTCGAAGCCGGCCTTGGCGACGAGGTAGGCGGCGAGCGCGATCATGACGACGTAGACCGCCGGCCCCGCCCAATCGATGAAGACGCGGATCGCCTCCATCCCGCGCCAGAACACCAGCGCCTGCAGCACCCAGAGGGTCATGAAGGCGGACCAGCCCAAAGCCGAAAGGCCCGCGAAGCCGTATCGCGCCACGTCCGCGTAGGGCATCAGCTCGGGGTAGAAGCGCAGGGCGACCACCGTGAGCGCCGCCGAGGCGAGGTAGGTCTGGATGCCGTACCACGCCACCGCAATCAGCCCCCGGATGATCGCCGGGATGTTGGCGCCCATCACGCCGAAGGAGGCGCGGCAGATCACGGGATAGGGGGTGCCGGTGACTTGGCTCGGCTTGGCGACGAGGTTGCAGAAGAACTGCACGATCACGATGCCGACGAGGAGGGCGATCAGCACCTGCCAGCTCACGAGGCCGAGGGAGAACAGGCTCCCGGCGGTGACGTAGCCGCCGACGCTGTGCACGTCGGACATCCAGAAGGCGAAGATGTTGTAGGTGCCCCAGGTCTGCTTGCGCAGCGGCGCAAGGTCCTCGTTGACGAGGTCGGGATCGTAGCCCGGCTTGATGACGACGGTTTCCGGCCCGTCCGACACGGCGGCGCTGATCCCGGCCGCTTCCACGTGTGCGTACATCGCGTGTCTCCCTGGTGGTGGGGCAGCCCTGTTGCCGGGCCTTCTCGTGTGCGCCGCGCCGCGTGAAGCCTCACCGGCCCCGTGTCGAGCCTTGGAAGAAGCGTCGGCGATCCCGGACGGGACGGCGGGGGACCATGGCGTGATCCCCCGTCCCAGACGATGATAAGCCGGCCATCGAGCCTTGGTCCAATATGTTGTTCGGCTCGATTGATAGGTTTGGCGGAAGGGTCATGCGCCCTGGAAGCGCGCGGCCAGGTCTGGGGCCTCCGCGCGGAGCAGGGCGAGGAAGGTGTCCACCACCGGGCTTTTCCGCCGATGGTGCAGGGCGTGGACATCCGCCGACAGGAACGGCGGATCGAAGGGCAGGACGATGACGCCGGGATGGTTCAGGCGCCCGACGAATTCCGGGATGATGGCGAGCCCGAACCCGGCGGCGACGAGGCTGACGAGCGACGAGGCCTCGCGCACCTGCTGCGAGATGACTGGGGTGAAGCCCCGCGCGACGCAGGCTCGGTGGATCTCCTCCGCGAAGCGCGAGCTGTCGAGGCGCAGGGAGATCAGCCGCTCGGTGCGGAAGATCTCCACCGGGACGCTGCGCCCCGAGGCGCGGGGATGCCCCACCGGCAGGGCGACGCAGAGCCCTTCCCGCCATGCGACCTCGCCGGTCAGGTCGGGATCGTCGGGCGGGCTGCGCAGGAAGCTGAGGTCGGTGCGGTGCGCCTTCAATGCCGCGATCTGATCGCCCGGCGACATCTCGTGGATGCGCACGTCGACGCCCCGGTGGCGTTCCTCGAAGGCGCGGATCAGGGAGCCGAGGGGGCCGACCAGCACCGAACTCGTCATGCCGATGTTGAGGATGCCGGCGGTGCCGGTGCCGATGGTGCGCGCCCGGTCCACGGCGTCGGCCGCCTGGACGAGGATCGCCCTGGCATTGCGCAGGAAATCCTCTCCCGCCGCCGTCAGGGCCACCCGCCGGCTCGTCCGCTCGAACAGGTTCACGCCGATTTCGAGTTCGAGATCGCGGATCTGCTGGCTCAGGGGCGGCTGAGAGACGCCAAGGGCGTTGGCGGCCGCCGTGAAGCTCAGGTGCTCCGCCACGGCGGTGAAATACCGGAGATGCCGAAGCTCCATGACCCAAGCCAGATGAAACGCGAATGGATGAGACCACAGACGGGGTTTGGCGTCTACGTGCGCGCAGGGACGCCACGGACGGCGCAGGCGAGGAACAGCGCCGCGACGGCGGCGGCGGTGAGCGTCGAGCCGACCCCGGCGGCGAAGGGGCCTGCCAGCGCCGAGCCGGCCACGTCGCCGAAGTTCATCGCCGCCATGTAGACCTGGAACTGCGTCGCCGAGGCCTGTCCCGTGCGGCTCGCCAGCAGCACGGTCGGCAGCAGCGCGACGTAGAGGAGGGCCGGCACGACGCTGGCGAGCCCCAGGATGACGGGCCCCGCCACGGGCTCCCACCCGGCCCCGATCAGCGCCCCCGCGCCCCCGAACGCCACCGCGCAGGCGACGAGGAGGCCGCGCAGGGCCCGGTGCGGCCCGATCCGGTCGACGGCGGCGCCGAGGCCCGCCGCGCCGATCGTCCCGCCGAGCAGCGCGAGCCCGGCCTGGAGGCGGGAGAGGTCGTCCGCGTCCCAGCCATGGACCTGCACCAGGGCGACGGCGAACGGCACCTGGAACAGCGCCAGCCCGAAATCGATGGCGAAGCACATCGCCAGCAGGATCGCCGCGTCGCGCCCCCGGAACGACGCCAGGAGCCCGCGCGCGAAGCGAAAGGACTCATCGAGCCGCCCCCGCTCCGCCCCCCGCGCTGGGGCGTCCCGGCGCAGCGACAGGAGCTGGTCGTCCGGAGTCTCGCGCACGAGGATCGGCATCAGCGCCAGCGGCAGGGTCAGGGCGAGGAGGGCCCCGGCCGCGCCGGGAAAGCCGACGGTCGTGAGAAGCCACGCGAAGATCGCGGCGCCGGCCGCGCTGCCGATCACGAAGCCCGCGCGCGTGCCCGCGCTGGTGCGTCCCAACTCGTCGGCCGGCACGGTGCCGGCGATCATGCGGTCGGTGGCGGTATCGGCGAGGGAGGCGGCGAGGCTGTGGAGGAACAGGACGGCGCTCACCGCCGTGAGCCCCGGCTCCGCCCCGAGGAGAAGGAGGCCCGCGAGGCAGACCTGCGCGACGGCCAGGGACAGCACGAGCCAGAAGCGGCGCGGCCCCATGCGATGGGGCGTGGCGCGGTCGATCACCGGCCCCCAGAGCAGCGGCTGCAACACCCAGGGCAGGCCGACGAGGGCGAGATGGCGGCCGACCTCCGCCGTGGTGGCGCCGGCCGCCGCGAAATGGTTCGCCAGCGCTGTCAGGGCGAACCCCGCCACCAGCCCCTGATAGAGGTAGAGGAGCGTGAACAGGCCGAGCCGCCAGCGCGACGACTGCAAACTCGGCGGCCCTCGGCGCATAAGCAGGTTTCTCCATCGCCCCGTCGCCGAACCGGCAGTGCTTGCCGTGGCGTCCGAGACACCGCCTCTGTTCATGCGGTCCCGAAGTTGTGATCAGTCTTTAATCTGTTTGTACGACGCTGCGGAACGCCAGAACCGACCCCGCATCGTGCGGAGGTCGTCAGGATACCTCTGCGTATGCAACGCTTCTCCATTCGCACGCAGTTTATCGCTGCATTCAGCGTCGTCGCCCTGCTCCTGTTGGGCATGGGCTGCGTCGCCCTCACGGCGACCGCGTCCATCAACGCGCAACTCGTGCGGGTGAACACGAACTGGCTGCCGAGCGAGCAGAAGGCCGGCGAAATCAACGCGACGCTCGCCCGCTACACCATCGCCAGCTTCCGGCAGGTCACGGCCGACGGCATGGGCACGCGGCTGAAGATGGACGCCCTGGTCGGTAATCTCGGCGTGAAGATCCAGAAGCTGATCGGCCAGTACGACGGCCTCGTCGACTCGGCGGAGGAGCGGCAGGCCTTCGAGAAGCTCAAGGCGGCCTGGACGGCCTATCACCGCGAGGTTGAGCCCGTGATGGCGCTCGCCCGCGACGGCGAGCAGGCCCAGGCCATCGAAACCCTCGGCGGCAAGCTGAACGAATTGCAGATCGCGGCGACGCAGGCGATCCAGGACCTCGTGGCGTTCAACGTCCGGGGGGCGGAGGCGTCACGCGTCCAGTCGGACGAGGACTATGCCCAGGTGCGGCAGGTGGTCTTCGGCGTGCTGGCCTGCGGCCTCCTCGTCTGCGCGGGCCTCGCCATCGTGATCGTGCGCGGGATCGGCCGCGGCATCGCCTCGGTGGTCCGCCCCATGACCGCTCTGGCGGCGGGCGACCTCGACGCGCGCATCCCCGCCTACCGCGCCACCACCGAGATCGGCACGATCGCCGAGGCGATCCGGGTCTTCAAGGACGGGCTCATCCGGATGCGCCACCTGGAGGAGGAGACGGCGCAGGCGCGTCTCGCCGCCGAGGAACAGCGCAAGATCGGCATGCGCCAGCTGGCCGACCGCTTCGAATCCGCGATGGGCGGGATCATCGCGACGGTCTCGGCCTCCGCCACGGAATTGCAGGAGACGGCGGGCGCGATGAGCGGCACCGCCGCCGAGACCGCCGCGCAATCCTCGGCCGTGGCCTCGGCGGCCGAGGTGGCCGCGAGCAACGTCAACACCGTCGCGGCGGCGGCCGAGGAACTGGGCTCCTCCGTCCAGGAGATCGGCCGGCAGGTCGATGGCTCCGCGACCATCGCACGACAGGCCGTGACCGATGCCGACCGGACCGGCGTGCTGGTCCACGAACTGAGCGAGACCGTCGAGCGGATCGGCGACGTGGTGGGGCTGATCTCCTCCATTGCCGGCCAGACCAACCTGCTCGCACTCAACGCGACCATCGAGGCGGCGCGGGCCGGGGAGGCGGGGAAGGGCTTCGCGGTCGTCGCCGCCGAGGTGAAGGAGCTCGCCGGGCAGACCGCCCGGGCGACGCAGGACATCTCGGTCCAGATCGGGCGGATCCAGGGCTCGACGGGCCAAGCGGTCGCGGCCATCGCCAGCATCACCCAGCGGATCCGCGACATCAGCGCGACCTCGACCTCGATCGCCGCCGCCGTGGAGCAGCAGGGCGCGGCCACGCAGGAGATCGTGCGCAACGTGACCCAGGCCGCCGCCGGCACGGGCGAGGTGACCGGCAACATCGCCGGCGTGGCGAGCGCGGCGGAACATACCGGCGCGGCGGCGAGCCAGGTGCTCGGGGCGGCCTCCGCCCTGTCGCGCCAATCGGAGGAGTTGGCCGGCGAGATGGGCCGGTTCCTGGCCTCGGTGCGGGCGGCCTGAGGCGCAAACCGAGCCGAGGCGGATCGCGATGGCAACCCGCCTCGGCCGTCGCACGCGCGGGCGCCGTTACGACTGGGACTTGAGGTAGGCGATCAGGTCCGTCAGCTTCTTGTCGTCCGCGATGCCCTGGAAGATCATCTTGTTGCCGGGCACCTTGGCCTTCGGGTTCTTCAGCCACTCGCGCAGGTTGGCCTCGTCCCAGGTCAGGCCCGAGTTCTTGAGGGCGGCCGAGTAGTTGTAGCCCTCGTAGGTGCCCGCCTTGCGGCCGACGACGCCCTTCAGGTCCGGGCCGACGCCGTTCTTCTGGAAGTTGTGGCACGCCTTGCAGGGCGCGAACGCCTTCTCACCGGCCGCGACATCGCCGGCGTCCTGGGCTTGGGCCGACAGGCCGGTGAGGGCGACCAGGATGGCGCCGAACGCAAGTGAACGCATCGTTTTCCTCGTGTTTGTTGATGGGCCACACCCCTCCTCGCCGGCCGACAGCGGTGAGTGACAGCGGCGACGGGACGGTGTGCGTGCCGAGGAGTGAACGGGCGCTCGCCGGGCTTAATCCCGCCCGGCCGCGCCGCCTTTCCCAAAACGTCGCATGTCGCGCCGTGATCGAACCAACCCCGGCGTATCCCGTTGGGGGCTGATGACAGATCAGCCTTCGCCCGCCCCCCTGGATCAGGTCGCCGACGCCCGTCGGCGCGAGATGGCCGTGGAGCACCTGCTCTTCGGCACGATCCGCTTCCTGGCGCAGCGCCATCCGGAGCTGCTGGACGAGCTCGACGGGAGCCTCAGGCATCTCTGGGACAAGTCCGAGGGCGAGGCGCGCGACGACGAGGCCGTGCGGGAGATCGCCCGGAAGTTCATCCGCAGCCTGCGCGCCGAGCGCTGATTCGGCCGCAGGTGGTACGACGACGGTCGTGACTGGGAGAGAGACATGAACGCAGCACCGGACGGCTCGGTCATCCAGCGGGACGCGCCGCGCCCCGATCTCGTGGCCTTCGAGATCAAGGACACGATCACCAAGGCGGACATCGAATGGATGTCGGCAGTGACGGATCGGGCCATGCAGACGCACGACAAGATCGACATGCTCCTCATCATGTCGAACTACGAGGGTTCGGATTTCGGCACGAAGTTCGACGGCTACGCCAACAGCGTGAAGGCGCGCTCGGTCGCCCATATCCGGCACTACGTCGTCGTCGGCGCACCGGCCTTCGCGGAGGCGATGATCAAGCTCTCCGGGCTGGTCCTGCCGGTTGAGACGAAGACCTTCGACCTCAAGGACGAAGCCTCGGCCTGGGCCTATCTCGCCGAGGCGGGCCACGCGTAAAAAAATGCCCGGCACGGGGGCCGGGCAGTCTCTATCCCTTTTGCACGGGGACATCACGATCGGGACTTTGGAGAACCCCGATCGCAATTGGTGATCAGAAGTCGCGCTGGACGCGGAAGCGCGCCTGGAAGACGTCGGTGCTGGTGATGGTCTTCACCGGGATACCCGAGTTCACCTGGGCGGCGGTGTAGTTGAACTTCTGGGTGTCGAGCACCCGGCCGTTCTGGACACCGTACT